>CAYRFQ010000002.1:0-241002 GCA_964423615.1 uncultured Alcaligenaceae bacterium | reverse complement strand
TGGCCAATCCCCAATCCATGACCTGGACCTCACCGAAGGCACCGACCATGACGTTTGATGGCTTCAAGTCTCGATGCAAAATACCTCGAGAGTGAGCATACGCAACGGTCTGGCAAATCTGTCCGAAGATGCCCAGGAATTTCGGCAACTCGCTCGACGGCGACTCACGTTCTTTAAGCAACTTCGAAAGCGTATCTCCCTTGATGAGCTTCATCGCAAAGAACGGCGATCCATCTTCGAATTGGCCGAGTTCGTGGGCTGGCGGAATGCCCGGATGTTGGAGTTGACCGGTGATCTTCGCTTCATCGAGGAATCGTTTCCTCGCTCCCGGTTTCTTGAGGGCTTTGGGCCGCATGACCTTCACCGCCAGAGTCCGATCGAACTGGGGATCGCGAGCTCGCAACACCGCTCCCATGCCGCCCTCGGCGATCTTCTCCTCGATGACGTAACGTCCGGCTTGCTCGGGAAACTCTCGAGGAGTTTCCAATGGCGCATCGACTTCGCTATCCCCAGAAGACGACGGAGAGTCCTCCGAGTCGACCGTCGAGACGTCCTCGGAGGGTTCCGGAGATTGAAAATCGACCGTCGCCGGACCTTTTCGCGCCGCCTCTCTGATTCGTCGTTCCAACTCCGTCGCGACTTCCGGATCGTCGGAACGAACTTGCTCGAGGAAGACTGTTCGTTCGTCTTTAGGAAGGCCCAGATAATGCTGGTGCGCGCGAGAAACCTTCTCCATAAATGTGGGCGTCATGGCGACATTCCTGAATAACTCGAAATCAATCTGGTAGGCAATGGAGATAATTATCGCACAGACAACGCCGCTTGAGAAGAGAAAAAACGGCGACGAGACATTCCGGCGTCGGGTCGGGCGAACCAAGTGGCACTTTGATCTTTACTGGCAAAGGGTCCTCGACCAATGCACCTGCCACCGCACTGACGTCCAACGGATGATCCTCAGCAAAAGCATCTCGCGCGCCTTTCAGATGGCCCCGGGTCAAAAGGTTCCGGTTCCAGCGCACTCCAATCGGGAGAGTCCAACGAAACAAACAAAGTGGGATTGATGGGGCAGGGAGACGAGGTCAGGGAGCCCAAACCAGATGTGTATTACTATTTTCGGTTCGGTTCTGGGAGGATTCGGCTTCAACGACCACAGGCCGATACCGCTCTACGCGAGCACACCCCGAGGCCAACAGAAAAAGCCACGCGAGCAGAAGAACTCGAATACGGACGTCTGTTCGCATGGCCTCACTCCGGCAGGAAAGTATCCTGGCGTAGACTTTACTTTTTGGCAGCCTTCGCCGCCTTGGCCGCAGCCTTCTCTGCCTTGATTTCGGCATCAAGATCGACAATGCTTTGGGCGGCCGCAACGAGTTGTTCGTGGTTCTTTTCCAGGTAATCCTGTGGACCACCTTTCTCAGCTACAGCCTCGGCGATCTTTGGCGTCGGGATCATATCGATCGCATCCCAGGGACACCACCGTTCGCAAAGTTTGCATCCGATGCAACGCTCAAGATCGATATCAACGAAACTTTGTAAGTGCGGATGATCCTGGCCCGGGATTTTGTAAATGCAATCGACCGGGCAAACTTCGATACACGCCTCGCAACCAGTGCAGTTGTCGGCCCAAACAACCGCGAGAGTGGTAGGAATCTTTTTTCGGGCTTTTCCACCAGCCTTAGCCATATTCCACCTCGTTGGTTTAATGTTTCAAGGGTAGTATTCATGTTCACACAAAGACTCTTTAGTCTATGATATATCACGGGATGGAAAAACCAACCGTCTCGTCCTCTGAACATTCAAATCACAGACCGACTTCTCCATAGCTTTATGAACAAACGCACAACGGATACCTCTGGCACATCGGGCTCGCAAGTTGCGGAAACCAACTCTCGAGCTCCTTGGCTGTGGCCTCGTTCGGCTTATGTCCACATACCGTTTTGTAACCATCATTGCGGGTATTGCGATTTTGCAGTCTCAACGGGCCAAGACGACAAGATCGACAGTTATCTCGATGCGCTGGAGGCGGAGCTAGCCGCACTGGATGGACCACACCCAGTCGACACTTTGTTCCTGGGTGGAGGAACCCCAACGTATATCGCCTGTCACCAACTAGAACGGTTGCTCGAAATGGTTCGGCGTTGGTTTCCCTTGAGCCAAGGTGGTGAGTTTTCTGTCGAAGCCAATCCCGGAACTCTGACGCCCGAGAAAATCAAACTGCTCCATGACCACGGAATCAATCGCGTGAGCCTCGGGGGTCAGTCATTTCACCCACACCTACTTCGCGTCTTGGAACGAGACCATCACCCGGACGATGTCCCCCGGACGATCGAAAGGTTGCGGCCGTACATCGCCGTGGTCTCACTCGACCTCATCTTCGGAGTCCCAGGGCAGACGCCCGAAGAATGGCGTTCGGACTTACGCCAAGCCCTGGCACTCCCTATCGACCACGTTTCGACTTACGGCCTGACGTTCGAAAAAGGTACTCGGCTTTGGAAGCAAATGCGAGAAGGTCAAGTAAGTCCTCTCGAAGAAATGAACGAGCGAGACATGTACCTACTCGGAATCGATGTCCTCGCCGAGCATGGTTTCGAACACTACGAAATCTCGAACTTTGCAAGACTGGGCAAAACGTGTCGGCACAACCTTGTGTATTGGGCCAACGAGGCCTACTTCGGTGTTGGCATGGGAGCGGCATCGTACATACACGGAAAACGCGAGTTAAATACTCGATCGTTGGTCACCTACATCGAACGAGCTTTGGCGGGCCAATCTACGCGGTTCCAATCCGAAGAATTGTCACCAATTGATCGCGCTCGCGAGACCATCGGCCAAAATCTCCGACGAAGTGAAGGCATCCAACGTCAGCGTTTTAGTCAACAGACAGGATTCGAATTGGATGTTGTCGTTGGAGACATCATCAATCGATTCGTTGGGTCGGGACATTTGGAAGACGACGCAACCAGCGTCCGACTCACTCGTGAAGGGAAGTGTGTCGCGGATTACGTCATCCAGCAGTTTTGGTGAGCCAGAAACAGCTCACAACTGGACAATGCAACAAGCCCACGCCGAAAACATTCGGCGTGGGCTTGTTCGATGGAGCATGTCGGTGGTTCCAAGAGTGGGCATTATTGAGAGCAAGGATCACACGGCTCAGGGCATCGCGGCGGACAGACTTCTGGGCAAGGGTTCGGCGGACACGGAGGACAAGCAGGCGGACATGGTGGACAGCACCTTTGATGGGTAATGATGCGTTCTTGTACTCGTCGAATTTCCTCACACATTGCAGCCACGTCCTTGGCTGTAAATTTTGGCTGCGGTTGAGGAGGACAAGGCTTGACACTCTGAGGCAACGGAGGTTGAGCCAGGATGATCGTTTGAGGTCGCGTAACGGCTTGGGGCTTGACCATAACAACTTGCGGCTGAGCTGTGACCGATTGAGGCTGGGCAACCACGGTCTGCGGGCGAACAACCACTTGCTGAGGTCGGGCCGCAACCGCCTGCGGGCGTACAACCACCTGCTGAGGTTGGGCCGCAACCGCCTGCGGGCGAACAACCACCTGCTGAGGTTGGGCCGCAACCGCCTGCGGGCGAACAACCACTTGTTGAGGTTGAGCCACAACAGCTTGCGGGCGAGCCACAACAGCTTGCGGTTGAGCCGCCACCACTTGTGGTTGAGCCACAACAGCTTGTGGTTGAGCCACAACAGCTTGTGGTTGGGCCATCACCATCTGTGGGGCCACAACAGCTTGCGGAGCGGCAAAAATAGGAGCCCGTGGCTGCGTCGGCACAGCAATCAACCTCGGTATGGGAATCGGGAGACGGAAGAAGTCGAATGTCAAACCAGGGCGAGCCCCAGCAACAGATTGGCTAAAAGCACTGGGCTGACCAGCCACTGATTGTGGATACGCCATACCTTGCGGCTGGGCCATGACCATCTGGGGTTGGGCCATGAAAGCTTGGGGTTGACCGACAACAGCTTGAGGGCGAGCGACGACACCTTGCGGATACCCTTGCGGTGCAGGGGGAGATTCCGGCTGCTCAACAATGATTTTCTGGCGAGGGAGTTTGACCCGAATAGGCGGCAATTCACACGTGGGGTCTTGGGGTACTTCGCACTCGTCGACGCAATGGGTTACTTGGATGCCCTTGTGATCATCAAGTGTTTTACATCCCGCCAATCCAACAAGCAAAAGTAGGAAAGCCCATCGACGCATCGCTCACGCTCCATCTATTAATAGATACCAACTCTTCCATGATTGTGAGAATTGGTATTGACACCGATTGCTCCCTAACCGTTATCGGCGTTTCAAACCAAACAGTTGATAAGTTTTGACACTTCACCCTGCTGGTTCCCCAATTCGAATCAGATCGAGGATTGCCCAGCCTACGCATTAAAATCGTGGGCTTACTCGGAATACGAAATGAATGAACGCCCGGCTTGCGTGTTCACGCTTTTATAGGCTGTGACACGGAGCTTGCCAGACCGTTTTGTCGACGACCTGTCCTGCATTCCGCATAGCACTCTATAGCGCGGCAGACACTACAACTCGATCGGCTAATACAGAGAGCACGCCATGTCATTTTCTGGAGGCATCTTGACTGGCCCAGACGTCAATTGTTCCGAACGAAGGATTGCATCGAGAGAATGGTAACCAGATGAGATGATCAGAGTCGGAAGAAACTTTCCGAGTTCCAAAAAAGAAAGGAGACGAAACCATGGTTACGCCTCCTTTCTTTTCAATCGCTATCATTGAGCCGAGAATCTCGGACATTTACAGAATCCTTTAGAGACTAATTGTCAGGGAACAGATTTTCAAGTTTGGGTCGGCTCTTATAACGGTCCCTTACTTTTTTCAGGAATGCTTCTTGCTTATTCTGATCCACAGCATGACCAATGAGCCCTTCGATGAGAAGACGGTTTTGGTAAATGATCGTTGTCTGACGGTCTACAGTGGTGCTCAGAAGTTTCAGCCCGTTGGCAAGTTTCTGGAGCTCTTTGTTCAGATCATCTTCACCTGTCGATTGGGGCTTGATCGGATCATCCTGAGTACTATGCGGCCTGATACTTTGAGGAGAAACCAACAGCACTTGCATTGGCTGTGTCGCTTGCGGTGTGACTTGCAGCGACTGAGGTTGGATGACCGCAGTTGTAAGCGATTGAGGCTGGACAGCTGTGGCGACAACTGATTGTGGCTGGATGTAAGTCGGGGCAATAGCTTGAGGTTGGACGACAGCAGGAGCCACTGCCTGAGGTTGGATGTAAGTCGGTGCAATAGCTTGTGGCTGAATATAAGTCGGAGCCACAGCCTGAGGTTGAATATAAGTCGGAGCGATAGCTTGGGGTTGGACATAAGTCGGGGCGATAGCTTGCGGTTGCACAATCGTAGGAGCCACAGCCTGAGGTTGAATGTAGGTCGGAGCGATGGCTTGCGGTTGAATCATCATTGGTGCAAATTGCGGTCTAGGTGTGTGGCCGTGACCCCAACTCACGGTGCGACTTTTGAAGAAATGTCCACAAAGTCGCAACAAACCTCCTCTCGCATTATTCTGATTACATTTCGCACGAACCACAATTTCTGGCGGAGGCATTTCGATCTGAATACGCCGCCGAGGCGTCGTTATCCTGGAAGTGCATGGGCGGCATGGATTCAAAGGTCGGCAAGAGGTGGGACACGGAAACGGCTGGGGGCAAGGCGCTGGAGAGCAACCACAATCATTCGCAAACATCGAGTTGGAATGCATTTGTTGGTCTGGGGCGTTTGGAGTGGGGTGGATTCGTCCAACCCCTCCTCCAGACGGATCCATGGGCCTCATCCCATGCGGCGCACCGAGGATTTCGGCAGGTTCATCGGCCAACGTTAGATTGAAACAAGTAAGCAAGACTGCGAGGGACAGTAAACCGGAGGTTTGGCTGCGAGACATATTTTCTTCCTCTGAATGCAGACAAAGAACTATGTGGAAGCCCGCACAACCTCGCGGGCAGTGGATTCTATTTTAAGTATATCGTGCGTCTTAGTTCGCTAGGTTGAAAGCATCTTGGGAATCGTTGGAAAACAGAGAGAGAAGGATGCTTGCTAGAGATGGTAGCGGATGGCTGTTTTGGCAGGATTGCATATGCCAGGAGTAGTTCTTGGGAAAATAGCTAAGAAATGAATCAGCGAAAAAGGAAGAGAATATTCAAGTTTTGTTTTACAAGACAAATACTCGCACAAACCCGTCGAAGCGACGAAAGAACTTATGCGAGCATCAATTACAAAACCAAAATGAAAATCGGAGTAACGAAGGCAGCATTCCTGACTATCATGGACTACCTAACTCATCTGCCAGGAAGAGGTCCACCAACCCCCGTGTTGTCTACTAAATCCGACCCGCCGGATTTTGTTCGCAGGCTAGGTACGTTACTACCAAAAAGTCCATTGAAGGTTCTTGAGGTGACATTAACTTCCAAGGTGGCCTCTCTCACCAATTTCTTCGTCGTTGCAGAAATTTTGACTTTTACAGTCGTTGTTTTGGTTAAATTTTGTAACAAGGCTTCCAAATTTAGATTCGAAACTTGTTGAAGTTGAGACGCCTGCAGGAACTGAAAGGGTGTCCCACCACCAAGAAAGTTCTGCAACACTGGACGAACAAAAGGGGCCGCCAAGCGAAGATAGGGGACGATGGATTGAGGAGCAGCCGCGTTGTAAGCCGGATATTGCATGGGATAGACCAGAGGGACACCCCTCCGGTACCTTCCAAAACCATGAGCCTGGGGTGTAATAATCACGATAATGCTTGCCGTGATTAACCCGCCGATAATCCACATTCGATTCATAGGTGAACTCCTTCAAATCTCAGGTCGTTCAAAGTCATGTGCTACTGCCGGTTCAAGGTAAGCCGATGATTTCGCATTTCGGTAGCAACCGCGAAAAGTGGAGACTCTGTGCTCGAATTAGGTTTCCTGCTTTCGAGCGGTTCGGATGACAAATAATCCACGTTTGGGAAATCTATTCAGCTCGGATATCTTTAGGAGAGATCCTCGTCCTCTCCGACAAATCTATCAATGTCCAATAGTTCCATAACCCGCCGTATTGGGTTGACAAAGGAGAAGGTTTGACCGTCTCCACCAAACAGGAGACCAACAGGAGATCCCGAAACTTCGTCGATCACAAGCGCACCAGAGTCCCCACCCAAGCTGAATGGGCCAAACGATCCTCTGATAACCATAGTATTCACAAAGGCCAAACGACCTATGGGGTAGTCCGCCCACCTGGTGCCGGAGACCCCTTCAACAGTCCCTTTGGTATACCCGGTAGTCCGGCCTTCTTTTACAACTGTGAGGCCAAGGACGTCAGCCGCATCGAGCGGCTCTGGGTTGAAGTCAATCACCTCATACTGTTGGGTGACAACCGCTCTCGCGGTGTGCGCCAATGCAGCATCAGCCTCGTTGGCTTGGCCAGGGGAGAGGTGCACATAATCTAGTAAATTTGCTATGATCATTCCTTGTACGGATCCCAAATCGCATCCACCTGGATGCGAAATGATGTCTCCTATACTCGCCTGATTGTAATTCGCCAGAACATGGTTGTTGCTCAAGATGCAGATCTTGTTGTCGGAGCGGATCACCAACCCTCCAAAGGTACCAGTCTGTCTCGAATCATAATGACCAATCGAAGCACCGCAATTGACAGTAGGTGATTGGTCCGAATTGTATGGAGGTTCACCGGGAATGCAACCGGTGGTTGGTGTCTCCCCCACACTAGACTCAATGTCCGTCTTGACCATCTTCCCTTGGACTTTTAACTCCGGAGGGATTTTCGCTTCATCCTCAATGCTCTTGGCATCTCGAACTTTCTTGCGAACTAGTACCTTGACCGCTAACTCTCCAGTCGGCTTCCCATCTTCAAAATTCTCACCAATATAAATCGCTTGCACATTTTCAAGCCCGACACGGCGAGATGTGTTACCCTTGTTTTTTGCTGCCAAGACGCCTTCCACACCCTTCAATTGTCTTTCGATTTCGTCGCGTCCTTCTCGAATTTCGTCCGGGATCTTTCTTCTAAGGTTATCGGGGAATTTCCTAATTTTTACTTCTTTAGGTTTCTGCTTTGGTTTCAGCTCAGCATCTTGAATTTTGCCTTCACTATTTGTGTTGCCACTAGTTCCATTGCCAATTTCGGCATCTTCCACCCGGTCTTTTTTCGGTTTCTTGGCCATTGTATTCTCCAAAACACCCAAATGTACTAAGCACACTATTTAGTATGATTTTCAGGCGGTAATTGTAAGTCAAGCCAAAACAAAAAAAGAAAACAATCCTGTAGATGTCAGTGCTAAACTTGTTCATACTTCCAGAATCCTATTCCTAATTATAAAAAGATTAGTGATCAAGCATGAGTATCGATCTTCAACTCTAACAAAAAACTAATAAAGCAATTAGTACATTTTACTTTCTTGATACAATCGACATTTTTATCCATGCTTCAAATTTCTCTTACGCGAAAAGCAGTGCTCTACCAGTAATAATCTTGCCTAATGCGAAAGCTTATTGTCATTTAATTCTCTCAAAACCTTCGTTCTTTTTCCTCTTTCAAGCGACCTTCTTGAAAAACTCCTCCTGTGCGTCGATTACCTATATTCCACGAAAACATCATACAGAAAGACCAATATCTTAGGTTCTGAACCTGAAGAAAACGAGCCTCGAAAACCGGCTGAAAACTCTTGAAAACTCCGTGGGAACACCGCCAAAGGTAGTGAACCTCCCAAGCAGTTCCGTTTCTTCACTTGAGAGACTTCCGACGATCGGAGGTTTCCCGCCCAGCGAGTTGATTCCGGCGTCGAGCCAAAGTGAATCCAGTTCTCTGCCGGAAACGTCTGGTTCGAAAGTGCTTTCCATCGATGAGTTCTGGAACCTGGGAAGTACAGACTCCACCACGACGCTGAACAGTGATGGAAAAAACCCGCCGAGTCTTTACACAATCGACTCCGCTGGACAGTCCAGTGCCCGACAACACAGAGGGGTCGTTTTCCCCTTTTTTGGTACCCCGGTACTCCTCACCTAGCATTCAGAGTTTGGACAGCTTTGGCATGAGGGTGGACTTTGGTCCCGGCTTTCAGATCCTCAGCGACGACGAGCGATTCAGCCCGAAAATCCAGTACGAGTCTCAGGTCGAAGGGCGCGTGTGGGCACAAAGAGAACAAGACCCGGCGAACAGCGGGATTTTCCTGCCTCGCCAACGAATCTTTTTCAAAGGCAACATCACCAGACCCATTGAGTATGAGTTTGCCATCAACCGTGGGCTCGGTTCGATTAACGTCCTCAACGCCTACTTGAACTTCCATTTCAATGACAACATTGAGTTTCGAGTCGGTCGGGCTTTCGCTCCCTTCAGTTATGACCAGTTCGCCGTTTCTAATTATTGGCTCATTACGCCGGAACGATCGGTGTTTACCACGAACCTCAGCCCCAACCGGCAGTTCCGCGCGATGGCTTGGAGATACCTTTTTAACGCACAATTGGACTACGCCGCAGGTGTCTTCAACAGCTCATGTAACTCTTTCGAGAGCCTGATCAACAACTTGGATTTTGTAGGTTTTGTCAACACCAGGTCGTTCCAGTATTCCGAGACTCTCCCTGTGTTGCGGTTTCTGAACATCGGAACTTCGATTGCGTTCGGCCGACAGGATCAGTCCCCCGCGCCTGTGACATTCAGTATCGCCCGAGGGTCCCTGACACTGCCATTCCCGGCAACGCGACGACTCCCTTTCTGATCCTCAATCCAGATGTCCGTGAAGAGGGTCAACGGCTGCTGGGTACGGTGCACCTTGCGTATTTCTGGCGAGGTCTGTCGCTCATCAGCGAGTGGCAGTATGGCTATGGCAACTATCGAAACCCCAACCTCGACTCGTTGGTGGAGGTACCTTTCCAAGGTTTCTACGTCGCTGCTGGTTACTTTCTGACCGGCGGGCATGTTGAACGCCGCACCAGGGTGAGACCTTTCCGGTCTGTGTTTCCGGTCAACCCGAACGAACCATGTGGATTCGGTGCCTGGGAATTGGCTGGACGTGTGGGTCATCTACGATTAGGGGATGAGGTGTTTCAGGGTGGCCTCGCTGACCCCGCCCTTTGGTCCAATTCCGTCTACACAACCGAACTCGGTGTGAACTGGTATCTCAACGAATACCTCAAGATCTCCATTTGGTCCAATTCCGTCTACACAACCGAACTCGGTGTGAACTGGTATCTCAACGAATACCTCAAGATCTCCATGTTTTGGCTTCACGGAGACTTCGGCGACCCCGTCCATTTTTGGCGTGGCGGCTTCCAAAATCCGGCCGACATGTTTTGGTTGAGGTCCCAACTGTTCTTCTAGGCCGCGTTGGTGGAGCATCGCCTGATCTTTCCGGTTGACCAAGGTAACCCAGCGGCAACCACTTCACTTTTGTTCGTGTCCTCTCGATCCCTTCTCGTCAAACCATTTCCCGAATTGCGACCTCGCTGCGAACGCTTCCCCGCCGTTGGATCGGGATGCGTTGCGGATCGGTCCATTCCGAACTATCGCGCCAACTTTTCGGTTGCGATCAAAGAGTTGGCTTCTCTCCACAGCTGGTCGGTGCAAGTGGTCCCTTCGCCGTGATGTGAAAATCACATTTGCCTATCACACGAATCTCAAATTCGTATGATTTTGTTCTTG
Source organism: uncultured Alcaligenaceae bacterium (assembly GCA_964423615.1). Classification (GTDB taxonomy): domain Bacteria; phylum Planctomycetota; class Planctomycetia; order Gemmatales; family Gemmataceae; genus CAYRFQ01. The sequence continues at coordinate 230,332 of CAYRFQ010000002.1, read as the reverse complement.
TTCATCGAGATTCTCGTCGGTAATATGAATCTCACAATCGTAATACCGACAACACTCACAACGGAAGGACAAGTTCGATGATCCGCTCCCTTCCCCTTTGGACGATCATTCCCATCGTGTTGCTGTCTTCTTCGACCGCAACGGCTCACGAATTGAAAGCCTTGGCCAGCCAACTTTGGCTCTCTCCCAAGACGAACCACACAACGGCCTATCTCGCCTGGGGCCACGTCCTTCCGGTCGACGAACTGATCGTCGGCAAGACGCTATCGAAGTACGCTCTCGTTTCGCCCAATGGGAAGGCCAAGGAACTGCCGATCGAAAAGCGATCTCTCCAGGCCCAGAGAATCGAACTGGCCAAGTCGGGGGTGTATCAGGTTTACGCGACACGCAAGCCAACGGAACTGACGTACGTGATCGACAGCCAGGGAGATAAACGCCTCAAACTCGGTCCGAAGACGGCGGTGAAGGAAGGCAAAATCGTGTCGAGTTTTCGCAGCATCCAGGTGGCCAAAGCGCTGATCGTCAAGGCTCCGACCAACGCGACCAAGGTCGCCAACTTGGACTTGCCGTTGGAGATCGTGCCGCTGGACTGTCCAGATGCCTGGCTATCCGGGAAGGCCCTGCGTTTCCAGGTGCTTTTCCAGGGCCGACCGCTGGCAGGAGAACAGGTGTTGGCCACATACGTGGGATTCCGACCAGAAAACGCCTGGTGCTTTGCCACCAACACGAACCGAGAAGGCGTCGCGACGGTCCGCCCGCAAAGGGCCGGGACCTGGGTTTTGCGGGTTCGCTATCAACAAGCGGCCAAAGGGAAACTCCGCGACCAGTTTGACCACACTCATTTCACCAGCACGTTGACGCTCGAAATTCGGCCGTAACCCATCCAGGAAGTGATATCGATGAATTCGCAACGGTGGCCCAACTTGGTCATGGTCTTCTTCGTTCTTGCCAGTATGCCTCAAGTTGCCTTGGCGCATGCGGTCGGCGTGGAATGCCGCATCGAGAAACAGGACCTCGTCGTCACGGGCTTTTTCGATGACGGCACGGCGGCGAGCGAGGCCCGAGTCACGTTGTTCGATGCGACAGCGAAAGTCGTGACCACGGGAAAGACCGACGAAGACGGGAAGTGGTCTTGTCGGTTGCAATCGCCTGGCAGATATCGCATCCGCCTCGATGCCGGATCGGGACACATTGCCCATGCCACGGTCGTGGTGGAGAAAACCGCACCAGCTCTCCCGCAGCAGCCAGTCGTGAAGGGATCACCTTCCACCGATTCCGAAAGCCCTCCGCCGCCTTCGCATTCTGCGAATGCCGGGAATCCAAAATCCAAGAAGCCATTCGAAATCACGACGTCCACCCCGAACCGCGAACGTTTCACTCGCTTTCCCTGGTGGAACGTCGGGCTCGGCCTTGCCGCAATTGGGTTTCTCACTGCTCTCGGAGTTTTTCTTGTTCGTCGGACGCGATTGGAAGTCCGGAACAATCCGTCCAGCAATCTTCCCTGCAACGATCCCTCATCCAACGATTCCTCACCCACGGAGGCCCCATGAAATCTCGCTCGGCATTCACGCTGATTGAACTGTTGGTGGTGATTGCCATCATCGCCATCTTGATCGGACTCTTGCTGCCCGCGGTCCAGAAAGTACGTGAGGCTGCCAACCGAATGAGTTGTCAGAACAACCTCAAACAAATCGGACTGGCCTTGCACAACCATCACGACGCCACAAAACGTTTTCCGTACGGCTATCAAGTCAAGCAATGGCCCGGAGAAAATGGGAGCGTTCCGGCGGGACATTTCCGGTGGTCGGTCCTGGCCGAATTGACGCCGTACCTCGAACAGAGCAACGTCTACAACGCACTCGACCTGAGTTATCCGCTTTACGGCGGGCCGGAATCGAACCCGCCTTACAGCATCTTTCCCCCCAACCGATACGGAGTCAGCCTGACCGTTCCGATCTTCCTCTGTCCGAGTGACAGTGGCCAAGTCATACGGCCGGAACGCGCTCCGGGCAACTACGTCGCGTGCGCCGGAAGTGGCGGCAACGGCGGCGATGCGACGAACGCCGACGGGCTCTTCTATGTGAATTCGCGAGTCAAAATCACCGACGTCCGAGATGGCTCGAGCAACACGATCGCCATGTCCGAGAGCGTGCTCGGAGCCGGGACGGGGGAAAACTTTTATGTCTACGACGCCAACCAGGTGGACCCCCAAACGATGTACGCGAGCCTGGGCTTTAGCGACTCATTGAGCGAGAGCGCGTGTGCGAACGCGACCTCTTGGCGAACGGACCGAGGAGCGACATGGGCCGACGGAGCCTACCCCAATGGCCTTTTCAATGCCTACTATCCTCCGAATCACAGTCTTCCCGATTGCCTGCGGCACAGCAATCCAGGATGGCGAGCCGCGAGGTCAAACCACACCAAAGGAGTGAATGTGTTGATGGGAGATGGCTCAATTCATTTCGTGAGCGACACGGTTGATTTAGCCATCTGGCGTGCGGCTTCGACCCGACGGAAGGGAGAAACGGTCTCGCTGTTCTAAAGTCAGTTTACCAATGAAACCGCAAATTTTGGTGAAGGCGAGGAACTGTGCAAACGGTTTCTCGCGACTTCGCCCTCAGAGGAAGAACTTGTCTCGCGAGCAGAGAAAATGCTTGAGGCGTGCCGACAAAGTTGAGAGACACGAGGCTAGAAGCTTGGCTTTGAAATGCGAAAGAAATTGATGTTCGATTGAGTTAAAGGACAAATCCAAATCCCACCCTGAGGGACCGGGCCAAAAAGAGAATCCCACTTCGAGACGATCGGACTCGGTGCCATTCGACTCGAACCAGACGGAACTGCGCTCTCGCTAAGGATGGCAGAACTATCCGCCAACGTTGGGCATTGCAACATGCTTGTTGCAATGCCCAACAACAAGAGCACCCCGTCGTCTTCTCTGGTTGACTCGTTCCGCCTCAATCGACGTAAGGGTCAGCACCGATGTCCTTAAGGATTTCCCATCGATTCTTTTCGTAGTTCATCAAATCAATACGTTGCCGATAGTGACGGGCTTGAGTCCGTCTTTGCGCTCGCTGAAATTCCGAAAGGAATTTTTCCCAGGGATACTCCACCTCGTCTTCGTATCTCTGACCGAATTTCTGGAACGCTTCTTGTCGTTTTTGTCCCAAACCTTCGAGAATCTCATCTTCGAGGGAAAGGAAGAACTGGCAACTCCCAGGATCACCCTGACGTCCAGCACGTCCCTGGAGTTGGCGGTCGATTCGCAACGAATCGTGTCGTTCCGTCCCGAGTACATGAAGCCCACCCGCCGCGACCACTTGCCGTTGCAGTTCTTTCAGGTTTTCTGCTTCCTCGATCTCCTTCACAGTCTTTGACCAAACTTCCCGGGGCACATCCAGACGAGACTGGTATTCTTCTTTGAGCTTGTTCCAGGCGATTGGTTCGGCGTTTCCACCCAGGATGATGTCGGTACCACGGCCAGCCATGTTGGTGGCGATCGTAACCGTGTGAGGCCGACCTGCTTGGGCGACGATCTCGGCTTCTTTGTCGGCGATGTCGGGACGAGCGTTGAGGACCTGGTGCGTGATGCCTTCTTCTTGGAGCTGCTCGCTGATTCGTTCCGACATGTCCACACTTCGTGTCCCCACCAGAATGGGCCGTCCTGTGGCTTGGATTTCTTTGATCTCCTCTACGATTGCTTTGATTTTGGCTTTCACTGTCGGGAAAATCTTATCCGGACGATGCTCCCGGATGATCGGTCGGTTTGTGGGAACACAAACAGTCCAAAGTTTGTAGACCCGGAGAAGTTCCCACCAGTTCTGGGCGGCCGTACCGGTCATCCCACAGAGCTTATCATAAAGACGGAAATACCTCTGCAAGGTGATCTGGGCCGCATGGTCGGACGCCATGGTGATTTGGACCCGCTCTTTGGCTTCGACGGCTTGGTGCAGACCATCTCGCCAGTGTCGGTCCGGCTGAGGCCGCCCTGTGCTCTCGTCAATAATCACGATCTTTCCATCGTCGACCATGTAATGCTGATCTCGGCGGAATCGGAACCTCGCGTGGAGCGCTCGTTCGACGTGTTCGTGGAGTTTGTCCATCGCGTGCGAGTGTTCGCCCACCGGGGGGTTCGAATAACGAACGAGTTGTCTGCCATCTTCCGTCAACTCGATCTTGTGCTTCTTCTGGTCGAGCATAAAGTGCTGGTTGGGGACCATCGCCTGCGCGACATCATCCGCCCAGACGTAGGGGACCGCTTCCTCGGGCATGGCATCGCGGCTCGGGCCACCAATAATCAGCGGCGTCTTGGCATCGTCGATGAAGATGTTGTCGGCCTCGTCGACCAGCGCGAAGTGATGGCCACGTTGGACTTTCGGATCCATGGGCTTGTTGAATGTGCCATTTTGCGTCCACGGAGACCAAAATGGCAGAGCTTCGCCCTTTTCATCGGCCACCTTCAGACGATCTCGCAAAAAATCGAATCCAAATTCGGATGCCGTTCCGTAGGTAATGTCCGCTGCGTAGGCCGCCTTACGTTGGTCGTCTTCCATCTTCTGTTGCAGGACACCGACGGTCAGCCCCAGAGCATTATAGACTAGCGACATGTTCTCCCCGTCACGCTTGGCCAGGTAGTCGTTGGTGGTGGTGACGTGGACACCCCTGCCAGTTAATGCGTTCAAGGCCACCGGGGCCGTCGCCACGAGCGTCTTTCCTTCCCCCGTGGAGACTTCCGCAACAGCGGTGTAGTGAAGGACGACGCCCGCTGCTAACTGAACGTCATACGGACGCATCTTTAAGTTCCGCAAGGCCGCCACGCACACAAGTCCAAAGACTTCCGGCAACAACGCCACAAGCGATTCACCACCACGCGCCCGGCCTTTCAATCGTTTCCCGAGAGACAGGACTTCTTCATCAGTGAGTTTGCTGAACTCTTTCTCGAAGTGGCGAATCTTGGGAATCTGCAAGGCCGCGTATGCAAGTCGTCGCTGGGAAGGTGGACCAAACCAACGCTTGAAGTGTAGAAGGAGTTTCGCACCGAACCGATCTTCGGACTTCCGATGGGCGGTTGGAACGACTTCAGGAATCGGGCCACGAATCGTTGTCGGCAAGGTTGCTTGCGCGCTCATTGTCGTTTCTCCTTCTTGCTCTCGCTCGTCTCCTGCTGATCCCTCGATGGGGCAACACTGGCCTATTCACATCAAGTAACCACAGGAGGAGCGCTCGATTTCTCCAACCCACCGGAACATACACGTGGTGAGGCTGCCAGTTTACTTCAGTTCACGTTCAAGCGTTATTGATTGTTCCGACAGCCGCTGGGGCAAACGGATGCACGAGTTCGCAGCACTAGTCGAACGAGCAGACCATAATGGCCGTTGAGAGGAAGGCTGCGAAGTCACCCGACGGCCCAACTCCAAAGTCCCCAACAGATGCACAAAAGACACACCGCAAAAAAGCTTATCACGCCCAAAGCACCCTACAGGGCAACTATGGTACCAATACGAATGGAATTCCCTGAGATTCCCATCCACCGCGGCCTAAACGATTGCTCTGGAGGAGTTTAAGCATTCTGGATCGTTGCGAATCAGAACAACGATTGACTCTTCCTGCCAAAAGCGACCTTCAGCAGTTCCTATAAGGTTACATTATGGCAGTTGAAGGACGGACAGCAACTCTTCCTGGAGGAGTCAGCGCGACACGAAATCGTTTTTCGAGTCCCCAGGACTTTACATTTGTTGATTCTTAACTGGCCGAGAAGGTTGATGCAAGATGCAAAGATGGAATTCGATGGGGTGGGGAAGAAAAGTCGTCTACAAACAAAGAAACCGACCACTTGCGTCTTACCACCTCTCCCATAGTAAGACACAGACTGGTCGGTTCTTTGTGCTGTGAGAACGTCGCCCCAACAACTTGCTTTCGGTGGCCTCTCCCTCCACCGGAGCAAGTCATTGAGAACGCTTTTAATTAGAGCAAGCGGCGGGCCAAACTAAGCGAGAAGAAGGCAAATTTTTTCTTGTTCGTCGCAAATCCTTTCATGACAATATCTTACGCAATTCTATAAAATAAGATTTACTCATACATTCCATAAGATTCGATTGAATAGCAACCTCTCGCACTCCAAGCCTGCTATTTCGTTAAGCGTAGTTGCCAACAAATAAGGCAGTCGCCAGCTTGCATCAGATGTGAAAGTGTCACGAATTGGTCAACTATTCCTGGAGGCTGGCCTCGAACGCTGTGCTCCCAACAATCGGGGCTTCACAAGCGTAATCGCGACACCGATAAATCGTCACAGTCCCCTTGGCTTCCTTTTGTTGGAGCAAAGGGATGTTATCGAATACTCTACCATCAGTCGCCGATACATCCCGACACGCCACGATTTTGTGGGGCATGAATCGATTGCGAAGCGATCGTAACGCAACCTTGGTGTCGTCGTCGGATAGATCTCCCACCACTGCAAACTCGTCGACTGGCCCCATCCAAAAATCCAGAGCTAGCAACATTTGAGGACACGCGGCCGGGTGTTGTTGCATGATCCCGTGAAAGGCGTGCAACGTTCGCTCGGCCGTCTCGAGAAAAAGGCTCTCTCCGGTGAGTTTGCCGAGTCGAAGCAACGCCGTCGCGGCCATCGAATTCCCGGAAGGAACAGCTCCATCTTGCATGTCTTTGTTTCGCGCAATCAATTCTTCGTGGTCGCGACCGGTGAAATAGAACGCTCCATCTTTGTCGTCCCAAAATTGCTCGATCATGACCCTGGCGAGAGACGCAGCTTCCTCGATCCATTGGAGGTCGAACGTCGTCTCGTAGAGGGTGACCAAAGCATCGAGAACGAAAGCGTAGTCCTCCAAGTATCCATTGAGTTTCGGATCGGACCCCGCGCCGCAAGTCCGGTAGAGCCTCCCGTCGTCTCGACGCATTGTCTCCAAAACGAAACCGGCTGCCCCTTTAGCGTATCGTTCGTATTCGGGAGAATCGAGAACCTGTGCCGCCTCGGCAAACGCACCGATCATGAGCCCGTTCCAGGCCGTCAAGATCTTCTCATCTCGAGCTGGCCACACTCGCTGACTCCGCACGTCGAATAGCTTTTGACGGGCCTCCGAAAGCTTGGAGCGAAAATCAGCAACATCAAGTCCGAGTTGTTTTGCATCCGCTTCGTCCCGTCGGGAGCGGTTCAAGATGTTCTTCCCTTCCCAGTTGCCTCCGTCGCTGACGTCATACACCGCACAAACAATTTCAGCGAGTTCCTTGTCCAGGATTTGCTCGACTTCCTGTTTGGACCATACGAAGAACTTACCTTCTTCACCCTCGCTGTCGGCGTCCTGTGTGCTGTAAAACGCTCCTTCGGGACTCGTCATTTCTCGGAGGACGTAGCCCAATGTCTCTTCGACAATCTGCGAATAAAACGGATCCCGCGTTGCCTGGTACGCCTCGAGATACGCCGAGACCAGCAAAGCATTGTCGTAAAGCATCTTCTCGAAGTGCGGAGCCAGCCAACGGTTGTCGGTGCTGTAGCGATGAAATCCACCACCGAGTTGGTCGTACATGCCACCCCAGGCCATACAGTCGAGCGTCTTCTTGGTCATCTCCAGAGCCTTCGAACTATCGAACCGTCGCCAGGCCCGGAGTAACAACTTCAAATCCATCGGGTGAGGGAACTTGGGAGCTGGTCCGAATCCTCCGTACACCGGATCGAATCGCTCATCCAGTGTCTGGAGCGCCTGTCGGAAGATTCGGTCGTCGAATGTCGTTGACCCTTCCGAGGCTGTGGACACAACATTGCCGGTGGATTGGATGTGATCGGTCACGTTCTGAGCGACCTCGTCGATATCTTGTCTTCGTGTGTTCCAAGCGTCCATGATCCGCTTCAGTAGTTCACCAAAAGAAATCATGCCATATCGACTCGTCGGAGGAAAATACGTTCCACCGGCAAACGGCTTCAAGTCCGGCTTGAGGAAGACCGACATGGGCCACCCTCCCCGACCCTGGGTAAAGGCCACGACCGCGCTCATGTATATTTGGTCGATCTCGGCTCGCTCTTCCCGGTCCACCTTGATCGAAATGAAGTGTTCGTTGAGGTATTGGCCGATCTCGGGGTCTTCGAAACTTTCGTGTTCCATGACGTGACACCAATGGCACGCCGAATAACCGATGCTCAAAAAGATCGGTTTGTCGGAGTCGCGAGCTTTCTGGATGGCTTCTTCGCCCCAGGGGTACCAATCGACAGGGTTGTGGGCGTGTTGGCGAAGGTACGGACTGGTTTCGTGGATCAGGCGGTTTGTATATTTTGGCTGTTCGGCCACGGGAGGCTCCTGTTCTTGAATTCTTGGTAGTTTCGATCTTCGGTCGAAAGACTCAATTCTCGTCTTCCTTTCATCATAAGGATTGGGCACGAGAAACAAGAAAGGAGAACAATCGGTGAACCGGACGAGGCCAAAGGGAAGGTTCTGACGCAAAGAACTTCGTCGGAACTGTCGACATAACAACCGTCGTGCTCGTCCTTCGAAAACGGTGCGCCGACGTCCCAAACGATCACAAACGCGACGTCTCTGAACCGTGACACGTTCGGTATGTTTTGCCCGAGCCACAAGGACATGGATCATCTCGCCTGACCCGCGAGATGACGGATTTTGGCAATGGGAATGTCGTCGGAGGTGTCTCATCAGTCAAGATTCTACCTTGGTAGAGAGGAGCCAAAGATAGGTCTTCCAGAGTAACGAGACGCAGGTTACGGGCGTGCTCCAAAAATGGAAAAACGAATCCGTGCTGGCTTTGGATGGCGTTGGCTCTTGTGAGGAGTTCACTTGGCAAAACGGGTTCGCCCTGCGAGCCAAAGAGAATGGACGCACCAAAATCCACGAGTACGAGGTACACGCAAGGGAACGAATGGACGACTGTTGTTACTTTATCTCGGAAAAGCGGATCGCCAGAAAGCAAGTTGGTGGCAACAACGCCATCTCGCGCGAGATGACTCTTGCAAAGATCATAGAACTCCCTCGTCGAGAGAGGAAATGGACTGCTCCCGGTGCCGCGGAAAGCATCAAGGAATATCACGTCGTATTGGGTCGCCGGTTCGCGCTGCTCAAGGTACTCTCGTCCATCTTGGATGGCGAGTTGCAAACGGTCGTCGAAGGCAACGCCAAAATGCGATTGGGCGACGGCTACAACGTCCTCGTCGAGTTCGGTGCAATCGATCCTTACATCCGGGAAGTAGTGATGCAGAATCATCGGAACCCGTCCCGCACCAAATCCTAACATGTACACAAACTTCGGGTCACTCTGCCAAAGTAGTGTCAAGACCATTGCTTGTGTATAGGGAGAGACAAGGTTCAAAGGATCATGGACATCCATCCGCGAAAGCACTTCGCGGCTGTCAGGCCCATAGAAAAAAAGTTGGAGCTGGTCGGCTCTTCTCTCTACGCGTAACTGGTGCATCGATTTTGGTCGCTCATGAACGACGCCTTGTTTGAAATCGGCCTGGAAACGCGTGCGAGCCTCAATCCTCTGACGATTCAGGATAAACCAATCCTCTGTTCGTTGTTCGCGGTTCATCACGGGTTCCTGCTTCGGTGATCATTGAGCTTGGTCTTAACTCTCTGAGGTCGTTAGGAGCTGAAGCTGGAAGTAGGACCAGTTGTGGAATTCAGCACTTCGGATTCCAGCACCTTGATGCCCCAATCCAGGATACACGAACTCAAATCACGAGCGAAGAACTCGAAAGAATGATCACAGAGAAGCTCCGGGCGAGAGCCGAAAAGCCAAGACAATGATCGACCCAGGCGGTCCCATCGCTCAAACGAGCCAAAAATGGAAAACCCAGGAAAGTCCGTAGGAAAACTTGCCTCAGGTCGGGGCGCGCTCTATGTTTTGGTGTCCTCAACTTTTGGGGAGAAGGGGAGGACACTTTTGGGTCGACCGGCAGAGAGGGGAGTGCCGGCGACCCATTTTTTCCCTCATGTTCTTCTGGTCCTTTTTCCCCTCTTGGCGTGGTTTGGATGCATAAATTCTGTGTCACTTGTGGCGCAGAATTTTTTCTCATTTTCACGCTGTCTGCATACACCTTGAGCCTCCTTGGCGTCCACTTCAACTTTTTCTTCCGTGAGCCAGCATTCGGGTTGGCGTCGGTTCCCTTTCAAGCGCTCTCGTGACATCTCTGTCCAGCACGGCTATGATATATTCGAGTGTTACAAACACCGACAATCACGAAGTTGCTTGCCGCTTGATCGTTTCTCGTTGGCATTGATTACAACGTATTCGGTTTCGGAGTCCTTCACCCTGCCTGGGTTGAAAAGGCCAAAACCGAGCGAAGCGGGAAAACGCACCAGATGAGGGATTCTCGGAGGCCCAGAGTTTGGGGACAGCGAACCGTACCCAACACAAACGAGAACCGCTCTGAATCTAGTCTTTGTCGTCGATTGCATTTCCTCTTCCGATTGAGCTGACATGACCCAGACGATCTCACCCACAGAAATACTCACACAGCGGAATAAGTTTCCTGTCGTGGATGCCCGAAGCCCAAGTGAATTTACCCTGGGACACATTCCTGGGGCGATCAATGTTCCGTTGTTTGACGACGAGGAACGCAAACAAGTTGGGATCGAGTACAAACAAAATGGGCGCGAACAGGCTGTCCGTTTGGGCTTGACGTTTGTCGGCCCGCGGATGGCCGACTACGTGGATCGTGCAAAAGAGATTGCTCCCGACCGAAACCTCTTGCTCTACTGCGCTCGAGGCGGGATGCGAAGTCGATCGTTGGCCTGGCTTTGGTCGCTCGCAGGAATGCGTGTCCAGACATTGCAAAACGGCTACAAGGGATTTCGACGGTGGGTCCTGCAAACCGTAGCGGCACCTCGTCGCTACCAAATTCTTGCGGCCAAGACGGGCTCGGGGAAGACATGGATACTCCACGAACTGGCACGGCGAGGGGAACAGGTCGTAGACTTGGAAGGACTCGCGAACCATCGTGGATCGGTCTTTGGGTCGCTCGGACTGTCCGACCAGCCGACCCAACAACAATTCGAAAATGATCTCGCCGTAGCCCTCGCATCGATGGACCATCACCGCTCGATCTGGCTCGAGAGTGAAAGCCGCCGCATTGGCACTATTCAACTACCCCAGTCCTTCTACGAACGTATGATAGCCTCGAAGGGAGTTTACCTCGACGTTCCGCTCGAGCAACGAGTGACCAACATCTTGCTCGAATACGGCAATTTTCCATCAGACCTTTTGGCCGAAAGGATCGGCTACATCGCCAAACGTCTCGGCGGTCAGCGAGCAAACGAATGTCGCCAACTCGTCGAGAGCGGTGACCTCGCTCAAGCTTCTCGATTGTTGATGGAATACTACGATCGCACCTATCAACGATCATTTCACGACCAATTCGAAGGATTAGCGGATTGGCGATTCGTCCAGGTGGAGGTAGGAACGTCCATCGTTGACATCGCCAAACGACTTGGTCAACTGAGCGCCTCCGGTTCGAGCCAACCGGCCGAATCCCTCGCTTCGTCTTGAAGACTTCAGGGACGCGTTTATTTGAGTGTCATGTGCTCTTGGGACGAGGCTGTTTCCAAGGCGAAGACGGAAAAGGCAACAGCTGTTTTGTCGCTGTTGCGATAACCGTCCAATCGATTAAGCCACGCTCTTCAAGTTACTCACGATCTCTTCAGCGCTCGGTACTCTGTTCAAGCAATAAAAGTGGATTCCGGGGACACCGTATTCGAGAGCCTTTTGGCAGATGTCGGTGCAGATTTCGACACCGTATTGGCGTACAGCTTCGTCGTCGTCGCCATACTCTTCGAGCTTCTTGAGCATTGGCTTGGGAATGCTCGCACCGCAGAGCGAAGTGAATCGTTTGATTTGGGACGTTTTGAGGAAAGGCAACACTCCCGGAATGATCGGGACAGTCAACCCTTTTTTATTCCGCAGATAATCGTCCATTTCGACAAAGTCATTCCAGTCGTAGAAGAGCTGGGTAATCAAAAAATCCGCCCCAGCTTCGACCTTGGCAACAGCGTTGTCCCAGTCCTTGATCTTTCCCTCTGGACACTCTTGGTGACCTTCTGGATAACACGCGGCTCCAATGCCGAAGTCACCTCTTGCTTTGATGAACTTGATTAAGTCCAGCGAGTAGGTGAAGCCACCTTCCGTCGGAACGAATTCCGCTTCACCTTTGGGTGGATCACCACGCAAGGCCAAGACGTTTTCGATTCCCAGACTCTTGGCTTCGTCGAGAACGTCGTTGATTTGGTCTTTCGTCGAGCCTACGCAGGTCAAGTGGGCCATGGACTCAATGTTAAACGTATTCCTGATGGCACTGACGATACGTAAGGTCGCCTCGCGAGTACTTCCTCCCGCGCCGTATGTTACTGAGAAAAACGAAGGACCAAGACCTTGCAAGTGAGGAATCGTTTCCTCAAACAACTTGGTTTCGTCCTCTGGCGTTTTGGGCGGGAAGAATTCGAAGGAAAAGGTTGGTTCGGAACGCTCGTAAAGCTCTCGGATGTGCAACTTCGAAATCCCCTTTTAGTTGGTTAGGCGTGCATCGGTTTGAACCGACGAATGAATACTTCGTAGTTTATCAATTATTGTAGCAATCTCTTCCCTCGGAATCGAGCCGGAACGTTTTTGGGTCCCTCTATCGATTTTGGAATTCTCTACTCGCCGTAAACACCCGACTCTCGCAATGTCACTGAAAGTTACAGACAACCGGCCCTTTTGGGTCGTTGACCCGTCCATGAAGACACAATGAGCGTGGTCTTTATCGGGTCCTCAGACTTGTTAAATATTTTTGCGAGATCGTCCGATGTATCCCATTGGGTGTAGAAACAGTCACGACTTCGATTCTCACGAGGAGCCCATCATGGACGCGAACGATCAGTCGCTCTCCTTACCAAAGTGGATTAACCAACTCCAATCGCCAAATAGCACTAAGCGACTTGATGCTGCCGCCAGGTTGAGTCAATTAGGGGCCGCCGCTTCGCCCGCCGTCGGTGCATTGATCAAGACCCTCCGAGACGAAGAAGCCGTTGTTCGCAAGATGGCGACGCTGGCTCTGGGGGACATCGGACCTCAAGCGACGAAAGCCGTCCCGGAACTCGTAAGTGCGACCGAAGATGACGACCCAACGGTCCGCCGTCGAGCCGTTGTAGCCCTAGGCGAAATTGGGACTGAAGACGCCCTGACGGCGCTGGAAGCGATTGCCACAGGAGAAGACGAGATTCTTCGTCAGGTTGCTTACGAATCATTGGTTTCCCTCGAAGAAACTAGGAAACGACGTGCCGCCTAGTTCAGCGAGAGCGATTATGGTTTCCCGATTGCCACAAGAGGCAGCAACCCCAGAATGGAAATCTCTGTAAATCAATGGTTCGTTAGGTTTCGATCAGGTTTAGTACGAAAAACCCGGAAAAACATAGTGACGGCCTTTGTTCGGGCCGATGAGGGCGTTACCGCTTTGTGTGACCTTCGGTGCGAGCGACGCCCCTCCAAACCGTACTTTTCAAGACAAAGCCTTTGTGCACCACCGCTTCAAACCAGGCGGCCTGCTTCTTCTGAGGTCGGTCGAACAACCTCACGAATTTCAAAATCCGGTGCTACCCCCTTTCTTGACTGAGGATTGTTTGCGAATCGAGACGCGGGCGGGTAAGATATTCTTTCCATCAGCATAGAATTACCACGAGCAAACAGATGCTTGTGGATACACCAAATACCCGCCTGCGAGATTGAAATCCATGACCGCGAATCCTCTTCGCACCCTCCCGATCACTCTCTGTATTGCTAGTTTGTTCGCCGCCTTTTCTCCTTTCGACGGATCACCGGCGAGAGCGCAGACCAAACCGAAGGTCCAGCCCTCAAAGAATGTGGACAAAGACCACGTCCAAAAGATGGTCAAGGGGTTGGCATTATTCAAATCCCACGTCAAGCCGATATTAAAAAGTCGGTGTCTGCGTTGCCACAGTGGCCGACGAACGCGGGGCGGTTTAGACTTGTCGGATCGAAAAGAACTCCTCAAGGGCGGAGACAATGGCCCCGTTGTGATCATTGGAAAAGCCAAGAAGAGTTTGCTCTACAAGATGATCAATCACGAACGCAAGCCGTTCATGCCCGAGTCGGGAGAAAAACTCTCGACAAAAGAAATCGCCTACATCGCCAAGTGGATCGATCTCGGAGCCCCTTACGACGACCCGCTCGGCAATCGGCAGATCGCCAAGTCGTGGACTCAGCGAGTCGTACAACCTGACGCCCGACAATTCTGGTCGTTCCAACCGCTTCAAATCGTCAAACCACCAAAAGTCAATGAACCCTGGTGCCAGACCGACATCGACCGTTTCGTGTTCCGCAAACTCCAGACCAAAGGGCTTCGCCCGAATCCCCAAGCCAGTAAACGGAAACTCATCCGGCGTGCGTATCTCGATCTGATCGGAATTCCACCTACTCCTCAGGAAGTCGAAGCGTTCGTCAATAACAAGTCGAAGGACGCTTACCCACAATTGATCGATCGGTTGCTCCAGAACCCGCACCACGGCGAGCGCTGGGCGAGCTACTGGCTCGACCTGGCTCGGTTCGCCGAGAGCCACGGGTTCGAACACGACTACGACCGCAGGACCGCTTATCACTATCGTGACTTCGTCATCAAGGCATTGAACATGGACATGCCTTATGACCAGTTTGTCCGATGGCAACTCGCCGGAGACGAACTCGAACCAGAAAACCCACTCGCCAATATGGCCACTGGTTTTCTGGCTGCAGGCGTTCATTCCACCCAAATCACCAAAAACGAAGTCGAAAAACACCGCTACGACGAACTCGACGACAAGCTGCACACGACCGGAACGGCAATGCTTGGTCTGTCGTTCGGATGTGCTCGATGTCACGATCATAAATACGACCCGATTCCTCAGGCCGATTACTACCGCATGCTCTCGACATTCACCACGACGATCCGGACCGAAGTGAATCTCAACCTGGAACCCGACGCGTACAATAGAGCCAAGGCCAAGTTCGACAAGGAACACCAACCGTTCGTCGATGCCCTCAGTAAATTCGAACAAGAGCAACTGCCGGCACGCCTGGCGAAATGGGAAACTTCCAACAAGAAGTTGCCGTCGTGGACGATTTTGGACATCACCAAGGCGAAATCCAGAGGCGGGGCCAAGCTGACCAAGCAACAAGATGGATCACTGCTCGTTACAGGCAAGAAACCGCGTTTCGATACCTTCACGTTCAATGCCGAGACGACGCAAACGAACATAACGGCAATTCGCTTGGAAGCCCTGAGCCATCCATCGCTTGTTCGGGGCGGGCCAGGTCGTGCGAGCAACGGGAACTTTGCCCTCACGAATTTCCGGATGACGATCCGACCAAAGAACGGCAAAGGAAAAGCCATCGTGGTTGGCTTGAAGAATCCCCGAGCCACGTTCGAGCAAGCCGGTCTCCCGATCCGAGCCACGATCGACAAGGATGGAAAATCTGCCTGGGCCATCGATCCGCAATTCGGAAAAGATCACGCAGCGGTTTTCGAAACAACAAAGCCCGTGGGATTCGCTGGCGGTTCGGTCATTACGATGACTTTGGACTTCAAGAACAACGCGAACCACAGCATCGGACGACCTCGGTTTTCGATCACATCGGAAAAGGTTCAACCCGCGTTACAGGGGCCAGGACTGCCAAGCGACTTGCGCCGTATTCTTGCGATCCCCAGAGCGAAACGAAATGCCCAGGACTCGACCCAGTTGTTGAAGTGGTACAGTCGCATCGATCCCGAAGGACGCAAGCTACACAAACGCATTAACGACCATCTGCGCCAAGCCCCCAAACCAAAAATGACAAAGGTGCTCATCGCCAGCGAAGGATTGCCCGCCGTTCGCCTACACACGCAAGGTGGCGACTTTTTCCCAAAGACTTATTTCCTGCGAAGGGGCGACAACAACAACAAAGAAGGCGTGGCCAATCAAAGTTTCTTGCAGGTGTTGATGACCTCGCCTGAGAAAGAACAACACTGGCAACAAGATGCTCCGGAAGGTTGGCGCACATCGTTTCGCCGAGTGGCTTTTGCCAACTGGATCACCGACACTAAAGAAGGCGCGGGACATTTGCTCGCTCGGGTAATCGTGAACCGACTTTGGCAACACCACATGGGGCGAGGAATCGTGGCCACGCCAAGTGACTTTGGCGACCGTGGTGCTCGGCCAACGCATCCAGAGTTGCTCGACTGGCTTGCAAGTCAATTGATCGAAGGCGGATGGAAACTCAAGCCGATTCACAAGCTCATCATGATGAGCGCAGTTTATCGACAAAGTTCCGACTACCAGCAAGACAAGGCGAAGGTCGATCCCAATAATGAACTCTACTGGCAATTCCGACTCCGTAGGCTCGAAGCCGAGGCCATTCGAGATTCGTTGTTGGCCATCAGCACTGCCTTGGACAAACGGATGTTCGGGCCTGGCACGCTCAACGAGGCCAGTCGAAGGCGGAGTATTTACTTCACCGTCAAACGCAGTAGGCTCATCCCCATGATGCAGATATTCGACGCGCCGCAAGCCTTGACGGGTGTGGGTAAACGGCCGTCGACGACGATTTCAACACAGGCCCTCTTGTTGATGAATAACCCGCATGTGCGAAACTGGGCGAAGTCGTTCGCCAAGCGCGTGGCCGGAGATTCGAAAGTTAGCACGAGCGAAGCCGTGACCAACGCGTACAGAATCGCTCTCTGTCGTCCCCCCACCGAGAAAGAACTCGCCGAGTCAGTCGCCTTCATTCGACAACAAATGGCGACATACCCCGATGCCAATCGACGCGAGCGAGCGTTTACCGACTTTTGCCAAACCATGATGTGTCTGAATGAATTGATCTACATCGATTAACCGCAGCAAATTGTATCACACCCGCGAAGGAGAAATGTATGAAACGCATTTGGCTCGTATTGTTGTGCGTTGGCATTGTAGCTTGCGACTCGCAAACGGCACCGACCGTCAACGAAGATGACGTCCCGACAGCCGAGATCACCACGAACGAACCCCGAACCGACAACGAGGGAACGATGGTCATGCTCGGCGGTTTGAAATCCGTGGCTCCAGCTTCCTGGCTAAAGCAACAACCAAGCAATCGTCTCCGCAAATTCCAATTCCAGATCCCCAAAGTCAAAGGGGACAACGCGAATGCAGAGATCGTGATCTTCTACTTTGGTAAAGGCGGCGGCGGTGGCGTCGACGCCAACCTAGGCCGATGGAAAGGCCAGTTCGAGGCTCCCAAAGGAAAGAAAATCAGCGACGTGGCGTCCGTCAAGAAGTTCAAGGTTGGTGATTCTCAGGTCACCATGCTCGACCTTTACGGAACGTACCTTTACAAATTCCCACCGTTTTCGCCACGGGCTAAGATCATCCGCAAGGAAAACTATCGACGGTTCGGAGTCATCTTCGAAACGGAGGAAGGTCCCTATTTCATAACGTTCACTGGACCGAAAAAGACCGTCGATTCGAATGCCAAGGCGTTTGACTCGTGGATCAAAGGGTTCAAGTAAAGTGTTACGAACGAAAGTGTAGCCGAAGCGATGGCACACGACAGACCGAAAACGAGAGGAAGGGTGTGCCATCGTCACTCAGTGATTCGCCACACCCGACATACCCGTGTTTCATTTCGACCTGCCTCCCGAACTCATCGCTCAGCACCCCACCGACCGGCGTGACCAATCCCGGTTGCTGGTCGTGCGTCGTCGTGACAACACATTGTCTCATCAGCAGTTCAAGAATCTCGCAGAATTCCTAGTACCCGGTGACCTCCTCGTCCTGAACAATACAAAAGTCTTACCTGCTAGGCTATTAGGATATCGGGAACAGACCGGTGGACGTTGGGAGGGACTATTCTTGCGGGCGCTGGAGAATGGGTTCTGGGAGCTACTGAGTCAAACTCGAGGTAAGCTTCAATCAGGCGAGACAATCGTAGTCGAACCAGGACCATTGAAACTGACGCTGGTCGAGAAAACCGAGAACAAGTCTTGGGTCGTCCGACCGAGTGAATCAGGCCCGCCGCACGAAGTCTTGCAGGCAAGCGGACACATCCCCCTACCACCATACATCCGCAAAGGCCTTGCCGGCAGACCCGACCACGAACGCTATCAAACCGTTTACGCCGAACGACCTGGAGCCGTCGCGGCTCCAACCGCTGGATTGCATTTTACACAAGACATTTTCGCGGAGTTGGAACGCCGAGGGATCGGGCGAACTTTTGTCACCCTCCACGTCGGATGGGGGACGTTTGCTCCCATCAAGGTCGAAGACTACACCCAACACACGATGCACAGTGAGTGGGGAGAGTTGCCCGAACAATCGATAGTCGCGATCAAAGAGTGCAAACGCCGGGGTGGAAAGGTAGTTGCCGTTGGAACGACAACCGTAAGAGTTCTCGAAACGGCCGGAAGGTCAGGCTCGCTCAAACCCTGGTCCGGAGAGACAGACATCTATATCTATCCACCGTTTGAGTTCCAGGTGATCGATGCGTTGGTGACGAATTTCCATCTGCCGGAGACGACATTGTTGCTGTTGGTGTCGGCGTTTGCTGGGACGGAACTCATGGAGAAGGCGTATAAAACCGCGATCACCGAGGGGTACCGGTTTTATAGTTATGGCGACGCGATGCTGATCTTGTAAACAGGAGAAATTCAGAATTACCGTCGATGTCTTTTGCAGATTCTTGTGTTGTTCAGTCATCGTTTACGATGATTTTTCTTAGGTCTTCCAGAGTTCCGACGTCTAGGATGGCTTGTTGAACTTCTCGAAGTTTCTCAAGTGAGTTCACGTTCTTTAACTCATCGACCAGCGCGAGGCCCTCATCCCCAAACTTCAACCGGAGAGCAATGGAGAGGGTGTTGAGGATTCCGATCTGCTCGCCTTTTTGGATCCCAATCTGTTCGCCTTTTTGGATCCCAATCTGTTCGCCTTTTTGGATCCCAATCTGTTCGCCTTTTTCAAGGCCAACCTCTTGCCCCTTGGCGTAGCCTCGTTCTTCGGCTTTTTTCGTCCACTCGTTGAGAATCACAGATTCTTCCACGTTCCACTCCTTGAGGGCTTCTTTCCAAACATCCAAACAATCGGCTTTTTCCGCAAAGAACAAGACCAACGCTCCGTAGTGGGCCCGCCGTTGGTCGTCCGATTCGGTCATTCCAAGTGATTTCCACCTCCTAATTATATCGGGGCGATCACCTCCCTGAGTTAAGGGAATCCAGGATAAAACCGCCAGTCCCAATTTGCCCGTTTCGATCTTCTCGAGTGTTGTGTTGGCATCTTGATCAACCAGGTTGAATGTCTTCGGTGGTGTCAACGATTCAACGTCCGTGCGAGACAACTGTCGACGAGGAATTTCTCGTCCTCGTTTCTCGAGATTCACAACGAGAGCGCCGACCCAAAATCGACTTCCGGGTTCTGGATCGGGCTTTTGCTCTTCCCACAGGGAACCGCAGTATCCATTGATACGCCCCAGAATGTTGGGATCTGGCCTCGATTGAATTTCCACGACTATTGCCCAAGGTTCTCCGTTTTCGTCGAGATCAGCAATCCTCGCAACAGTGTCGCGAATCTGGTCGGCATCTTCAGCACGCGGGACGTTGCGTGTATCTAACCAACCACGAAACCAGAGTTCCTCTCGTGGCAGATTTAACGCCCATTCGAAGAACGCCTCTGGGTCAAGGCGAACGGCCGATCGCCCGGCACGATCCCATGGATTTTGTTCGGCCATGCGACCCTACTCCCTGACCCAGTTTCTCGATAATTGTCACAAGCAGTTACAGCGAAATAAAATTCTGCAGTAGTTTCGGGCCTTCCATCGTCAGGAAACTTTCGGGGTGGAACTGGACTCCGTGCAAAGGCTTTGACTTGTGTCGAACACCCATGATCTCGCCTTCTTCGGTCCACGCACTGATCTGAAAGTCAGGATTGTGGAATGTCGCGCGTTCGATCACGAGGCTGTGGTAACGTGTGGCTTCGAAAGGGTTGCTCAGGCCGTGGAAGACACCCTCGCCGTCGTGGTGTATCCATGACGTCTTACCGTGCATGATTCGTGTGTTGCGGATGACCTTTCCGCCAAACACGTGACCTATGCACTGATGGCCAAGACAAACGCCGAGGACGGGAATTTTCTCGCAGAAGTTTTGAATGATCTCGTTCGATATCCCTGCTTCGAGCGGCGTACATGGGCCAGGGGAGATGATGATATGGGTGGGGTTTCGGGCAACGATCTCTTCCGGGGTAACCTTGTCGTTTCGGAAGACTTCGAGCCGTATGTAAGGATCCAACTCGCCCAAACGTTGAACCAAGTTGTAGGTAAACGAGTCATAATTATCGATGAGAACTAACATAAATAGCTATCTGTGAAGTCGCGTTCTTGCTTACTGTTTTTCAGGAATGACCTGGGCACTGTTGACATTTTTGTAGGACATCTCGGCTTCTTCCTTGGGAACAAACTCCAGGAACTCTTCGGAGGCCGTCACGTCGTACCACCCGCCATCTTGGAAATCAATCACAGCCTTGCCGTTGAAGTTGACAGTGACGACACGACCGATCAAGCCTTCCCAACGAGCGAGTTCGGAAAAACCAGCTTTGACCTTCACGTATTGGTCGGTCCACTTGGCTTTGACTTGGTCATTGTATTGGACGTCACGATTCGGATCGGGCATTTTTCTGCACTCCAGAGCAATTCCACAAAACAACGTTAGATCGCTACAAATTTACCGAATCACTTCCACCGTGATGGCGTGCTCAAACCCAGAGGTGACGGAAACTACTTTCGGAATTTGGACTCGCACAGATTCCTTGTGTCTACCAATCTATGTAACCGTTCCAGACGACAAGACTTCATCGTCTCCAATCGCTCAAACACAAAACCGAGTGCCTCGATTTTTTCACCGAGGAAGTCATTCACACAAGGCCGCAAAAGTCCCGCATGTTATTGCTATTGTCTCACTCGAAGGGGTGATCGTCGAGTTGAGGTGGCTCAAAATCCAAACGCTTGACAAACCGGCATGCCTCCTCGGCGCCGTACTCGCGATCCATTCCCACGTCCTTCCATTCGACCGCAAGTGGACCCTCGTAGCGAATTTCGTTGAGCGTTCGGATGACAGACTCCCAATCGACGCCGCCTCGACCTGGTGACCGAAACTCCCAACCGCGGCGAGGATCGCCTGCCGGAAGATACGAGTTCAAGAGTCCCGAGCGACCGTTAAGAGAAATGGCGGCATCCTTGATGTGCACGTGGTAAATTTTGTCTCGAAAACGTCTGAGAAATTCGACAGGATCGATTCCTTGCCAGTGGAGATGACTTGGGTCGAACAGGAGCCCAAGTTCTTCACGACCATCGACGGCGTCGAGAACCATCTCGGTCGTGTAAAGGTCGAAGGCCAATTGTCCCGGATGTACTTCGAGAGCGTAGCGAATTCCTGTCTCGTGACAAAGATCGAAGATCGGCGTCCAACGCTCTACGAAATCCTCCAATGCCGCCTGAACTTGCTGAGGGCTCGGTCCGGGATATCCGGCAACGTACGACCACAATCTCGAACCGCTGAAGCCGCCGACCACACTGACTCCAAATTTTTCGGCGGCCCGGATGGTATCCAGCATTTCTTCCGCCGCTCGTTCTTGGACGGCGGTCGGGTCACCGTCGTCCCATACGTAATCCGGGAGCAAGTTACGGTGCCGTTCGTCGATGTGGTCGCAAACGGCTTGACCCACTTTGTGGTTGCTCAGCACCGGAACTTGCAAATCGAGTTCGCCAAGGAGTTCTAACTTTCGTTGGCAATACGTATCGTCACTGAGGGCACGCTGGACCTCGAAATGGTCTCCCCAGCAACACAGATCGAGCCCCTGGTATCCCCATTCACTCACTTTCGCAGCGAGTTCCTCGAACGGCATATCACTCCATTGTCCCGTGAACAGGATCACCGGCCTTGGCATGCATTCTCCTGTCTAATGATGGCATCGAGAAGCTGACGAAACGAGTCGATCCCGTCACGCCCCTCGATGCGTTGAGAATTTCACGATCCGACCGAATCAGGATTCCTCTCTCTCTTTCTCTTTCTCTTCCCCTTCGGTCTTTTCGCCATCGGATTCTCCATTCGATCCACTTTTGTCTGCGTCCTCGGTTGCCGAAGTCGTGTCTGAGGCGTTGCCCTCGCTGGAGCTTTCCGAAGTCGGGGTCGACGGAGTTTCTTCGGCAGGGACGACACTCGACGACGGAGGATTCGTTGGAGTTGCTCCTGGTTGGATCGATGTTTGAGAAGGAACCATCGGCAGGCCTGTCGTTCCGGCTCCTTCGGGGGCTCCTCCTGGCGTCGCCGTGTAAGGAGTTTCGAGGTCCTCCTCCTCAAAATGGATTTCGTCCATTTCGGTATCATCGACTTCCCGACGCATCAGCAGGTAGATGACCGACGTCGCCGTCCAGAAGAAGCTATACCCAAATCCAATCACGACGAGGAACAACATGTACGTCCAGAACGCAACGAAGAACGCACCAATGTAATTATGGATCTGAAGGGTCGAGAGATAATCTGGACTCAACCGATACGCCGACTCGATGACTTCACCGGATGGCAGCACGACTTTTTGCGGAATGGCGTGGGGAGCTTGGTACAGCAGCAAGTCTCGCCAACCGTAAGACGTCGGAGCCCACATGAACAGCATGGACGGATCGCGGTTGGGTACGATCGGGAAGAGACTCATTCCGAATTTCGTCAGGTAGACCGTCAAGGAACCCATCAACCCAACGAAGAACACCAGCGCTGCCCCGTAAAGGACAGCAAGCAAACAATAACCGAGGTAATACCAGGGGGCTTGGAACACGTAGCTGTACGAACGACTGATGGCGTCGAAGCTGTCTGTCCCCTCGGCGCTAATCGTCGTGTACATCAGCGGCCATCCGATCAGCCCGATCAGAACAACGGCCATGATCAACCCGAAAAGCAAAGCCAAAGGCAAAAAGACCGCCGTCAGCAAGATGTCACCCACACCAACCAAGAGGTTCTCGAAGAAACCGAAAATTCCGAGCAAGAGGGCCAAAAAGCCCAGGAAAATCATCGGCAGGAATTGGCACAGAAAGTACGACTTATAGCGACGACAGGCGAACGTAAAGGCGTCTCGAAGGCCGACCTTTTCGTTATGGCGCGCCACTTGGACGACAGCCATCCGAGTGATGGCTCCACCAAAGAAGGCCCAAGTCGCTAGCGTCCAGAACAACACACATAGAAGGTACAGTCGGTTCCACAAGCTATCCGCTGAGGGGTGAAACAAGTAGATCACGGGAGTCAGGAGTTTGATCAAAGGTTCGATCATCACCGGCACTTGGTCACTGATCAGCCAGGGAATGATATTTCCATTGCCCCACGGACGTTTGACTCCAGATGTCGAACTGAGACTCGCCACAATCAAGAATGGATTGTTGCCACGCTGTTCGAACCACGGCCAAGTTCGCAAATACCCCGCGGGCTTGTATTGCTCCTCTCGCTCGAGTTGCAGTAGGGCAAGGGCTTGGCGAAGGGTTTCCGCTTTTTTGAGCTTGCGTTGTTGGATGTACGCGGTAATGCGGCTTTTGATTCCTTCGATCGTCTCGGTGTTCAGCTCATACCAATGAATGAAGCCATGAGCGCGGGTCCCAGGTTTAGATCCCTGGTCACCATCGCCCGTCCCACGTACCGTCAAGGAAAGTCCAGCGAGCATCATCGTCGTGTCTTCCGTCGCGCTCACTTTCGCCTTCTTCATGGCATCGTAGAGTTCTTTGAGCGATACCTCTCGCAGCCGAGAAACGACTTCGCTACCGGGTTTGTCAGATTTAACCGTAACAGGGGCTTCGTCCGAGTCATATTCAAACAAGAGAAAGGCTTTTTTGTCCTCCACTTTGACTTTATTGTTGCGGAGGCTGGTGGACTTTCGAATCGACTGCAATTCGCCGTTGATGGCCTCGAACTCGGTGTATTCCTTGGCAAAATCGACAGCGCTGATGCGGTACTTGTCCTTGTCCTCTGCAGTCAAGTCCGGTTGAGTCCCAGCCAATCGATGGAGCAGCGTCCAGCGGTTTAAATCTCGTTTGAAATCTTTCCAGGCGTCAGCAACTTTCTCCTCCTCGTACTTCTCTCGATAGTCTTGCCAGGTCGGTGGGGTTGAATTGAAGCTGTAAAAGAACGTTGAAATCATCCACCATCCAAACGCCATGACCAAAATTCCGGCCGCCGCCAGGACCAGCTTCTTGGGGTCGAGTGCCACCTTGAACGCGGAAAACAACTTTGTCCACGGCCCCAAACCCTGATTCTCATCTCTTCGTAACCCAATTTGCTCCTCGGCCATGCCAAGCTCCTTTCATGATTGCAGATCGCAGATTGCAGACTCTCTCGGTTGGAATGTTGGGCCGCCTAAACTGGTCAGGTTCGGGGTCATCAACACCCGAAAAACTGCCCTCTGTTGTTCGTATTCTCTTTCAAAGAGGGCATTATATAGAGGAGTTTAAGATTGGAACAAAAAAAATGATTGCCTGGATTTCATCGGGTGAAAACGCCTGGTTTATATACTTTTTAGCAAGTCTGATTGTATGTCCTTGGAACCAAGGCATCGTTTCGAGAGGAAGTAAGGAGAGTCGAGTTTGCCATCCAAGCTGAATGCAAAAAAGGAGAATCATGGGAACTCACGAACCACAAAACGATCCTGTACATTCTCTATTTCTTGCATAACCGTTTCAGCTACAATAAACATTCCGGAGAATGTGTAAATTCCGTGGAGGGCCGACAGCCTACCTTCATTCGAGCGTACTTGTGACGGTATACTCGACCCCGAGCTTCAATATCATTGAGGTCCGACTCGAATTGATCACTTCCTGATCCGATTCTCACGAGGGCGGCCATGAACTCGCAACCAACCGACCGCGGCGCTTTTAAACCCGCCCGCAGGCAACCAACCTGCACACGAGCCAAGTTCGGAACGCATTCGGGATCGAGTAAGGCGACCCAGCGGTTCGTTCTTCCACCCTATCGTGTCATCCTATTACAAAACACGACTCACTCGATGATGGCCATTGTCCGTGCCGTCATGGAACTGTTGCGGTTTTGTAAAACAGAAGCGACTCACAAAATGTGGCAAGCCCACTATGAAGGGCGAGCTACCCTGATCGTCACACACAAAGAGCGAGCCGAACTCTTCGTCGAGCTATTTGCGTTGAGGGACATCGTCGTGGGGATCGAGGCTGTATAACCATTGCCGGGAAACCCATTGGCCTGAGGTTCGGCGGTATTGGGTAGTTGAGGATTCACTCGACAGGGAATGCCCGGCATCTCCGGTGCGAAATGAGTTTCGGTTTGGTTCTCAAGCGGCTCGACTGGAAAACACCTTCGGACCCGTTGCTTCGTTCGAACCGGAGCGTTCTCTCGTGAGGATACGTAATAGTGCGGGCAGGAATACTAACGCCGTCAACATGCAGCAACTCACGCCGATGGTCAGAAGCAATCCCAGGCTTGCCAGTCCTCGGTGATGCGATATCATCAGAGTCCCAAATCCGATGATGGTGGTCAACGCAGCGACCATGATTCCTCGTCCCGTGCTGAAACTCAAAGTGTAGCGTTTTTGGCGTTGTCGCGTTAAATAATCGTGAACGATGTGAATGCCGTTGTCCGCACCAACGCCAAGGATGAGCGGGATGGCAATCATATTAGCCGGGTTTAATGGCAGTCCAAACAACCCCATGATGCCCAATGACACAACGATCCCGATAACAAGCGGAATGAGCGCAAGCCCGGCGTGGGATGCGTTACGGAAGTCCACAAGCAACACGATGATCATCGCAATCAAGGCGTAGATGCCAGCCCACTTGAAGCCATCACGGACCAACTTGAGCCCAGTCAATGTCGAAAATGGTTTGCCGGTGGCGTCCGGGTGAACTTCTTTGATGCTGTTCGCGAACTTTTCAAGTTCGCCGAATTCCCACAAAGATCCTTTGCCAAAGATGCGGAGTAGATATTTCCCGCTTTCACCAACGTAACGTTCCCGCAAACTCTTGGGTAACGACGCCACAGTGATGGCCTCGGGTCGCGAGACGTCCTTGAGCTGGTGGAGATCACGACACAGGTCGGTCGTCAGGTTGTTCTCAAACACGTTGAGATTGGCTATCGTGTGGATCTCGGGAGTTTCGCCGAGTTGTTTCTGGAATCGAATGAGACTCTCTCTCAGCTGCTTGGTGTTGGCATCTTTTTTGGCCCATGGACCAAGCCGTTCGATCAATTCGGTAAGCGACATGTCTAGGTATTCGAGCTTCGGCGGGTTGTGTTTGATTTCTCCAGGCGTTGGGAGTCGCTGAAGCCGACTATAAATGTTCTCCATCAAATTGAGCTTCAGTCCCTGATCTTGTGGAATCAGCGACGCCACCTCAACGACTTTACTCACGCCGTCAAGCCGTTCGTAGCGTTTCTTCAAGTCGATCGCTTCTTCTCGTGTGTTGGTGAAGATAACCGCGTGCCAGCTAGCTCCAGACGTTTTGTCGATAAGAATGCGCTCCCACTTGACCGAGTCGAGTCCCTTGGCTTGCATGTGCAATAAGTTGTGATCGTATTTGACGCTGAATGCGAAATATCCGCAAACGACCACCACAAGACAGGCCGATGCGATGACGATCCACGGACGGCGAGTGACCCCCGGGAGAAAGCCGCGTTCGATGGTTCCTCCAGTCATTGTGGAGATTGGTAAGGTAGCCGGTGTGGTCACCACCGGCTTGCGATCCACTAACCGAATCATCGCAGGCAAGTACGTGAAGCACGACAAGGCACACATGACCACACCGCTTCCAGCAATCCACCCCAGTTCCGCGATGGCCCGGAAGTCAATGAACATGGCCGTAAAGAACGCCACGGCTGTCGTGATGGCCGCCGTCAAGATGCTCGGACCGACCTGGCATGTGGTATTGTGCAGGGCCTGGGTCACATCGACACCTCTGGCCCGTTCTTGTTCATACCGAGTTACGAATAACACTCCGTAGTCGCCCATCCCAATGAGCATCACCCCGAACGTCGCTGAGAGCATGTTGAGGTGGCCAATCGTAGCTGTGAGCCATCCGAGCACCCAGACCATCCCGACGAGCAGCGTACTTATCGTCAGGACCGGATAACGGACGCATCGGTAAACCAACAGGTACAAAATCGAAACCCCAGCGAGCGCCATCCACGACGCGTGCCAAGTGTCCATCTGGGAGGCTTCGATCTCGTCGTTCTCCATCACTGGCAGACCCGTGAGGCCGAACTCGAGGCTTGGGTATTTTTGGCGAAGTTCGGCAAGGAAACCACGCAAAACCTCGACGTTTTTCTGGACTAGGGCGAACGAAGACAAATCCTTGGTGGCCGGTCGGACCAACAAAAAGGCAAGTGAACCGTCTTCGCTCGTAAAGTATTGCGGTTGGCCAAGCAGATCTTGTTGATATCCCTGAGACCGATTTGCCCCGTCACCCTCAATTCGGTTCCGGGGGCCAGGCAAAACGCCTTGCCACGGGTTTTTGTAGTTCTTCTGGTCTTTCAGAGTTTCTGTTGCCGAGTCAAAAATTTGGGCCACTTGGGCAAAGAATTTTGCCTCGCGTTCTTTCACTCCTCCGTTCTGTTTGCAGACGTAGAGCCGACTGTGGTTGACCTCCCACATGAGGTTGGAGAGGGTTATCGATTCCCAGCCGAAGCGAGGGTTTCCAGCATTGAGGAAGCACGGGACGAGAATGACGTTCATCTCGTCCAGTTCACGGTTTATCTTCTGGATTTCCTCCGTCGGCATGTAAACCAACGCACGTTTGCGGAGGTCCCGCAGATCGACCTTATAGAACACGCGGTCGAACAGATCGGAATGTTCGTGCAGCTTTTGGGCGAGTTCCTCAAGAGCTTGCTTCATGTCGGGAGCATCGTTCCCACGCACCACGACGACCATATCATCGTCGTCGCCGAATTCAGCAACGTACTGCCGCCAACGTTGTAGATGGTCGCGTTTGGGGCTTACCAAGTCGTTCCGCTGGGTCAGGAAGGTGAGTTGCGTCAAGGCCAAATAGACCGACAGGCCTATTCCCAAGAACACCAGCACCAGGACCGTTTTGGGAAACCGTTGTGAAACCCCGACGAGTCCCAATAGCCCACGCTGGACCCAGGACAATTCGTCGGAACGATGTTGTTCATTGGACATCTGCGAGTCGCCTCCTGACTGCATCCGTGCAGAGTGGGAGGGATTGTAGGCAACACCAATTTTTGATGCAACCCGAAGCGTAGCGAAGTGCTGTGCCTCTGGATTTTGGAATCTGGATTTGCCAGAAATCGTAGGTACACGCGGCTTGCGTGTACCTACAGTGAACATAGAATTCCGAAACCTTAAGAAGCACCTTTGAGAAATGCTCCTCGAGTTTTTCCAGCCGCCCTAAGAAGATCAATGCACAAACGGCAGAGCGCCTCACAAAACGCCAAAACCAGGCATCCACTCAAACACGACACCTGCCCATCGATCTCGATTTAGTGCATCGGCAAGTACGCATAACCTTTGTGCTGCTGGTTGACGATGGCCGTCAAAGCGGACACGGCTACTGTCACGTCCTCATGGACTGCTGCGAATCCATATTGTTTGTGACTCAAGGCTTGGCCACAAACGTGGACCTTCACGCCTACCTGCTTGAGCTTCTTGAACAACGGCAAATTGGGATTCCTCGCTACGCCGGAATGACGGCGATAGGCCGAATCGTCCAGAGAGCAAATGGTCGCGTTGCCGTGCATCACCACGACGATGTCGACCGTCGCAGCTTTCTTCCCCGCCCCCGCATACAAGTTGACGAAGCGAGCGAGTTTGGCGATGGCAGGATTGACGGCCTGCAAGTCACCTTTTCGGGTAATGTCCACGACGATCTTGCTCCCATCCATCGGTTGTTCGGCAGCGTTGGGCAAACGCACGACCTTGCCGGAGTCCTTGATTTTGGGATAAATCCACTTCGTCCGTTCCGGCGAACCAGAGGCAGGAAGCGATTGGGCGCTGGCGCTCCCGGAGAACGCAAGTAGCACCATCAACCCGAGACGAATGTGGGGGTTTCGAATCACGCCACTGTCCTTTCGTGAGTGAAAAAAAGATGCAGCACTCAATAAATCAATCCAAGTGTGTTTTCTTCTGGCCAAACGCCAAGCTCATCGTAGCCTGGTCAGAATGGCCAGCCATTTGAGCTTTCCCTTATTTCGAGCACGTCGCAGTTTCGTTAGTCCTTTGGAGACCGTATTCAGCGGCCTGTGCCGACGCGATTTGTTGGCTGGACTCTTGCGGGGCTGACTTGACTTGATTCCAGGGCATCTTGGACAACAAAATACCCATCCCGCAAGTGTCAGTTATGCCTGCGAAAACGAGTCCCGCACCTACGAACGCCGACAGGGCCAAAAATCCCTGATGCAAAAATCCGAGTCCCAAGCCAATCAACACAAGCGACCCTGCAGCGACACGAACTTGTCGTTCGAGAGACATGGCTTTCTTTCCACGAACCACAGGCAACCCGCTTTGTGCCCATGCATCGGTCCCGCCATCGACGCTCACGATGTTGGGATAACCAGCTGCCAGAATCTTCTCACAAGCCATCTGAGCACGCTTTCCACTTCGGCAGATGACATAGAGAGGTTCCTCTGCATTACCGTTTCGGTGGCCCATCAAGTCAGCTGGTCGCAGTGTGTCCAGGGGAACATTCCGAGCAAAAGGCACGTGGATTTCTCGGAATTCGACCGGCGTTCGAACGTCGATCAAATCGACATGTGTGCCTTCGTTCTTCAGTTCATTCAAGCGAACGGGAGCAATCGTTTGGATGGACATGAGAGTCTCCTTTCTAAATTACCAAAAAGTCGAAATGTCGGAACAGTACGATATCTCAAGCACAAAAAAAGGGACACCGTTTGTCTTGGCATCCGTTCAATGACTGCCACACAATCAAGAGAGAGTGACTTCGTCGACTCCGAACTTCCCTTCAATACACGTCAGGATGCTTTGCAGATGCGGTTCGGCAATGCGGTAGTAGACATTCCGACCATCTCGGACACTCGTTAGAAAGCCCGAGTGTTGCATGAGTCGGAGATGCTCCGACGCCACATTTGGTTGGATCTCACACGCACTGGCCAGCTCTCCGACACTGAAGTCTTGCTGTAACAACATTTGAACAATGCGGAGTCGATGTTTGTGAGCCAGCAGCCTCAAGCAATCGGCAGCATTTTGGAGAACATCAAGGCTCGTCAGTTGCAGCTTCGTAGATGTCGATTCAGTGGGGGTCATCATTTCACCTCTTTAGTTCAATATATCGGAACATCGCGATGTTTTCAACAGTAAAATCCAAAACGGATTGGAATTGCCTCTGATTTTCAAAGCTCTTGCAGGGATCGTCTGACGGATTTCACACCAGGGCGAAGTGATGGCCCTCTATTTTCCATCCCTGTTGTCGATGCTCGTTGGTAGCTCTTGAGGTGCTTGTCGGATTATACGTATCGATACTCACTCAACACTTTTTCCCACGTATAATATTCCCGAGAACCCGGAATGGGGTAGAAACATCGAACCTGTGCTCCTCGACGCACACCAAGGTTTTAGGCAAAATCCAAAGGCCAACCCAGAGACAAGCCAAAGTCGAACAACACCACAATGCTTCTTCGAGCCAAACACTACCAAACCTCCAAAAAATCAGACATCACGTTCGAACACGGTGTCATCAAGGACATTGGTCCAGTTTCATCGACGGCTGCCGATTTCGAGGCCCAATGGGTTGCTCCGGCATTCTTTGATCTCCAAATCAACGGGTGTGGTGGATTCAGCTTTAACTCATCGACGCTTACGCTCGAGCAGATTCGATCCATCGCACAGACCTGCCGCGAACATGGCATCGGTGCCTTTTGTCCCACACTGATAACCAACTCGTTCGAGGCGCTCGCTCACGGATTCGAAACGTTGCGGCAGGCTCGCGAACATGAGCCATACCTTTCCAACGCACTTCCTGCTTTCCACTTGGAAGGCCCTTACATTTCGCCCGAAGACGGGCCACGTGGAGCCCACCCCAAGGAGCATGTTCGACCACCCGATTGGGACGAGTTTGCCAAGTGGCAAGACCACGCTGGAGGATGCATCCGTCTCGTTACGCTCGCTCCCGAATGGCCGGAATCTCCGCGATTCATCGAACAACTCGTTGATCATGGTGTCGTTGTTGCGATCGGACACACGACTGCGAACTCTCAGCAAATCCAAGACGCTATCTCGGCAGGAGCTAAACTCAGCACGCATCTCGGCAACGGAGCCCACGGAATCTTACCACGTCATCCTAATTACATCTGGGATCAACTCGCGGCAGACGAATTGCAAACCAGTCTGATCTGTGACGGCTTCCATCTCCCGCCTGCCGTCGTGAAATGCTTCTTGCGTGTGAAAACTCCCGAACGATTGATTTTGACGTGCGACGCTTCGAGCCTCGCGGGGCTACCTCCTGGTCAGTATCAAGAGTGGGGTCAAAGCCTCGAAGTCTCGGCGGAAGGCAAGGTCGTCGTCTCGGGAACGCCTTACCTGGCGGGTTCCGGAGTGTTTCTTGATTCGTGTGTTCGGACCATGTTGGAACTAACCGACGCCACTCTTTTTGACGTCCTTGCAATGGCTACCAACCACCCCCGCGAATTGCTCGACTTACCCGTTCCGTCAATCGAAGTTGGCCAACGTGCCGACCTGATTTTGTTCGACCATGACGACAAGACCTCGTTCCACTTACGTCGCATCGTGCCAAGCCAGTGACAGCCTTTCGTCCACCAAAACCACCTCTCTCGAAAGAATCGTCGCCGTCGCATTCGCCAAATCAGTGATCCTCTCGGACGAAATATGTAGAATGATATTACAATACTGTCCGTAAGGAACGAGGCGCTCCTTTCAGTGACACTCCTTCGTTTAGCTTGTGTCACGGTCGCTATCGGATTGTTGGAATGTCCAATACTCATCCCACAATCCGAAAGAGCCCTCACATCTTTCGATCAGGTAGCAGAATCGACTGCAGAACAGGTTCCGTTTTGTCAGGGTGCGTCATGCTCAAAACCGGTACAAAGCTCGGGCCTTTTGTCATCGAGAAAGAAATCGGAAGCGGAAATATGGGCACAGTTTACTGTGCTCGATACAAAACAACCTCCACTCGCGTTGCCATCAAGATCATTACACCCACGGTGGCCAACAAAGAAACGGCCATCCAAAGGTTCGAACGTGAGTTCGAAATCCTGAAGCAACTCCGTCATCCAAACATCGTCCGGCTCCTGGCCACGGGAAAGTATAAAGTCGGCGAGGAGACTTACGTCCCTTTTTACGCCATGGAGTTCGTCGAAGGAGAAACCCTCGAAGACATCTTGATCCGACGCGAACGCATGTCCTGGGAAGAATTGGTTGGTTTGGGTGAACAACTGTGCGAAGCTCTCCAACACGCTCACGACATGGGGATCGTTCACCGGGACTTGAAGCCTTCGAACGTCATGGTCCTGCCCGATCGAACCATCAAACTCACCGACTTTGGGATCGCCAAGGATCTCGATGCCTCCTTGGCCTTGACCGGTACGAACTGCACGGTGGGAACGGCTTCGTACATGTCCCCAGAGCAGTGCCGAGGGGAAAAGGGAATCACACACAAGTCCGACCTCTACTCTCTCGGTGTCATGTTCTACGAACTCGTGACTGGCCGGAAGCCCTTCGAAGCTGAATCGACAATGGATATGTTCCTCAAGCACGTCAAGGAGACGCCCCAGAGACCCTCTCGCTTTGTGATGGACTTGCCCGTCTGGTTCGATACGTTGATCGTCCAACTCCTCGAGAAGCCTCCCGAGAACCGACCGTTCAGTGCTGCCATCGTCCGGCAGATGTTGCTGGAAATACAGGAAAAAGTTGAAGCCCAACAAAGCGCGGGAGTAGACCGAGCCAACGCCCGCCGCATGGATCGAAAGAAACACAAGACCGAAATTGAAGACGAGGACCGCGACGCCGCGCGAGCATTGGTTCGCCGAAAACGAAAAAAACAGAAACGCACCCCATTCCACAAACAAGGTTGGTTCGTAGGGAGTGGAGTCGCATTGATGACCGTCGGGTTGTGCGTCCTCTTTTACTATGTGTTTCTTCATCCTCCGACATTAGATTCACTCCACCAGGAAACAGAAAGGCTCATTCGCGACAAGCAATACGCCAACGCCCTGCGTGGACCACTGAAATCGTTTCGTTACTACTATGCGGAAGATGAGAGTAAACTCGCGGGAGAACTTCGTCTTTATCTCGACATGGCGTTGCTCCGTTGGTCCGAAGACTCGATGTATAAGCGATATAAGCGACTACAGCTCACGCCCGACGACGCAGGGGAACGCGAAGCCCGGCTGGCCCTCACTGCCGAAGACAATGGGGACCTGGAGGTAGCGAAACGCCGGTGGGATCAACTCAGTGAGCAGCAGATTGACTGGAAGACACTCGTGACGGACTACCACGAACTCAAGGACAGGCACGCTTGGGGGCTCGTCGCCAAGAAACACAGTGACCAAATCAAGAACGCGTTGGACGAGTTGGACAGGCTGCAACGAAAACTGAACGCAGACTTCAAGGGTTTCAAGGGAAAGACAGAAGAGGCGAACTTGGCCGTCCAAGCCCTTCGTTGCGAACACGACAAAATGCTCTCACAAGCTAAAACGATGTGGGAAGAATTGAAGAAACAAGCCGAAACGTCTCAAATTGACCGTATTTGGTATTTGATAGCGAGTCAAAGACTGAAGACCTTGCGTGTGGCTCCGAACTCTTGAACGGAGAACTGATGATCAGCATTGGTTTACCAATCGTGGTTGAATTTGATACGAAAGCGATCGGTGAATGCACGGAGCGACTTCCCAGATTGTGTCAGGTCTGCGCTGGGCGTTCTCCGTGGATGAGAGCACCAACCAAGAAATGGTCGGCCTGGTCGTCTCGGAGGGCGTGAGAAGGAACGCAGCGACGATCGAGCACCAACGATCGAAATGGCGTACCCGTACTTTCCTTTGTCTGCACGCTTATCACACTCGACCTCCAAAACACCCCCAACCTTTTAACGCGTTTGCAATACACGCTCAGCCGAAACGCAAGCAATAATCTTTCTGATATCTTCGCTTGTGCCTTGTCTTATTGTCCAAGCCAAGCTTAACTTGTGTATGTAATGGGGATCGAATCCTCGAATCCTCCTCGACCTCGAAAGAAAAAGGAACAACCAATAGATGGCCACTCAGAGTCCACCACGAACAAAAAGCAAAGCAGCGTTTGAGAAAGCCTGTCACGTCCTTCCTGGAGGCGTAAACAGTCCTGCGAGAGCCTTCGGAGCCGTCGGCGGACATCCGTTATTCATCGCACGCGCCGAAGGCCCTTACCTCTACGATATCGACGGCAATCGGTACATCGACTACATCGGTTCGTGGGGACCGATGATCCTCGGCCACGCCAACCCCGTTGTGATGAACGCCCTGGAAGAAGCCATCCGCAAGGGGACCAGTTACGGCGCTCCGACCGAAATCGAAACGGAGATTGCCGAGGTCATCATCGGAGCGGTTCCATCGATCGAGATGGTCCGGATGGTCAACTCGGGAACCGAAGGTGCCATGAGTGCCATCCGTCTGGCCCGAGGATACACAGGACGTGACGTGATCATCAAGTTTGCCGGGTGCTACCACGGCCACGTCGATGGTCTTTTGGTTTCGGCGGGTTCGAGCGCGACGACTCTTGGCGTTCCCACAAGCCCAGGCGTTCCTGCCCAAGCCACCAAAGACACCCTTGTCTTGAAGTACAACGATCCCCAAGGACTTGCTGACGCTTTCGAAGCCCACGGCGACAAGATCGCTGGCGTCGCTCTCGAACCCGTCGTCGGAAACATGGGCCTCGTCATTCCGACCCAAGAATTTTTGTCGGAATTACGTCGATTGACCCACAAGCACGGAGCGTTATTGATTTTCGACGAGGTGATGACCGGTTTCCGTTTGGCCTTCGGAGGTGCCCAGGAGTTGTTCAACCAACAACCCGATGTAACCATCCTGGGAAAGATTGTCGGTGGTGGTTTGCCTGTTGGAGCCTACGGTGGTCGCAAAGATGTGATGGAAAAAGTCATGCCAGCCGGGCCTGTTTTTCAGGCCGGAACGCTCTCGGGTAATCCACTGGCGATGACCGCTGGGTTGGCAACCCTCAAACAACTTCGCGATAACCCTCCGTATGAACAACTCGATGCTCGCGCCGCTCGCCTCGAAAACGGCATCGTCGCGGCAGCCAAAGAAAGCGGCTTGCCGTTCCACTTCGCTCGCGTCGGGAGCATGTGGACTTTGTTCTTCAACCCAAACCCAGTGACCGATTACGACGTCGCCAAGGAAAGCGACACACATCGGTTTGGTCAATTTTTCTGGGCCATGATGGACAGAGGCGTTTATTTGCCTTGTAGCCAATTCGAAGCGGCTTTCCAATCGATCCAACACGACGAGGCACTCATTGACCAAACAGTGACTGCCGCCCAGGAGGCACTTCGCGAGATAGCTGGCAAGTAATTGGCATCGGCGATGAATTGCGGAATGCGTGCTAAGATGGAGATGCTTGACGAGTGACTCCGCACTTCGTTTGACTGCTTCTTGGAACGAGGTTGACGACATGCGAGTGTTGATTGCCGATGACGACGCTCTCTCCCGGTGCTTGTTGACCCACCAACTCGCCCAGTGGAACTACGACGTCCTTACGGCCGAGCAAGGACTTCAGGCCTGGGAATATCTGACAAGCTCGACGCCCCCGGAATTGGCCATTCTCGATTGGATGATGCCCGACATCGAGGGGGTTGAGCTATGTCGTCGCTTGCGTCGGCTGGAAAGCCCTCTCTCGCCCTACTTAATCCTTCTGACGAGTCGAAACACAAAGGAAGACATCGTCGAAGGTCTCGAAGCCGGGGCAGACGACTTTCTCGTCAAACCTTGTGCTTCCGAGGAACTTCGGGCCCGAATCGAGATCGGCAAACGGATGATTTTGCTCCAACAAAAACTCCTCGATCGGGTGACTCAATTGGAAATAGCACTCAGCCGCGTCCAACGACTTGAGGGCCTTTTGCCCATTTGTTGTTATTGTAAAAAAATCCGAGACGACCAGAACTACTGGCACCAAGTCGAAACCTACCTGTGCGACCACACACCAGTCAACTTTACTCACGGCATCTGTCCTGTCTGCTACGAAACGCGCGTTCAACCGCAATTGGATGCCCTGTCGGAACACGACCGTAAAGCTCGGAAAAAGAACGCGTAACTCCTTTTCGATGTTCGGGTAGTTCTTGCGAAATCTCCGAGAACGCCCAGGTCTGAACCACCTTTAAAAACCGAACGACCAAATGAAAATGCCCAAGGCGGTTATCGCCTTGGGCATTCGTGATCTCCGGATGATATAACAATCAAGGCTTACCCCAGCCCGG
Organism: uncultured Alcaligenaceae bacterium; assembly: GCA_964423615.1. Lineage (GTDB taxonomy): Bacteria > Planctomycetota > Planctomycetia > Gemmatales > Gemmataceae > CAYRFQ01. Next base: position 193,909 of record CAYRFQ010000002.1, on the reverse strand, counting down.
GAATGACTCGGCCACCGCTAATCATCGGCTTCGGACGACCGGTTTGGTCGTGATACTGAAGATCTTCTGGGACGCCAAGAACGTGGAAGACCGTCGCCATCAGGTCCTGGGGTGAGACACGTTCCGTCTTGGGTCGTTCTGCACGAGCCGTGGACTCACCAATGACCTGACCCATTCGCAGTCCGCCGCCCGAGAGGGCCAAAGTCGAGAGTGGAGCCCAGTGGTCTCGGCCAGCACTCCGGTTGACTCGCGGAGTACGACCGAATTCCCCCGTCACGACGAGCAAGATGTCGTTTTCCAAACCTCGCTGGTGGACGTCTTCGATGAACGTCGCCACGGCGTGGTCGACGCGAGGACCCAGGCGATTCATGCCACGAGCAACTTGACCGTGCATGTCCCAACCGCCATAGTTGAGGGTAACGAAGCCAACACCAGCCTCACACAACCTTCGAGCCAACAACATTTGCTGGGCAAGTCGGTCCGTACCGTAAGCGTCGCGAGTTCGTGGGTCCTCGCGGTTCACGTCAAACGCGTTTCTAGCATCCCCTTTGAGGAGTTCGAACGCCTGAGTTTCGAAGCTGTCGAGACCTTCCATCAGCCCGCTTCGGTCAACATTTCGGTCGAGGGTGTCGAACGTATCGAGAAGCCCCTGACGGTCGTTGAGACGGTCCATCGTGACTCGAACGTTCATGTTCTGTCGAGCGTTGCCCGCCACGTCGAACGGAGCGTAAGCCGAACCCAACCAAGCGGGTCCATCACCAAGAATCCCGTTCATCCGAACATAAGTCGGCAATCCCGATTGTTGGTTGCTCGCGCCGCGATACCGCGACAGAATCGAACCCATCCCCGGATGACTTTGGCCGCCACCATTATCGGCTTGGGCAAAGTTGTATCCGGTCATCACCCAGTGGGTTCCACCACCATGGCCCGAGTTGCTGTGAGCAAACGACCGGACGAAGCAAGCCTTGTCAGCCATACGAGCTAGCTTCGGGAAAACACCACCGAGTTGGACGCCGGGCAAGTTCGTCTGGACCGCACCAACGGTACTCCGGAATTCTGCCGGAGCCGTCATCTTGGGATCGAACGTTTCGACGTGAGTCGGCCCACCGCTGAGCCAGAGCCAGACGACTGACGTGTTCTTCGTGGGTTGATTGTTAGCAGATGCTTGAGCTCGAGCTTGCAGCAACGCCGGTAAAGTCAGACCAGTAGCTCCAAGAACCCCAACTTAGAGGAAATCTCGTCGGGTGGCTCCGTCACAATCTTGGAAACGCCGCGAACTCCAGACATTGAACATTGAATTGGTCTCCTTGGATTCACCGCGCGACATTACCGCAGAAGGCCAGCAGAATAAGGAAGGCATTGGCTCGCGATAAAGGGCGGCTTTCCTGCATTATGTGGGAATAGCAACAATACCATATGCCCCCACCAGTTCCTTGTCAACAAAAAACTCCATGCAGTTGCCGGATTTAGACATTCACCAACGAATGTCCTCCATCAATCTTTCAAGTCTCTCAGGACGCGGATGTATTCGCTACCGGGAAGTGGCCAGACATGCAAAAACCCACTGCGAGGACAGACGGCTCAAATTCACTTTCTGAGACCAGAAAAGTGCCCCAAACTGAGACGCAATCCGGTACACTGCACAAATCGTCTTTGGAACAGACCATCGGAACGAATCCCAAACTCACAAACACGAGAGTACCAATGACAACGTCTTCCTGGCTCCGCCTCACAACTGCGGTCTTGTGTGTTGGCAGCGTTAGTTTGATGTGGCTCTTGCCCGTGGCGGCCGGAGAAAAGGTGGCAAAAAGTCCCGAAAAATCAAGCTCCCTTACCAAAGAACAACTCGATGGCCTCTGGGACAACCTTGCTAGCAAGGACGCTGCCTTGGCATTCAAGGCGATTAGATCGCTTACAAACTCTCCCAAGGAAAGTGTCGCGTTCCTGAAAATCAAACTGCGTCCAATCCCCAAACCCGATCGGGAGAAGATCAAGAAGTGGATCAAAGAACTCGGAAGCGATCGGTTTGCGATTCGCTTGCGGGCAATGACGAACTTGAAAAAAAACGCGCAGGTCTCCAAGTCCGTCCTCCGAGAAGCGGCAAAAGCTCCTGGATCGCTTGAAGCACGACTTCGGATCGAGAAACTCCTTAGCCAGCTCCAATTCGCCAACTCTCCTACACTGTTGCGTCAATACCGGGCACTCGAGGCGCTCGAGTACATTCGCACACCAGCTGCCATCGACCTCTTGGAAGAATTGGCCAATGGTGCGGAAGGAGCTATGGTGACGGAGGAGGCTAAGGCTTCTTTGGATCGGCTCAAAAAATAGCAAGAATCGGCTATTCCGGATTGCCAACAGGAATAACAAAACTCAAATGCAACTCCGCATGGCGCAAGTGGAGTTGCTTCCACTCGTCCAGAGTCAGTTTACCAAACGCTGGATGAAGTGCCTGCGGTGTTTCCTGTTCGAGGCGGCGAATCACATCACGAAACTCGACGAGCGTCTCCTCGATTGGTTTGTCTTCCGGCTGAACGTCGGTTGCACTGGACGGAATCTTAAAACCAGGGGGAAGGCCCTTCGTCAAGAAACGCTTCTTGAAGAGAAGACGAGCCACAACACGCATCGGCCAAGGAAAAACAGATTTGTATCCGTCCAACGACCCGACCATGATCTTCGTCAAGTGATCCAGAATTTGGGCCAACGACCAATTCCCGACGGTCCGCACCTTGCCACCAACCAAGCTCTCCACATCACAACGCAAGTCATCAAAAGTGTCATAGTGGACCGATCTTCGGTCCGATACGAGATGGGTTTTGATGGCCACGATCCCCTCGCTTTCTCCATTCGAAAAGCCAACAGACTCATGAGATGGGCAAGATAGAAGAGGTCACAACTCTTCCTAATCGTCATTGTTCGTCGAAAAAGGCTGTCGACAACACCTTTTGGAAAAACGGCCATAGTGCTCGTGTTCTTATTTCGGTAAAAGTCACCCAACAACGAACAACTAGACTCATCAAGACCACAGATTCCGTGACCACTTTTGTCCACCGAATCGCCTCCATTGCGGACGGTGAAACCCTGACATTCAACTCGGATAACGTTTGCTTATTCGTCTCGGCAGCTATGTCTGTTACGGCTCGACAACGAACGAGTCCCTTCATTCCGCAAGCAAAAGACGAAGTGATCCTCCGGGCACACCACTCTTGTTGAAGTTTGGCATTTCTGGTCTTACCCGATCTGTTACACTGGCGGGAAAACGTTTCTCCTCGAAAACACGAGACCGCCATGAGAGCAATCGAACTGCAAAAGGAATGGGGAATCGATTCCCTCACCATCGTCGACCGCCCCGAACTCCGACCTGGACACGGCCAGGTCTTGGTGAAAGTCAAAGCTTGCTCCTTGAATTATCGTGATCTGCTCGTGGTCAAAGGCCTATATAATCCCAGGTTACAATTGCCGTTCACACCGTTCTCCGACGGGGTTGGGGAAGTCGTTGCCGTTGGAGAAGGGGTCTCACGTGTCAACGTCGGTGATCGCGTTGCTGGCATCTTCATGCAAAAATGGATCGACGGCTCGATTGACGACGAAAAATCCAAGTCCGCCCTTGGCGGCGGTGGAACGGGAATGCTGGCCGAACAAGTCCTGTTGGATCAAGAAGGCGTCGTACATGTCCCCACCCATTTGAGCGATCAGGAGGCGTCGACACTTCCTTGTGCAGCCGTGACGGCCTGGCACGCTCTCGTTGTGTCCGGTGGGGTCAAGGCAGGTGACACGGTGCTTACACTCGGCACGGGTGGTGTCTCGCTCTTTGCACTGCAGTTCGCCAAACTGGCCGGGGCGACCGTCATCGCCACCTCAAGCAGCGACGAGAAGCTCGCCAAAGCCAAGCGACTCGGCGCTTCCGAACTCATTAATTACAAATCCGATCCCGATTGGAATAAAACGATAGGAGTAATCACCAATAAAGTCGGCGTCGACCATGTGGTCGAGGTCGGAGGCGCGGGCACTCTGCCCAAGTCGTTGAAAGCCGTTCGGCTCGGCGGACACATCGCTCTTATCGGAATTTTGAGCGGAGGCGGAGCGGAATTTAATCCTCTGCCCATCCTTATGAAGAACATCCGAGTTCAGGGAATCTATGTCGGGTCGCGACAGATGTTCGAAGATATGAACAAAGCGATCGCCGCCCACAACCTGAAACCCACGCTGGACAAAGTATTTGGGTTTGAAGAAGTTCCCGATGCGCTAAGGTACATGGAGACGGGCTCTCACTTCGGCAAGATTTGTGTGACGTTTTCGTGAGTCCCGTGCTTCACTTCGTCCGATTCAACGATGATTAACTGTTTCCAGAATCCACATCAACATCCTCTTATTCATGTCTGGGTGCCCCAAACGAACCAAGGTAGCAGGCTCATTCGTCGTGCTTTCCAACTCTTGATACAGCCACGGAACGAGACACGAAAAGCTTTTGAATTGCTTCGACGTGCTCGTCAGGTCGTATGTCCACCCGTTTCGAGCATACTCTTGCGAGCCCTCTCGACTTGAGTACACGCTAGCTGCACGCACTCGAAACTTTGCTACCAACAAATTCACAAGCTCGGTGTGTCAACTACTTTTCTCAACAAACCAAACCTCACGGATGTGTGAATTTTCGCGAACCCAGGTAAAAGGGACGTGTCTTAACAATCGTACTTAACCAATGAAGTGGACGAGTTAGACATCCAAGAGGAGTGAGTCCGAGGTCCGTTCTACGCCCTTGTAGGCGTGAAATGTTCGCCGGACTCCAAGGAGAAACCATGATCCTTCTGTATCTGTTGATTCTGATCTTTCTTGGTTTGCTCCAGTTTCTGTTCCAGCGTCGCGCAAACAAGTTCGAAAGAAAGTATGCCCGGCTGGTCCTTGAAGCTCAGAAGCTGGCAGACGAGCCAATCCCACGACAAGGTAACAGCAATAGGTCCGACCCATACTCGACTGCCAAGCAGCAGTATGAATTAGGCCGCATCGTGCAACGTCGTGATCACTTGGAAGCCCGGCATTTCGCCTGGCAGTCCGGATCGGACAAGTTGAGTGCGATGGTCAAACGGTTGCGTGAGTGGAGGGGCAAGGTCGCACCTTACGTTCTCGGAATCGCCGACGTTATGCTCGTGCTGGTGGGGTTCCATCTTCTGGACCTCGTCAACATCGACATGACTGTCTTGCTCGGGTTGATCGAGAGTATTATCGCACACTGACGGAAGTGATTACCAGCAAGGGTCAGCGAAACCTTCTTCGTTGGCCCTTTTTCTTTGGAGGTCATCCCACATCCCAAGAGCAAAGAATTCTGCAATTTCTATCTCTAAAACCCGTCCTGTGCGATGAATAGACCCAGTCCACGTGTCCTTTGAAAGTAGCTTTGATTCTTCCCGTGGTGACATTCCAGAGTTTGATCGTCTTGTCCTCACTCGCCGACGCGAGGGTCTGCGAATCGGGACTGAAGGCCACCGACGAAACATCCTTCGGGTGTCCGACGAGCGTCGCTCTGAGTTGGCCCGTGGTGGCGTCCCAAAATTTGATCGTTTTGTCGCGGCTGCCCGATGCGACCGTCTTGCTGTCGGGGCTAAAGGCCACCGACCAGACCATTTCCGCGTGTCCTTCAAGAGTGGCTCTGCAATTCTGGCCCGAACTGGATGTAACGCCCCACAGGACGACACAACACGTTGCCAGGACAACACAAGGGTTCTGCCAGTTCTCAGATCGCGGAGTCATCGGAGATTGTCCTGTGATGTTTGTGGTAATCGCCGTCGTTAAATTGTTGCACCTTGGCAAGTCGTATTTACTACTCAAACAACCACAGGTCGGTTTCCGGAATTTTGATTTTCTAACGGGATACCCCAAATCATGTGTGCCATCATGGGCAAAGAGACTTTGAGAGTCGGTAGAAGCATTCCTGTGGATTGGTTGTACACAAGGACGTTTGCCGATTGGATTGGCCCTACGTGTCCCCTACTTGAAACGCATGATGGTGAATGGATCGTTTTATCCGGTTCAGATCGAGAGAAGCTCTCGGGTTCACGGCTGCAACACCAACACTGACACACCCCGCTTTCCTGGTGTGACAACTCCGACAAATCACTCGGATCAACCGCTAGAACCGTTTCTGTCGCTGCACCAAATATTCCATCAGTGCCTTACTGAAGTCCACGCTTGTATCGACTTCCACAAAATCTATATTTGCCCTAGCGCACTCATCTTTATAGTACGTTCGGAATGCATTGATATTGTCGAGATAGGTGTCTCGGATACCGTGGGCATCAACAGTAGCCTGTTCCTTCTTCTCAATCCATTCGAACTTTGTAGGCTCATCATAAGGGAAGGCCCGTTCGGCATGGTCGAGGATATGAAACAGAATAATGTCATGCCCACGGTGTCGAAGCAAGTGGAGACTCCGCATGACTTCCTCTTCGGGATGCGTATACAGGTCGCTGAATATCATCACCAGACTACGATTACGCGTCATAGCCGCGAGTTGTTGCAAGCAAAAAGGTAAATTCGTCTCCTCTTGTGTTGCGGCCTTCGAAAGCAACGCGAGGATAGTTCCGAGTTGACCACGAGCGCTCTTCGGAGGCACGCTCGCTTGGATCTTATCTCCGCACGCAACGACACCAACGGGGTCTTGCTGCGAAATCATCATATAACCCAGGGCCGCTGCAAGACAAATGGCGTATTCGAACTTCGTCAGTGACTCCTTGGCATCTCGGCGGGTATGTTCGGACGCCCAGTTCATCGAGTTATTGAGGTCAACGACGAGATACCCCGTCATGTTGGTTTCGGCTTGATACTTCTTGACGTAGTAGCGTTCGGTCTTGGCGTACACATTCCAATCGAGATCCTTGAGGTCATCGCCGGGAACGTATTTGCGGTGTTCGCTGAATTCGACTGAGAATCCCTGGTACGGGCTCGCGTGCAGTCCGGCTAGAAACCCCTCGACGATAAACTTCGCGCGGAGGTCGAGCCGAGCGACTTGGCGGATGACTTCCGGTTTGAGATATTGCTCTGGTCGACTCATTCGATGGCCTTTTGATTGTGTGAGAGAGGATCATTCTCGCAAGAGGAGTTGCCCGTCCGCGTCGAATAACCCCTCACCGTCGACTTGCATTAATCCTTGAGTTTGTCCGACGAGAAATTCACTCACATGGTAACAGAACTGTCGGACTTTCTCGATGTTCGCTTGTTCGTCGGGAATCTCGAACGCAAAGACTTGCTTGGCGGTCACAACGCGTTCCATCAACTCGATTTGATTAAGTTCCGTGTGCTGGCTCTCTATCCACGCCGCAAACGCATCGAGCTCGGCCCGAACGCCTTTCTCGTCGGAGTGGAACAGTTGGAGCGAGACTTCGCTGCCTTCTAACGAAAACGTTGCCTCGAACCACCCCAGATCATCCTTGAGAAAATTGGCCTGGATGGGATAGCCCGTTGTGTGAAGGTGCTCCAACAACGTATTGGGATCGATTGATTCGGAAGATTGAGCAAAGATGCGGTACCAGAGGGACATCGAGATCGTCCTTCGGAACATTCGTGGGAGAGTCACGGCAGAAACACTGGTTGTTATTTCTTACCGCGCGAGGAATACTTCTGAGGTGTGGGCGGAACGACGACGCTCAAGAGTTGGTTAATAACGTCTTCACTCATCTTGCCTTCGGCTTGGGCCTGGAAATTGGTACTGACTCGATGTCGCAAAACCGGAATGGCAACTTTCTTGACGTCTTCGGCGGCGACACTGAACCGTCCATCCATGGCCGCGACGGCCCTTGCTCCTTGTATGAGAAAAATCCCCGCACGCGGACCGGCCCCCCAATCGACGAGTTCCTTGACAAACTTGGGCGAAGCTGGGTCTTGCGGTCTCGTCGCACGAACCAACCGCGTCGTGTAGTCTCGGACATAATCGCCGACGGGCACGCTCCGAACGAGTTTCTGCATGTTCAAAATGGCTCGGGCACTCAAGGCTTTGGTCAACTCGGGCTGTTCTTCTCGCGTGGCCATGTCCAAAATCTGTTTTTCTTCTTCGAACGTTGGGTAATCGACCTTGATGTTGAACATGAATCGGTCCAACTGGGCTTCGGGCAGTGGATAGGTTCCTTCTTGCTCGATCGGGTTCTGGGTAGCGATCACAAAAAACGGATCGGGAAGATTGTAGGTTTCTTGGCCCGCCGTAACTTGTCGTTCTTGCATCGCCTGAAGCAACGCCGCTTGGGTTTTCGGCGGCGTTCGGTTGATTTCGTCAGCCAACAAGATATTCGTAAAGATCGGCCCGTGGACGAACCGAAACGACCGTCGGCCGGTTTCTTGCTCGTCCAGAATCATCGTTCCGGTGATGTCCGACGGCATCAGGTCGGGGGTAAACTGGATCCGCTTGAACTGAATGTCAAGAATTCGGCTGATCGCGCTAACCATGAGCGTCTTCGCCAAACCAGGGACGCCCACGAGCAAGCAGTGACCCCGCGTGAAGATGGCCGCGAGGATTTGCTCAATGACTTCGCTTTGGCCGATGATGACCCGCGAGAGTTGTTCGAGCATCTGTTTGCGGATCTGGCTGAACTGTTGAAGATATTCACTGATCTTGTCGGCTGCCAATGCTTTGCCCTCGACTACAATGCGCGACTGCTTCGGTCGCTTCATGATTACATTGTAAGAAGGAAGGGGTTGATATACCAAACCATTGGCGAGGTGAATTTTGTTGCGGACTGCTGTGTCACGTCGGGTAAAAGTCGTGAACGACACAGGCATACCATGTCGGCCCGATCAAGGCGACAACACCCCGATAATCACATCCCCTTTTCGAACCCACCCAACTTCCTCATTCGGGAATTCGACTTGCAACCAGCCTGACCGTTCGAACAATAACTTAGCCTCCATGCCGCGATAGGCCTTCGGAAGCCCTGGCACTTCAGGATAACTATCGCCGTTCCCCAATCTGACGACAATCGTCTTCTCGACGATGACGACGACCGGCGTCCCAAGCCGACGTTGATTCGCCTCCTGGACGAGGAGGCTTGCCGTCAAAAGAGCCAAGACAACCGAGACGCTTACGATTCCAAACACGAAGTGCGAGCTTTTCCTTTTCATCACCCACCGCGTCAAAGCCATCAGAGAGAAGACGTACACGAAAAGACAAACGAGCAACAGCCTTGGAGCCGTCGGCCAAAGAAGCCAAGGTGGCCATTCGGTCGTTTCTGGCCGTGCTTGTGCAATTGGAGAGTAATTCACCTGGTTGCGAGCCCATTCGAGTTGTTTTTTTAGACGGGCATCACCTGGTGCGAGTTCCGTTCCCAAACGCCAAGCAAGAATCGCTTGGGGAAGTCTATCTGCAAGAATCTCGGCTTTCCCAAGATTCAGGAGCAACTCCGGATTCCGGACGTCCGATTGGTAGAGTTTCCAATACGCCTTCGCCGCCTTTTTGAAATGCGCCTGGGACTGTTTCGGATACGAACGTGATTCCACTCCAAGTTGAAATTGTTTTTCCGCGCGTGCCAATAATTCGCGATGGGATTGACCACACAGGTCGTTCGGAACGGTCAGTGACACACCCAACCCGAAGAGAAGAAGACAATACTCATTCCGCATGATCTTCCTCCAATTCCCGGATCAAGTTAGTGACCCGAGCCTTCCAATCAGGTTGCACTTGGTCCGTCGGTGCGAACCGATACGTCTGACTGGTACGAAAAAACTCCGCTGTCGCTCCACACAACGTCGATGGAATCCCGAGTCGCTCTAGATGGTGTTTGGTCTCTTCAGGAGTAGGTTCGACACTGTTAAAATCGAATCGTTCCTGTAAGTAACTAGCAACGATGGTTTCGCATTGGGAAGGAACCGGTTGTGCAACTCTTCTTAGGGCATGGAGTGCGTTTCGAGCCGCACGACTTTCGCGTCTTTTTGTGCGAAGTGCCTCGTCAGGATATCGATATCGCCAGACGACATACCAACCAACACACACACCCAACGGGACAAGGAAACACAAAGCAACTGCTACGAGCGAAGGCACGTCGTATTGCCTTCGGGTATCCAGGAGAAGTTCGCTTCCAGTCTCGATCTCGTACATGTCTTCGGGTCCAATGACCGTCCGAGGTGGCGATGCCTTCTTGGGAGGGAGCGGAGGCAGAATCTTCAGTGGGATAAATACCGAACTGGTGGTGCTGTAATCCCGAGCATAAAAAGACAACAATAGTGATGGGATTTTCTTCGCCTGGGTGCTCTTGGGCCGCAGTTCGTAACGAAAAGTCCAAGTTTTCGAACTTGGGTTCAAGACGTCTTTAGTTGGCAATCCACGGATGTGAAAGTCCTTCCGGAGGTCCGTAAACAAAACTTGCAGCTTTTCGCGTTTTGGGGGACAGACGATCCGCCCTTTGCCCGTGATCTGGAGAGTCAACACAAAAGGCCTTTCGACACGGACGGTCGTCTTATCTACCGAAACACGAATTCGAAAAAAGGCTCCAGCCACGAAACTGAAGTTCTTCGGTCTGTTGACAACCGGGAACTGTTGGTCACAGGCGTAGGTTGCGTTGAGGCAGCAAAAGGCCCCTAGAAGGGTCAGCAGGATTTTCGAGACTGAAGCAGTCGAACGGGGTTGTGTGAGAGCAGAACACGAAACCAAAGCGGAGGCGAGTCCCCGCAATCTCAAGCCATTCGGGTCTCCAAACATCCCAACGCTCCTGTAATCCTCTCTACCAATCTTTAACCCCACTCGAAGATTGTCGAGATGTTCCGTCTTCTTTTTCCCGTTGTTGTTCAATCCGACGGAGCATCTGTTCGAGATATCGGCGTGCGTCTTCGGGATCGATGGGCTGCAACTTGTCGTCATCGGCCAAAGGGGGCAAATTCCCTTTTCCTGGGATTGGGGGCGCGTCTTCCTCGTTTTTCCCTTCGGCTTTTTTCCCGGTCTCTTTCGTTTTGGTTGGCTCGGCTTGCCCTTCGGTGTTTTGCGGACCGCCGTTCTCTTCGGGCTTCGAATCAGGGTCACTGTTGTTGTTTTGAGTCTTGTCATTCCCGTCCTGCTTCGGTTCCTTCTTGTTGGCCAAATTCGCTCTTGCCTTCGCCAACAGGACTCGCGCGAGTTCCAAGTTGCTGTCGGCTTTTTTTCGCAGGTCTTTGGGTAGGGGCGAAACGGCACGACACAACCGAAAACACTCAACCGCATGACTCAACACTTGGGCCTCGGTTCCTTCAGAAAGGCGCAACTTGGCAGTCCCCAAACCATAGTAACTCTTCGCCATACGCACGCCTTTGGCACCAGCCAACGCTCGCTCGTAATGACGTTCGGCCTCACGATAGCGTTCCAGCCGATAAAGAATCGCCGCTTTGTTAAAGGCCACGAGACCAGGGTCGGTCGTTCGACGTTCCGCCTGGGTGTACAAAACCAGCGCATCTTCAAGTCGATTTTCGGCCACAGCGGAGTTGGCTGCTCGAACGAGATCGTTGGAAGATTCGGCACCGCTGCTGCCAAGAAGCACGAGACTTACGACCACGAAAAACCAGTGACGCCCAGGTGTCACTGGTTTCATCCGGTGACTCGTTTTTGCTGAGGCCATCGTTTCCCTTCCGGCAAAACCATCGTAATGATCCATGCTAACAAGGCTCCTCCGAGGAACCAACGATATCGTTGTTGGTAGACAATGATGTTGCTCGCCGTCCCTTGGCGTTGTTTGCGTTCGCGTAGGAGTTCAGCGTAAGCCGTTCCAATGTCGATTCTCTGGGTGCCGAGTTCGATGTATTCGCCGTCCGTTCGCCGAGCGATTTCTTGCAGCAAACTAGCATTCAACTGGCTCAGCACGGGTTTGCCTTGGTCCTCGAATGCGGCATTTCCTAGAGGGATCGTGCGAGGTTGGCTATCCCCCACCGCGAGAACGTCCACCCGAATGTTCGACTTTCGAGCCATCGTGACGCCTTCAAACCATTCCGAATCGGGCACAGGATCATCTCCGTCGGAAACAAGAAGGATATTATAAGCTGTGGGATACCGATCATCTTGCAAGCTGACCGCCGTTCGCAGGGCGGCCCCAATGCGGGTGCCCGATGGTCCCGGAAAACGCTTCTTCGGCCGTATTTCTTTCGGACGGTTGTTCGAATCGAAGTTCCTCAAGAGCCAGCGGAAGTGGTCGTAGTCGAGTGTCAACGGAGTAGCAATCTTTGTCCTTGCTGCGAACACGACTAACGCGACACGCGTTCCTCCACGTTGTTCCAGTTCGTCACAGAGTCCCAGCAACACGCGTCTGGCCCGTTCGAACCGACTGGGTTGTTCCGCCGACATACTCCGACTCATGTCCACGACCACCGTCAAGTCTCGACCCGTCGTGGTTTCGAACCCCTCGTCACGGCCCCATTGCGGACCCGCCATGCCGACCAACATGAGGAACAACGCGAAATATCCGAGGAACGCCTTCGTTCGCCGCACTCCGAAGCGAGGGGTGGATTTGGAGAACAACCCACTAAAATGGATGGCGGCCCGGCGTTTCCTCCTCGCCGCCAATGTCGCCGACAGCCATAGCAAAGGCAGCAACGTCAGCAGCCACAAGGCCCAGAAATTCGTGAGAAATTTCCACATCGTGAACATGTTTGCGTTACGGGACTCGCCGCCAGAACGTCGCTTCGGCCAACAACACGTTGAAGAATAAGACGAACGACGCAAGGGCAAACCACACGTACGCCTCGTAATAGCGCCGATAGACAAAGCTCTCGATCTTGTCGGTCTCGAGCCGATCAATCTCTTGGGTGACAGCGATCAGAGCCTTGGTATTTGTGGCCTCGAAATACTTTCCACCAGTCATCCGAGCGACATCCGTTAGACTTTTCACGACTTTCGCCCGGGCCACCTTTTGTTCGTCTTCCCCGGACGCGTCTTCCTTCCCAGCATCGATGACGTAAATGGGAACTCGACGGGCAGCGACGAGTTGGGCTGCCTGGCGAGGAGTGTATGCTTCCTTGACGTTGTGCTCACCGTCAGTCAGCAGGACCATAATTTTCCGCTTCGTCGCTGCTGTGTCGAGCGACTTTAACGCCCAACCAATGGCGTCTCCGATGTTGGTTCGAGCCACCACCCTCGGCTCCTGGTCTCCGAGAATTTGGAGTACGACCCCATGATTCAACGTTAGTGGACACACAGTGTCCGGGACCTCGGCAAAGACTATGAGCGAAATCAGATCGTTTTCGCGGCTCTGAAATTCGCCTTGCTTGCCCTCGACGAACATCCGGAAGACTCGTTTCACCGCGTCGAGTCGTGAGACGGCTTTTCCGTCCCATAGAAAGTCTTCCTGCCGCATGCTTTGGCTCACGTCGATCACAATACCCAGGGAGATGCCCTCTGTCGGAATTCGGGTACCGGCATCGGGCCAACGCGGACCTGCAATCGCCACGATTAGTAACGACAACGCGACGAGTTTGGTCGTCATCGTTATCGAGGCGATGACATGGGCACGCCCACGCGTTATCCCCGTAAACAACGACTTGGATGGAAATCGAGTTGCCGCACGTCGCAAACGCATTGCGAGATACCCAACGATAGGCACCAGGAAAAGCAACAACAGCAAGTAAGGTTGAGAAAACGTCAATGTCATTTGGACCAGACTCACAATTGCCCTTCGGGTGTCTCGCAAGAAGCGAGTTCGCTCACGAGAGTATCTCCCCTATACTATAACTTCCTGCACTGGCATCGTGTTAGTTTAGAACGCGCTCCCAAATCCGACGGAAGACACCACTAGCTTCGTTTTGCCAATTCTAGTTAAATACCCACGTACCCAACGGCCTAGAGAGGAAGAGCCATGCTCGGTGTCAAACTGAATCCAGACCAGTTTTTCGCGCGTACCGCCGAGGAACTCACAAACATCAATCCCCAGGAAGTCCAAGCGTTGGCCGACGCTATCTACACTTCCTACCAAAACGAACGATTCGTGTTCATTTGCGGCAACGGTGGCAGCGGTTCGAATTCGTCCCATTTTTGTGAAGACTTGGGCAAGTGTACATTGCGGCGGGAAGATTTCGACAACGAAGATCGGAGACGCTTAAAGGTCCTCAGCCTCACAGACAACACGCCTTACATTCTCGCATGGGCGAACGACGAAGGGTTTGATCGCATCTTCGTCGAGCAACTCAAAAATATTGGCAGCGAAGGTGACTTGTTGATCGCCATCAGCGGTTCGGGGAACAGCGCGAACGTACTCAATGCAGTCGAGTGGGCCAATAAACATGGCCTGCGAACGTTTGGCTGTACAGGGTTTACAGGCGGGAAACTTCGCGAACTCGCGCATCTGTGTCTCCATGTCCCGCTCGATGACATGGGGATCGTCGAATCCATCCACCTGACAGCCTTCCACTGGGTCATCGACGATTTGCATCGCCGAATTTCACTCGAACCGGCAGGTCTGGCTCCTCAGAGAGACAGGAACTGAGAGCAACTGCAATCTCTACGCTGACCACTCGGACTTTTCTTCAGGGCACTCAAAAACGTTTTTCGAGTGGAGACCAGTTCCATTCATTCGAGTATGAGGGCGAATGTGGTGCAATTGCATCAACGACGAAAGATACCTTTCGACCGTGATTTCATCCTCAACACGTTGCACACCACAACTTCGAAAAGTGCCAACGAGGCTGTCAAAGAACAAGATCGACGCTGGCGTCCTGGATTGGTCTCATTGAGTTTTGCTACAGTCAGATACAAGATTACGCTTCGTTCGAAACAGACAACCTCATTCAATTCAACCTGCCGTTGTCCGAATCTTCCAACGCTAGGTTTCTCTGGGATTCAAAGTTTGCCCCAAGTTCTCTCACATTTGCTTCCGCGCAAAAAACATCCGGAAGTGTGTCAATCCCAGGGGGGCAAGGGAAAGGTCACAACTCCCGGATGGTTCGGCGCGCAGAGATTTTTCGAGGTTGTAGCAACCAGACGAAATCCGCCATTGGCGAACAATCTAACTTTTCATTCATCTACATCAAGTGAAGTTCTCTGTAATGGTCGACAGAGCAAAATTTCACTTCTGAGACGAGTAGTTAAGCTACAGCACAGGCTTGTCTTGCTTGGCAAGACAATTCGATATGGTTTCGCTCAATTCATGTTCCGTGACCGAGGCGAACCCATCGTCTACCAACAAAGTCACCGCATTTCTTGCGAAAAGTTTGAGGGTATAGCCAGCGTATTGGAAACTCCGGGTGAAGTGAAATAGATCGCAAACCAGAGAATCCAACTAGATTTCGGCTTTCCTATCCTTGACGATTGCCGTCGATTTATTGATCGGATAATCTCAGACCATGAACTTTTCGTAACAAGATATGTGTAAAGCCGTTATATAAACAAGAAATGAAGTGTCCAACGTTTTTGGGCTCTCACATATAACTTCTGATATGGGGTATGTGACTACATTTGGTATAATACGCTCGATGACATAATGGTGTCAAGGAGGAAATCGTCAAAGAGAACAACAAAACTTCTATGGCGTGAAACAAGGCCAGTCTGACCTCTGCGGAATGGTTTTCCGTTTTGAGATTGCTACGTTGCCCAGCATCATAACTTGGTTTGGGACATGTGTCGATTCATGACGAGCCGAGCAACGCCTTCACCTTTGTCTCTATCAAGTCTCGGATTGTCCGGAACTTCTCAGGGGGTAATTCGCGAGGATCCGGAATCTCCCATCCAAGTCGAGTTTTCGCTTTCACCAAAGGACACTCGTCACCACAACCCATAGTCACCGCATAATCGAATACTACGTCGGGAAGATCATCCAACCCGAGAGATTGATGAGTCGTCAAATCGTAGCCCAATTCTTCCATAGCTTCGATGGCCTTCGGGTTAACTTTGCCGGAAGGCTTGGAGCCAGCGCTATAGACCTCAATGTCCTTATTACCATGGATGCGCACAAACGCTTCAGCCATTTGGCTACGATTAGCATTCTCGACACACACAAACAGGATGCGAGTTGTCATATTTTGGATTCCAGCTTTTCCAATGTGTGTTCAGTTGACGACTTCAAGTTTCCCATCTTGCTTTATCCGCAAAGTCTGTGTGGTTCCATTCACCACCCGGACATTCGTGGAAACCACAAATCTGGTGCCTTCCACTTGCATGGTGAGCGGACTGATCGACTTCGGGCGTTTGAGCCCCAACTTTAACAAATCCAGGCGTTTTGCCCACTTGTTATGTTGGTGTCGGTACGACCGCTGGGCGTAATAGACTCGATGCAAAAGAAACTTGGCGTAACCCGTGCGGTCCCTTTGAAACTTGGCTTGCCCGGGACTCTTGTTGGTGAACTGGACATAACCCCATGTCTCGGGACGGTGCATGTTGATCACGTATTGCGGAGACCAAACCCAGTTGTCTTCCCTCTTCCCCTGGATTTTCTGGTATTTCCCGTCAACGATTTTGTGTTCCCATTCGACTCGGGAAAAGTTCACCCGCCATTGTTCGCCTTCTTTGGGTGGCACCGACACCCCACCGCGTTTTCCCAATACCTTCCAGGGGAAGGCTAGTTCCAACGTCCATCCAGTGTCCTCGTCTTGCGGGTCGTTGATGGTGCCTTTGATATGGACGGCTTTCTTGAGGCCAGGAATCTCCCAGCTGTTGTCTGCCTGGCCGCCGTCTTTGTACGGCTTGGGCAGATACAAGTCCCAGTCTGTTCCAAAAGCATTGATTTCGTATTCCATGTAACGGTGGTTATCGCCATCGGGGTCCAGAAAGACTTCGAAATCATTATCCCGAAAGATCACAGAATCGTGCTTCGTCAAAGTAGCCCAGACATGAGGTTCGTCCATCTCAGCGGCTACGTAGAAGTAATCGTCGTCCCACAACATCTTGACTCTTGTTCGGAACCGGGGCTTCGGCTTTCTCGCTCCTTCGATGTCCACAAAATCGCTCGTCCAGGGAGCCGATTTCCAGGAACGTTCGTTGAGTTTACCGTCGAATGTGATTGGGGTTTTCGCTCGAAAACAAATGTACCCCTGTGGCGGGATGAAACGCTGACCATGCCAGGCGACATTTCGATTGAGACCTTTCGGCTCGGGGTGTTTTGTCGAGACGTCGAACGGAAGACCCGAAAAGACGTAAAACAGAGTGAGGAAGATCTTGGTAATCATTTTTCGCCCACAATCGGTAAGGAAGAATAGTCGTCTCCGTTAGTTTGGGAGATGGATTGCGTCGAAGCAAGGGGCGACCTGGTTTGGAATCGTATGGGAACGTTCTCTCACGAGGCTTTAATTGTTTCAGTGCTAGATTGATATTCTCATTAAAGAGTTCCGAATCTATGGAACTGACAACCAGGAAGTTGTTCCATTCTCCCCTGGTGTGGTCTTTTCCTTTGGCCAAGCGACAAGGAAGCTTGCAAACGGGCAAAAAGGAAAAAGTTGTTGGAATAAGCAGGCGATCAGAACCAAGAGGCCGCTTCGCTGGTGGAGATGTCGGGTAATAGGGAGTTGTTGCTGGGTGGTGAGTCATCTTCTGCCCACGACAGATGACTCCAACGCATAGCCAAAAGAAAGACGGCACACAAGGTATCCACTCCACCCAGTAGCAAAGCCAACTCTCAGAGCGACCGGAGGAGGACGTATGCGGGTTTTGCTGATCGAAGATTATAAGCAAATGGTTCGGGCCCTCAAAAAAGGATTGGAAGAGGAAGGCTTTGCCGTTGATGTTGCGACCGACGGCGAGGAAGGCGGCTACAAGGCCGAAACGGCCGACTACGACGTCATCATACTGGATCTCATGCTCCCCAAAGAAGATGGTTTGACGCTCCTGCAACGATGGCGGAGCAATGGATTGAAGGCACATGTTTTGGTGTTGACGGCTCGTAGTG
Source organism: uncultured Alcaligenaceae bacterium (assembly GCA_964423615.1). GTDB lineage: Bacteria > Planctomycetota > Planctomycetia > Gemmatales > Gemmataceae > CAYRFQ01. Next base: position 176,108 of record CAYRFQ010000002.1, on the reverse strand, counting down.
CCATTGAGGACAAGGTCAAGGGACTCGACCTCGGCGCAGACGATTACATGACCAAGCCGTTCCAACTCGAAGAGTTGCTCGCGCGGCTTCGAGCGTTGATCCGCCGGGGGCACAACGTCAAAGATCCCATTCTCCGCATCCTCGATCTTGAGATCGACACGACATCCCGAACCGCCAAGCGGGCCGGCGACTCGATCCACCTCACGCCTCGAGAATATGCTCTGTTGGAATTCCTGGCGTTCCACCGAGGCAAAGTCGTCACCCGGTCGATGATCTGGGAGCACCTTTACGACGAGCAAGACGAGAACACTTCCAACGTCGTGGATGTGTACATCCGGTACCTCCGAAACAAAATCGACAAGGACTACCACCCAGCGTTGATCCTCACTCGTTGGGGTGAGGGGTACATGCTTCGCGGTGAAGCCGAAGACGAGTCGGATCAACCGGCAAGACCAGCAGGCCAACAAACCGGAACCGAGAACGCGAAATAGATATCGATCAAAGGGCTAGGACTCAACTTGGAGAGGATGAATGCGGTCAATTCGTTTGTCTCTGTTGCTCTGTATCCTCGGGTTGTTGGTGTTGTCGCTTGGGGCCACTTTCGGCCTCGTCTCGAACACCGTCGAGGGGAACTTCAAGGCAAACACCGAACGTATGCGCGACCTCTATGAAGAGAAACACGGCAAAAGCTGTGAGCTTGCTCGGGAACATGTCGACAAGGCTCTTCTGATGAATAGCAAGGTCCTCATCAAAACCATTCGCGAAGACATCGGCAAAGAACGGTTCAATTTAAAATCCTTGTTGGTCTGGACGACAGGGTTTGCTCCTTCCCCCGTCATACACCAATCTCCGTTCCCAGCCTTGGCTTGGGCGTCCCAATTCGCCGACGATGAAGCCTGCTTTGTTAACCCGCATAGGAAAGTCCTGGATTATCGGATTCATGCGTACCCACTCTTTCTCGAAGCCCGACGCGAGGCCCTACGCACGGGAGTATCCAATCGGCTAAACAAACTCACGTTGCCCTCCAAGACCGATGAACTCGCTGTCGAACTTTGGCAACTCGACCTACCCAGTGGTGAAAGAATCTGCGGTGGGCAACTCGATTCACCACACTTCTCGATCCCCACCATGGTAAGGGTAGATCGACTTTCTCCACCACATTTCACGACACCTCCCTGCATCAATAAAGTCACAATGCCCAACGGCGTTCCAGCTCGACATCTTGTTACAAAGATGGCCTACCTAATCCGAGTGACCCAGGATCCAACTTGGCGTCGACGGGCAGAGAGAGGACGCCCTCGGGGAGGAAAACCGAAACGATCAGGAGAGATTTTTCCGACCATCTACGTCCATTTGGCCACCACAAAGCTGAGTGACCGAGTCGCCAAATTCGATGCCGAGTTGGAATCCGAACTCGCCGAGTTGAAACAAAAATCCCAAGACACTCTCACGCGACTCCGCACTCGATTGGTCGTCATCAGTTTGATTACTTTTGTCGTTGCCGTCGGTGGAGGGTATCTGTTGGTGCACTTTGGCCTGAGGCCTGTGGGGCGACTTTCCGATGCCGTAAGCCAAGTCTCAGAGAAAGACATCCGGCTACCCTTAGACAGCAAGAAGTTACCCGTCGAATTGCGACCGATTGCCGAGTGCTTGGGAGAGACGTTGGATTCTCTCAAACGCGCCTTTGCCCGCGAAAAACAAGCCGCCGCCGACATCTCGCACGAACTCCGGACACCGCTGGCAGCCATGCTCACGACCCTCGATGTAGCCCTTCGGAAGCCTCGTGAGGCTGCCGAGTATAGAGAATTATTGGAAGACTGCCGACAATGCGGTCAACAAATGACCCAATTGGTCGAACGCATGTTGGCGCTGGCGCGTCTCGATTCCGGGGCTGACCACCTGCGTCCGCTCGAAATCGATGCGGCCAAGTTAGCCCACCAATGTGCTGCTGTCGTTCGACCCCTCGCCGATGCCCGAAACGTCAAGCTCACGACCCTCGCCGACGCTCCCGCTTTCATCAGAGCGGATCCGGACAAATTACGTGAGGTCATCACAAACTTGCTGCACAACGCTGTCGAGTACAACAAGCCCGATGGCCTCATCACCCTCGAAGTCTATGAGCAGGACGGGGTCTTACACATCGAGGTCAGCGACACGGGAATCGGCATGGCCCCCGAAACCCGACAACACATCTTTGAAAGATTCTACCGGGAAGATCCTTCTCGAGAAGCCAACACCCTGCACGCCGGCATCGGGCTAGCTCTTGTCAAAGGGTACGTCGACCTCATGGACGGCTCGATTGAAGTTGAAAGCCAAGTGGATGAAGGTAGCACCTTTCGCATCCACCTTCCTATACATGCTAACGGAGAGGAATGATTCTCATGAGTGCGCGGAACTCAGGGCAAGCGTCTTGCTTGCCAGCTCCCGCAGAGCGGGGAGCGGCCTCTTGTCTCCGGACTGCGCCGGAGAGGGTCAAACAACCGAATTGTAAGCCTGAACCCAACGGATACACTGCCGACCCAGGTGTCGTCTTGATGCTCCGAGTTCGCGACGACGAACCGGGTGCCTTTGGGGAATTAGTCGATCGCTATTGGCCTAAGATCTTCGGGCGTTTTTTGCGAACGGTCGCCAACAGACAAGATGCCGAGGATATGGCCCAAGAGGTCTTTCTACGGCTGTATCGAGCACGCGAAACTTACGAACCCCGCGCGAAATTCAACACCTGGTTATACCACATCGTCCAAAACGTCACACGCAATGCCATCCGTGCCCGTCGACGGAAGCCCGTCGTTCGACTCAGTCCGATTTCCGAGAACGAGGATGCCCAATTCCCACCGGAGCAGCTATGGACCGATGAATCGGATAGTCCCTCGCGCCCACTCGAACGCAGTGAATTGGCTGGCGTGGTCCGAGAAGCCGTTTCCGATCTTGGTGAACGACAACGTCAGGCAGTCGAGCTACACCAATTCCAACACCATACCTACGCCGAAGTCGCCGAGTCGATGGATATGACTCCCAAAGCCGCGAAAAGCTTGCTGTACCGAGCCCGCATCCAGCTAAGAAGTCAACTCGCCAAGTTCGTTGAGACGAGTTCTTGAGTTGAGAAAAGGTCTGCGGGTGTGCGGACTCTCTGGGGATGGTTTGTGCCCGATCATGCGCTGCTCCCGAAGTGGTCCCTTCTAAGAAGTCTTCTTTGCTTGCCGTGAGAAAAGGGAGTCTTCGAGCCGACTTCCAACTATTTGCTGCAGCCGAGCCTGAACTTCTCCAACGGTCCCCGTGGCATCGACGACAACGATTCGTCCCGGGGCTCGACGAGCTTCTTCCAAAAAACCGCCTCGAACTCGTTCATGAAATTCCAATTTGCGACCTTCTAATCGATCGGCGTTTCCGATCCTACGGGCCGCGGCGACCTCTACTGGTAAATCTAGGATGATCGTCAAATCAGGCTGCAGGTCGTTCGTGGCTGTCATACCAATCGACCAAAGCAGATCGGTAGAAAGTCCGCCTGCATGTCCCTGATAAACGACATTGGCGAGTTGATAACGATCAGAAATGACGACTTGTCCTTGGTCCAGAGCAGGCTCGATGATCTCAGAGGTAAGTTGCGCGCGGCTGGCCATGAAGAGGAACATCTCACACGTAACCGAAATCTGGTCTCGACTGTGCAAAACGAGTTCACGGATTTGCATTCCGATCGATGTACTGCCTGGATCGGCACACTGCGTGACGGCCTGCCCCTGCTCGCGAAGCCATTCGGCGAGGAGGTCACACTGGGTCGATTTGCCAGTGCCATCAAGCCCGTCCAGGGTTATGAAATAACCGGGTGTGCCCACTTCGTAATCCGATAACGAGTTAATTACCGTCGATGCCCGCCCATGATCTCTGGCCTTACTGTTCCTCGTTCTCTCATTCCATCGTTCCCTATTTGGTCATCTCGATTGTGCCAAGAACTTGCCCGGCGACGAGCGAATCTCCAGCCCAGACTTTTTGTTCGACCAACTTTCCGGTGGCAGGTGCCGGAACGTCAAAGGTAGCGCTGCCGACCAACACTTCCACAAGCCGATCACCTTCGAAGACCTCGTCGCCAGGTTGTGCGTACCAAACGCTCAGGACAACAGAAGAAACCTTCAGATCAGGGAGCCGGATAGGGGCGAACATAGGCGGTTTCACGACGACCTGTCTGAATGAAACGAACCAGACGACTTAAACATCTACCATTTCATCCGCATGGTAGCTGGACCGGACGAACGGCCCGGAGGCCACGTGAGCGAATCCCATTTTCCGAGCCAGTTTGGCCAACTCGTCAAATTCTTCCGGAGGCAAAAAACGAGCTACCGGAACGTGCTTGAGGGTCGGCGTTAGGTACTGGCCCAAGGTAAGGGTGTCGCATCGAACTTTACGAAGGTCGGCCAGGGTCTCAAGCAATTCTTCTCGCGTTTCGCCCAAGCCCAGCATAAGCCCGCTCTTGGTGACGATGTGGGGTGCTCGTTGCTTGACGCGCTTGAGCAAATCGAGTGTGCGTTGGTAGTCCGCTCGACCACGAACCTTTTTGTAAAAACGAGGCACCGTTTCGGTGTTGTGGTTGAAAACCTCTGGGTTCCCTTCGATGACCCGGTCGATCGCTGCTGTGTTTCCTAAGAAGTCGGGAGTCAACACTTCGACCGCAGCTCCCGTTCGTTCCCGGACGGCAAGAATGCACCGATAAAAGTGCTCCGCGCCACCATCGGGTAGGTCGTCACGAGTGACCGACGTAATGACCACATGTTTCAATCCAAGCCGAGCGGCAGCTTCCGCGACGCGGTCAGGTTCGTCCGATTCCAAGTCAAACGGAGTTCCCTTCGGAACAGAGCAAAACCCACAAGGACGAGTGCACACATTTCCCATGATCATGAACGTCGCTGTCCTGCGGGCATAACATTCAGGGCGATTTGGGCAGCGAGCATTTTCACAAACCGTCTCCAAGTTCAGTTCACGCAGCAGCCCGTCTGTGAAAAAGTTCTCATTACCCTTGGGTAAAGGTCGCTTGAGCCAAGACGGTAGCCGTTTGTGGTTGGTGTTTTGCAGAATATCGGGAAGCGGTTTTTCGCCTGTAGGATCATCGGGTCGGAAGTTATCAAGAACTGGAAGAGATTGCATCGATAAAAATCCTCTTATGCGTTTCGAAGTGCCTTCAGCCCCACAAAACGATGCAGATTTATCTGCTTTCGTCTTTTCGACTTGGCTTTGGCAGTGCGAAACGACTCGGGGCAGGCTCTCGGCGTAGTAAGGGATGATCCGTGAAAAGTGACATCCTGGTGAATCCGAAACACTCTTGGAAGTGCTCGAGAATCCGCTGGCGGACGAGTGGTGGACTTAACGGACCGTGTCGCTCGCGTTCGATACTCGTCATGGGTTCCTCATCGGGTCCGCCGCACCGAACGTCTTTGAACTGGTCCAACACCGGGTTGATGTTGAGCACAGCTCCGTAATAGCTTACCCAGTCACGAACAGCCACTCCAATGTCGGCCACCAAGCGATTGCGGACCCGGATGCCGCCGTGGTCAGGTTTCACGGTTCCCTGAACCAAAAAATCACTCAATGTGAGCAGGAGCACCTCCTGCAATTTATTTATATACTTCGGCAGGCTCAGCCCCAAATGTTCGAGCGGTAAAATCGAGTAGATCGCCAGTTGACCGGGTACTTGGAGGAAACACCCGCCACCCCGGTTGACCCACCGCGACCGCCACTGTCTGGCCCGCATTTCTTCTTCGTCGCACAAAATGTGGACGTAACTTCCTTGTCGGCCAACGGTAATCACCGGAGGATGCTCGCAGAGAATCAGGCTCCCGCCAACTGGACCCGCGGTCGTCTCCGAAGCCATGGCCGAAACTTCGTAAACCAAACGCCGTTGCAATTGCAAGCCTATCTCGAAGTCCATCCTGCCAAGTAAATAGACTTGTAAGACTCGCTCGAGTTCTTCGGTTTCTGTTGGTGATATCGGTTCGCTAATCATGCTACTACTCTACCAACGGCCGAACCCGACGAACAAGGACAAAGCGCCTCCACCCCTTTCTCGGAGCCCTGGCTCGACGATGTCCCAGGACAAAGGCAACTCGTTGGCGAAGTCTTCGTTGAGACGGGTTGCTGTCTGTCCGAATCCAACTGTACTGCGTTTTAATAGTTTTGAGCCGCTTCACACCTCTCCGAACTATCACAATCGCGACACGAATTGCTCCGACCGCCCCAAACCCATCCTGCGTTAGAACCCTAAAAGGAAGACGAACCCCGTGGGTTTCCTCCGTGGCACCCAAAAAGCGAGCACGTATCCGTGTTGTAGGAAGAAAGGATAAATGGGGAATTCGAGGCACTCTGGCAGTTTCTGAGTGCTTCCTATGGTATGCTGATTGAGAAGGTTACAGCCCCGAAGAGAGGCCAGGTTTTCCTGGGAGTTGCTCAACAAATTTGGCGTTGGCAGAACCAACAGCCATACTTGGGTTGAATGTGGAAGGATGAAAGTGGAAATGAGTGTTCGCGACGACCTGTCGGATCAAAGATGACCAAAAGTCACAGAATATTCTCTACGACCTATCGGAGCGACCACGACCAAAAGTGACTTTCGAAGAGGAGCTACTCTTTTCCAAGCAAACTGCCCAGACATTGATTGACTTGACCCTCAACCCAAACGATTGCTTTTCAACTCTCGGTACTCAACTTTTCCACCTGCATCCCTTCTCGGTCCCTGGGAATGACACCTGAGCCAGTTCGTTAAGTTGTTTCGCGCGACTCGCCAGAAGCACTAAATACGAAGCGACATCACTTTGAGGTATCCATGTTTATGAATTCACTAACTGTTTTCCGGGGGTTAGCCGTCCTCACGATCTTTATTGCATGGGGAGTTGGTTCGGCCGCAATGGCTTCCACAGACCCAGTTCTGGAACTCAGGGAAGCCGTAGCCGCCAAAAAACCGGGAAACTCTCCCGAGATTCAAGACCCCTTTAACCGGTTGAGTACGATTTCTGAGTTACGGCGAGCCTTGCAATTGTCCGAATGGGCGGGTCACGGCGAAGAAGAGGCTGTGAGGGTCCGGCTCAAAATCGCTCGTAAGTTTCTGGATCGAATTGCTGCCACAGTCGAGAGCAAACAACCAGCAGGCGTGCAACAAGCGATCGCCGGTATGATCGGCAGTTTGGGCCGAGAAGAACTCCTTCAAGCCGGAATCTCGTCCAAACCTGGAGTCATCAGTGGACAAGACCAATACATCCGATCGCGAATCTATTTGGGACTCTTGGCCAAGCAACTTGTGCGTATGCTCAACAACGAAGATGTCACACCAGAACTACGAGTCGTCATTGCCAGGAGCCTGGGGAACATCGTACTTCCGACAACGTCGCTCGTCCAAAAAGCCAAAAGAACTTTGGACGCAGACACGACCCAACCACTGTCTGGGCAAGCCGAACTTGCCATTTTGGTGGACAAAGGCAAGGTCGAAACCTCCGTCCTCTCGTACGACGAAGCCGCGAAGGCCTTGAGTCAACTCATTCAGAAAGATCGAACTGTCATGGAGCGACGTGCGGCGGCGGCAGCGTTACGCAACATGGCTAAGTTAATTCTCATCTTAGGAGGCGAGATCCAAGGGAAACGTGGAACAACCATTCGGCTCGAAGATTCATTTGAAGACATACGAGAGTTGGGGGCTCACGTCGTACCCCAAACACAACCGATGCTTGCAGACTCGGACAGAGAAGTCCGTCGTTTGGGTTTAGAAACCGTTGAACAGGTTGGTTTTCTGCTTCGTACCGTCGCGAGTCAGCCTCTTGGGAACTTATCGGCTGTGACTCTGGGACGCAGACGATTGGAGTTACTAGTTAAACGAACCGTCGATCAGCTCAAGAATGGTAGGTCCTTGGCCAAACGGGTCAGTAAGGTTTTGGGTTCTGACTCCTTCCTGGAACAACTGACAACGGGCGATCCAGTCTCCCGCTATCTGTCCAGACGGGCGCTCGAGCACTACGCCAGCGCACGGAAGTCGTTGAATGACAAAATTCAACTTGCAATTGATCGCGAGTACGAGGGTGTCCAGACAATCCCGAAGGACGCCTTGAAAAAGCCGCTGGCCAAAGCCGCCAAGATCGTGTCGAAGCGTCTGGATGAACCCAACGCAGTCGTCCGACTCGCCGGTGTTCAATTCTTGGAACTCCTCGAAGACACCGACTACGAGGCCGACCCGCTCTTGGCCGAGCGACTCGCCAAAAGGCTCAAAGACCAGGACAGGTTTGTGCGATGGGCTACCATACGAGCACTGGGCAACCTTGGCGAACGCCGAATTCAAACGGTTCTCGAAGTCTTCGCAGAAAAAGCCAAAAAGAACCCAACCTTGGTACCCAACGACGAAGAGTTAGGCCTACTCAGACAAATCGTGGATGACTTGACCAGTCTCCTGGGAGATCAGGACCCCGGTGTTCGAATCGCTTCGGCAACGAGCTTGTTGGAACTGAGGATTGGAGCAGAACGAGCACCCGCATCCAGCGCAAAAACCAAGACCATCGAGATCATCCAAGGCTCAGGACCGGCCTTGGTGAAGTCAGCTCTCAACGGCGACCCCGACCCGCGTGTGAAAGCTCTCGAAGCCTTCCGGCTCATTGGGCTTCCCACCAAAAGCCTTCGCAAAAGGGCTGTCGATACGCTGGTCAAACTGTTGACAAACTCGGACCGCGAAGTGCGAATTGCCGCCGCCAACGCTATTGGCAGTCTCGGTGCGGATGCAATAACAGCACTCCCCGAACTGGAAAAGACTCTCCGCGACGTGGATGCCGAAGTCCGACGAGCTGCGAGTGATGCTATCTTGGATGTTTCGACACCACGAAGAACGAAGATTTGATAATAGCGGGAGTCAAGGACTGGAGCGAGTCAAGAGACCAGAGCAAAAAAACAAACCACGGATCGCTCAGGATGCCACGGATAATATCCAATCCGTGGTATGCGCGTCTCCGTGGTTGATCGTGTTCGCTCTTGACACCGGCGGATGCAGTCCGATTTATCTCTTGTCTCTCACCCCCCACTCAAAACACTCAACCGCCTTGCACTCTTACCCATTTCTATCCGCCTCGTCTCGCAGTCGTCAACTCGATCTTCGCAATGAATAATTTTTGTCGATCACCGCGGTTGTAGAGGTCTTCCATCAACACTTCCAATTTTGGCTCCAAGTCCATTTCGAGTTGGGGAGGCTCTCCGTTAACGAGAATCTGACCACGATAACGGGTAATCGGATTGGAACGGAGCCGGAGTTTGATTTTTTGAGAGAAGTCAATCATTCCCGGAGCGATCCAGATCGCCAGATGGTTAAGCCCTGCGGTGTTGAGGTGTATCTTGTTGCGAGAGTAGATCTTTGCGTGGAATTGGGCGGGCTGCAGAGCCTTTCGCCAGTTACCAACGTCGTTCAGTCGAGTCTTCACGATCGACTCACTTGTGAGCCAGTAAAAGCTGTTGTCGGATTGTCGCATCGAAACGAACTCACTGCCTCGGTTTCCGAATCCATACGTTCCGACCTGACGCTTTGGGAAGTACCGCGTCTTGCGGTTCATCCAGTCCATCATGTCCCCAAATTCGCCGTAGAAAAACTCGACGCCACGTCCCTTATACTCAACGAACAACGACGGAAAGTGCCATCGGACCCAATCCTTGAACTTTTTGTGGTTCTGGTTCGTGTTGGCCAAGTCGAGTTGGCCACAGACCACATAGAGAGGTAAATACTGGGCATTGTAGGTATATTCCGACGAGTAATATTGCGGAGAGGCTGACATCGGCAGGACACCCGCAAACATGTCCGGATGACCAAGCCCCACGTCGAAAGCCATCTGGCCCGCTTCTCGGCATCCAAAGAGAAAAACACGATCCGAATCGATCTGGAAGCGTCGGCGTAAGTCACGGATCGTGTCGATCACGACCAGCTGCTCCCTCTCGCTGTATTCATACGTGGTTTGGCCGAACCTGGTCCACTCCGGTGCCACCAGAATGTAGCCGTTCTTTTGTGCCAAATCAGACCAGTACTTCATCAAAAATGGGGGGCTGTGGCCAGGCTCGTGAAGCACCATCAAGACCGGGTACGAACGTTGGTGGTTATATCCGGGAGGTAGCTGGACATGGTACTTCGGCCCTTGAGCACCATCGGGTTCGGTGACCTGCAACTCTTGTACGGAAGTGTCGAGTTTGTCGTGCGGAAATGGAGGCGGTGTAGCTTCGACGAGTCTCGCCAGGACGTCGACAGGAATCTGGTTTCGCAGCCGGAAATCACGCAGCAACTTCGCTCGTTCGGTTTCGCGACCCGTCTTCTGATACTCCAAAACGAAGGTCCTTGCGTCCCAGAATCGGTCTGCGACAAGCACGTCTCCCTCCGCCACGAGATCGCCTACGCACCATCCCGTCACGGCGAAGGACAAAACCTGGGCAGGGTCGTGGTCTGGCTCTCTTCCCTGCTCCCGGGCCAGTTCGTGGACCCGCGCCACGTTGAGAAATGTCTCCAACTGATTCACGGTTTCGACGTTGACCTCATTGGCAATAGTCTTGGCGGCGTCGCCGAGTCGACCTCGATTCTTGGACGTCAACCGCGCCGCAAACTCCGTTAGCTGCCGCTTAGCCGTTTTCACTTTCTCGTTAAGTCTGGAGTATTTTCTTTTAAGCTCGTAGACATTGAGTGCGAGTTTCTCAGTCACCAGTGGTTCCAGGTTGTCTTGCAAAAATTTGTCGATGCGTTGTTGGGCGATCTGGTGCTGACCGACCTGTTCCGCTTGGAGCAACGACGTAACGAACTTCAATGCTTGAAATTTTTTGATGGCCTCGAACTCTTGAGCGTAATCCTCGTTGGCACCGCTGCCGCCTCCCTTGTATTTCTCGAGTCCCTTCTTGGCATCGTCGTATCGACCCATTTGAGTCAAGAACTGAGCCACTTTCAGATGCTTCTCGGCGTCGGAAAATTTAAATTCCTTACCATCTTTTTTCGACTTTAGCTGTTCCGTTCTCTGGAATCGCAAGTTGAGTAATTGCTGGACTGAGTTAGAATCAAATTCTTCCATGCGATAGAACATCGCCCAGGAGCGATCCATACAACGGATCGTGAGAAACGATGGGGTCAGCTGAGTAATACGTTGGGTTAGCGTGTAGGTCCGGAAGTTCGAACTGAAACGGTTCCCGACTAATTCCTTCAAACGTATTTTTCGTTCCCACCGATCGTCCCAAGGCCCCGTTGCTTTGATCGTCCAATAGCTCGAGAGCCGCACTCCTCCTTTCCTTCCATATTGCTCCATGTACATCCAAAGAGGAGTGGTTGGGGGCTCCTCGGCGGTGATATCGTAAACTTGGCGTGGACTGAAGATAATTCGCCGAGCAGGCGTTTCGATAGCATACGGCGTGCCACTAACTGGGACCGAGAACGCTCGACCGCTTACTCTATCGACAAGATATTTCCGTGCTTGTCGAATTCGTCCTGTTATCGAGAAACCATCCTTGAAAAGGATGTGAAAAGCATGCGCTGGTGTCGCGAAACCAACAACAAGGCACACGACGAGCAAGAACACCAGCCCAGACGGTTGGCATGGCTGTGACAAATCTCGCGATTTATCACCAGGCACCACGGCCAGCCGTTGGAGTAAAGTAGAAGTACGAGATGTCTTTTCGGGTGGTTTCATGAGCATGATGGCTCCGTCTATACAAGAGAGGAATAGTCGCGACGACTTTCGCCTTTCTATTCTCAACGATGCGAGTAATCCGTCAAGCGCGACAAAAGCTAGGATTGCCCTTTCGTCGGAAAAGCCAGACAATAAGGGTAGGGATTTTTGGCTGGGTGCTCCGTCGGATTTTGAAGGATTGAGACCTCGAACGTTTTGCGAATGTTTGTAGCAAACTGGATTGGCTTCCACATTGTGGCAGAGTGTACCAAGTGAATATACAGACGAGCATCGGTAGACCAGTTCATTTTGGGTGTCTTCATCGCTTTCAATCTTTGTCACTCCTGACGACATGCCGATCTTTACAGCTATTTGCAAAGCACTCGAGAAGGCTGGCGTTTTACTCAAACGCGTAACTTGCTGATTCCGAGAACGGTTTCGCAGACGGTGTTGCTTCGGAATCTATCCAAATTGTTCTCCGAGGAACAGTCCTACCTTCTAAAATCCCCAGGACTACCCAACCTTGTTGTTAGGCCGACCGATTTCGTTTCAGCCAGATGCTCCGCAGTTTCCAAACGAAGCCACTATGCCGATTAAATTTCGATGCGCTTACTGCCGACAACTCATGTCGATTGCTCGCCGCAAGGCCGGGACTATCATTCGGTGTCCAACGTGCAGCGGCCAAGTCATTGTTCCCAAGCCAGAGGAAGAACCAGCTGCCGCGGTACCAAGGCCGGTTCCACCGACCCCACAGGCTCCGTCCGACAATACCGGCGATTTGTTTGAAATGGAGAATTTCGAAGATCACTTCTTGGAACCAAATGTCGAACCGGCCCCCCAACCATCGGGTCCCCACCAGTCATTCGATGTTCCGGCTCCAATCGATTCTGGCGACGTCAACATGGCCTCCCCAGTTACCGGCTTGTCTGGTGTATTCTTGACCCCAGGGCGTTTGGTATTTGTCATCCTCATTGTCGTCATGTTGATTGCGATTTCGTTTGTGTTGGGGTTGCTGGTTGGCACGGCCAATTTTTCCTCCGAACCAGCAGACAAAGTAGAAAAAGAAGTTCGCCGAAAGGTTCCTACAATGACCATAATCTTTAGCGATAGGATGATTCCTCTATCGTGAGAGACGCTGGGTGGCCTCGACGAACCCCTTCGATTTTTCGCGTTCGAACCATCGAATGTGTTTGCCTCTTACAGCCAAAAACATGTTCCCCCTCGACCAGACTCCAAAAAATCACATGCGCGACATGTATTTCTCCGAACACTCTCGCAATATACACGGCCTCTTTTGTAATTTTTGAATAGAACGTACAATCAGAGACAACTTGCGCGAAAAGAGGATTTTATTCAACTTCGAGGGATCGTTCAGACTTTTGGAACGGGTGCAATCCATAGTGCCATCAGCACCAAGGATTTACGATCACAATCCCAGAACGGTTCTGAATCCCCCAGGACACTCTAAGAGAACACTCCAAGCTACCGAAGCGACTCGACAACCCGAAAGTGAGAACTCCAGATGCCCGATGGAATCATTGATCTAGCCGTCGTCCCGGTCGCTGGACATGGGACACGTTTGTTACCCTCTACCAAGAGCCAGCCAAAAGAAATGCTCCCGATCGGGCGAAAACCCGTGGTTCAGTACGTTGTGGAAGAGATGGCTCGGTCAGACATCCAGCGTTTGCTGTTCATCACAGGACCGGGAAAGTCCTCGATCGAAAATCACTTCGATCTCAACATCGAGTTGATCAGCTTTTTGCGTGAGAAGGGAAAAGAAGACCTTCTTGAGGAACTCGACTTCGAACGCTATGAAATGCAATATTTCTACACCCGCCAACGACGCCAGCTCGGTCTCGGGCACGCAGTCCTTTGTGCCGAACCGGTCGTCGGAAACCAACCATTCGTTGTTGCCCTGGGAGACTCCATCATTGGAATGCACGCCCAATCGGACATCGTTCGCCAGATGATCGAACAGTTCGAAAAAGCCAATGCCGACGCTGTAATCGCATTCGAGACGGTCCCCAAAGACGAGGTCATTCACTACGGAATTGCTAAACCAAAGGGAAGCGTCTCCGGTCCTTTCGAACTGGAAGACATCATCGAAAAACCCAGTGTGGACGAGGCCCCGAGTAATTTCGCCGTAGCCGCCCGTTACGTCTTTCGTCCAGGAATTTTCGAGCTTCTCAGGAATACTCCACCGGGCAAGGGAGGCGAAATCCAACTGACCGACGCCATCCGCACTCTGGTAAAACAAGGTGGACGCGTCCTTGGAGTGCCCTTGGCTGAAGGCGAACGCCGGTTCGATATCGGAAACTTCAGTAGCTATTTCCAGGCCTTCGTCGAATTTGCGTTGGCGGATCCAAAGTACGGTCCCGAACTGCGTGAAGTCGTTACAAACCTTCTGGCGAAATCATGAAAACACCGCAAAGAGCACAACTAGCTGGGCAAGACGAAGACTGCTTTGCCTTCCTACTTCTGCCATTTGCCATTACCCACAAGGAATCTGGTCGATGCGGATTTTGCGGAAAGCGGCCTATGCTCGAGCTGGGTTACTTGGTAACCCATCCGATGGCTATCACGGAAAAACGATCTCGATCAGTGTCCGAAACTTCAAAGCCGAAGTCGTTTTGTATGAGTGGGAAGACGTCGAGATCGTGCGAACCGATCTGGACCAAAACCGGTTCGATTCGGTCCAGGAACTGGTCCGTGATGTCAAACTTCACGGGTATTACGGTGGAATGCGCTTGATCAAAGCGGCCATCAAGAAGTTCGTTGAGTATTGCGTTCGCGAAAAACTAGAACTCCACGATCGTAACTTTTCGATCCGTTATGATACGAACGTCCCTCGGCAGGTAGGAATGGCTGGCTCGAGCGCAATCATCGTCGCTGCCCTCCGGTGTTTGATGGAGTTTTACGAGGTGGATATTCCTCTACCAGTCCAACCCTCCTTGGTGCTCTCGGTCGAACAAGACGAACTCGGAATCACCGCTGGGTTACAAGACCGAGTCATTCAGGTCTACGAGGGCCTCGTCTACATGGACTTCGCCCAGGAGAAAGCAAGCACCATCCAAGGCTACGAGTGTGGTGAGTATGAACCTCTCGATCCCAAGTTACTTCCGTTGATCTACATTGCTTACAACGCCGACGTCAGTGAGCCTACGGAAGTTTTCCACAATGATATCCGTGGCCGATTTAATCGAGGTGACCATATGGTCCGAACGGCCATGGAGACGTTTGCTGGATTGGCTGAGAACGCCAAAAGGGCTTTGGAAGAAGGTAAGCCGCACGAGTTGGCGGCTTTGATCGATAAGAACTTCGACACACGATTGAGCATTGCTCGGCTTCCTGAAGGCCAGGTCCGAATGGTCGAAGTGGCTCGGCAAGCCGGTGCCAGTGCGAAATTCGCAGGGTCCGGAGGAGCCATCATCGGCACATACACTGACCAGGAAATGTACAACCGACTCAAGGCCAACTTGACGGCCATCGGCTGCAAGATAATCAAGCCAAAAGTTTCCGAAGATGATTGACCCGAAAACACGGTCGGTCAAGATTGATTTTTCCGGAACGCAGTGTCTTTTGAAAACCAACCCGAAATGCAAGTTTTGAGTATCCGTGGACGGATGAATAGTAACGCAGCCTTCTCTGTGGAATTGCTCCCCAAGTTAACTCACAGTAGGTGCAGCGTGTTTTCAAGAGACAATCCCTCTGGAGAGAAGCGATTGTCGCTCATGCAACAACCTCGGGAGTTGTCTTGATTGCGACTGGTTTGTCAGCCCATTGGCACGTCTGAAAATATTGAACTATTTGCTGACGTATCCTCAGACTTCCTTCAATAACCTCACTTCTCTAGAAGGCAACAGGATCATCGAACACTGCCTTCAACGACAGATCCAAAACGGTTACTTGAAAGGTGGCCCGGAGACCCATGCGACGAGCGAGAACCGAATGCCCCTTGTGACTGGAGTCACACGATGACGCAAAAAGGAGGGGAAGGCAATGCACGAGCCCTGGCCTGTAGCCGGGGTATCGGTAATTCTGAAAAACTCCAAATCGCCACCTTCATACTCGGTAGGATCGGACAGTTGCACACTCAGGCTCAGTTTGCGAAACGAGGTTTTACCCGAACCAATGTCGCTATGCCAATCGTAATACTCTCCAACTTTGTACTCGGCCAATTGAATAGACTCGCTGATGGCGCGAATATCGAAGCGATAGTTGGCGTTGGCCTGCTCGGCAAGTTGGGCCATTCGTGCATAGATCCATTGGCTCTCGTCATTGAGTCGAATCCAATGGATCTCTGATTGGCGTAACCGCCTTCCAATCACTCCCTCGCCGACTGTCCCTTCACGAATCTCCAAAGAACTGTACTGTTCGCGAATGCGAGTGCATTCCTCGGGGGTGAAGCTTTGGTTGGAACTCAGAGGACCCATCAAGAACTCGTTCGGGAAATTATCCCATTGTGCTGGGGGTTGCATGAGCACTCCGTTGGATGCTTCGAATCATGTGGCTTGTAGAAAACAATGAACGGGGCGTTTCGACAAGTTTCGGCCTCAACCACCGCCAAATCCGCGGGATCGTTCGGAAAGAACAGATAGTGAAGGTGTTCTCAGCGTTGCCGACAGGCCCTCAACACCAATGGAACCTCGCTAAAGAATATCAATACTAATCCGTCAAGATCAAGGCTTCACCAATACTTCGGCCGTTATTTTGCCCTGTCTATCGACTCAACTTTGGCTGCAGCCCTCGGGTAGCTGTTCGCCCACAAAAAATGTTTGAAGACCAGCTTGCGAAATGTCGGGTGTCCCTTCCATCAATTCTTCGTAAGTTAACAAAATAAAAGCGTTGATTTTGTCTTCCCAACCTGACGAA
Source organism: uncultured Alcaligenaceae bacterium (assembly GCA_964423615.1). Lineage (GTDB taxonomy): Bacteria > Planctomycetota > Planctomycetia > Gemmatales > Gemmataceae > CAYRFQ01. The sequence continues at coordinate 159,597 of CAYRFQ010000002.1, read as the reverse complement.
GGTTCTACCCAAGCTCTCGCTTGTTCCCTGGAATATCCGGCACTCTAGGATCGTGTCTCGGAGGAAAAAATGTCCCGACTCGTTGTCTGTGGTTTGATCGTCTCGGTTTCTATGATTCTAGGTGGGTGTGGCTCGAGCAAAACTCCTGACCCAACAAGTGCTCCGAAAATCAACAATCTAGATTGGAATGGAGCCAAAGTGACGTATCCCGATACACTCGAACTCACTCAGCCAAATAACAACACGTTGGTATTTAAAGGCAAGGGTAAAGTTGAGTTTTACAACCCTACCAAAAAGGAAGTCGTGATCGTTTATTCCGACAAGGGAAAATGGATTCGCGAATCGATTGTCGCCAGGATGCCCCCGGTGAAAGTCCCCGGTCCACCACAGATGATCCCGGGAATATTGAGTTTAGAAGTTGATGACAAGCAAAAGTCTGTGACTATCAAAACTCAATAACGCGTACGGAAGTCACGCAGTATGAAGTTCAGTGTGTGGGAAATCATAACCTATTCCAAAGATTTGGTCAGGGAAACAAGGGTGTGATAACAAACGCAAAGACAACTGTTGGTGAGAGGATTTGGTGGACTGAGTTGTGTTAGAATTTGCGTGAAACCGCCGTTTGCAAGTCCAATTAGATGCTCAGCGATAGGATTGACTTTCTCCCCCAGAAGGGGGAGTGAAGTTGATGGCAGGTCGATTGTAGACCAGGCTCGAATCATTCCGTGGGCACATCGTCCATATCTCTTGTCAAGTAACGCCACCAATCGACAGGGTCAATGGTTTTATTAACGAATCGAATGGAGCCGTCGGCCATTGCACAGTTGATGCCACCGAGGTGCATCGAAGATGCTCTGCCGCAGTCGACCACATCTTCTTCGCTTGTAGCTAATTGGAATATAGCGTTAGGAGTTCCAATTCCGCCGACGCGTCCAAGTTGACCATCGGGCAAGCCGTCATACGCCGAGAAGACCTTGGCGGTATCCCCAACTAGGGCTAGCCCATAACCAATAGCGGGTGGATGGGCAACTGTTGGTGGGCCAGCAGAAGCTGGGAAAAACGTCCAAAGTCCAACAGCAAAACAGTTCTGCCCACGGGACTCGTTGGGCAAACCGTTAGTTCGACAGACAGCGACTTTCTCGGTGAGCATGATGGTCCCAGAGGTGCCATCTTTGATCCCACGGAGTTTTGTTTTGCCATTACCTCGAAACGGTGCTTGTCCAGCCAATGGCCGGGGAGGTCTTCTTGTGTTGTCCTCGATGGTCCTGTACGGATCGCCAAAAACTTGGAAGTTGCCAGCATAGCAGGAGGCAGCGTACGTCGGGTTAACGGGATTGCCCTTGGCGTATGTTGCGTCTGATCGACAACGGAAGATCGGTAAAGCCGTGTTGCGGGCTTTCTGCGCTACCGGGATTCCGGGCCAAAAATTGTTTGAGTTCGAGATATTGGTGCCAAATGGCCCTCCTCGCAGGCTCGCGAAACCACCCTCTGCGATTGGAGCCTCAAATAACGCTGTATGCTCAAGATACGGCAAAATAGTTATGAACAGTTGATCCTTAACTTGACCACCATCGCCGGTGCCATCGTAAAACGGAGGCAAATGTCTGTGCAAATCATGGTAAGCGTGACAAGCCAGACTCATTTGTTTGAGGTTGTTTTGACACCGCAAGCGATTGCTGGCTTCGCGGATTTTTTGTACAGCAGGGAGTAATAACCCGATCAATACACCAATGATAGCGATCACAACTAACAATTCGATGAGCGTAAAGGCACGCTTCGAATTATGATTATGCACGGACACAATCGTCTCCTCAAAATATGTGCTAAGTTTCGTTCAGGGACTCATCCCTCTCCAATGAAGGAGAATCCCTGTTGAACCTCAGCATTTGAAAATGAAAAGTTTCCGAATTCTGTTCGGTTACCTGCCTGCCAGTGTTGTTACTGGCCCTCAGGTTGGATCGAAACCTCGCCCCGACGATCAACCATCAAGCTTAAATTCGTAGGCTCTGACACCTCAATCTGGAGAGGCGACTTGGTTGGCTCGCTGTACTTAGGGGCAACTTTTGGAGGAGGAATCGGAGGCCTGACAGGTCGATCGGTATCCCTCAACACGACTGTGTGTTTGCCAACGACTGCCCCGTGGCTGTGGTTACCAACGGCTTGATATAGCCGTAACTCGAATTGCCCCTTGTCGTCCGTGGTCGCATAGGAACCTGGGTGCCCATCTTTGGTAGTTTGTGGAATAAACTGAACATACACCTTCTTCAAAGGTTTTCCGTCCAAGGTCACGACTCCGCGAACGGGCACAACCTCCGGTCCTTGTCCACAGCCAACGACCAGCATCAGCCCGAGGACCGAGGCAATGGGCCACTTCTTCGCAATCGCCATCATTTCAACCTCGTCACGTTCCGATGAATTACTTACTCAACCACGGTTGCATTTCCATCTTTGCGGTTGCACAAGTCAGCATAGGTGGACATGGCAATCTTCTCGCGAACAAAGCGAACCGAACCATCAACGAGTAGAAAATTCGCTCCGCCAGTGTGACCACTTCCAAAGGCATTCAACCGAGTGTCGTGGTCTGTAATGTTGCTGGCCCCTTCCGGCGTCTGGAAATTGATCGGTACCAACGATGAACCGAAAACACACGCATAGCCTTTGTCTCCACCCATCCAACCCCAGGCGGACCACTGGTGGATTTTCGCACCGAAGAATCCAATGTCATTGTAGTTAGGGTCGTCGTGATATTTCTCTCCCACGAAGAAGGTGTTTGAGGTCCCATCCCGGCAATCCTCGATCGTCATGGCCACGTTTCGGCCTCTTGTCTGTTCCGGTTGCGAGCCGGGGCCTGTACCGAATAACATCCCGACGTTCTCCCCACCGTTCATCCATCTTGGAAAGAAACTGTAGGTCCCAAACACCCCGGCATAACTGGTGCCGTGATAGTATCCCCCAATTGGGTTGGTATTTGACGAAGACCCAAAGCCGGGGCTCGCTGCGAGGAAGAAAGGATTTTCCTCAAAGAAGTCTGAGGGACAAACATAGGTTCCAATCTCTGTCGCAGCCAATGAAAGGTTAGGATCGGAACTGTGGACGTTAGACCTACCAGCACTAGCAGCAGGGTTGCGCTCCATGTGTGAGAAATCCCATTTCTCATAAACAGCGTTCTGCTCTATGTAGGGCAAAATCTCCACAAAAAACGTTGTCGAGTAGGTTTGAGCCGAACTTGATCCTGGCATTTGCAGACCGCCAGGAAAGTAATCGTCATGGGCACTTTGGTAATTGTGAAGTGCAATTCCAATTTGTTTAAGGTTGTTTTGACAAGTCAGACGATTGGCTGCTTCGCGGACTTTTTGAACGGCAGGCAAAAGCAAACCAACTAAGATTGCTATGATGGCAATGACCACAAGCAACTCGATGAGCGTAAAACCTTTGCGGGGAGACTGATACGAACGCACGACTTGGACCTCCGTTGGAGTCGTTAGGTGCTCTCTCTAGATAAATGCGATTATCGGATCGAGATCAAAATACGGAGAGAAATTTAGTTTTCAGATGCCGCTATTCTTACCACCGTCTTGAGCCTGTCAATCGAAGTTCGAGAAAGGTCTCTCGAACAAAAAATGCGAATACTGTATCTCGCTCTTACGAAAACACACCTTAATGCCCCTTACCCTAATTTCATCATCCAAGGGTGCATTTGTTGGAGGTAAGTTATCCTGTATTTCAGGTAGGTTGTTCTAGGGAGTTAAAAACTGATAGTTTTGTATAGCACCAAATTTACATGTATCAAACTAGCTTATTCTTTTGGCCTACGAGTCTGTTATCAACAAGTCGTGGAACAATCCGACAGTCACTCTTACATTTTGAATGTTCTGATAAAAAATCGCCGAAGGTTTAGGAGGTCTGAGTTTTGGAATTGACTCCGTTGGTGGGTCCGCATGAAGAACTGATTATGGAGTTTTTGAGATGAGACTTCCGAGTTGCGCTGGATTATCTCGGGCAGAGGGTCAACAGCTTGAGAGACGTTTTAATGAGTTACACTCGTGCGAAAACGGAAAACTGTGACGTTTTAATCACGTATGAGAAATATTTGATATGCAATCAGTTAAAAGTTCTGTAGTTGATGGTTTTTGCAAGCTAATCTTTCTGAAAATTTGGGTGTCCGTTGGATTTCACCACCACAAATTCAATCATTTTGACGCGAATAAAGTGTTCAAAAGTACACTTTTTGTAGCTTCCACTAAAAACATGTTGTGAGTCGTGACAAAAAGGACATCGCTACAGTGGGAATTTTGATATGAAAGTGGTTCCCTGATTTCAGCTGAGCCCCACAAAATTCCGCCTTGCCTTTTGAGCCAACACTGAAGGCCTAGTGGCAGTGAACTGAAATACAGTAGCAGTGACATCTCACACAGATAATCTCGTATTACTTTGCAGAGTAAATGAAAACGGGCTTGCGAATGTAAAGTTCGCAAGCCCGTTATTTTTCGCCCCATTCGGTTTCCCGAATGGGGCGGCATCGGAAAACCTCCCAAAGCCCCGATGCAATCACTCCTTTCACAGATTCTTCAAGTCTCAATTTACTGCGGTGTTCTCAGAATCAGAACTGCCATGTGAACATAAGTATACATATTTGTGTGCCGCATAGAACGCAACCACACCACACATAAAACCTTGCTTTGTTACAACAACCATCTAATATACGAAAGTTCATATTCGATATATTCTTCCGCCAAGCCCTCAACTCGGCCAGAACTTCCACATCCACTTTGAAAATACATCGTTGTTTAGACCAGTCGTGCCGTTTCCTTTTGGTAACTTCTCGCCTGGCACAGTCTGGAGAGTGATCGGGTTCGAAACGACGGTTCCAGTCCAACGTCCAGTTTCTCGACGTGTGTACGAGTATCCAGCTCGCAAGGTAACGGGCTCTTTTCCGCGCCAGGGCAATTGGTAGACCAGACGACGGACCGACTTCTCGTGAACTCCTCCGACGTGGCCAAACACAAGTCCTCTGCTTGAATCGAATTTCGCGAAGACCGGGATGACGACCGTCGAGTTAGGGTCGAGTACCATGTCGCTTTGTTCTGGTGCCTGGCGAACCAGTCGGCTTCCGACCCAGGTTAGTTTCGGAGCGATTGGTTTCTTGTTGCCTCGCATTGGCACTCGTTCGAAAAGCTCTCCGGTTTGTAACGCCGATTGAGTAGTGTTCAGGTCTTTTTGCGGGACGACCGAGATGACCATAATGTCATCGGTGTGGTTCTTGAAACGCAACTCGAACTTAATTGTTTTGTTCGGCTCTATCGACCTCGCATCCACCGACAACTCGAGCGACATTCCATTGACCGGCCTCAAAGGCTTCGGCGGTCTGACCTTCTGGCCCAGTCGAGGAGGAGCAGTAGTTCTTGTTTTTCTGCGTTTCTCTGGACTCGGTTCCACCGAGGCAAGTTTCGTCTCGGTGGATGCTTCGAGTGCTCCGTCTTGTTGCCGTTTTGTCAACGAAGGGTCGCCTCCCCGAGACTGCTGTTGTTCTTGACCCAATGCAATTGATTTTGGATCGCCGTGGGGCAAGGTCGCTCGTCCACGTCCAAACCACCATCCCAAACAAAGGCACAAAAGGACCAGCCCAACCACGGCAAGCAATTGAAGTTTCTTCCCCGTTGCGGCCTGAAGGATCGTCTTGGTGAGGTCGGTTACCTGCGAAGGAACCTGATCAAGTCTACCCGCTGCAAAGTGGAAGGCGTTCTGGGTGGTTGTCTCGAGCAATTCAGGAACCGCAGCGGTTGTTGCTTGTTGAGCCCAAAGCGTGGCATATCCAACTATCGAAAGGGCAACACCATGCCGCGTCAGTCGGTCTGCAAGCAGTTTTCGACCCCGGAACAACCGAGTCGCAATTGTCCCCTCGGGAATTCCTAGTTCTTTAGCTGCCTGCACTTGCGTTTTTCCTTGCATGTCACAGAGCAGTAAGGCCGAACGATACTTCTCGGGAAGGTGAGCCAATTCAATAGCCAGGACTTCCTGGACTTCGCGATGTTCTGTGGATCGGTCCGTTTCTGACGTAGCTGGTTGGGCTTCTTGTTCTTTCACCAAACGATGCTGACGCTTGGTCTTGGCCTTCAGAGCCGTCCGCGAAGCAACGCCATACAACCACAGCCCGACGTTCTCTCTCGGAACGATCGAATCGGCTCGACGAACGAGAACCAGAAACGTAGCCTGAAAGGCGTCTTCGGCATCGTGAAAATGCCGCAATATCCGCCGACACACACCAAGAACCATGGGACCGTGACGACGCACCAAGGCCGCAAAGGCCTCTTCGTCTTGTTGGGCCAAATACGTCTCAAGAAGTTGTCCATCAGATTCTCGCGCGTCCACCAGCTGCTTTTCAGCACCCTGCGAAGTCGCTCGCGTCGTCTGCTGTTCGTTCACCATGGCTATCGAATCCAAAAATCAGTCTGTTTACTTTACATTGCCTCAAGAGAAGACGATCCATTCACGAATTTGCCATTTTCTTGAAAAAACTTTGGGATGTGATTTCCCTTGAATTAAAGAAATGTCGGTCATTGGGTCAGCCGGCAGTGGTCTGCGTTGACCTTCGGGAAAGGAGCCACGCTCCAACTCGTCGTGCAAGCCGTGTAACCAGCGTCCGCGACCATAACGCTTCCGGTGATGGACGAGGCTTGCGCCGCCGGATGAAAAGCGATCCCTTCGGCGACCTCATGCGGTTTGGCGAAGAGCTCCGAAATCCGCGCATCCTGGAAGTTTGAGCAATCGGTTTGGCTATCGAAACACATGGTCCTTTGTCGAGTAAATCAAGATATGTGAAATCTAAGATTCTTGAGCCTTTGTTGAGAAGCCAGAAATGGAACTCAGGCTGCGAAACTGTGCGGGAGCGTCATCGGCCTCGTTGAGTGAACGATCACTCGTCGTCGGCCTCTGGCCAAACGAGAATAACTGTCGGGTTTCACGGCGAGTAACTCGAGGCTTCGCGATCATGTTGGTTTGTAAGCTGCCGAGCACCAACACATCCTGGACGTGTCCGTGAACTCCCCCGAATGCGTTTCGCTTCGTGGGGCTCAAGTATCTCGGATCGCCTTGGCGCCGCTGTTGACGAATTGAGACCACAACGCCATGTCTTCAAGCTTCATCTTGTTCTCTCGATCAATCATCGTGGATGCGACACCAGTCTGGCCCTTGACTTGGGCCGAAACCTTGAGCTGTCCGTTGGCCAGGTACTGATAAAGGACGTACACCGGCCACCCTGCTGGAAGATTCGGAGGCAAGGGAGAAATCTTACAGATGCCAAGCTGAGTACACGCCTCGGGCCTTTCACTCTCGCCCTCGACGATCCGAATCACGACACTCGATTGCCCTGCTTTGCTCGTCTTGAAGGTGCCTTTGATCGAGTGGGGAAGCGGTGTGTTTTTCGGGATCAAGATCTGGTTGCGTTTTCGGCCCGTGGAGGGATCCGTTCCGACGATCCCGAGGCTGTGCGAGTTGACGTTTGTCACGGCAAATTGAGAGGCCTTGGTGGCCGCTTTCTTGCCGTTAACGATCAAATTCGAATACAGAGCCGCGCCGTGGGCGATGGCTTCATCTGGCGAGACCGACCGTTCGGGAACCTTTCCTGTGAGTTCTTCGAGCATCCGAGTGATCATCGGCATGCGTGTCGATCCGCCCACGATGAGCACCCGGTCAATATCAGCCCACGTCAATCCAGCCTGGCGAACGACGATTTCTGTCGTCGTTCGGGTCCGACCAACGAGGCTGGCGGTGGCTTCTTCGAATGCCGTACGAGTTATCTCGACCTTGTGCCGCGTTCCCAGATGATGAATGTACATGGTAGCTTTGGTGCGTTCACTGAGTGTTCGTTTGACATTCTCGGCGGCAATCCACATTTCTTCGAGAGTCTGTGGGTTGTCCCGCACGTCTTCGCGCAGTTCGGTCCGGAGCTGCTCGGCAGCCAACGTGACGATTTTTTCATCCCAGTCTTTTCCGCCGAGCTGAACGTCTCCATCAGTCGCGATGGCCTTGAGCGAGTTGCCGTGAATTTCGACTATCGTCACGTCGTATGTTCCGCCGCCCAAGTCGTATACCAGTACCCGGACGGGCTTGTTGAGCTGGTCCATACCAAGAACGAAGCCGAGTTGGTAGCCGTAAGCAATGGCAGCAGCTGTTGGCTCATTCAGGATGTCCACGACCTCAAGTCCAGCCAGTCGTCCGGCGTCGACGGTCGCCGCCCGACGCACCTCGTCAAAAAAAGCCGGGACCGTGATGACGGCCTTCTTGACCGCCCCGAGTCGCCGCTCGGCGTCTTCGCGCAGGGCCTTCAAAATGACCGAAGACAACACTTCGGGAGGTATGAATTCGCCTCGGACACGCTTCCGAAAATGGGGCGACCCCATATCTCGTTTGACGCACGAAGCCACAAGTTCGGGTTCGCAAGGTCCCGCCAAGAGGGCCTCCTTCCCCACGACAGCTCCGCCTTCGTCGAGCAAAATCACGCTCGGCGTCGTTAGGTCACCGTTGGAGTTGTGGATCGTAAAAGGCCGCCCCTCCTCATCGACAGAAGCTAAAACCGAGTACGTAGTGCCGAGATCAATCCCAAGCACTTTTTCCAACGGTCCCGACGACGAACTCACTGGTTCGGCTGGACCCGACTGGGGTAACGATTGGACCGGAGCAACTGCAACGGCAGGTCGGGTACGCGGAACGGAGTGTTGGGCCGGACTCGGTGGCGTATCAGGTGCGACGGAACCCGTGGGAGTTGCTCGAGCAGTCGGAGCAGTCGGAGCAGCCGGGGTTGCAGGCATCGCTGGCACAGCAGGTGGCTGGTTGGGTGATGGCGGGGGCACTCGTCTTGGTCGGACCGCCGGAGCTGTCGGAGGAACCTGAGGAACGGCCTTAGGGGGGACCGGATTCCGTGGTTGAGGAGTCGGGGTAGGGCGGACCGGACTCCCAGCTTGAGGTGTTGCCGGCGGTTGAGGTGCTGCGTTTGGGCGGACTGCAGCTGGTGGTTGAGGAATTGCAGTGGCTTTGTTGGGGCCGGAAGGCTGAGCCTGTGGCTGTTGAACGCCAAAACTCTCGTCGAGATACGCCAAGATGCGTTTTTCGGCATCTTCTCGGAGTTGGATCTTTTGATCGACTTGCGAGTACGCGACCTTACGAAGTTCTTGCATGACTTCGTCCCACTTGAGTTGCTCGCGGCCGATCCAGCGAACTGGAGTGGGGAGCTTCTCCCAGCCCGGATCAACCACGACGGTCTGGAACAACCGACCGTCGGTTACCACGTTCGTGAGATGTCCTTCGGCCAGTTTCAAGTAGGACAGAATTAAGGGAGTGCACTGTTCGTAAATCGTCTTGGGATTATCTCGGCTGAGGTCGTTCGTCATCGTTTGTGCTCGTGTCCGGCCCGGCATCCAGGGCCTCGTGCCCCGAGTCCGAGCAGTGCGGTTCTTGGGTAGTCTGACTCCGTTGTCGGAACAGATCTGGGACGCCGTTGAAAAGCGTATCGCGTTTATGTTCGAAGTTAAAAATGTCTTTACTGGCTCTACAAGGCTACGTGGCAGAAGTCGGCTTTTCTCAACGAGTGTTTCGGCAATGATTGTTCAGGTCAGGATTGTTGTCATTTTCGTTGGGTGCTCCAACGTCGCAACTCCCGTCGCCCGTCATGCTCTCCGACAAACATTCCCAAGGTCCTCGCAGCGAAAACTGCGGTCCGAGAGAAAGTGAAACCTCATGAACCCCTCAACCCGTAGGTGCACTCAGATGAACTCTGGGAATATCCCAGGAAGGAGAGGGATTGTTGCTGAATGCCCCTAAAGAAGTTTCATCTATTGATTGGGCAAAGTCTTGTTCGTTGGCTCTGTCCGATCGTCATACAGAGCTTGGGGATTGCGAGGCTGAGAATTAGGAATATGCTACCCAAGATATACCACACATTCCAGACCGATCCTGTCATACGCAAACGTGCCCTAATCAATTCTCCGAGTCTGGCGAGCCACGCGAACCCTTGTCCCTGCGAACGAGAAATGGACTGGTGTCCGTGTTGTTGATCGTGTCGATCACGGCTCCACCTCGCCTCCGGAAAAACGCACGGACATTTTTTCCTGTTCGTTACCAACGAGCAAGTCCTTGGCACTCGATTGTGGAAAATTTACGAAAAATTCTACCGCCCCTATTTTATCCAGGTCGAGACCCCACGAATTTCCAACGCAAACCGGTCCAAAAATGACAAAAACCTGCACCAAACCTGCGCCTAACTTGTAGTAAACCTGCGCTAAACTTGTAGTAAACCTGCGCCTAAATTGCACCTTTTTGACACCTCTCGATTTCCATATATCTAGATGCTGCAATTACTTACGGAAAACAGGCCTCGAAAAATCGCCATTTTTGCGAATTTTCGAGTTCTCCGGCCTTCTTTGTGCGCATGTGCCCATAATACAATAGGATTGAAAGCCCTCTCATTTTCACAAAAATCGACGAAATTCCAAAATCATCACTTCCTGTGACGCGAAATCGATTTCTGTTCGGGTTTTCCTGTAACCCGATCTCCTGACTCCGCCTTGGAATGCCTACTTTCCCGGTCCCCTGTGCTCGACACCATCGACCACACCAAGACCTTGAAACATCGTGTCCGTCCAGGGAAACGACACCGACGCCACACCTTCTATCGCTACGCCTTGGCTTCCGCTCGCGCTCAATCTTGTCACACCCCACAAAGACCGGACAATCCTTCGTTTCGCGTTCCCGGCTTACCAGCGCCATGCAGCTACAATCGAGTCCTCCTCAACAGAACAGGACATTAAGAACCAAAAGCGACATGTATTAATCCGACCTTCCTGGCAATTCAACCAATTACTACAAAAATCTCGGCAATTGAGCTAAATTCTTAGTCTATCATTCCAAAAACTGAATATTCAAGGGCGAATCAGCTAAATCTCATCTGTCCATCCCAAATCCACCTTTTCCCGATCGTTTTGGAGACACTTGAGGAAAAGAAAAAGTACGCACGAGCTTCGTGTACCTACGGCAAGCGAACCGTTTCGTCGGCACATGCGGTTCGCGGGTATCACTTGGAATGTGCTCAACACCAACGAAAATCGCTCTAACCCAAAGAACATTTCGACACCTCACGACCGTAGTAAAGAGAACGTTGGTCTCACTTCTGGGAACTCCACAACGTGGATATCCGTCCAATGAACTGGGACAAAGGCATCATGACTGGATCATGTCTCCTCAAGCCTCTCCCGTCTCTTCGGTTCTCTCGTTGGAATCGACAGAACAGGACCCGAGGAATCTGACCCGATACTTCCGTTTTCCCTTGCTTGTCGGGATAACTTTTCGAAATAATAACAATTCTTGTCTGGCCTGCTTCAGACAGGCTATCAGTCGTTCGCTACCACAGAGAGGGGATCACCAACCATGGCTACCGTCGCAGCATCTCGCCCAGCACTGACTGGAAGCCCACTCATTCGCGGCTCAGAATTCGAAGCCCGCACCGACTGGCGAATGGTATACCACCTCGTTCCTGCCGTGGTCATGAGTATCTTCTTCCACGCTGGACTCGTCGTCATGTTCCTGCTCATGCCCCAACCGCAGCTACAGACCGAGAAGAAGCAGACCGAGTCGACCGAAGAACTGGCGACGGTCCAGGCCGAGGAGGAGGAAAAGGAAGTCGAAAAGCTCGATCCCCTCACGATCAAAGACATCAATCCCGACTATCTCGAGCCCGACAAGGAAATCGATTACAAAGAAGACACACGCATCGACGAATTCAGCGTCCCCAGCATGGTCAACCCCGATGCACCCCTCGGGATGGAAAATGCACCTCTCGATACACCTCCGATCAACATCAAAACGCCCCCAGGCATCGGCGGGGGAGATGGCGCGGACCTCAAACTCCCTGACCTCGTGTCCAACAGCAATGCCCCCGGAAGCATGGCTGGCGGAATGAACCTGAATGCTACACCCATCAAAAATGCTTTCCGTGGACGGAGCGGCGCTTCCCGCAAAAACATGGGGCCTGGAGGTGGCACCAAGGAAACCGAAGCCGCCGTTGTAGGCGGATTGGAATGGCTCCAACGATACCAACAGCAAAACGGCAGTTGGAAGATGGAAGGCCCCTACCAAAACGGTGGTCGGGCAAACGATACCGCCGCCACGGCATTGGGCTTGCTGCCTTTCCTCGGTGCTGGACACACTCACATCCCCGGAGGAAAAAAGAAGTTCGCCAATACCGTCAACAGTGGATTGAGCTTTTTGATCCGCAAACAAAACCCACGAAACGGCGACTTGGGTGGTGGCATGTATGCTCACGCGTTGGCCACAATCACCTTGAACGAAGCCTACGGCTTGACGCAAGACCCACGGCTCAAGCGTCCCGCCCAAAAGGCCATCAACTATCTTGTCGGAGTCCAGAGCACCGGAGGCGGTTGGCGCTATCGTCCTCGACAGCCTGGTGATACTTCCGTCACCGGTTGGGTCGTGATGGCCCTCAAGAGCGGTCGCATGGCTGGACTCGATGTCCCCGAAGTTACTTTCCGAAAGGCCATTCGATTTCTGGACGCGGTTCGTAGTTCCGACGAAGGCTACTCATACGTTCCCGATGGAGGCTCAACGCATACCATGAGCGCCGTCGGTTTGCTCTGCCGACAGTACCTCCAGTCAGACGATTGGAGCCCCTCAAGCATCAAGATGATCAATGCCATCGAAAAGCACCTCAAGACCAAGCCTCCAAGTGGTCAATTCAAAAACATGTACTACTACTATTACGCGACCCAAGTCATGCACCACTTCGGTGGCGTCGAATGGGTCCGCTGGAATAAAAAGATGCGGGACTTGCTCGTCAAAGGACAAGAACGAGACGGCAGTTGGAATCCCCGAGGAGAACACCACGGTAATGCTGGCGGGCGACTCATGAAGACCTCTCTATGTTTGTTGACGTTGGAGGTCTACTACCGATACTTGCCACTCTACTACCGCGAAAGCGGAAGCAAGACGAACCGAATGATCGCGGGCGGATAAACGCAACTTCCCGTTCGCTCGACCTCGTTACAATAAAAGAGGGCGTTATGGCTTGTGGCTCATGACGCCCTCTCTTTTTTTGGACCCTCAGTTTGGAAACCCATGCCGAGAATTGTAGCCGGAGGAACGACATGAACGGAAAATGGTCACAAGTCCAGCTCGGCGGAAAGATCGCAGACGTCTACGAGTTACCCAAGAAGGAAACACCTCGCTTCGGGATTCTGTTTTTGCACCCTGTCGGCCTCGAAACGCTCGCCGATAACCACACCTACACCAAACTTTTCGACGAACTGAGACTCGTCTGTGTCTGTCCGCATACCCAACGTTCCTGGTGGACCGATCGAACGTGTGCCGAGTTCGACCACCATCTGACCGCCGAGAAACACATCCTGGAAAATATCGTTCCGTATTTCGGCGACCACTGGAACCTGAAACCTGGAGCCATCGGGCTCATCGGGATCAGCATGGGAGGACAAGGAGCACTGCGGCTGGGATTTCGACATCCCAAAGTCTTTCCCGTCATCGCCGGCATCTCGTCAGCCATCGAATACCAAGAGCTTTACGGTCAAGGCTCACCCCTCGATGACATGTACGACAGCAAAGAACAGTGCCGGCAGGACACCGCGATCATGCACGTCCCGCCTTACAATGGCCCCCCACACATCTATTTCTGCATCGACCCCGCCGATGTCGATTGGCACCGAGGAAATGACCGCTTGCACGAAAAAATGGGAGCGCTAGGATTGGCTCACACTTGTGATCTGACAACCCAAGCCGGTGGTCACTCCTGGGACTATTTCAACGCCATGGCCGACCCCACAATCCGATTCGTCTACGAAGGGCTCGACCAACAAAGTCGACGTTTGCTCTAACTCGATTTCCGTTTCCAATGCCCACAGCATTTTCGTTTTCTAAGTCCTGGTCCCGCTTGTGTTATCGGACCAACAGATGTCGTGTTTTGGATTTTCAGCCCCTTGTGTTGTCGGCTCAACAAGTGTCGAGTTTTGGATTTTCAGCCCCGGAGGGGCGAAAGATCCTAGCCGTGGGCGTAAGCCCACGGAACGAAAGAACCAAGACAAACACTTCGAACCGCTCCAAATCCTTCTCCCCTATTCTGAAAGAAACAACTCAAGGACCCACCATGTCGGATTTTGAATCTCTGCTCAACGCCATTCCAAATGACCCCAACGTGGCGTTCATCCTGGCCGACTATCTCGAAGAACAAGATGACCCCCGTTGCGAGTTACTGCGTCTGATGTACACGCTCAAAGACATCGCTGAGGTCACACCCGAACGAGTGGCGATGGAAAATCGGCTCCACGAGTTGCTCTTTGTCGAGAACCTCGAACCGGTGGTCCCATGCTACACCAACGAATTGGGGATGGAATTTGTCTGGATTCCTCCCGGCACGTTCACGATGGGAAGCCCTAAAAACGAATCAGGTCGATTGCCGAAAGAAGGCCCCGCCCACCAGGTCAAATTGACCAAGGGTTTCTGGCTGGGCCGGACTCCGGTGACGCAAAGGCAATGGCAAGAAGTGATGGGCAACAACCCCAGTGCTTTCCAAGGCGATGAGAATCGTCCCGTGGAACAAGTTAGTTGGCGCGCTTGTCAGCAATTCTGCGAGAAAGTGTCCCAACGAACTCGCTTTCCGATTCGCTTGCCGACTGAAGCCCAATGGGAGTATGCTTGCCGAGGGGGGATACAGAGAGCCAGATATGCCGAAGATCTGAATGCCATCGCTTGGTATGGAGAAAACAGTGCAATGGTAACTCATCGTGTGGGTTGGAAACGTGCCAATGGTTGGGGTGTTTATGACATGCTGGGCAATGTCTGCGAGTGGTGCCACGACGGGACGCGTGATTACACAAAAGATGCTGTGACTGACCCTGTTGGTCCCACAAGTGCTGACGCCAATCGTTGCCGCCGTGGTGGCAGTTATTGGCGCTCCGCCCTGCTCGTTCGGGCGGCCTACCGCGTCGCCACCCCCCCGGAGCACCGCGGCGACGATATTGGCTTTCGTGGTTCGAGTTCAGGAATTTCGTGAGCAAGCCAGCGAGGGAGCGAGTCGGAGGTGCCACGACCGCGGGACGCGCGTCGTCACCTCGGCGATGCGACCGAGCGACGATTTCCACCGTCTTCATTCCGGAGTACTGAGCAATGTCGGATTTTGAATCTCTGCTCAACGCCATTCCGAACGACCCCAACGTGGCGTTCATCCTGGCCGACTATCTCGAAGAACAAGATGACCCCCGTTGCGAGTTACTGCGTCTGATGTACACGCTCAAAGACATCGCTGAGGTCACACCCGAACGAGTGGCGATGGAAAATCGGCTCCACGAGTTGCTCTTTGTCGAGAACCTCGAACCGGTGGTCCCATGCTACACCAACGAATTGGGGATGGAATTTGTCTGGATTCCTCCCGGCACGTTCACGATGGGAAGCCCTAAAAACGAATCAGGTCGATTGCCGAAAGAAGGCCCCGCCCACCAGGTCAAATTGACCAAGGGTTTCTGGCTGGGCCGGACTCCGGTGACGCAAAGGCAATGGCAAGAAGTGATGGGCAACAACCCCAGTGCTTTCCAAGGCGATGAGAATCGTCCCGTGGAACAAGTTAGTTGGCGCGCTTGTCAGCAATTCTGCGAGAAAGTGTCCCAACGAACTCGCTTTCCGATTCGCTTGCCGACTGAAGCCCAATGGGAGTATGCTTGCCGAGGGGGGATACAGAGAGCCAGATATGCCGAAGATCTGAATGCCATCGCTTGGTATGGAGAAAACAGTGCAATGGTAACTCATCCAGTGGGTCAGAAGTCACCGAATGGTTGGGGCCTTTGTGACATGTTAGGCAATGTCTGGGAATGGTGTCACGATGGGTTGCGTGATTACACAAAAGATGCTGTGACTGAGCCTGTTGGTCCCACAAGTGCTGACGCCTACCGCTGCTACCGTGGTGGCAGTTGGGGCAACTCCGCCCCGCTCGTGCGGGCGGCCTACCGCCACGCCCTCCACCAGTGGCTCCGCAGCGACCTTTATGGCTTTCGTTGTTCGAGTTCAGGAATTTCGTGAGCTAGCCAGCGAGGGAGCGACGATTTCCACCGTCTTCATTCAGGAGTACTGAGCAATGTCAGATTTCGAATCTCTACTCAACGCCATTCCAAATGAACCCAATGTGGCGTTCATTCTGGCCGACTACCTCGAAGAACAAGATGACCCCCGTTGCGAGTTACTGCGTCTGATGTACACGCTCAAAGACATCGCTGAGGTCACACCCGAACGAGTGGCGATGGAAAATCGGCTCCACGAGTTGCTCTTTGTCGAGAACCTCGAACCGGTGGTCCCATGCTACACCAACGAATTGGGGATGGAATTTGTCTGGATTCCTCCCGGCACGTTCACGATGGGAAGCCCTAAAAACGAATCAGGTCGATTGCCGAAAGAAGGCCCCGCCCACCAGGTCAAATTGACCAAGGGTTTCTGGCTGGGCCGGACTCCGGTGACGCAAAGGCAATGGCAAGAAGTGATGGGCAACAACCCCAGTGCTTTCCAAGGCGATGAGAATCGTCCCGTGGAACAAGTTAGTTGGCGCGCTTGTCAGCAATTCTGCGAGAAAGTGTCCCAACGAACTCGCTTTCCGATTCGCTTGCCGACTGAAGCCCAATGGGAGTATGCTTGCCGAGGGGGGATACAGAGAGCCAGATATGCCGAAGATCTGAATGCCATCGCTTGGTATGGAGAAAACAGTGCAATGGTAACTCATCGTGTGGGTTGGAAACGTGCCAATGGTTGGGGTGTTTATGACATGCTGGGCAATGTCTGCGAGTGGTGCCACGACGGGACGCGTGATTACACAAAAGATGCTGTGACTGACCCTGTTGGTCCCACAAGTGCTGACGCCAATCGTTGCCGCCGTGGTGGCAGTTATTGGCGCTCCGCCCTGCTCGTTCGGGCGGCCTACCGCGTCGCCACCCCCCCGGAGCACCGCGGCGACGATATTGGCTTTCGTGGTTCGAGTTCAGGAATTTCGTGAGCAAGCCAGCGAGGGAGCGAGTCGGAGGTGCCACGACCGCGGGACGCGCGTCGTCACCTCGGCGATGCGACCGAGCGACGATTTCCACCGTCTTCATTCCGGAGTACTGAGCAATGTCGGATTTTGAATCTCTGCTCAACGCCATTCCGAACGACCCCAACGTGGCGTTCATCCTGGCCGACTATCTCGAAGAACAAGATGACCCCCGTTGCGAGTTGCTCCGCTTGTCCTACATCCTCAAAGACCTCTCCCAGATAACTCCCGAACGCCTCGCCATGGAAGAGCGACTGCGCGAGTTAGTCTTGGTCGAGAAGCTCGATCCGGTGATGCCCCGCTACACCAACGAGATCGGCATGGAGTTCGTTTGGATCCCACCGGGAAAGTTCTTGATGGGCAGTCCTGAGGATGAACCGGAGCGATTCGACAACGAACCCCAACACGAGGTGACTCTGACGAAAGGCTTTTGGCTTCAGACGACTGCTGTGACGCAAAAGCAATGGGAGCACGTCATGGGTAACAACCCAAGTCATTTCCGGGAATCCGAGTTGCCAGTCGAATGTGTGTCTTGGAACGATTGTCAGGAGTTTTGCCAGAAGTTAACCGAACGAACCGATCGCCCGATTGTGTTGCCGACCGAAGCTCAATGGGAATACGCTTGTCGAGCCGGAACGACAAGTCCGTTTTGGTTCGGCAAGACAATCACGACGCAACAGGTCAATTACCACGGAGATTATCCGTACGATGGTGGCCCGAAAGGGCAGTACCGGGACCAGACCGTTGCCGTGAAGTCGTTTCTCCCAAACGGTTGGGGCTTGTACGAGATGCACGGCAACGTGTGTGAATGGTGCCAGGATTGGCATGGCGAGTACACGGGCGAGCCACGAATCGATCCTCAGGGACCAACAGAGGGCCCCCCCCGGGTCATCCGGGGCGGGTGCTGGGTCCTCGTCGCGGGGCGCTGCCGGTCGGCGTATCGCGATCACGTCGTTCCCGGGGGCCGCTACGACGACCTTGGTTTCCGTTGTGCTCAAGTTCCGGAGTAACGAGCCAGTAATCAGCCAGCCAGCCCAAGCGAAGGCCCGAAGTCCAGCGCAAGCGGAGCCGCTGGACTCGTGGCCGAGCGAGGGCGTCCTCTCCTCTCTGATGGCATTTTACATTTCCATTGACTAGAGAGTTTCGGTTTCCAGGTACTGGTCCCACTTGGTGAATCGGATCCACAAGTGTCACGTTCGTCTTGGTTCTCTTAACCGCGGTTCACGCATGTATTGGGTATAGGTTTTCCGTTTTCAAAGCCCTTCTCCCCTGGAACGGAAAAGAAATACTTGTCCGGTTCGTAGATACACGCCAGCCACGTGCACCTACGACAAACAGAAAAACCGGACAACTAGAAATTACCCGTTCCGAGTGTGTCTGCTGCATTATCCGCGCAGTTCTCAACAGTACGTGGCTGTTGCCGGACCGAACTGTGTGTTGGTATAACAACTAAAACAAGAGATGACTCAGTCCTTCAACGGAAACACCTGGAGTTCGTGTGATGAAGCAGTTATCCACCCTCTTTAGCATACTCGTTTTGTGTGGCGGTTTGACAGCTGGAGAACAAGAGTATAACGGAAAGTCACTGAATTACTGGCTCCAACGACTCGAGAGCCAAGACAAACTCGTACGCCAAAACTCAGTTCATGCGCTTGGAAAAATTAGATCTCGGTCTCCACAGATTAACGAAGCCCTGAAGAAGGCATTACGCGACAAGGAACCGAACGTTCGGGCCGAGGCTGCCGACAGTCTGGGACGGCGACGGTCCGGTGCGCGTAATTGTATCTCCGTGCTGATCGAAGTGTTCCAACAAGATAAAGACACTTTTGTCCGAGGGGCAGCAGCTCTCGCCATGGGACAGATTGGCGGTAATTCTCAAGCCGCCGCAGCACTCGCCAAGGGACTCAAAGACAAATCCCTTCATATTCGCACGCATGCTTCTTACGCATTGGGACGTATGGGTCGAAGCGCTCAAACGGTAGTTCCAGCTCTCGTTGAGGCGCTCAAGGATTCTTCGGTGACCGTGCGGAGGAACGCCAAGAACGCACTTCAACGCATCGATCCTGCTGCTCTCCAACGAGCCGAAAAGAAGTAACCGGTCTTTCAGCAGCTTACCAGGTCATTCTGACCAGACTACGACCAGGTTGGCCTTCGGCCAAAAGAAAGAACGATATGGATTGATTCGCGGTCGTGGGCGAACGTCGAATGGCCTCGTCTTACCAATGGCTAGCCAGACGCTTCATGATCTGCGCAGGTCTCAATGGTTACTGGCCTGTTACTCCGGAACTTGAGCACAACGGAAACCAAGGGAGCTGTCGGAGCGCCCGGGGTCGTGGCGATTGCGATACGCTGACCGGCAGAGCCTAGCGTCGTGGAACCAGCTCCCGCCCCGGATGACTCGGCTGCGGCCCTCTGTTGGGCCGGTTGGATCGATTCGTAACCCACCTGTATAATCGCCATACCAATCCTGGCACCATTCGAAAACGTTGCCGAGCATTTGGTGCAAACCCCAACCATTCGATGGGAACGACTTCACGGCAACGGTTCGGTCCCGATACTCCCCTGTCTCACCACCAGCGTAGGGATACTTGCCGTTGTAATTGACCTGATCGGTCGTTGTCGTGTGGCCAAACCAAAACGCACTTGTCGTTCCACTTCGACAAGCGTATTCTCATTGAGCCTCCATAGGCAGCACAATCGGGCGATCGGTTCGTTCGATCTACTTCTGGCAAAACTCCTGGCAATTGTGCCAATAGATTTGCCCTCTTTTGGACTGCTTGTCAAGAAAATACGATCGAGAAGGGTGACTATCTGCCAAACTGTTGGCTGCGGTGATCGACCCGGATTTCGGGTCGGAAGGCTCGCCCCAAGAGTGCTCGACATCCATGTCGAACGCTGCTTTCATCCTGACAAACCTCTCGATCATCAGGCCGATCAGCGCCCGGTCCTCTCGGCCCGAAGGTTGTAGGGCATCGACAGAAATCACGACGATCTTGGGTCCCGTCGGTTACATACGAGACCTTCAACTCGAGAAATTCAAGAAAACCCTGGGGGACGGAGGTCGAAACGGAACGAAGCAAACTGTATGATCAAACCAGTAAAACGGTCTTCCTTTGGATCGTGGCCTGATGGTCTCAACACTATCTCTTGAGGTCGAGAGAACGTTGCGTGAGTTGTTGCCGCCCAACATCCCAAATAAAGCCCATCGCGAACACCCAATCAACCAACCTTGTCGGGAATGAACAAGCACGTCACCTTTCACTCGGTAGTCAAGGCGACCAAGAACGCTAACGGTGACCAAGATAGGAAGGCAGTGATCCCGTGAGTCTCAACCAGGAAGTGTCCCCAGGTTTCTCAAACGTTGAGGCTCTGTGTAATGCTTTGTCACGGCATCGTGTTTTGGCCCCCGAAGAAATCCGGCAGTTGTACAGCCAATGGAAAAACGCCGTTGGTCTAACCAACGAGAAAAAGTCTGGACGTAACGAAACCGAAGACTTCTGTAATTGGTTGGTCCAACGTGGAGCCGTTACAAAATTCCAACTCGAACTCGTGGAACGAGGTTACGCCGATCAACTCCACTTTGGTTCTTACAAAATACTGGCGAGGATTGGAAAAGGGCGAATGGCTGGGGTGTACCAAGCAATCAATCCCCAAGGAGAGTCGTTTGCGGTCAAGGTCTTGCCTCCCTCCAAAGCCACCAATCCGATCAAACTGGCACGATTTCAAAGGGAAGCCCAACTCGCCGTTCAATTACGGCATCCCCACATCGTCCAGACCATCGATTACGGCACGACCGAATCGGGATTGCACTACATCGTAATGGAGTTGCTACCGGGAAAATCTCTCGACCGGGTGCTTCGCAAAAGGGTAATCCTGCCTTGGCCTGTTGCCGTCTCGCTGGCTCTGCAACTTTTCCGGGGACTTCAGTATCTTTATCAAGTAAATTACGTCCACCGCGATCTCAAGCCGTCGAACTTGATGATCCTGCCGGGTTCCTCGGGGTCGTTGCGTGGCCCTCTCGGGGATGCGAAACTCAAGATACTCGACATCGGACTGGCTAGAACGCATTTCACGGACATTGACCAAGGCCAGAGCCATCCGGAGTTGACGTGCGATGGAGTCATCGTCGGCACCCCAAAATACATGGCTCCAGAGCAAGCGCGAAGCGCTCGCACGGTTGATATTCGGTCCGATCTCTACAGTGCAGGCTGTATTTTGTATGAGATGCTGGCAGGTCGCGCACCGTTTACCGATGACGGCATACTTCAGCAACTCATGAGGCATGCACAAGAAACACCAGCACCCATACGGAACTTCAACCCGAGGGTGCCACCAGTCCTGGACGAATTCGTCAGTATCATGTTGGCCAAAGACCCTGACACGAGATTCCCAACACCGGCTCACGCGAAAGGAGTGTTACTCGACGTCTGGAAGCGTCTTGCAGCCGACAAGACGAGTGCCCATTCGAGTGTGGTTGACTTGGGAAACCCGACGCAACAATCGTCTATCTTTGGGGCGATGGCAGCCACAACCGGGGCACCCAACCCAGCCGACACACTCGATTCTACAGGATCGAACCCGAGTTCGAGTTCCTTCGACCCGGCAGAGGACCGCCAAAATGGCTCGGGGGTGTGGGAGCCTGCCAGCCAGTCCCATGGTTCAGAAACCGAGATTTCGAAAGACCTGCCAGTTCCGCAGGCGGTTTTCGTTTGGAGGAAAACCGTTGGGCCTACTACCGATGGGCCTACTACCGAGTCACACGACGAACTGACGTCCGGGACCCAGCCTCCCAAATCACAATCCAATCTGCGTTCACCACGTTATCAACAAGGTCTCGTGTGGCTATCAGAACGATGCCAACTTTCGCGCCGCGAGTGGATTTGTTTGCTCGCCGGAGCTGGGTTGGTCCTCGTGTTTCAGGTCCTCGTGTTGATGTTGTGGCGGTTGTTTTCTTGAGGAAACACCCACACGACAGAAAGTAGATTGTGCTTGTCGCATCGTCGATCCAGCCAACACTCGGACACGAATCCGAAACTCCACGGATAATAAACTTCTGTCAGCGGATCGTCGGTCAATGATGAGCCAGAAATCCCTCCTCCGACTCGGGAGGATCGAAATTCAAATCGGCAGGGGTCCAACCAAGAATGCCTTGGAGCCACCCGTTGAACATGGCTCCGCCAACCAACAACACGACACCACCCAGGTGCCACCAATATCCATACGAGGGTTCGAGAAAAGTCCAGGCTTGTGCGGAGATGAGTATGATCAACACGAGCGGTGCCCAGGCTCCCTGCGCCAGGATCGGCCACGTCCGTTTCCAGTTGATGGCCAACAGCGTCACGGCTATGTACCCCACGAGAAGCAGATATTGTAAGCCCAACAAGATGAGTTGAACCAAAAGGTTCCACAATACTACAACCAACTCTAACAGCGTTTGTCCAAGTTCGTACACGGCCACAGCCTCTCTTGAAATCCACTCAGGTCTGGTCCATAGTTGGAATTCTTGATCTCATCCTCTTGGTATATGCTTTTGAGGCCGACACGGAAACTCTGCAAGTCCAGCTATCCTTCCTTTTGTCGTGCGGTCGCTGCTTTCAGGTCCCAAATCAAAAGCGTCGTTTCTTCGCTGCTCGAGAGCAGCCGGTTCCTGGACAGTCACGACATCGGGATGCCAAACGGTAACGATGGATTTACCATCGACGGAAACACGACGGCGAGGGATCGAAAGAATAGGTCCACGGATTGACCTGGCTACTTTTCCAGGGGATCCGGGATTAGACGGCCACCAGTTCTTCGTCCACTTGGATCTTTTCGCGAAAGTTCGGATCCGAAATCAAGCATGGGTGCTTGTATTGTTCGAGCGTTCCACCACTTCGTTCGAGACGCTGCCGGTCCCACTTCGCCCACGCACCATCGGGAATCAACTCCAAACGAATCGGGCCCAGTCGAAGACTCTCACGCTTGGCCGCATATTCGACATTGATGTCGTGCATGCGATGTTCCAACGCTTCCACAAGACGAAGACCTTGCTCACGGTCTATCAGATCACCATGTTCAACGAAAAGGCCATAGTATGGTCGTTGGTCGTCCCAACACGGAGCCAAGGCATAGGCCGTGATGGACATGTTAAGTTCCCTGAGGACATCTCTCATGGCCATATTGACGTGGTATTCAGAAATCTTCTCCCCAGTCAGGTTCGAGAAATAAGCCCCCTTACTCATGAACTCAACAAGTGGCGTGTTGTTGTACCATCCAGTACACCGAACGACGTCATAAATGTGGTAGCGGTACAAACCATAGGCAGTCGTTGGAAGAATATAGTATGTCTCGCCTTCTTCCAACTCGTGCGCTCGGAGGGTTATTGGGTTTGGACTATCGACTTCGTTTTCCGGAATAAATTCAAAGAACTGCGTCGTAATGTCGAGAACTCCACTAGAAGTTCCATCTTCGATGGGGATCGTCATACGACCCTCACTCGCAATGAGACCTACATCACGAACAGGCGTATCTCCGAAATACTTGGGATAATGTCGCAAGTAACAACCAACACTCCCACCAGTCCAGTTGCCGATGACACAGTCGGTAGGCCAATAGTCACGCGGGTACAAATGGCCCTTCTCCGAAACAATAGTTTCGAGTTCTTCGACTCGGTCGGGATTTCTTTTGCGAAGACGGCGGGCGACACTGTCACGGACATCTCCCGGAATGTCAAACCTTGTCGTCAAGGTGCCGTCGCGGATGTCTCGTAGCAGTAATTCCTTGTGCTCATCGCCAAACCGAGCCATGTTAATCAGGGTGCTGGGGTTCGCGGCAATCACGAGTCCAACTCGACGTGGAATGCTCAACCGCAGCACCAAATAATACTTCGCCTCGGGATCCTTTATTTTTCCGAGGCCACTGGGAACACAGTAGAGCCAGCGAATGATGCGTTTTTGCATTGTGGCTGTTAGCCCAGTGACACTACCGCAGGGTATCCCGCTTTCGGTGTAAAATTCTTGCCAGTCCCCCGACATCTGGACAATCGGCCGGAGTTTGACTCCGGGGTGATCCCAATAAGTCTTGAGGCCCCAGATGTTCCACCCTCGTTTATAGTTTTGTAAATAACTATCCGTAACTGGAATGAACTTGCGGGTAGACGTTGTTCCACTCGTCAAGGCGAACATATGAACCTTTTTGTCCGCCAGTAGAGCCGAAAGCTCACCACGACGAACTCGTTCCATGTAGGGTTCGAAGTAGTCATAGGGAGCGATAGGCAAGTTATTTCGATAGTCTTCGAAATTGCGAATTTCTGAGAAGTGATGGTCACGACCAAAATCTGTGTCGCGATGGTAGCGAAGGAATTGGCGTAGAAGCTGTTCCTGCAACTCTCGAGGGCGTTTGGTAGCCTCTTCAAAAGCTCGAATCTGCCGACGAACGGGGAGGGCAATGATCTTGCCCACGACCTTGCGCAGCAACCATTTGAACATGATCTATCTCGACCAAAAAGTCATATGTCTTGGAAGGCATCATGCTCACTCCGCCGTCACTGGCGTACCAATATTCCTTGTTGAATCCGTTACTTCATCCGTCGATCGTAGGTCGGATGACCCGACCAGGTGTGTTGAGAAAAACGCCAATATCCGCCGTCGGTACTCCTCGGGCGCTATCTGGAAGGATTGATTGTGTTTCGCCCCTTCTACGAGCCAGAGTTCTTTAGGTCCAGGAGCTAACTTGAACAACGCCTCGGCCATCTCAACTTTGATATAACTGTCGGCCTCGCCATGAATCATCAACCAAGGACGAGACCCTAGTTTTGGCAAGGCACGTTCGAGGGACGGGAATTCTACGTTACGCTTGCGCGCAACTTCTCGTAAACCCATCTTGGCAAACATACCATAGTACCAGTTGGGTAAAATTCGCTGCAATAGACGCCGACTGGAATGACTATAAATCTGTATCCAACGGCGCATGTACGGAACCATTGTCGTATATGTTGCGAAAATGCCGTCTGTGACAAAGCACCGAATATACGGGTCATTGGCCGCTACAGCCAACCCAGCACTACCTCCTTTACTGATTCCGAAAAATCCGATACCACCTGGATCGCTGTCGTCGCGTGATCTCAAATAAGTCACCGCAGACTGCATGTCCTGGATATCCCATGAAGTCACCCACTGCAACGGCTCATAAGTTTCATCTGTCTCGCTATCCCCCTGGCACCTCGGCTCAAACGTAAACACGTCAAATCCGGCTTCCCGGAGGAATTCACAATAAGGGACACAAGCCCACCGGTTCGATCCGAACTCCAAACCAAAGAGAATGACACCTTTGCGAAGCTCGGTAAAGGACGGAAAGTAGCAACCAACGAGTTCCAGACCATCGTGAGATTGAAACCGAACTTCTTCGGCGTCTTCAATGGGTTGTCCCCGTGGAATGATGAACAGAGGCTTTTCTTCAAATATGCGAGGCAGGTAAGGGTAGAGTTTGTGCTTCACGTAATAAAAAAGCCAAACCCAGGCTCCGACACTGCCGACGATAAGGACCCCAAGCAAAGATAGTCCGATGATGATGGCCACACTCGCCACAACAGAAACTCCTGGTTAGGCATGACTAATCAGGCAAAAATGCTTATCTTTAAACTTCGAAAGGCCAAAAGGTTCCAAACCTATCCGGCATTTGAACAGCAAACAAACCGAAGTTCGATAGAACTAATCAGCGGTCCCTAATCAATGAACCGACTCACGATCAGGGAGATATTCTGGCCACCAAAACCAAAGCTATTGCTTAAAATGTGATCAACTTTTTTCTCACGCGGTTGGTTGGGGATATAATCCAAATCAAGTTCAGGATCGGGATTATCATAATTGATGGTGGGCGGGAGTATCCCTCTCTGCAAGACCATGATCGAGATAATCAATTCTACGGCCCCAGCAGCAGCGATGAGGTGGCCTAGCATGCTTTTGCTACTACTAATGGGGACTTCGTAAGCGCCGTCGCCAAAGACTTTCTTGATGGCAACCGTCTCGACTTTATCGTTCACTTGGGTACTAGTCCCGTGAGCGTTAATGTACCCGATTTGATTCGGAGCAAGTCGACTATCCCGAATGGCTCCTTCAATGCACGCAATGGCTCCTCGGCCATCGGGGTGACTGTCGGTCAATCGGAAAGCATCAGCGGAGGAACCGTAACCGGTCATCTCTGCATAAATATTCGCACCGCGACGCTTGGCGTGTTCGAGTTCTTCCAAAACCAACATCCCTGCTCCCTCCCCGAGAACGAAACCGTCGCGTAAGGCGTCAAACGGCCGTGACGCTTTGGTTGGTTCGTCGTTCCGAGTCGACAGAGCCGTCAGCAGGTTGAAACCAGTCACTCCCAGCGGATGGATCATGCTGTGGGACCCACCTGCGAGCATGACGTCGGCATCACCATATCGAATGAGTTCGGCTGCCTCGCCGATAGCCTGGCTACTGGCGGCACAAGCCGTCAGACAATTGTAGTTGGGTCCATCAATGTGGAAATAATTCGCCAAGTGTCCAGAAGTCGTATGAAGTTCTTGCTCGTACTCACGGCCAGCGTGGAACTCGACCAAGCCGCCCTTTTCAAAAGTTGGAAGGTCGACTTTTCGGGTTTCCGGTTGATACGACCGAGCAAGCAAAGACACCAAGTGTTCGAAATCTTGTATCCCTTCACCAGCACCCGTATAAATTCCGAAACGAGTTCGGTCGGCAAGTTCCTTGACGCCAACTCCGGCGTCTTCGATCGCTTGCCTCGCAGCTCCCAAGGCAAATCGGGTGTTGACCCCAGAGTTTTCCAGATTTCCTGGATCAGCTATGTGGTCTTCCAGTCGATAATTTCTCACCTGAGCGGCGAACGTCGTGGGGAAAGTCTTGGCGTCAAACAGTTCGATTGCTCCGACGCCGCTCTTCCCCTCCAGTTGCGAACAATATAACTCCTCGACCGATTGCCCGAGTGGAGTTATCGCACCAATGCCGGTAATTACTACGCGTCTTCTCATGGGAGAGTTCTGAAGTTAGAGGGGAATAAAATTCATTATTTTTGGGTGCCAGAGGAAACAGTTTCTTCTCGGCGAGTCGATGATCGTTCTTTCGTTTGATTGCCTCACCAATCCGTCAACTCCATCGGCGACAAACAACCGCTGCACATTGACCCAAGTCGGTAAAACCAATCTTGAGCAAGTGTGATTTGTGGATTGATCGTTCCGTCGCATTAACAGAAATGGGGCACTCTGGATCGTGCTCTTCGTAGTTCAATGTGCGAGGTAGGAGCCCATGATCTAATGCCAGCAAACTGGCAGCCATTTCTGTGACCCCACTGGCAGCTCCCATGTTCCCATAATAACTTTTTCCCGCGAACACCGGGATGTTTGGGGTGGTGTCGCCAAACGCTCGCCGTAGTCCTTTCGCCTCCCAAACGTCCATCGCGACAGTACCCATGCCGTGGGCGTTGACGTGATCGATCTCGTCGGGTTTGACATTCGCATCTTGCAGTGCGCTATGAATCACTCGAGCAATACCTTCGCCGTTTCTCTTGCGGTCGAAGCCAGCACCGAACCCGACGACCTCGGCATAAATTTTCGCACCACGTTTCTGGGCGTGTTCAAGATCCTCCAAGGCCAGAACCGTCGCCCCTTCGCCTACGACAAGCCCGTCACGGGATCGGTCGAACGGTCGACTGGCTTTCGCGGGTTCGTCGTTCCTCGTGGATAGTTCACCAAACAGACACTGACGAACCATGCTCAACGGATTCAGCTTGCTGTCGGCTCCTCCGACCAAAAAGATATCCGCTTGGTCCCGGACGAGTATCCGATAGGCTTCTCCGAGGGCCAGCAAACTGGCCACCTCACTCTCGGTGATCGTATTATTCGGGCCTTGGGCGTCGTGCAAAATGGAGACATGGCAAGCAAGCATGTTGGGCAAATATTTTAGCATCCAGAGAGGGGGAATTTGACTCAACCCCTCGGTTCCCCATTTTCCTAGATCGACGACACCAGGTTGACAATTGGCACTAACGCTCGCGGCGCTGGAGAGTTCGTCCAGGTCGGTGGCCATCAAACCGGCACCAAACTCGACTCCGAAACGGGTGGAGTCGAGGGCCTCGGTATCGATATTCCCGTCGTCGATGGCCAGTTGAGCCGCGGCCGTGGCCATTTGAATGGCTCGAGCCATGACACGTAAGGCCTTCTTGGCATCGCGCGTCTTCATGTACGCCTTACCGTTGAAATCCGGAATCTCGGCGGCGATCGTTGTTGGGAGTACGGAAGCGTCAAAGAGTTGGATGGGATGAACTCCACTTCGGCCTTGGCTCAGGGCATTCCACACATCGTCCAAGGAGGAACCAAGGGGGTTGATCATGCCGAGTCCAGTGATCACAACCCTCCGTTGGGATCTCTGAGGCCGCGAAGACGATCCACTTCGGGAATGGAATTTAGCGTTGTCTGGGTCCATGATTTGGTGTCCTCCAGGGGAAGTGTCATCCCGTCATTGGGTCGTCCCTTGATCGTCCGGAGAGTCTACCGGTCGGGATTTTTCGGCCTGAAGGCGAGCCAACCCCAATAGGTTCTTCAACTCCCCAGTAAAGACGAAATTCTTATCGCCAAATACTTCTTGGGACATGGATTGATCGAGGTGAGCGAAAAAGATTTCGGCTTCCCCAATCGTTTCTGCCCGGATCGATTCGGTGCCAATGTTACCAGAATCGCCGTTGGCCCCTGGGTGCTCCACTTTCACCACGCCGCGAACGGATGCCCCTTCGTCACGCAAGACCAACAGCTCGACTTCATAGATCAATCGCTCTCCGGCTATGGCTTCTCGATGGAACCGGGCCGAATTAATCTTGGCCAAGACAACTTTCTCACGAAAGTCGTTAGCTTCCCCGACAAGAATGCCCCCGGTTTGTGCGAGTCCTTCCAGCATCAAGGTTGCCGGCATGACTGGGAAGCCTGGAAAGTGCTCGGCATAATGATCTTCCGCAAGTGTCAGGTTTTTGACCGCTCGGGCCGACTTCTTGGATTCGAAATCCAGAAAGTTGTCAATCCAGATCCAACGCATGAATCCTTCGCCGTCCTGTCTGGAGTAATATCGTGTACCAAACTCACGTGGGGTAAATCACGGAAACTCGATTTTCACTTTTGCAGGGTGGGCCTAAGCCCACCATCGCTGTCTCGTCTGTTGGTGGACCCAAGCCCACCCTCGAAACCAATCTCCCCACCAACATCAGTTCGAGCCGACGTTCACTTTACCTTCGATGTATCGCGTGATCATCTCGACAGTGAACAGGTCGCTGATGTGATTCACTTGAGGATCTTGTTCGAATTCACTCAGGTCGGCAAAAGGCATTCGGGCGCGGAGTTCACTTATGCCTTTATCAGTGACCTTGCCATCCTGGACGAAATCGGGATCGCCTTGGAAGATCGACTCGGGGAACAACTCCCCCCGAGGGATCTTAATGCCGAATTCGCGTTCGAGACGAAAAACAATATCGAGGAAGTCAATCGACTCAGCCCCCAAATCCCCTTGAAGAGTAGCTTTGAGGGTGACCTCGTCTTCTTCGACATTCAGAGCTTCGACAAGAGTCGCAGAAACCTTGTCGAAAATTTCACTCTGCTCTTGCATCACGCATCTCCTGTTCGTTCAGGTTTACGAATCCAAAAATTAAGTCGGTCCTTCATCCGTTCCGTTTCCTAACGTCCCGTGTTTCCTGGCTACTGCGTCATCAGTCAGCGGCCGCTCCGAGACTCAAGCCTCCATCGACAGTGAGCACTTGACCAGTGATGTAAGCGGCCTCTTCACTGGCTAAAAACACAGCCACCTTCGCAATGTCTTCAGGCTGGCCCAGACGCTTCATGGGGACCATCTTCGTTATGATGTCTCCGGCCATGCTGCGAACGGCTTCACTCATGTCCGTCTCAATGAATCCAGGAGCAATGGCGTTGACGGTGACGCCTCGTTTGGCTACCTCTACAGCTAACGCTCGGGTGAACGAATTGATCGCCCCTTTGCTAGCTGAGTAATTTGTTTGGCCGCGGTTGACATGCTCCGCCGCAACACTCGAGACGTTAATGATCCGACCTTTTCGGGCTCGGACCATCGAAAAAGCAACGGCACGGCAAAAGTGGAAGACGCCGCCGAGGTTCGTATGGATGACGTCGTTCCAGTCAGGGGACTCCATCTGCACGAACAGGCCATCACGAATGATTCCCGCGTTATTAACGAGGATGTTGATTTTGCCAAATTCTTCTTCGACACGAGTCACACATTTCTGTACTTCTTCTTCTTTGGCGACGTCAGCTTGCACAGCCAAAGCAATGCCACCGTCATCCGTTATCTGCTGCGCCAAGGCTTCTGCAGCTTCTTGACTGCCCCGATAAACGAAGGCTACTTTGGCTCCTTCGGCGGCGTAAGCATTGACGATGGCTTTCCCAATTCCTCGGCTACCACCCGTAACCAAAGCAACTTGGTCCTTCAGTCTCATGGCTCATTTCCTTTGAGAATTAGGCAGTCTTTTCTTCTCGCTCAGCTGGGTTCTGGCTCACTGATGGCTACGCAAGAATCCACTCCAAAGCTCGTTAGCTTCCCGGTGATGAAAGAACCTCCCCCTGGAGGACGGGAAGTTGGCCTCGGAGATAGTTGATAATACGGTCGTCAATCCCTTTCAATGCAGGATTGCTGTCACCTAAGTTATAACGAATCAGTGTCAGTTTCGCAGAGACCGTCGTCGCTCCATTCGCTTGTCCTTTGCCCTTGAAAGTCGCAAGTTCTCCGGCCGTACCAACTTTCAGATCAATCGCTTCACACGTTGCCGTCATGGTTCGACCCGGCTCCATAAAACTTCCGTATTTCACGGCTTTGGCTTCGCGAAGGGCGATCACACTGTGTCGGAAATCTTCCGTAATCCGGAGTAACCAAGAACAAGCCTCGACCAACGTTTGCAGCATTAACACACCCGGCATGACCGGAAACGTCGGAAAATGATCGGCCAAGTATTCCTCACCGAGTGTCAAGTGTTTCGTAATGCGAATCTGGACACCCGGTTCGACCGATGCAATTCTGTCAATCAAATGAAATCGCATGTTTCCGCATCCGTTGCGTATTGTGTTGCCGAGTCATCAGTTTGGATTGTGATCTCTGGCTATGGGCAACTAAAAGTTCAAAATGACCGTCCAATGGACTCACATGACCAATTAGTGCGTTGGGTATCAATAGAGTTAAGAGTATATCCGTCATCTCATCAGCGGGCAAGATACCGGAACCTCTTGCCTTTCCCAGTCATTCCAGTTGTGGTCCTTCGCCAACTCTCCGCAACAACCGAAATCGTCAAGGATCAACTACAATGCCATGACTTCAATATATTTCCAAATTGTTGAACGTTTCGCAACAACTAATAAGTGGGCGCTTATGGTAATTTACAGATTTTGGGTCAACTGCACGGGTAAATTGTTGTTTTTTGCGCAAATCCTTTGCTTGACTCAATTGATGCAAGCCTAAACTTTGCCTTGTTTCTCGATGGTGTGCGAACTCAGGTAGGGTTGCAAAGTCATAGAGGAGATGTAACAAAACTCGGAAAATGGAACAACCCGATATCAAGCAAGGAAAGTCGTGGGGTCTCTGGATTTTGGAATAGGAGCAGGCATCAACAGCCATCCTTTGGGTCCCTCGTCTCCTACTTGACCCATTTCCAAGAGAAACCGTAAGTTCATGAGAGAGGCCGAGGTTCGCGCTCTTCGGTTCCCAGACGGCCCGCGAACTGGCAGGACAAAACCTCGTTCCGTGCCTCCCTCGTGGAACGGACGGTACGCCGCTCCGTCACCCCATAGTTGCATTCATAAATGGAACGGGTTTAGTCCAAAACCCTGTGGAGCGTCCTTTGGGGTTACTCGGCTTCGGACATCGACTGAAGTGCCTTGACGAGCAGCTGAGATACGACTTCGACCTTGGCCATACCGTTGGTTTCGCGCATCACGGCCCCTTTGATGGCCTCAGCAGCTTTCTTCTTGCCTTTGCGATAATCTGCAACGGCCTTCGGGTTGGCTTCGATGGCTTTTTGGACATAGGCCAGCACGTCCGCCTCGTCGGTAATCGGACGTAGTCCCATCGCATCCATCGACTTTCCGGCATCCTCACCGGTCTTGACCATCTGTGCGAAGACCTTCTTGGCCTGAGATTTCGGAATCCCATCCTCGCGAACCCGGCGGGCAAGGTCGGCCAAGTTCGGAGCAGTGATCTCGAACTCGTGGATATCGATCTTTTCGTCATTCAGGTACGCCAACACTTGGTTCGTCATCCAGTTGCTCGCGTCTTTCGCATCACCACAGGCAGCTGCAACTTCTTCGAAGTACGAAAGGAAGGCTTTCCCCTGGCGAACGATCACATCAGCATCGTATTCCGACAGCTGATGCTCGGTGTGCAATCGCGCTCGTGCCGCCGACGGAAGCTCGCCCATTTCCGCCCTGATCCTCCCAAGCCAGACATCATCCACGACGACAGGCATCAGGTCGGGTTCGGGGAAATACCGATAGTCGGAGGCGAGTTCTTTGCGCCGCATGATGAACGTGATGCCTCGGTTCTCGTCCCAGGCAGCGGTCGCTTTGTCTCCACTTTCGATCGTGACCTTCGTCTTCTGGAATTCTTTGAACTGGCGTTCGGCCTCGTACTTCATGGCCCTCTCGACGGAACGGATACTGTTCAGGTTTTTGACTTCAACAATCGGGGTCGCAACGAATTTTCCGTCACCTGTTGGAATATGGAGATTGATGTTGGCATCGCAGCGTAGGCTTCCCTCTTGCATCTCGCAATCGGAGACTTCCAGTTCTCGCATCAACAGACGGATTTCTTCTAGGTACGCCCGAGCTTCTTCGGGTGCGTTCAGGTCGGGTTTGCTGACGATCTCCAACAACGGGGTTCCCGTTCGGTTGAGGTCCACGAGACTGTTGCGTCCGGTTCCTTTTTCGTCATGGAGCATTTTGCCGGCGTCTTCTTCGAGATGGATGTGGTCGATGCGAATCCGTTTCGGGCCCGAGGACGTCGGTATCTGGAGGTGGCCTTCCCAGCAAAACGGGAGGTCAAATTGACTGGTCTGAAAATTCTTCGGTAGGTCAGGATAATAGTAGTTTTTGCGGTCCCATTTGGTGTATCGATTGATCTCGCAGTTGAGTGCTACGGCTGCCTTGAGTGATAACTCAAAGGCGCGTCGGTTCATGACCGGAAGCACACCGGGCATGCCCAGGCACACCGGACACGTCGCGGTGTTAGGAGGCAACCCAAATTGTGTACTGCAACCACAAAACAGCTTCGTTTTGGTGAGCAGCTGCACGTGGACTTCCAAACCAATCACAATTTTGTAGGGGTCCGCCATCTTTTCCTCACAACCTTGGATCATGGAACCTTCGTAGCAACGGACTTCTCTTCGGTTAGTTTATATGGACGGAGCCGCTACATTTCATCTCGTTCTTGGCCAGCACCTTATTGTATAGAACCTACGGATTGAGAGGGCTCTGGGTGATGTCGCACAGCGAAATCTGCAATGAAAGACAACACCAAGGCAGTGTCGACCATCCGCATCCCAAAAGGAACTCAACAGAACGACATTACGTTATCGTGGTCGACGAGTGAGAGAAGTCTGCAAGGTTACTTTTCAGTCGAACTACCGTTCGGAAAGGTCGACCCGCGATTTGGGAAGGGATCCATCAACAAAAGAAAATGACAATGGCACGTCTCTATGGGTAGCATGATCTGAAGGAAGCCCTAAAACCCGCCGAAGGTTCTGTCCGCCTTTGGATAGGCGACGCCTACCTACGCTGTGCCGATAACTATCTCACGAACAAGAAAACATCCGAAGCGAGGACCATTTACCAACAGCTTTACAAGACGGAAAAGTGACGTCCCGTTCGGTTGGCCGCCCTTCGTGGGTGGTTAACCGTTGCCGGCGACGAAGCTGGATAACTCGTCTTCGATCTGTTGCAACAGAAAGACGCTGACGTCCAGAACATCGCCATTTTCCAAGTTCGCTCGCTCAACACCAAAGCCTTAAACGAGTTGAGTTCACGCCTCAGCACCTTGCCCGTTCCCCAACAGGTGGCTTTGCTACGGGCGTTGGCCAATCGAGGCGACTCTTCCCAACGGGAGGTCGCTTTGAAGGCGACGCGGAGCAAGAACGAGACTGTCCAACAAGCTGGGTTGAAGGCTCTTGCCCGTCTGGGTAACGCCTCCGACGTCCCGATGCTCCTCGAAGTCATGTTCGCCAATTCGGCCATCTTGCAAGCAGCCCAACACGCCCTCCAAAACATCCACGGTGAAGGCGTCAACGACAACATCATCCTGGCGATGAAAAAAGCCAAGGCTGCAAAACTGCGGAAGACCCTTATTGACGTGTTGGCGGTCCGCCGTGTTGCAGCCGCTTTGCCAGTCCTGCTCAAAGAAACTGTCTGCGACGAGGCGCCCCTTCGCACCAGCGCGATGTCGGCGTTACGAGAAATTGCCGAGCCCAAGGACGTGCCCAAACTCATCCCAGGGTGGCCCAAAGCTCAGCAAGGCAACGAACGCCGGAATGCCGAGCGGACCATACTGACTGTGTGTGGACGAATCCTCGAACCGACAAACCGTCCGGAGATCATCCTTGTCGCGATCACACCCGAAAACAAAGCTGCGTTGCTCCCGCTATTGGGAAGCATGGGTGGTCCAAAGACGCTTGCGCTCACGCGGGAAGCTCTCGACAGCAAATCGCCAAAGCTCTACGAAGCCGGTGTCGTGGCATTGTCTAACTGGCCGAACGCGAAAGTGTCGGCAGACCTCTTGCGACTCGCAAGGACAGCCCGTGAACCGAACTTGCACAGATTGGCGTTTCGTAACTTGATTCGCGTAAATGCGATCCAAAATACCGAGACGCCAAAGACCGACCGACTGCGGATGCTCAAAGACGCCATGAAACTGGCCAATACGTTTCCGAAAAAGAAACAGGTGTTTGCCGGTCTATCCAAGGTCCGCGACATCCAAACTTTGCGGTACGTGCTGCCTTACCTCAAGGACAAGGAACTTGCCCAGGTGGCTTGCCGAACCATCGTCGAGTTGGCCCATTCGCGAAATCTGCGTCGACCCAACCAGAAAGAATTCATCCAGGCACCGAACCAGGTCCTGGCCATTTGTGACGACGACCGCCTGATCGAACGCGCCCGCAAGTATAAGGTCGACTTTTAGGCCCCCGTGGTCAAGTCACGACAGGAATCGTACACCAGCCCCTTTGTCGCATCCAAAACTTCAAGCGCCTGTGACCACCTCGATCCCCTGGGGCCATTGGTCTTCGGGTTCAAAACCAATCAAGCGCCGTGTGGGTTCGAGGTCGTAAGGTGAACTGTGGAGCGGTTTGCTGGTGGCGTAGACGATGGCAAATTGTGTGGACTCCGGCGCTCGGACTGCAGCCGCGAAGAAACGTCCCGCATCCCTGGGGCTCATGTAAATATCTTGCGAGGGCTCGTGTTCAGAGATGGCTTGGACGTGGGAACGATCACGCGGACACCATCCGAGCCGAACCAAAATGACGCTCATCCCATATTTTTCGTGGAACGATCGACCGGCTGCCTCCAGGAACATCTTGGTACAGGCGTACCAACCTCGTGGAGTCGGCAGAGTGTCGGTCGAGATCGGGTACGGGCCACGGTCTCGCTGGTACCAAACCGTTTGCCCAGAACTGGCGAGGATGAGTCGCTTGACGTTCGCGTGACGGGCGGCTTCGAGAAGGTTGTAGACTCCGACGATATTCGGCTGAAAAAGCTTTTCGACGACCTCGTGATCCTCAACGTCGTCCGGCGTCGCTGCGAGGTGGACGATCGTCTCGATCCCTTCGACGGCCGTCCGAACTGTATCCACGTCCAGGAGGTCGCCGACTACGAAGTCCTTTAAGTTCGGCGTCGGTACAAGATCAAAACCTCTTGCGACAGAACCGAGCTCCTGGGCCACGGCTTGACCGATACGCCCAGCCGCGCCCGTAAGTAAGATAGTTGGCTTGGTCACTGGATGGATTCCTCGCGGCTCGGAAAAACGACTTGGTTTAGAGCGGAACCTCGTGGTAGTCTAACGCCCATTCCTTCATGAAGCGGACACGGGAAGGCACGATGCGATACACGATCAGTTCGGGACTCTCTATCGAGTCAAAATATTGTTGGAGCAACGGATTCTTGTCCCAAATCTCTTGCAGAAGAGTTTGGTCGTCGACAACTTCGGCGATTCCGGTTATCCGAACTTGGTCGTGTTTCTCGTCCAGATAACCCATCTCGACCTTCGAGTTGGTCTCGATTTCCCGGGTCTTTTGGTAGGTACGAAGGTTGGCAACATAGATAGTAAAGTCATCGGTGCGAACAGGGGAAACGGGTCGCAACCGCGGCTGGTCTCCATCGATCGTCGCAAGATAGGGAAATCGGTCGGCCGCGATCACAGCTAACGCAAGGTCACGGACTTGGCCTGGGTCGACTTGTTCGGGTACAGGTTTGGTCATGTCGAGTCTCCTGATTTTCGATTGTGGCCTGAACTGCCACGTTTGACTATGGTGTTGATCTGGGACAAGTTCCGAAGCCATCACCTGACGGCTCCACCATTGATCCGAATAATCTGCCCGGTAATGAACGACGCTTCCGGCGAGACTAACCAAAGCGCTGTGTTCGCCACGTCTTCGGGAACTCCCCATCGGTCCAGTGGAGTTTCGCGTCGAACTCGGTCTTGCCAGTATTGTGAAGCCTGGTCTCCCCAAGCGGTCTGAATCCAACCTGGAGCCAAACAATTCACGCGAACTTGTGGGGCGAGCGACAAAGCCAAGCTCCGGCTGAAGGCCATGATCGCGCTTTTTGTTGCCGAGAACAGCTCGCCGCTGTCGCCTTCCATGCCAGTCTCGGCTTGATCCCATCCCATGTTCAGAATGACGCCTTGGCCGCATTCTTGCATCCGGCGACCGATCTCACGCGAAAGTAACATTGTGGCAATGACGTCCACATCGATGAGCGTTCGGAGCTTTTTAAGGAACGGCCAGGTGGCGGCCTCTCCGGTCAATGTATCGGCTCCTGCGTTGTTGATCCAGATGGTCACTCCGTCCCAAACTTCCCAGGCGTCGTCGACGAAACGCATGACCTCGTCGGTCGAGTTCAGGTCGGCGGTAATTGTCGTCGTTTTGGCTCCGAGTTGCTCGAGTTTGGCGACAACGTGCTTGGCGGTTTGTTCTCGGCGTCCGTGCACAATAACGTCCGCTCCGGCCCTCGCGAGGGCGAAAGCTATGGCCCGTCCGATGCCGCTCGTTGATCCCGTTACGACTGCTTTCTGACCTCGCAAGTCCCAAGGCTTACGAGCCCCCAACGACGCCAGTAAAGTTTTTGCGTCGAGGCCCAGGTTCGGATGTACGACATCGGGAGCGATTTCGACGAGTGGTTCAAGAACGAATTGTCTCTGGTGCATTCTGGGGTGAGGAACGACGAGGTCATCTTCGTTGACCGTCTCGTTTCCAAAGAGAAGCAAGTCCAGATCGATCGTTCGTGGAGCATCTTTGACGGTCCTCACACGTCCAAGCTTTCTTTCGATATCAGTCATGGTGGCGAATAACTCACGAGCCGACAGGTCGGTCTGGATTTTTACTACCGAGTTGAGGTATTTCTCTTGTCCGGGAGGCCCGCCAACGGGAGCGGTTTCGTAGACGCCAGCCCGTGCCAAGACAGATATTCCCGGCGTTTGTTCGAGAAGGTGCGTAGCCTCTTCCAGAAATTGACCACGATCCCCCAAATTACTTCCCAATGCCACGTACGCCGTTGTGCTCATACTCTACTGCCTATCGCAACTTACCTGACTTGCAACTTTCAAAATGAAGTCCCGTCAACAACGAAATACTTGACTGGAAGAATCCATCGTCCGTTGTCTTCACTCTAATAATAGGAAATGCAACGTCTGCAATCTGCAAAATGAAAACAACCGAGGTAGGTTATGACCAATAAATACAAACAACCGCACAATCAGATATCTTGGCCACTAGTGCTCCTTGTCGTTGGTTTGGGATTGTTTGCCGTGTTTACATGGTGGGATCGTCAATCCCCGCCGTCCGCTGCGTCCCAACCACGGCTCGTGGCCGAATCGAAGGGACTGCATGCCGGCGAGCTTACGACAATCGATTTGTTTCGCGAAGCACTTCCGTCGGTCGTGCACATCAACACAACGAAGGTCCGCCAAAATCAATTCACCATGAACGTCGAGACGATTCCCGCCGGGAGTGGCTCGGGATTCATTTGGGATGAACAGGGCCACATCATCACGAACTACCATGTGATTGAAAATGCCGACCGGGCAACCGTTGTGTTTTCTGACAACTCGAGTTATTCGGCACGCGTCATCAACGTTGCTCCCAAGTGGGACTTGGCCGTGCTCAAGATCACCACCCGCTTCAAGAAACTTCGACCCATCCCGATCGGCAAGTCGAGCGATCTTCAGATCGGTCAAAACGTCTATGCCATCGGCAACCCATTCGGGCTGAGTGAGTCTCTCTCCAAAGGCATTGTCAGCGGACTTGGGCGGCAAGTGGAAGTAAAGCAAGGTTTCCTGCTCACCGGCTTGATCCAGACCGACGCGGCGATCAATCCGGGCAACTCAGGAGGTCCGTTGCTCGACAGTTCCGGTAGACTAATTGGCGTCAACACCGCGATTTTGAGTCCTTCGGGAGCGTCCGCGGGAATCGGCTTCGCCATCCCGGTCGATGACGTCAACCAGGTCATCCCACGCTTGATCAACCGGCAACCGATCAAACGCCCAGCCTTGGGCGTGCAATTGGTCCCCGACCAGTTGGCCCAACGTCGGTGGGGGATCAAAGGGGTCATGATATTGAACGTCGTACCGGGGAGTCCGGCCGAGCGGGCGGGACTCCAGCCGACACTCCGCGAGGAGCAAGGAAAAGTCCGACCCGGTGACATCATCACTGCCGTCGATGGCGAGAACGTTACTTCGACGAATGAACTCCTTGGTGAACTCTGGAAACATAAGCCGGACGACAAAGTCGTGTTGACCATCCGACGGCATGGGCAAGAAGAACCCATCAACGTCGAAATCGTCCTCGGCCAAAGCGAGTGAGTTGACGAGCAACGCGGCAAGCAATGAAGCTTAGAACTTTGGTTCCGGGAGTAGGGAGACAAAACCAGAACTTCTCGGCCCGAGATACCCCACTCTTCATTACGCCTTGCCCTCAGGTTTTTGTTTGAGTTTGCTCGCGGCAGCCTCGTCGACGTACCAAATGACTTGTCCAGTGGCTGGTTTGACGAGTTGGGCCGGTAGTCGAACCGTGTCGATTGGGCCTTCAAGAACTTCTGACAAGGCAGTCGCTTTGTTCTCTCCGGTAACCAAGAAAAATACATTCCTCGCTCGATTGATGAACATTGGAGTGATCGTGATCCGTTCGGCATCGAATTTGAGAACGAGATTTTTCGTGACCCAACGCTGAGTTTCAAGTAGAGCTTTCGTCGCCGGAAACAAAGACGCCGTGTGGGCGTCCTCACCAAGCCCAAGCAGGACGAGGTCAAGTGAGGGCGGTTCACCTCCAGTCCCAAGACCAAGTGTGTCAACGATTTCGTTGAGGTATTTCTCGGCAGCCAAGTCCTTGTCAGTCAATTCCGCTCGAATGCGATGGATTTGTGGCTCTGCAATTCCCAACGGTTGGAGCAAAACCTCGTTGGCCATTCGAAAGTTCGACTCTTCGTGGTCGATAGGAACGGGCCTCTCATCCCCCCAGAAGAATTCCACTTTGGACCAGTCGATCCGGCTCCGTAACGGTTCCTCGGTCAACAACTTATAGAGCAATTTGGGACTCGAACCGCCCGCGAGTGCCACGGAGAATCGATTCCGATTTTCGACCGCTGCTGTGGCCACTGCAACCACCGCCTCGGCGGCGGCTCCGCTGGCTTCTTCGTGATCCTTGAAGATGTTTAGCGTATATTTTCGCATAGTCCTCGACCCGCGTTCTTCTTATTTGCAATCCACTGTTCTCTGGCCTTGGTACACGTAAGCCAATGGTTTTGTTGGTAAACTCGGCTCGCGTGTACGATTTGGCGTAGACCCAACGAAAACGTGGACCGTGCTAATTCGATAAGGAATCGTTTACCCTTTTGATTTTCCAGGTTCGGTGTGTCCGCCGAACTTCAACCGCATGGCGCTCAGAATCTTGTCGGCGAAAGTCGCATCCTGGCGTGATCGAAAACGTCGGTAGAGGGCAGCCGTCAAGACATCGGCTGGCACAGCTTCTTCGACTGCAGTCTGAACCGTCCAACGACCTTCGCCCGAATCCTGAACGAACCCGCTGTAATTCTCCAAGTTCGGGTCTTCGAGCAACGCGTGAGCCGTCAAGTCCAACAACCACGAGGTGACCACACTACCGCGCCGCCAAACTTCGGCCACTTCACCGACATTCAAATCGTAACGATAATCTTCGTCGACTTCCTCTTTCGCGGCTCCTCGCATGATGTCGAAGCCCTCGGCATACGCCTGCATCATCCCATATTCGATGCCATTGTGGACCATCTTGACGAAGTGTCCTGCCCCGACTGGCCCACAGTGGACGTAACCCTCCTCAGCGCTGCTGTGTTGGACATTCTCCCGACCCGGAGTCCGTGGAATATCACCCTTGCCCGGTGCGAGTGTCTTGAAGATCGGGTCGAGATGTTCGACCGCCGCATGATCACCACCTATCATCATACAATATCCGCGTTCGAGTCCCCAGACGCCGCCACTCACGCCGACATCGAGATAGTGAATTCCCTTTTGAGCCAGGACCTTCGCACGGCGGACATCGTCTTTGAAATACGAGTTACCGCCGTCAATGACCATGTCGCCCTTTTGGAGATATTCGCCCAGTTCGTTGACTGTGTTTTCGGTAGGGGTTCCACTTGGCACCATCACCCACACGGCCCGTGGGGCCACAAGTTTTTCGACAAATCCTTGTAGTGTTGGGACGCCAACAGCTCCTTTGGTTTCGAAATCACGCACGGCATCCGCGTTGTGGTCAAACACGACACATTGATGGCCCCCTTGCATGAGGCGCAAGACCATGTTCCCACCCATCCGACCAAGGCCAATCATTCCCAGTTGCATGGCACGGCTCCTTATCAAGAAATTCCAGTC
Organism: uncultured Alcaligenaceae bacterium; assembly: GCA_964423615.1. Lineage (GTDB taxonomy): Bacteria > Planctomycetota > Planctomycetia > Gemmatales > Gemmataceae > CAYRFQ01. The sequence continues at coordinate 118,395 of CAYRFQ010000002.1, read as the reverse complement.
TCAATAACTCATTGATAGATTCAGATTGCTTGGTCGGTTCGGTTTTCACCAGTCCGAAACGCGAGCGGAGTCGAAACTAGAGAACCATCGCGTGCACTACAAGCTGATAAAAAACCAACCTCACCCTACAAATTTCAAACGGACTTCACACCGACTCGTTGTCGCTCTCCAGAGTGTTGTATCCGGTTTGGACTCGGTTTCTACAACGCAAAGATCAGTTTACCGGATTCGCGATGCGCCACGGAAGCAGCCATTCGAGTCGGTCGCATTTCCCCTCGTCCGAATAATTGGAATGAGACAATCCAGTAACCGCGTTCGGCCACGGGTTCCGGTCAACAAAAAGAATGTGTTTTGCCGATTTTGTTCTCGCACCACTGGTTTTGACCGTGACAATGCCATACGAATATTTTACACTTCCAGTAGTTGGAAAAACGATCGCCGTTTTCTCGTTGAGAACGGCAAAATCCACCACTCGGAGTGCCATTCATCTTTAGGTTTTTGATTGCGGAGGAAGACTCGTGAGTATCGTGCGATTGGGCATGTCCGAAACCAAAAATTACGCAGAAGGTTTCGAAGCCATCTTCGGAAAGAAGAAAAAAGGCGCCCAAAAGAAAAGCGAAACTGCCAAGAGCAAAACGAAAACAACCGAAACCAAGAAAAAGACCAAGAAGTAAACACGGACGTGATCGCACGGAAGGCACTCCGTTTTCGGGAAGCACCTGTAATCGTTTTCCGTTTTCAGGCGGTCCAGGACAAAAATACAAACGGCAAGGCGTGGATGCCCTGCCGTTTTTCTATTGCGGTGCGAAACGAGAAGGCATCACACTTCCACGATCTCCTCGGAATCAGGTATTTCCAAGTCAAAAAGCGGTTGTTCGGCCTTGAGCCAAATGCACAACCAGATTCCAAGTTCGTAAAACCCGATCAATGGAACGAGCATCCCTACCATCGTGTAGGGATCTTGCGGGGTGAGCACCGCCGACACAACGGCCATAATGAAGTACGTGATCTTTCGATAGCTCCGATACATGTTCACATTGCAAATGCCAACTCGCGCCAAGGCCAACATCACTATCGGCGTCTGAAACGCCACGCCGAAGACGACTGGCAATATGAGAGCGAAGTTCAACCACTCAGAAGCCCGGAGTTCCGGTTCGGTTCCCATCCACTCACTGAATCCCAGTAAAGCCTGGACGCCAGGAGGAATCACGACCAGCTGGCAAAACACCACTCCAGACAAGAATAAACCAACGCTGAAAGGGAGGTAGAGGTGAACTAATCGTTTTTCATGAGGATACAGCCCGGCTGCAATGAAGGACCAGATTTGATAGAAGACCCAAGGGCTGGCGATCACTAATCCCGAAATCAAGGCGATCTTCACGAAGATCAAAAAACCTTCCTGGATCGTGAAGACCTTGACCCTCCCGGTTCGTCCAAAATACGTGAACAGCAAGTTCAGTTCGCTCGACACAACTTTCCGGTAAAACTCTCGTTGGACATATTTTCCTTCCTTCAGTTCGTACATCTGCATCCTCTCGTACGATACTTCGGGAGCAACAGTCGTCTGCTCTTCCCACTCCTTCCAAAACGTGTCGACTGACGTATCGAGCAGTTCATCGATGACTCCAACCTGCTTTTTCAACGTTGCGTTCTCAGGATCCGTGGCTAGCTTTGCCTCGATGATCTTCTTGGTTTCGCTCAGCTTGTCCTTTACGATTTTGATCTTCTTCTTTTTTTTCCGATCTTTGATGATCCTTTGGAGTTCCGATTCTACCGGCTCTTTGATGTACCCGAATAGCGGCCTGGCGAACAACAGACTGATGAGAAACCCCAACCCGAGTCCGACGAGGGCACGGATCAAGTGCTTTCGGAGTTCTTCGATGTGGTCGCCGAACTCCATCTTGGTGTGTTCAAAATAGTTGTCGTCGTAATTTAAACGGTTTGTCGGCATGGCAGGCTCGGTGAAACGGTGGATGAAACCGCGAACGGGAGGTTACACTACCGCCCCGGACGGCACTTGGAACTCCAAACCACAAAGCGAACCCGATGGTCACCGGAGGCAATTCCGAACCACATCGACACGCCGGAGTTCTCTTGTCTTTTCTTTATTGTGGAGTGCGCCGGTTTGGTGACGCATTGGAATGTTTGTTTCTTCTGGAGTGTTTGAAATCACTCCCGCCGGAAGGGTCAGAGTTCCAGTGGATCGCCTTCCGCGGCTTGGCATCGCTTGGAGACTTTGTTCCAGAGGTCAGTGTAGAGAAAAGGCAGAGACCTCGAAAAGAAAGACAGTAAGCACCATCAAGCTCATTCCAAAATAAAAAGTCCCCAAGCGATGTCAAGCGTCGCATCCAAAAACGACGCAAAACCTTCCACAACGCCGCGATCAACGGCAACGGTCTCTCGCGTCCTACCCGATTCCCGGCACTGGAAATTGTTGGCACATCTCCTGAACTTGCCCGCGAACTCGTTCAACCACGCTTTCGTCCTCGGGAGCCCCCAAGAGTTCGTTGATCCAACCGGCGATGGTCCTCATCTCCGTTTCTCGCATGCCTCTGGTGGTTAACGCTGGTGTGCCGATTCGAATCCCCGAAGGGTCCAACGCCTTACGTTCGTCGTAAGGAATCATGTTCTTGTTGACGGTGATGCCTGCTTTGTCGAGCACGGCCTCGGCGACCTTCCCTGTCACACCGCGAGACACCACGTCGACCAAAAGTAAGTGGTTATCCGTGCCACCAGATATGAGGCGGAAACCTAGGTTGGCAAGTTCTTCTCCCAGGACGCGGGCGTTGGTAACCGTCTGAGCCGCGTATTCCTTGAACTCGGGCTTGAGGGCTTCGCCGAAAGCGATAGCCTTGGAAGCAATGACGTGCATGAGCGGTCCACCTTGAATTCCGGGAAAGACCGCCGAGTTGATCTTCTTGCCCCACTCTTCGGTGCACATGATCACGCCACCTCGCGGCCCTCGTAACGTCTTGTGTGTCGTCGTCGTCACGAAGTCAGCAAACGGAACAGGGTTCGGATGTTGTCCGCCAGCAACCAAACCGGCAATGTGGGCCATGTCCACCAAGAACAACGCTCCAACGCCCGAGGCAATCTCTTTGAACTTCGCAAAATCGATGATTCGCGGGTACGCGCTCGCTCCAGCAATGATCAACTCGGGCTTATGCTCTTGAGCGAGCGTCGCTACCTGGTCGTAATCAATCGTGTGGTCGTCGTGACGAACACCATACTGAACGGGCTTGAAGTATTTTCCGGAAATGTTCAGGTGCATCCCATGAGAAAGATGTCCGCCATGGTCCAGGTTCATCGCCAAGATGGTGTCACCTGGTTTCAGACAGGCGAAGAACACTGCCATGTTCGCCTGGGCTCCGGAGTGGGGCTGAACGTTTGCGCGATCGGCGCCATACAGGTCTTTGAGTCGGTCTCGTGCGATTCGCTCGGCAACGTCCACATACTCACACCCACCATAATACCGACGACCGGGCAAGCCCTCGGCATACTTGTTCGTCAACACCGTCCCTTGCGCAGCCATGACTGCGGCACTGGCATAGTTTTCCGAAGCAATCATCTCCAATCCATTTTTTTGGCGATGAGCCTCGTTGGTAATTGCCTGGGAGACTTCTGGGTCTGCTTGTTGGAGAATATCCATTCTTGGCCTCTTGGAGTAATGATTTCGTTCGACGGTTTCACAACTTATTATAGGTTGGTGAGACACACTGACCGAGAACGAGAAACGCGGACTATTGTTCGCCGGCAAACGCCACAGCGTAATCTCGGCCCATGTGTGCTCCCAGAATGACGAAACTCCACCAACTTGGTCAAGGCCAACGGCCAAACATCGTCACCCGTGTTTATAATAGGCGGTAGAAACCTTCCTCGTCTTCTCGCATTTGCGCTCTTCTCACATCATTGAGGTTTGACATGACGACCAAATCGATTCTGGTCACCGGAGCCACCGGGTACATTGGAGGACGATTAGTTCCACGTCTCATCCAAGCTGGATACAAAGTTCGCTGCTTGGCTCGCGACCCGTCCCGGCTTCAAAATCGCCTCGAAGGTCTTATGACGACCTGTCGGAGCGAAACCGACCAGAAAACCACCAACTCTCCCGAGATCGTTCAAGGGGACGTTTTGAAGCCGGAAACTCTCGGGCCAGCCGTAGAAGGTATTGACGTCGCCTATTATCTGGTCCACTCGATGCGGAGTAACGAAAAGGGTTTCGAGCACAGGGACCAACAAGCCGCCTCCAACTTCGCAAGAGCTGCCAAACAAGCAAGCGTGAAACAGGTCATCTATCTCGGCGGTCTCGGCCGAAGGTTTCCAGACGATCCGTCGGAGCGAAACCGACCAGAGGAAACCAACAAAGAGCTTTCCGCACATTTACGAAGTCGGCAGGAAGTTGGCGAGACCTTGCGGAAAGAAGGTCCACCCGTTACCGAGTTTCGAGCCGCCGTGATCGTGGGCTCCGGCAGCATTTCCTTCGAGATGATCCGCTATTTGACCGAACGCGTGCCAATCATGATTTGCCCGAGTTGGGTGCGGACCAGATGCCAACCAATCGCCGTCGATGACGTCTTGCGTTACTTGGTCGGAGCTGTCGAAGAGCCACGGTGTCTCGACAAAATTCTCGAGATTGGCGGCGCTGATGTCTTGACCTACGGCGACATGATGCTCGGATATGCGAAACTTCGGAAACTTTGGCGGCTGCTCATTCCAGTCCCCGTGTTGACCCCACGATTGTCTTCTTACTGGGTCGATTTCGTGACGCCGATACCAGCAGCGATCTCCCGACCATTGATCGAAGGATTGCGTAACGAAGTCATTTGCCACGACAACACTGCCCGTGAAATTTTTCCATTCGAACCGATGAACTACAGTGACGCCGTGGCAGAGGCGCTCGATCGTTCCGAACGTAACGACATCGAGACGATCTGGTCCACGGCCGTCTCGAGCTTGACCCCGGAGGACCCCAAACCCAAGCTCGAGACGAAGGAAGGCATGATCATCGAAACCCGAAAAGAGCGAGTAAAGGCACCTGCCGAAGAAGTCTACCAGACATTCACCGGGATTGGCGGACGCCGCGGATGGTTCTCTTGCAACTGGGCCTGGCGTCTCCGCGGGCTTCTCGATCGAATCGTCGGCGGGGTCGGAATGCGTCGTGGTCGACGGCACCCCGATGAGATTTATCCAGGCGAGGCCCTCGACTTTTGGCGAGTCGAAGCTGTCGAGCCGAACAGCCTCATGCGATTACGTGCCGAGATGAAAGTACCCGGAAAAGCATGGTTACAGTTTTCTATCGAACCGACCGACAATAGCGAATCAGTCCTGACCCAGACTGCCTACTTCGAGCCGAAAGGTCTGTTCGGGCTCGTTTACTGGTATGCCCTCTACCCCATCCACGCCATCATCTTCAACCAAATGATTCGAGCAGTAGCCAGACGAGCCGAGAAGAAATTCACAAGGACCCAGGGCCAGGAACAAGTCGTTTCTGCGGGAGCGGCTTAATTCTTCTCGATCGGGTCCCTCTTGAATTCAAAAGCGAGAGAAGTCCGTGAAACGACTTTGCCCTCACTGGTCCCGCAAAGCCCTTCCGCTTGGTGAGGGATCAACCGGCCCTGGTGGGCCGCATCGATGTGCAAAACATCACCGTCTCTTTGCTCGTCGAGCGACTAGAAACCAAATCAATCCCAACGCGAGGAACCCTAACCCCGCCAACCAAATCTCCAACTTCACCCAAAACGCGAGGAACAGACAGGCAACCAACCCTACCACCGCGATCCACCTTGGAAACCGTCGAGATTCTTTGGGGAGCCGTAAAGCGGCAAGGTTCGTGATGGCGTAATAGACCAGAACGCTGAACGCACTGAACGACCAAGTCGTCTCCACGCTACCGACCACTGCAAGTCCAGCCACAATGATTCCGGTCACAACAACGGCGACGCGAGGAGCAGTGCCGCTGCCGTCGACGCCTGCGAAAATTTGGGGCACATCACGACGCCTGCCCATCGCCAGAAGGACACGCGAAAGCCCCAGGATCAAATTCAACAACACTCCCAACATCGCCATCATCGCGCCCAAAGTAAGAATCCAGCTTGCAGCCGGGAAGGCATACTCCTGAGCCACGACTTCCAACGGTGCTGCGGTCTCTTTAGTGGCTTCGCCAAATCGCTCGGCACCAACAGCACCAACGGCAACGAACCCCACGGCCATATACACGATCATGGACGCGACGAGTGTGGCAACCACTGCTCTGGGAATCGTCTTTTCGGGGTCATGAACTTCTTCTCCAAGAGTTGCTATGCGTCCGTAACCCGTGTACGCAACGAACATGATGGCCGTGGCATGCAGGACTTGCCTTGCGATGTTGCTTCCGGATTCGCCATCCAAAAAGAAAGGATCGAAGTTGGAGCGGCCTTCGGCGAAGACAATCGGAACGCCGCCGACCACAAACAGAGTTAGTGTAAGAAGAGTTATCGAAACGATCACGAAGTTAACGGCGTTAGACCTCCGCACCCCAGCCAACACGACCCCTGTGATGGCCGCGACCGCAAAAAACGCCACCAATGTGAGCCAAGCCTCTGATCGTAGTGTTATGGAGTTGAGGAGATAACCAGCGAATCCAAGAGCCGCCGTCGCAGCCGAAGCCGACTTTGCCCAAAGGAAAACCCACCCAGCCATAAATCCGAGCGACGGTGAAAGATAACGGTATCCATATTCATAAGTACCACCACTAACGGGATGGCTAGCCGCAAGTTGGGCGCTAGATAATCCGTTAGCAATGGCAACAAACGCCGCGAATCCGATGGCCAAAAGAACCGAAGGGCCGGTGATCCCCGCAGCAACCCCAATCGAAACGAAGACCCCCGTGCCAACAATAGAACCAAGTCCCAACAGCACAGCCCCAGCCAATCCCACTTCTCGGCGAAGTTGGCCCGGAGACTTGGAGTCTGGAGTTTCAGGAAGGTCGTTTGGTTGAGTCACGAGGTTCAGCGAACGTCCAAGGACAAGGTTGTCTGTCGTGGATAGACCACTTGGGCCCTTCGTAAGATAGTCTCAAGAGAAAAACGAAAAAGGAGAAGCCTCACACGTCACAAGAGATAGTCGCCAGCACCGTCTGCCTGGTTTGGTTGACAAGAGCCGAACATGCAAACTAAATACCTGCGCGACCAAAGTAGCAAGCACACTGCGGACCAACGGAATAGCTGTCCAATTTTTCTTGGAAAATATTTGCAAAATCCACGCTCCACGATCTTCTCCAACCCAAGCCCCCTCAACTTTCTGACAAAAACCGTTCGAAAAATGACAGAAACCTGCGCTAAAACTGTAGTAAACCTGCGCTAAAAGCGCACTAATCTGCGCCTTTTCTGCACCTTTTTAACACTTGCCGATTTCCATATCTTCATGTTTTGCAAATGTTTACGTAAATTAGGTATGACAGATTTCCCCAAAAAACGCTATTTTTCCGTGATTCCCAGGCCATCTCTCACCTCTGGGCGCATCTCTCCATAATACAATAGGGTTTGGCACAATGTCATTTTTCGAAAAATGCCCTTAATCTCAAAAAATTTTCAGAACTTCGAACAAACTCACCCCAACACTACAACGAAAAGAAACCACACCCACCAAAGCCCTTCCCAGTCCGAGTGTCACTCCTTCCTTTCTCCAGACCAAATTCCCAAATTCCGTGAGTCACTTTATCCTCAAACGTTCCCATTTTCATTTCAGTTCCTCAAGCGAACCATCCGATGCTTTTCGAGAGCAACCGACGAAACAACGTTTGAGTATCGAGCCGCAAAGTTCTTGGGAGATCAGGGATGACAACGACCCGAGACTTACTGGGCGTAATTGCCGAATTGCGAGAACGTTTGGATCAAGCATCCGACCTCGCGAATGACGCCGGTGATGCCGCCACCCACCTGCACGACGCCGAGAATCCGATTCGTATCCTCCAACAACGAATTCAACTCGGGACGGAGCAACAACGAGCTCTTTCTCAGGCGTTTCGGCAGTCCGGATATAGTACATCTCATTCGGGCGAACAAGGTTTCCCGCCCCAACTAACTGCCCGGGCCGTCCGGTTGTTGCGTTCTGCGAAAGAAATACTCGCAAAACTGAAATCGCATGCAAACGATCCATTGCTCGATCAGGGTGATGGCCAGCCATTGGGCACCTTCTATCAGGACGGCGTTCTGTTGGCCGAGCTGGTTTTCCGACTTTTGCAAACTATGCCCTCCGAACCAAGCGCCCAACTCCAACTTTGTTCTGGCCTCGATGTGTTGATCAGCACCTTGCAGCAACGCCTAACCGGCATCGAAGACACTCTGCGGGCCATCCACCACCGCCGCCGCACTGCACACCAGCTCGAGAATCTCCTCCAAAAAGTAATTGACGGAAAACTCAGCACGCTCAATCCTTTCTACTCACTCGCAGAGACAGTCATCGAGGATTGCCATCGAGGAAGCCCTCTCCTGTTCCCAGAGCAGCTACCCGACGAGGTGGGCCAGTTCGTCTCTCAGCACTCTCTCGCAGTGGCCAAAACAGTCGTGTATTTCGGTCAAATGGCTCCGCAATGGCGTGATGCCCTATTACAACCCGTTGTTGCGGCTCTGCTTCACGACGTTGGCATGCTTTCGATTCCTAACGAAACCTTGCGGACTCCCGAAGAGTTTCACATAACCCAAATGGGGGTCATCGAAAAACACTGCCGGATCGGAGCTTCTGCTGTTGGGGCCTTACGGGGTTGCGAAACTTGGCTGCTTGAGGCCATACGGAGCCATCACGAAAGGTTGGACGGTACGGGGTATCCCGCCGGATTGCCAGGGTCGCAAATTGGCCAGATGGCGCGGTTGCTCGCCGCGTGTGATGTCTACGTCGCGCTCTGCTCCCATCGTCCTCATCGTGCAGCCATCGAACCCGCTTTGGCCATCGACAAACTCCATGAGATGACCGAGAGAGGCAAGCTCGACTCCATCTACGTGGACGCCGTTGCGTCCTTTGGAACTTATCCTCCCGGTCTCGGCATCGAACTCAATGACGGGACGTGTGGCGTTGTCATTTTGCCGCCCCAATCACCCTCAGAAATCCACGAAGTCGGGCCGAGGCCGGTCGTGGAAATTCTCACGCACTCCGACCATGCCCCCAGACAGACACCACAAGTCATCGACCTCATGGCGTGCCAATCGTTAAAGATCAGTCGGGTTTTGTCAGGCCCGGAAAAGCGAGCCCTCTTTGCTGGTTCTTATCCACAATGGGCGTAACTCCAACAAGCCGATGAATTCCAAAGTCGATTTATTTGATGAGTTAAAGCGGTTCCTATTTGTATCGGGTACAGGTTTTTCGTTTTCAAAGTCCTTTTTCCCTCGGGTAATCGGATAACCAAGTATCGTCCTTTCGATGCTCAGCCCCTTAGGGGCGAGAGATCCTGGTCATAAGTGTGCTCCCACGAAACTCAAAACGAAACTCAAAGAACCAGGACAAACACGACTCTTATTCATCCGACCGCCACCGTGTGCCGTTCGCTTCTTCGAATCTTTCGGCACCCGCACTAGGACTTAGCCTGCTACCTTCGTTCATTGGCCGTACCAGTCTCAATAGGAACCGGAAGCATCACGAGGCATCCTATCTTGAGAAGGCGCTGGGCCCAAGAAATCACGGTTCCCAAATGAACACAGTTTAAGTGATCCAAACCCTGTTCCCTGATCCCGAACCTCTCAATCCACCCCAATCCCATGAGCCTCGCGAGCCACGAATACTACAACTCGACACAACATCCCATCGCGTGCGCCTTGTTTGTCGTGCCCTTGCTCGCGGCGTACGAATTAGGATTGGCGTTTCTCGAAATCGACAACCCCCACACCCTACGCAACGGGGCCGATACGTGGCTGATTTGGACGTTTTCCCGAATCGGACTCCGAGTATCGTATTTGCCCGGGACCTTGGTCGGGATCGGGTTGGTCGGGTGGGCTTGGGCGAATTGCAAGAATATTCCCAAGGAACTCCCCGGTGTATGGATGGGAATGTTATTGGAAAGCGTCCTCCTGGCTCTGGGACTCTGGGGCTTGAGTCGAGCTCTCGGGCCACTCGTGGATTATGCTGGGCTGCCTCTGGCCGCTGGAACGAAATGCGATCCGGCCATTGCCCAAATCGTTAGCTTCGTCGGAGCGGGAGTCTACGAAGAAGTGGTCTTCCGCCTCTTGTTACTCACGATGATCCTGAAAGTGTTCCAACTCGGAGATGTCGGCCAGCAACCATCCCAAATGCTCGCGATAGTCGTTTCGGCCTTGCTCTTTTCCGCAGCACATCACGTCGGCGCTGCTGGCGAGGAATTCCAAGGTTACGTGTTCCTCTTCCGATTCCTCGCCGGGATCTATTTCGCCGTCATTTTCCAGCGTCGAGGTTTTGGCGTGGCAGTGGGAGCCCACACAGGGTACGATCTACTCGTCGGAGTGATCCTCGCGACTCCCGTTTCCGGGATGTAGCAACTCGTCCTACTTCCCCAGACCAGCTCCACAATTCTCTTCCGAATTCTAAGGGTTGCCACCCGTCCAGAAACGGAGATACTAAAGAAAAGCAGGTGCTACCATACACCAGCGTTCTGTGCTTCCTGGTCGGTTTGGCTCCGGACTCTCAAGCCCCTGAACAGGTCCGACGTCAACACCTCCAGGTTTTCTCGATTAAGTAGAACCAGCATCGGTCAGTGGCGTCTCGCACTATCGATCCCTTCAAGAATCAGCGCACAAGGATATCGCCATGCGTAAGCGTGTTCAGGTTCAGACAAAAATCAACGGACGAGAAATCGATTTCCTCTGTGAGCCGCGCCAGAGCCTATTGGAAATCCTCCGCGATGAACTCCAACTGACTGGAAGCAAGGAAGGGTGCGGCAACGGGAACTGTGGAACGTGTAACGTCATCATGGACGGTCGACTCGTCAACTCGTGTCTGGTCATGGCCGTCGAAGCCGAAGGAGCCGAGATCACAACGATCGAAGGCGTCGCCACCAGCGAAGGCCTCCACCCCATCCAACAGTGTTTTCTCGAAGACGCAGCCCTCCAGTGCGGCATCTGTACACCCGGATTCATCGTCGCGGCCAAGGCATTGCTCGAAAAGAACCCGAACCCCACCGAACACGACGTCAGGCTTCACCTGGCTGGAAACCTTTGCCGATGTACCGGTTACGACAAGATCGTCCGAGCCGTTTTGGACGCCGCCGAACGAATGCGCAACGGGCAAGCTACCGCGCAATAAAGCCAACAAAGGAACAGATAACAGATAACAGATGACAGAAAAAGCAAGTCCTCTTTCTCCTGTTACCTGTTCCCCAACTTCTACCGATAGGCTTCGAATTTCCCTATCCCCGAGCTAGTCTGCAAATACCAGTAAGGAACCCACGCCAAGCCGAGTTCGAGAACGTGGATTTTCGACTTCTTCGGCTTAATTTTCACGGTGGTGTATTCCTCGGCGATCGTCTTCCAATTATCGAGAATCTTCTTCTGAGCCGAAAACCATTCGTTTTCGAGTTTGGCTATCTTCTCGGCTTTGGCCTTCGCTTCCGCCGATGGCCCAACCCAGGCCAACGGATTGAAGAAGTCCAAGAGAGAATTGTCGTCCTTGGGCTTTGCCGCAGCAGTGTCCGGGAGTTTCGCTCCAAGGCTCGAAAACTTACTCTGGTACTTCGTCTTCTCCTTCGCAATCTCCCCTTCGGCTAACTCGCGCGCTCTGTCTTTGCAACGCGTCTGGAAACCCAGGAGATCTTCCTCGGGATCACTCAAAAGCCTCAGTTTTTCATTCTTGAGAAGGACCAAGCGAGCCGACGTGTAGACGTATTCGAGCAAACCCTTCTTTAACTTCTGGATGTTCCTGACGGATTCGAAAATCTCCGGCAACTCTTCGAAAAGTCCTTCGGAAACTCCAACGGCTGCCAGTTCATTCTCTAGCTGTTCACTCGCAGGCCAACTCGGGGCCATCCCAAGCGGTGGCGCATCCGTAAGTCGGCGGTAACGCCTGACGTGCTGAATCTCGATCTTCTCGTCACCGATCTTCACATCTTCGGCGTACACGACTTCGGCAACGCCCAGCAACCGGGGCGTATAGACCAGACCAAGCGAGTCCGCCGGCCAAGCGGGGCTGGCGAGTTTCAAGAAGTAATGAGGAATGGCCGGATCAAGATCGGGCGGCGTGTTGGGCAAATTTAATTCAGTCGGGTCGTTGCTGCCCACGCGAAGGCTGTCCTTGAACTCTTCATCAGCGACCCGCAAAGCGTCTCCTTCGGTGAATTCGAAACCACAGATCGGACAAAAGTTCCAATCCAACTCGGTCTCTTTGCCGCAAGCACGGCACTCCTTTGGTATGACGTGCGTCTTGCCATCCGAAACTGCGGCGTCGGACTCTGGTCGTTGTCTTTCTTCTTTCAGCGGAGTCATCAACTTGGCGATCTGATCACGCGTCATCGGGCCACTCAGAAACGACAACGTGTGTCGCGTCTTAAAAATCAACGGTTGGCCACGATGGACGTTGTGCAATAGAAACACTCGACTGCCGAGCGAAGATATCACGTTGTCGAGGTATCGTTTGTCCGTCAACGAGCCTTGTTCGGCGGCAACGCTCTCGAGACCTTCAAGCAACCTCGCCTTGTCCCTTTCCGTCTGAAGCTTCCCAATGAACCACGTCCCGGCGTTGCTGAGGGCTTTGTAATCAAGATCCACCGGGTTTTGGGTCGCCAACAGAACCCCAACCCCGAAGGCACGAGCTTGCTTCAGCAACGTCATCAGGGGCAACTTCGTCGGCGGGTTAGCTGGAGAGGGGGGAAGGTATCCAAACACCTCGTCAAAGTACAACAAAGCTCGCAAAGTGCTCGTGCCAGTTTGTTTACGAGTCCAGTTCAATACCTCTTCGAGCAACAATGTCACGAAAAAGATCCGCTGGGATTCTTCGAGATGGGCAATGTAAAAGATGAGCTGACGGGGTTTTCGATCCTCCGTGTAGAGCATTCGCGAAAGATCGAGTCCCTCACCTTCGATCCACGTCGAGAAACTCGGAGCAGCCAAGATCTTGTTCAAAGCCAGCGCGAGTTTGACTCGTTCTTTTTTCGGATAAAATTTCTCGACCGTGAAAGCTCCAATGTCCTTCAACGGCGGATCCTCGACTTGGGCGATGATGTCCTTGAGAGTGAGGTTTTCGCCCTTGGACCACGCATTCAACAACAGTTGAGCGATCAATATATGTTCGCGAGATTGCACAGGGTCCGAGGACGTCCCTGTCAGTCCGAGAAGGGCCGTAGCCGTGGCGTCGATCCGTTGGTTGAGTTGCTCACGTAAGACGCTTCCGTCTGGCGCCGAGAACGTTTTCAAAATGGACAACGGCAGACCAGCTTCGCTCCCCGGCGTGTAAATTCGCCATTCGGACGAATTCTTGAGCAATTCGATCCGTTCCGTGCCCTGTTTGGAATCCTGTAATCCATCCCGCCATCGATCGCTAATTTTTTTGGCGTATTTCGCCGGAGTCATTGACTGCTGCTTCGCCTCGTCGGGGTTGACCCACTCTTTAATACTTTTCGGAGAAAGGTCGGGAAACTGGAGAAGCAGATTCGAAAGGTCTCCCTTGGGATCAATGATGATCGTCGGAATGCCATCAATGGCGGCTTCTTCGAGCAACCCGACACACAGCCCGGTTTTGCCCGAGCCAGTCATCCCAACAACGACGCCGTGAGTCGTAAGATCCTTGGCGTCATACATCACCGATTCCTCCAGCAACTCTTTCCGCTCCAGGTCGTACTGACGCCCGAGGTAAAAACACATCGGCAGTTCGATTTCCTGGACTGGATACGAGGGAGTCGGAGCCTGGACGGCATCCGTCGATTCGTCTTGGTCCTGTTCCTCAGGCATGGTACTGGCTGGGTCGTTAGTCACGGTCGTCTCGCTGTCGTGTATTGGTCTTCGTTAACCTTGGGAGTATTATCAAGAACCAAACTCGGAGATCAAGTTGGAACGTCCAGCCGACCGACACTTTGCCTGTAGCTTAACGCCCGTGCGGGCCGATTGGAAATTGGGTGAGTCGGTCCGCAACGGCTTGTCGAGACCTGCGCAGGTAATGAAAACCCTGGAGTGGTTTCGTTTGCGTCGGGAACCCATCAAAGTCCTTCGCCCTGCTTGCGGGGAGAAGGATTTAAGATGAGCGACTGTGTTGTTTGTCAACCAAAAAACGTGTTTTTTAGTCTGACGACCTCGAAGGACTCCCAACCAGAACCTACTCAGGCCGTGAACAGCTCTAGACTGCCGAATTTGACTTGGCCTCCTCAGACCGGCAACAATAACGATGAAGTCTGGCTTGCGCGCACGAGTCACGATTGGGGACCTGCTCTGGCCCGCCCGACACGCCCGAACTGCGTACAGGCGACGCAAGCCATTGCGTGCCAGACAACTATGAGACACAGTTTATGTCACAAACATTCGACGGATCTCTTGTGGATTTTTTTTCCGACCGTCTGAAGTTTCTGGAGGACCAGATTCAAGACGCTTGTGTGAGATCCGGACGCAACCGGGAAGACGTCCAGTTGGTCGCGGTGACGAAATACGTCGAACCGCAGGTGGCCGCCCAACTCCATGCCGCCGGTGCCACCGATCTTGGCGAGAGTCGCCCCCAGGAGCTTTGGCGAAAGACGAAAGCTGTACCACACACCGCTCGCTGGCACATGATCGGCCACCTCCAAACCAACAAGATCGACAAAACGCTCCCGTTGGTAGACCTCATTCACTCGGGAGATCGTCTGAAACTCCTTCGGACTCTGGACAAAGAAGCCTCCAAGCAAGATACTTCTGTCGACGTTTTACTCGAGGTCAATGTCAGCCGCGAAGAAGCCAAACACGGTTTTGCTCCCGAAGAGCTAGAAGACGTCGCCGCAAAATTATCCTCCCTCGAAAGGGTCCGGGTACGGGGAATGATGACGATGGCCGCGTACGACGAAGACCCCGAAAACTGTCGGCCAACGTTCGTCGAACTCCGAGAACTCCGAGACCGACTCCAAAACCAAATGCCAACTCCACACACTCTCGAACACCTCTCGATGGGAATGAGCAATGACTTCGTCGTGGCCATCGAGGAAGGCGCTACGATGATACGCGTGGGGTCGGTCTTGTATGAAGGGATGCCGGGGAAAACAACGTGATCGAAATCAACGAACACGATAAAGGATGTGTGCTCTCGGTCAAAGCTCAACCAGCGGCGAAGAAATCCAACATCGTCGGGGAGCAAGCCGGTGCATTAAAAGTGGCCGTCACGGCTGCACCCGAGCAAGGAAAAGCAAACAAGGCCCTGATCCAAACACTTGCCAAAGAACTCGGCTTCAAAAAGTCACAAGTCGAGATCGTGAGCGGTCAGGCGAGCCGCGACAAGCGATTTCTCTTTTCCGGGGTGACAGTCCAGGAACTCCGAGATGCCATTGCCAAGGCCATCACGTCTTAGTCATTTCTCTGACTCTCGGGCTTTGAAAATCCTGAAGGACCCGAGAAACTTGCGTACGTCAGAAGATTTTCTGTTAATGTTCGGACCGACAACTTGGGCTTGATAAAACGCACCGTTGGCAACGACCCAACGGCTCACAATGTTCAAGCGAGCAGGCTTCGTGATGCGAAATTCCAACTCGACTCCCTTGTAACCGATCGCCGTCGTTATGTCTTCTTTCGGGAACAAGATTTCGCCACCCATACGCTCGCGAATACGCTGTTCGGCCGCCTTGAAATCCACAGCACCCTCAAGAACTCGTTGGTGAAACACCTGGAATTCATTGTTCCCCACTTCGGCCGTCCAGATCGTCTGGCGAGGACTTCCCGGCGGTATTTGCGTCGACTTCTTCGGCTGCCCTGGAAACTCGACAGCAAACCCCTCGTCCTCGAACGTAAACTCTCGAAACTCGTAATCCGGACCGCAACCAGCCAACAGCCCACCTGTCAAAAAAACTAAGCCAATTACCCACTTATTCATCGTGCCGACCTCTACTGGACAGGTGCCGTCGTATTTGTGATACTCTCCGACTCAAGACTCGCCGGGCCGATAACTGGGAAGGTTACCGAAAGGATCCTATCTCGAAAAGTCAGATTATCGGTCTCCATCACGAGAACAAGGACTCTGGCCGACTTTTCTCCTATGGACGCCTGGGGACCTGTGTTTTCCCCTGAGTCTTTGGCTCCGCTCGGAGTCGGTTCAGATAAAACAAATTTCCTCTCCCTTCGGCAAACTCCCTTGCAAGACGATTCGTCTTCGTTGGTAGCAAACATAGATAGTGTGTTTTCGAATCGGTTTACGGTCGGGCAATCCAGAGAAACCACTCATTCGGGGAGGGAACGTCTATGCGGATCTTCATTCCGATGGCAATCGTCTTCTTCATTCCGGCAGCCCCCGTTGCTCTGAGTGCCGGGTGGATTGGAGCTTCGGCAAAAATCCTTTACCGCCCAACCACCTCACCAACCCACGACACACGGACGCATTGGGAAAAAGACCCTGTCCACGCCAAACTTGCACTCATCGACAACTCGGGAATGAAGAAGAGAATCTTCCGGCAAAAAGACGCACTCGTTTTCGTCGTGACAATGACGACCAGGCGCCAGAGAATCATTCAATTCACCGATGCTCCATCTCGTGTGTTGGGCATCGGTTATGGAATCCGCCTCCACAACAAGACCACGGACAAACCTTACGAGTTCATGCTTCCAGTCTTGTGGCACTACAAGTTAGACATGCGTCAGAAGAAGCCCTTTCACAAGAAGCCGTTTCAATTCTCTTGGCCCAATCAACTCAAACCAAACCCCTTCGGGATCGTCCCCCAAGGCCAACGTCACTCTCCGTTCGATCGCACCAAAGGCTGGGAAGCTCGCCGACACCGGGCCGTGGAAGCCTGGAAAAACAGACTGACCACCCTCCCCGTGGGCAAGTACGAGGCCATCTACGACCAACGAGTCATCGCCTACGACCCTGGAGCTAAACAGGAGAAAGTCCTTCGTCTTCGGAGTGCTCCCCTGAGTTTTGAAATACGCCGATGACTGTCCCGTCCTGGAATCGCCCCGCACGCCAGGAGCCAGTTGCAATTGTTGGCGACTCGCCTTCGGGCGGGGCGGCTTCCGACAGACCAACGCCCATCCGACGATAGAGCCGACACCGTTAGTCGATTGTTCAGAAGAAAGGAAAAGTGACAATGCGAAAGTTGCTCGTGTTTGCCTTGACCTGCCTCCTGCTCGGGAGTGCCCAGGTTGCCAGCGCAGACGACCCGTTCGAAGACGGGAAGTCGTGCAAAACCTTCGGAACGACCGTCCAGTTCGTCAAAACTCCATCCCTGGCAGCCCAGCGGGCGGCCAAAGAGGAAAAACTCGTCTTCGTACTGCACGTTTCCGGGAAATTCGAAGATCCTCAGTTCACCTGAAACAACGCAGAAGCACTCCGTGTGAGTGCCTTGGCCAATCCGAAAGTCGGCAAGTACATCAACAAATTTTTCGTCTCGTCGTTCCAAAAAGTCGGCACGTTTCGCATCGTCGGTCGACAAAAACAAGGCGGCAACGTGGCCTCGTATTTCTGCGCGCCGGACGGTCGTGTGCTCCACGTCGTGGCTGGGCCCGTGAACGCCGAGCAACTCATCCGGGAAGCGAAATGGGTGATCGACAATACGTATAAAGCCATGAAGGTCGCCAAGAACGATGGAGCCAAGTTCAAGGCGTATTTCCGAAAGGCTCACTCCGAAAAACTTCGACGCGAACACGGTCTCGTGGTTCAACCCGTCACGTTCGATCCCGCCGTCGAACAAGATCCGAAGAGTGCGTTGACCTATCGTGATCCGAGTGGCCGTCCAATCGCTCCGAAATTACCTCCGGTTCCGATCCACGGCCCAGACGTCCAGTTTCACGCGGCCCAAAAACTCGCTGCCAATTTGGCCGGTGCTCGCGCCATCACGGACATGCAAGGACGCCGCTTCATTTTGGGCAATCAAGGACGAGTTCACCAACTCCTGGCCGCCCACAGCATGAAGAAGATCGAAACGATTTACGCAACCGTCTTCGAACGCATCCTGGGCGAGCGCGTTTCGACCGAGCCGGTTCAGATCGTTGATCCGTTCCCATGGCGAACTCGAGTGCCGACCGGACGATTGCCTCACGGAGCATTAAACGGTTCGGAGGCGGGCCGATAAACCCATCCCCAGGGATCGTGGTACACGGCCGCGATCCCATTTCCCGGAACTCAAATCAGTAGTCTGTCGTCGCCAGCTGATGAGCCGCCAGCGCCAGGAACCCTATTGCCACAAACACCGATGCCAGAATCGAAAACTCCGGCATGAACTGATATTGGTTGAACGTGTCGATCCCCAAATCCGCGGAGATCGTCGGAATCTGCTTCGACCCAGCCGCAAGCACCCGTTCGGTCACAATGCGGATGTCTACCGGCTTCGGAAACGCCCAGTAACCAAGTTCTGTGAGCATACGAGTCACGGCCCCAAACGGGGACGGCTCGCTCTTGGCCGCGCTCTCGTTGACGATGCGAACGACGTGATGCCGACCATAGTTCATTCCCCAACACGCCAACCAAAACGCCAGCGAGCTAAAGATACTCGCGATGCTACTCCGCGTAACAACTCCGATGAGAACCGCGAAACTGTACACCGTACCGAAATGCAACAAGACCAGGGGAATTCCTAACAGATAGCCCATGTCCCAAACGCCATTCCGAATCCCCAACGCAAACCACGTACCGAGAAAGAAAACCGTTAGCTGAAAGGCAACGAAGGTAAGCACCCCGAGATATTTTCCGAAAATAATGACCCACCTCGGAATCGGCTTGGTCAACAGAACCGAAGCCGAACTCGGTTGGAGGAAATCCGGAACGAAACCGGACGTCCAAATCAATAACAACAAGAACCCCAACACCCCCGCCACGAAAGAAGACATCACCCAACGTATGAAGATGACCGCCTCCTCGGCATAACGCGTCTCCGGAATCGTGACCGCCCCGAACAGTAAGCTAATTTCTCCCAGTTTCCGGTCGAGCCTGTCGGTGACGGGAATCGGTTTCCCCTCTTGGCTGATGCTCGTCAACTCGGCGGCTTTTGGGTCCGGATCGAGTAAGCCAGTCGTAACCTTGGTCCCCAAACAGAAAACGATGAATATCCCGCTCAAGACCAACATGACCCAAAACAAGTTCGTCGTGAGGGCTTGGCGGAACGTGTCGTGGATCATCCACCGCACGGCGTAGAGTATCGCCGGGGCGTCGAGCTTGGGTGGAGAACTGAGAGACGCCTCTGGCGCGTTCGATTGATTATCTTGGCTCATAGAATTTGCGTACCGCCTCTTCCAAAGAACTCCCCTGGTTACCTTCAGGCCCCTCGGTCAACTTCTTGATCGACCCATCGTAGACGATTGTTCCCGACCGGATCACTGCTATCGAATCACACACTCGCTCGACTTCGGGAAGAACGTGGGATATCAACAAGACCGTTTTGCCTTCCTTGCGAAGTTTGTCGGCCACGTCGAAGACCATCGTTCTTCCGGACAGATCGAGCCCTTCGCTCGGCTCGTCGAGGACCAACAGATCGGGGTCGTTAATAAGGGCCTGGGCTACCCCCAACCGTTGGATCATCCCCTTGCTGAATCGCGAAATGGGTTCGTTGGCTCGGTCTTCGAGCCCGACGAGTTCGAGCAACTCGGGCATCCTCGCTCGGACCCGCGGTTCGGAAAGCAGACTCATGGCCCCGTAGTACTCCAACAGGGCCGAAGCCGACAAGTACCGCGGGAACGCATGGTTCTCGTGAACATAGCCGACCTTGATGAGCGTCGAACGCTCGGTCGTCGGTTTTCCAAAACGGAAAACCTGACCCGACGTTGGTTTACACAAAGAAAGCAGCAACTTGACGAGTGTCGTCTTACCCGCACGATTGGGCCCGAGCAGGCCGAAGATTTGTCCGGGTTCGATCTTGAGATTCACGGCGTCGACGGCCCGGAGCTTCTCACGGCGGAGGAGCCCCACGGGATAGTCCTTGACGACTTCTCGGAATTCGGCCACGGGTGTGGACACGTTGTTGTCTCCGGCGAAATAGGACGAAATGGAACGACTCGGCGACCCAAATGGAGTTGTCGAATTGGGAGGGTCACGCTTTTCCCGCGTGCCCGATGCGCCAGTATCAAGTCACTGTAAAGTTGGCTCATAAATCAAGGGAGGTCAACTACTCTCACTCCCAATCAATTAGCAAACGGTTTTTCCGCTCCATCGACAAGGTCAGGTTGCTACCATCGAGAGATGAGAATGAGAGGTATCGCGGCGTACCCGATATAGTGAACATAATCCGAAGCGAGAGGCTCCAGTGTGCCCATGTGGTGGAAGATTCTTGATGCCCAAGGCTGGAACGTCTCTGTTTCCGCAGAAGATATGCTCGGTGTGGTTGAAAAACGAATTAGCGACAGGAAGCTTCGATTGTTCGGATTGGCTTGTTGCCGACGACACATGGATTTATGGGAAGAGTTTTGGGATGGACCGCTCAACAAGATAACGACCCTTTTTTCGCTCGTGGAGAAATACGCCGAGGGGGAACTCGTCGAAGATGCTTTTGTGCAATCGGTTCGGGACTTCGGCGTTGGAACCGACTTGGTCAACGACATTTTTGCATGCGAGGACCTGAGTCCGTGGGATTCCCTTTATCTTTGTCTAGTCGCGCTCACAAGAACCTCCCGCAGCGAGCGCGTAATGTTGGACTTGTTGCAGGTGAGCTATCATATGGCCGGTGCTCTGGACGTAGAAGCCTACGAGCAGGAAGATCGTGCCCAAGCCGACCTACTCCGCGAGCTAGTTCCGAATCCGTTCGAAACGTTTTCGATCGAGCCAACGTGGCTCACCGAAACGGTCGTCAACCTTGCCAAATCGATTTACCAACACCAACATTTCGGAGAGTTGCCCATTCTCGCCGACGCCCTCGAAGAAGCCGGGTGTACCGACACACGGATACTCGACCATTTTCGAGAAAAGCGAGGGCATCTGAGGGCTTGTTGGGCGTTGGATTTGATTCTGGGAAAGGAATGAACCCCGGTCAACGGCCATTACTTCCGCCAAACGCTAATACTCCCTCTCTGTCCCAAAACTTTCACATCCAAATTTCGTTCGCACTGCCAACTCCGGGCATTCGCGGCACGTTTGAGCAATGGAAAATCCGAGACCAATAACACTGCCTTTCCACTATTTTTCAAGACTCGGTGATATTCCACGACCATGCGAAAATAGAGATCACCGATCTCCTCCGGCTTGCCGATTTGCTTTCCGAAGGGTGGGTTAGAAATGATGTAGTCGGCCCACTTGCTCTGCAACGGAAGTCGTGTCCCATCCCAAAGCGCCAGCGGAATCTCAGGGAACTGTTTCAAGTTGGCCTTCGTATTCCGGAGAGGTTCGAGTTCGATGTCACCGCCGAGGACATCGAACGTCGCTTCGGTATCACGCGTATAATTACACAGATGCTCCGCCAGAATCGTTCCAGCACCACACATGGGGTCAAGCACACGATCTCCCACCTTCGCACCGGACATACGAACCATCGCCGCAGCCATCGTCGGACGCAACGAAGCAGGCATATGATCTTGTTTGTATTTGCGGTGTCGCATAGTCCGGTCGGACAACCGCACTCCGCAAACGGCAGTCCGGCCGTGGATCGTCAACCATATCTCGATCGACGCGTTTTCCTCGGCGTGCTTCCAACTCGACGGGAGTTTCCCACCAAGCCCCTTCGCCAGCGCCTTCAACGCATCGACACGACGATACCCGTGTTTGCCAGTCATTTGCGCGACCAGGCGATAAGTCGGCTTGCCCGACGGCTTGGGTCGGATGGTGTGGTGAATCTGCAAGAGCCGATCCCACTTGACGTCCTCAGCCGTCCACTTCTGGATCTTCCGTAAATCGGCCGCGCGAAACGTAAGCTGATCGCTTCCCCAACCCAACAAGAATATATCCTCGGTGGTGCGAACTTTCAGCAATGACTTGGTAATGTCGTCAACGCGGAAGACCACGATCCCTGGGCTCGTGCGCTTGACTTCGGCTCCAAAATCCTCAGATAATTCTTCTGACGCGATGGGTTCCAATCCAAGATGAGTCATCCCATAACAAGCTGGAAGTGGTTCATTACTCGTGCGACGTTTCGCCATGGTTCTACAATCGTACTTATCAAGAATGTATACATGTTTTCACTGTGTATATGCGTATATACGCCTGCTATTGCTTGCGTACATCCGCCAGGATATAAATTGATTCTACACAGAATGGGTCAGGGGTTCTCAGGAGGATCCAGTTATGGTCGATATGACATTGATTGATTTGCGGGCATATTTGGTCGAGCGGGATGACTGCGACGCCGGGACAGTGACCAAAATACGCCAAGGGTTGGCTCAGGATGCCAGCCAATATAGAACGCTCAAAGAAGTCAAACAACTCTTGGAAAAGAAGGTCGAAGGGGCGACCGGAGATGCCGCCAAACGCTGGCATTTGAAGCTGGGGATTACTTGCTTTTTCCTCGGACACTTGGGAGAAGCCGCAAACCACCTTCGACAAGCCGACGGTGCATTGGCACATTTCTATCTGGGCCGAGCCTTGCTCGAACGACAAGATCTCGACGGTGCCCTCGAAGCTTTCGATAAGGCCGAGCAAGCCAAGTTTTCCGTGAGCCAAGTCCAATTGCAAAAGGCCGGAATCTACCGCCAACAAGGGGACATCGAGAAGGCTCGGACGATCCTCAAGAAGTACGAAGACCAGGCCAGCCACAACGCCGAGTATCACTTCCAACTGGCGTGTTGCTATCTGGACGAAGGGGCCCGCGAGAAAGCAATCGAACACCTCGAGCAAGCCGTCGAGCACGACCCCGGACACACCGGTGCCCTGTTCCAACTCGGACACGCCAACGACCTCGCCGGCAACGACGACGAAGCCATCGATTACTATGAGCAATGCCTTACGTATCCGCCTGTACATACTGGGCTGTTGATGAACTTGGGCATCCTCTACGAGGACAACGATAAGTATGCCGATGCCGTCGATTGTTATCGAAAGCTGGCCGACGCCAACCCCCACGACGAACAAGCACGGCTGTTTTTGAAAGACGCCGAAGCCTCCTTGACGATGTACTACAACCCCGACGACGAGGCCGCAACGAGCCGCTTCAGTCAAGTTCTGGAAATTCCCGTGACCGACTTCGAACTTTCGGTACGGGCGAGGAACTGCCTGAAGAAAATGAACATCCGTACGCTCGGCGACCTGACGCGTGTGAGTGAACAACAACTCCTCAGCAGTAAAAACTTCGGCGAAACGTCACTCCAAGAAATCAAAGACATGCTCGGCAGCAAGGCCTTACACCTGGGCCAGTCACTCGAAGACGGTGGCCGCAGCCCCGGTGGATACGAACGACGGTTCGCGTCTCCACAACAACCACTCAGCCAGGAAGAACAAGCCGTCCTTGGAAAGCCCGTGGCCGAACTGAATCTTTCCGTGCGGGCTCGCAAATGCATGAATCGACTCGGCATCGCGACCATGGGAGATTTGGTCCAACGGACCGCCGACGAATTGTTGGAGTCGAAAAACTTCGGCGTGACATCGCTCACCGAAGTTCGTGAGAAACTCCGGCAGCACGGCTTGACGCTTCGCGGAGATTGAGCAACGACCAGAGACGAGAACACGACCCGAAACCTCAACCGAGACGCCAAACTGCGAAGGAAAAATACGACCAACCACGGACACCTCAGATTGATCGATCTCTGTGGCAGCCATGCGATCCGTGGTTACTCTCATCTCTGGACCCTTGTCTCGCGACACGGGTCTCCAAAAGATGGACAATTTGCTGGTAAGTGATATACATTCCTAACAGGTAGCTACAGACTAGATTTTGACGTCGGTCGGAGAGACCGACATACGATGAACACCTGGGACAGGTACCCTCAATTGGAACATTTACCCAGAGAACAAGTCGGGCCATTTCTGCTGCTTGGTGTCCCGAAAACGGCATCGATGAATCAGATCGATGCCAGTTGGGCCCAACGCCTGAAGTGGGCACGACAAAAAATCGTGCTCGTGCCCTTGGAAGACATCAACTGGGCACGGGAAATGCTCAAGGAAGAAGGCAAACGCATCGAGTGGGACGCCGGTAGCTTGAACGTCGAGACCACGGATGGCGTCCTCCAACGGCTCGAAGCTCGGTACGGTGGCGCGGCCGATAATAAAGTAACCTGCCAGCCGATCGACGAAGAAAAGTCGCTCGCCGACTACGCACCCGACGTGGAATTGCCCAACGAAGACGAAATCCGCGAGTCCATCGTCGTCCCCGAAATTCCTCGCGAATTTCCAGCCGTCCGTCACCTGCTCCAAGAATTCGTCGCCACACCCATCGACCCATGGGAAATCGAGCTGCCCGAATAACAGGTTTTGTCGACGATCTGTCGGAGCAAAACCGACCAGAAAACACAGCAGGTTTTGTCGACGATCTGTTCCGCATAGCACGCACCGCGTGTGAGAGACGAACACGCGATAGTGTGCCGACAAAAACCGAAAAGACTACAATCATAAGGCGAAACGTTCGCAGGAGGCACAACTCTCGCCCCAACGAGAATTCCCAAGACCAGACCAAACACTTGTTGTCTCCAAGACCACCAAGGTAGAGCCCGCATGAGTCACGATTTTCCTGTGGACCACACGCAGTTCCCGACCGACCAAGCCTCGGAACCTGCCACACGCGGCATGTCTTCTGTGTACAAGCTGTTCGAAGCGTTCATCACCCTTCGCGAGAAGAACGAACGCCAACACAAAATCTTCGAGCAGTCGTTGACCAAATCCCGTGACACGCTGATCGAAAAGTTCAACGGGTTCGCCGGGGATACCCAACGAGCGTACCAGAACTTGCGACAAGAACTCACCGGGGAAAAACGGCTAGCGTTGTCGATCCTCAAAGAACTCGTCGATATCTGCAACGACATGCGACAAATTGTGGCAGCCAGGCCCGCCCTGCCAACAGAAGGGGAAGAGGCCGAACCGCTCCGACGCTGGGCCGAAGGAATCGAAATCCAGTACCGAAAAGTCAGCGCAGCTCTCCAACGACACGGCATCCAACCCTATGACGCCGTCATCGGCGAAACCTACGATCCAGCCCGTCACGAGCGAGTCGGCAGCATGCGGATGGAAGGAATGGACGCTCTTCGCGTTGCCGAGCAAAAAGAACCCGGCTTCGCGAGTCAACACCACGCCGATTTCGTTTTGATTCGGCCCAAAGTCATCGTTTCGGAATAACAGTGCAGTCCCAGGCAGTTCGAAAAGTCTCGACTTTTCCCAAACGACCTGGAGATCTGACTTGGAAACAAGAACCGCAGGACAGGTTTCTCAACTGTCCCCATCACTTCATGGATAGGGTAGAAACTTGGCCTACGAACGAAAGCGAAAACACAGAACGGCATCACTGGTAATTCCAGAATCTCTATTGTATCTTGGTCGGAAATTCGAAAACATAAATTCAGTTTTCCTGACTTCCGGACAGGACACCATCAGGCCCTGAGTGATTCCGCCGAAAGGCACGTAATCCAATAACAACGGAACAACATGCTCGTTCCGTGTCCTCGGTCCATCGGTGATGTCTCGTCGACACTGTCAACAAAGGTTTCTCCACCATGGGATACATCGGCATCGACTTCGGCACCAGCAACAGCGTGGTTGCCAATTTTTCCTACGGCCAGGCGGAAGTTCTCCCCAACCAACAGGGGTACAAATGGACTCCTTCGATCGTCACCATGCGACGAGACGGGACACTCGCATTCGGCCAGGAAGCCAAAGAAAACTTCGACGAGACTCGATCCATCCGCTCCATCAAACGAATCCTCGGAACCCCAGAACGAGTGCCTTTCGTCGGCAATGACTTGCGGACAGAACAAATTGCCGTCATGCTCTTCAGCCTGCTCAAGCGAGACGCCGAAACCTCCCTGAACGAGACGATCCAAAAGTCCGTCGTCACGATACCAGCCAACTCCAAGGGCCTCGCCCGACACGCCACAAAACTTTGCGCCGGTGCTGCCGGCATGCAAGTCCTGACACTCATCAACGAGCCGACCGCCGCGGCGATCTGCTACGGCCTCGACGCCCAAAGCGACCAAACCGTGTTGGTCTACGACTTCGGCGGTGGAACGCTCGACGTGACGATCCTCCGGATCCACCACGGCATCTTCGAGGAAATCAGCAGCAAGGGCATTGGAAAACTCGGAGGCGACGATCTCGACTCCGCACTTGGGCGAGTAATTGCACAGCGGTTCCAGGAAAAGACAGGCTACGACATTCTCAACTCGCCTTACAAACAACAGTTCATGTTGGCCGTCGAGAAGGGCAAAATTGAGCTGTCAGATAACAACTCGACTGTCATACGGAAGGCCGAACTGGTCCCAGATCGCCACTTGAACCTCGAAGAGGAAATCGACCGCGCCACCTTCGAAAAAGAAATCATGCCGCTCGTCGTCAAGTCCGGCACGGCGATCGACGAAGCCATGCGACTTCGCGGGTTGCGTCCTCGCGACATCGACCGTGTCCTCTTGGTCGGCGGAACGAGCAAGATCCCGCTCATTCGGCGTTTCGTGGCCGAGAAACTTGGCGGCAAAGATCCCGAACCGTTCGAGAAGGTCGACCCCATGACGTGTGTGGCCCAGGGAGCCGCCATCGTCTCGGCCATCGTCCAGGGGGCTCCTGGTCTCGACAACTTTGCTTACAGCGTCAAGCTCGAGCACTCACTTTGTGCCAACCCGATCAACGAACGTCGCCAGGTCTACCTCGATCCGATCATCAAACGAGGCGCGGACATCCCGTGTTCGTTCACCAAGACCTATCATCCCGTCGCCGACCCTGCCGAACGAGTCATCATCAGCGTCTACGAAGGCGACGAGTACGATAACCCCGACAGTCCCGAAAACGTGAAGCTCGCCGAGATTCCTTGGGAATTCGACCCCCCACGACCCCAGCGAGAAGGTGCCCTCGAAGTCGCGTTCGAGTACGGCGACGATGGAATCCTCACGGTCCAGATTACCGACCCGCATGGTGGTCACAAGAAACGCTTTGCCATCCAACAGAGCGGTCCCGATCAACTCACGCCGACGCAAGTCATGAAGATGAAGCGTCTGAACGAAGACCTGATGACCAAGAGCAGCGATCTCGAATCGAGCCAAGAATACAAAGACGCGCTGGAGGTCTTGAAAAAGACTGAGCAAGACGTGATACCCAAGATCGAGGACGAACAGGACAAAAGAGAACTGCAAGAACTGTGCAGCGACGTCCGACAAGCCATGGATTCGGGCGACAAGAAACAAATGGAAGACGCCAGCGCCCAACTCAACGACCGACTGTTGAACTACGCCTACTTGTTGTAATGGCCAAGAAAGTCCCAACGAACCATGTCGGTCGCAATGGAATTACGCTAACCCGAAGCACAACCGAGGATCTCAAATAAAATCCTCACCAGCGCTTCGGGTTCGTGTGAAATTGTCCCAACAAAAGTTCGACGATAACAATAACGACTCCCGGAGTTTCACGAGCATGCCTCAGTGTCCGCAATGTAACCGAGAGTTCACACACCTCCCAAAGGAATGTCCATCGTGTATGGCCGACCTGTCGTTGTTGGTCGATTACGTCGATGAATTGCAAGCGGGGCTCCACGACGCTGATCGCTCCATTCGCGCGGGGCACCTCGGCGCCGCCGTCTGGTCCTACTTATCCGTGCTCGAACTCGACCCGGACAACCCGGTCGCGCGGACCCAGGTCGGGCAAGTCGCGACGGCCGTGCGTCAATTCGATCGCACCGCACCCGGTCGTCGATGGATCGGACAAATCCGAGGCGAATCACCTGCCGGTGGATCCCTCCTGGGAGCTTGGTGGGCTCAACTGCTGGTGATCATCATCCTGGTGATCGTGGCGTTCTTCATCGGGTTCGTCGCTGGCATCTCGGCACCAAACTTGAGCGACACCGGGGACAAGGAGCCACCAACTAAACCTCCACCACAGCTCGAGGACAAGGGACTCATGGGTCCTGCCTAGCTCACCAAAGAGTGAGTCAAAGGAAACGCTCATGGCCGAACACCCAGCTCCTGATCTCCATCTCCCGCCAGACCTTGTCGCTTTTCTGGCGGCCGAGAAACAACTGGCATACGACCCGGAAGAATGCGACGCTGGCGCCGTCACACTTATCCCGCTCTCCAAGCTGCAATTACAACGGTTCCCCGTCGAGACCAGCTCCGAGTCCTGGTACAAAGAAGATCCAAACGCTCCTGGAGTGAATTCGTACTTGGTCCTCGCCGTGGACCTCATTGGCTCCTGCAATGACAACTATGAACCTGCCGGGTTGCTCCTCTGGCTCCCGATTGAGCGTCGATATGCTGCCTGGGATAGTTCGCATTGTGTCATTGATCAGCTACCCGCAGACTTGACTTGGGGACAGATCGCTACCGACCCAGTCCCATACATCGAGACAAGTCTGGGGCGAGATTTGCCAACGGACCGGCTGGTTCCGTGGGACACGCACCCATACAGCGACAGCCAAGTGTACGAACCTCAACCTGCCTGATTCGAGAAGCCTCGGACTCACCAGGCAACTAAGAACACGAAAGTGTGGCCGCTGTGCTCCCAGCTTCTACTCCCATCATCCCACCAACACTCAACACCCATTCGCAAAAGGAAAAGACATGACGAACCGATGTTCCTTGGTGCTCCTGACTTTTCTGGCCATCGGAGGAACGGCTCTGGGACAAGAGTGGACGCGATTCCGCGGCCCGAATGGTTCCGGAATCAGTCCCGCTTCCACCCTACCGACTCAGTGGACACGGAAGGATTACGACTGGAAAGTCGCCATTCCCGGAATCGGTCATTCGAGCCCTGTCGTCTGGAAAAATCGAATCTTCGTGACTTCGTTCAGGCCCGACAATGGCCAGCGAATCGTCGTTTGCCTTGACCGAAACGATGGCCACCAACTTTGGAAAAAAATAGACTCTGGCGAGAAACATCGGAAACACAAACGGAACAGTTTTGCCACCTCCACACCCGTAGTCGATGCCACAAGACTCTACGTCACTTGGGGTAGCCCTTCGGATTACCTCGTCAAGGCCCTCGATCACGACGGCAAACTCGTCTGGGAAAAAGACTTCGGCCCCTTCAAGAGCAAGCACGGATTCGGACCCTCCCCGATTCTTGTCGATGACTTGCTAGTCTTGGCCGCCGACCAGGACAAAAAAGGGTATCTGCTAGCAGTGAACAAAACCGATGGCAGCGTGAAGTGGAAAATTCCTCGCAAGAGCGGAAACGCGACGTTCTCCACACCGTGTGTGTTCCACCCCGAGGGAAAAAAGAAAGAGATCATCTTCACCAACTGGAAACGTGGGATCACGTCCGTCGATCCCCAGACCGGAAAAATCAACTGGGAAGTTTCGTGCTTCGTACCCACGAAACCGGAAAGAGCGATTTCCTCCCCAGTCGTGGTGGGTGATCTGGTATTGGGGACGTGTGGTTTCGTGACGAAGCAGAAGAACCTAGTTGCAATGAGGCCCGCCAGCGTCTCCAAAAGTGGTCAGCCCGAAGAAGTCTGGCGATACCAAGACAAGGTAGCGTACATGCCCACACCATTACCGATCGGAAACCACGTTTTCCTCTGTTCCGAACGCGGCGTCGCCAGCTGTCTGGATGCCCAATCCGGAAACGTCGTTTGGCAGAAGAACTTGGCCAACACGGAATTCTACGCCTCACCGGTTAGTGCGGGCAAAGCAATTTATTGCACGGCTACCAACGGAGAAGTGTTCGTCTTTGAAGCGACTACAAAGTTCCGTCCCCTTGGACGAATGGAGTTGCGTGAGAAAGTCGCCAGCACACCCGCCATCGCAGACGGAAGGATTTATTTCCGGACTCAAAAACACTTGATCTCGATCGGTGGTAAGTCGAAAAATTGAGAGCCGCATCTCGAGGGGAGCTGAAACATAGCGCAGCGTCCAAGTCATCTGAAAGTTCTACTGAGGCCTGCCCGAAGAAAGTAGCAGGCACGTTCGGAACGCGGAATTGATTGCTGTCCGATTTTTTTGTTTTTGTCGTAGGTACACGCGAGCCGCGTGTACACTGCAAACTCAGTCCAGACCAAAGAAACGCCAACCGCCACGCAGTTCTCAGTAGAGCGTGAAACGATGCCACACCCTTTCTCTTTGTGGTGTGTCATCGTCGTCGAGAGAACGAGCCGAATGCACCCATTGGCAACGCGCTCTAGCAGAAGGATGTTTCGTCGCGGTCGAAGGGGAAACCCACTTTTTCCTCTGAGACCAGATCCTCGCTGGTGCTTCGGGTCCGTATAAAAAGCCCACACGAGTCTTCTTACCATCTGAAGCGAGAAACCATGAAAGCTGCGGTCCTTGAACAATTCGGCGAACCTGCCGAAGTCCTACAAATCCAAGACGTTCCCAAGCCCGAACCGGGTGACGGCGAAGTCCGAGTCCGGATGCTCGTCAGCCCCATCAATCCATCCGACCTCATGACGGCTCGCGGCATCTACGGCCGACGTCCTGACCTGCCAGCCACACCTGGCTACGAAGGCGCTGGCATCATTGATGCCATCAGCCCCGGATGGATTGCCCGGTTGCGTGGCCTAAAACCAGGGAAAAAAGTTGCCGTACTCAAAGGCGTTGGCGGCAACTGGAAGGAATACGTCGTTTTGTCGGCCAAACACGTCGTTCCCGTCGGCGACATGCCCGACGACCAGGCCGCCACCTTCTTCGTGAATCCCGCGACGTCCTACGTGATGATCAAAGAAGTCCTCAAAGTCCGCCCTGGCGAATGGGTGTTGCAGACGGCTGCGGGCAGTTCGTTGTGCGGGATGGTCCGGAGCCTTGCCAGGAAAAACTCGTTTCGTGTCATCAACGTCGTACGTCGTCCCGAGCAAGCCGAGCAACTCAAACAAGCTGGACACACCGCCATCGCTGGAACCGGAGACGACATCGCCGAACAAGTCCTCCAACTCACCAACGGAATGGGCGTCCCACACGCCATCGATGCCGTCGGCGGTTCGACAGCCGTGGGTGCCGCCAAATCCTTGGCCGAAGGAGGCAGGCTCCTTCTCTACGGAACACTTTCGGACCAACCAATGGAGTTGTCTTCCCGCGTGTTGATGGCTAAACAAAGCAGCATCGAGGGTTTTTGGCTTTCCGAATGGGTCCAACACCAAAGCCCCCTACGGATGCTCCGGTTGTTCCGTCGTCTGCGGAGTTTGATTGGCGAGGGAACCATATACACCGAAGTGCAAGAGTTTCCGCTCGACCAAATTCAAGAAGCCGTCAAGCAAGCCGAAACACCGGGTCGGGATAAGAAAGTCGTCCTTCGAATTGCTCAAGCGTAAAGAGGGCTGGGACACACCCTCCAACGAATGGTCCTCTGAATTTTGAAACCTCAGAACGTTGTTCTGGCTGGTGGAAACCAACAATTCTAAAATCCCGAGGAGCAGACTCTTCGATCAGGCCGACCGAAAGACGTTTCGTTTTTTCATGTCCTCAAGGGCTCGCTCACGCAACGTGGCCGTGTCTTCAAAGAGTCGCTGGTAGAGATTTCGGTGGGCGGGCATCAGTCGTTGACCTCGGCGCTTCATGACTGTCTCGGCGACTTGCATCAACCCGTCGAAGTCTTGATTTTCGCGTAGTTCACCCTTCCACAACGTGCAAAACGATGGGATGTACTTCGGAGCCAGATTTCCAGCGGGCAACACATTGGTAAAGGCCCCGAACGTCGAACCAGTGTTGATGAGTGAGCCCAGACCGGACTTCGTGTGGTCTCCAACGAAACAACCGACTTTGTTGCTCCCGGTGCCCACCGGCACCCCTTGGATGATGACCCGCACCTCGCCGTAATCGTTTCGCAAATCGCTGTTACTCGTTCCGGCACCCAAATTAACCCATTCGCCAACATACGCGTGGCCCAAAAAACCGTCGTGATACTTATTGCTGTACCCGTGCAGGATGCTCGCCTCAACTTCACCTCCTACACGGCATTGCGGACCGAAAGTCGACCCTCCGCGTATTTTTGCTCCAACAATCTGAGTCCTCGGACCAACATAGCAAGGGCCCTCGATGCGACTGAAGGCGGTAATGACGGCTTCCTCGTCCACGATCACGGGACCACCGTCGGTGTTGAATACCACCATCGGTTCGACCTTCGCGGACGGCGAGACGTGAAGCATGTTCGAGTCTCCCACGACTGTAAAGTTCGAAGGGGCGACACGCTCCTTGGCGTTAAGTACGGCCTGAAAATCTTGTCGAAGGAGATCTTCGTTGTGTTCCACTAGTTCCCACGGATATTGTAATAACTGCCCACCCGCTTCATCTGCCGGAAAGGAATGCTGGAATGCTCTCAGTGCCTCTGCTAAGCCGAGACTTTCGATTCGTTCTCGGTGCTCTGGGTTCACAAGCGCATACACGACCGTCTCTCCGTTTACAGCAACATGCGGTTCGCAGCGATTGGGAGGGACAAAGTTTTCGGGTGGTAGCCACCGACCATTCACAAACAGAGTCGGGTTGTTGGGCAAGGCGGCTATAATATTAGTGGGCGTCTTCGGGTGTAACTCCCGGCTGACTTCAGCGATCGAATCGCGAACGAATAACGCCGCCAGTGGTGCTCGAAACGACTCTACCAGACGCTGCCCGAGCGTGTTGACCCCACAACGCAAGTCAAACACTGGACGAGTCAGTGTCATTGGCTCAAATTGATCGACCTGAGGGTCTTCGAAAAGGCAGACTTGCATGACTTCTAACCTCAGTTGGGAATATTGGCGACTTCAAACTCGGGTATGGACATTAGCAAGCCGCTACCGAATCGACCCGACACGGTCCTGGGGTGAGAGAAAGGGAGAGTAGATTGAGAAGAAGCGCTTGGGTCTATCGTGAAGAATCCATTCCATCCTCTATTTAAGTATAGCTTTTCAATTTCAATTGCGTGCGAGGCCTTAATGAAGAAAGGAAGAAACTCCAGGACCACCTTTTCGAACGTCCTTGACTCTTGGTCTCCGCAAGCATAGATACAGACAAATACATCGTTTTTTAGTTGCCAGATTATGCAAATTTCCGTGGAGCAAGTCAAAGCGGAATAAAGGAGGGCGATAACGATTCGAGATACAACACAACAGACCACATTCTCGGCCAACGGAAGTCACAACGCCCAACGAAAGGTAGGCCTGATGAAACTAATGGAGAAATGGACGATCCAAGATGCCCTGGAAACGTACGGCGTTGCCAACTGGGGCAAAGGCTATTTTTCCATTAACGATCTTGGTCATGTCGTGGTGCATCCGGATAAAAATCAAGAAATGGGCATCGACCTACGGGTCCTCGTCGAGCAATTGATAGCCAGAGACATCCAACTCCCCATCCTCGTCCGATTTCCAGGCATCCTGCGACACCGCGTCCAGGAGATCCACGACGCCTTCTACAAGGCCATCGGCGAGAACGAATACAACGGCGCTTACTGCTGCGTCTATCCGATCAAGGTAAACCAACAACGACACGTCGTCGAAGAAATCCTCGACATCGGCAACGAGTTCCACTTCGGTCTGGAAGCAGGTTCGAAGCCCGAGTTGTTGGCCGTCCTGGCGATGACAAACGAGCGCGAAACGCCGATCATCTGCAACGGATTCAAGGACGAAGAATTCATCAAAATGACAATTCTCGCCCGAAAGCTGGGCAAGAACATCATCCCGGTCGTTGAGAAATATACCGAACTCGAGATGATCGTTCGATTCGCCGAGGAACTCGGCGTCCACCCGGCCATCGGCATCCGCGTCAAGCTCGCGACCAAAGGAGCCGGTCGTTGGCGTTCCAGCGCCGGGTTTCGATCGAAGTTCGGGTTGACGCTCAGCGAAGCGCTGGAGGCCCTCGATTATCTCAAAGAACGGAACATGGCCGATTGCCTCCAACTCGTCCACTTCCACTTGGGCAGCCAAATCACCAACATCCGTAACATCAAGAATGCACTCACCGAGGCCGCACGTATCTACGCCGAACTCCATCGCGTCGGGGCGAGCGTGAAATACCTCGACGTTGGTGGTGGCCTGGGAGTCGACTACGACGGATCCCAAACGGACTTCGAGTCCTCCATCAACTACACCCTTCAGGAATACGCGAACGACGTTGTGTCCCGGGTCATGGCCGTCTGTGACGAGGCCGAAGTCCCACACCCGAACATCATCTCCGAGTCAGGCCGAGCCTTGGTAGCCTACCACAGTTTGCTCGTTTTCGACGTCCTCGGAGTTTCGGATTTCGATGGTTATACGCTGCCCGAAACCGTCTCAGAAGACGCTCCGCAGCAAATCGTCGACCTCCACGCCACCTACCAAAACCTCTCGAAAAAGAACTTGCTCGAGAGTTACCATGACGCGATTCAATCGCTCGACGAAGCCCTCTACATGTTCAATCTCGGATCGATGAGCATCGAATACCGGGCTTTGACGGAGAAACTGTTTTGGGGAGTCTGTGGCAAAGTTCGCAAAGTCATCGAGGAGTTAGACTACATACCAGAAGAGTTGCAAGGCCTCGAAGCCATGCTCTCTGATACGTATTTCTGCAACTTCTCACTCTTTCAGTCGATGCCCGACAGTTGGGCCATCGATCAGTTGTTCCCGATCATGCCCATCCACCGACTCGACGAGGTCCCGACAAGACGAGCCGTCCTCGGAGACATCACTTGTGATTCCGATGGCAAGATCACCAAGTTTATCGATCTGCGGGACGTCCGCAAGACCCTCGAACTCCATCCGTTCAAGGACGAGCCGTATTTCTTGGGCTCGTTCCTTCTCGGGGCCTACCAGGAAATCCTCGGCGACCTCCACAACCTCTTCGGCGACACAAACGCCGTTCACGTCACTCTGGAAGACGACGGCGAGTTCACCGTGGACACCGTCATCAAAGGAGACACGGTTCGCGAAGTCCTTGCCTACGTGCAATACTCCGCCGATGAGTTGCTCGCCCGGATGCGAAAAGACGTCGAACGCGCTCTCCGAAAGCAACGGCTGAGTCTCACCGAAGCTCGGCAACTGCTGCGATTCTACGAGTCGGGACTCGAAGGCTACACGTACCTGGAAGACCACATGGTTTGAGGAACAAGAGCCAAGCGTTCGAACTCACACTTCATACAGACGTCTACAACGAAAAGAAAGAGCCACAAAGATCACAGAGGACACAGAGTCAATAAAGCTGTGTTTCTCTGTGATGTCTTTGGCTATACTCTAATCTCTTGATTCTTGCCTCTTGCCTCTTGATTCCCAAATGGCAAACGACATCGACCTCAAAGTTCGTCTGGGCCGGTTGCAGCTCCAAAATCCGATCCTCGTGGCGTCGGGAACGTTCGGCTACGCCAAGGAGATGGAGGGCATCGTTGATTTCTCTCGGCTCGGGGGAATTATCCCCAAGACGGTGACGATGAACCCCCGTGCCGGCAATCCCCCGCCGCGAACGATCGAAACTCCCTCCGGCATGCTCAATGCCATCGGACTCGACAACGACGGCATCGACCACTTCATCGCGTATCACTTGCCTTACCTTCGTGAACTCCCGACTGCAATCGTTGCCAACATCGCAGGGAAGACCGAACAAGAGTTCATCGACATGGCCGGCAAATTGGAAGGCCAACGGGGCGTCACAGCTCTTGAGTTGAATCTGTCGTGCCCGAACGTCTCGGGCGGGGTAAACTTCGCGACCGATCCCGAATCGACTCGACGCGTCGTTACCGGCGTCCGGCAAGTCGTTTCGTTTCCGGTCATCGCCAAATTGACTCCAAACGTCACCGACATCATCCCAATGGCTCAGGCCGCTGCAGAGGCGGGGGCAGATGCCGTCTCACTGATCAACACTTTCATCGGAATGGCGATCGACTGGCGACAGCGAAAGCCCATACTTGGGAACGTGACAGGAGGATTGAGCGGCCCGGCCATCAAGCCGTTGGCGTTGCGACTCGTTTGGCAAGTGAAACGAAGGGTCGACGTTCCGATCATCGGAATTGGAGGCATTCGGAACATCGACGACGTCATGGAATTTCTCGTAGCGGGTGCGTCGGCCATTCAAATTGGAACGGCGAACTTCTTTGATCCAACGATTGCCGAGAAGATTGTTTCTGGGCTCACCGAGGCCGTGGCCTCGTTGGGCGTCACGTCCGTGAGTGAGGTGGCTGTTGGATAGAGCGTTTCCCGTTTGCATTACTTATAGCCTTTTCGTTTTCCAAGTCCTGGTCCCACTTGGGTAGTCGGATCCATAAGTGTCACGTTCGTCTTGGTTCTTTCAGCCGCGCAGCGTCGGATCCTAGCCGTGAGCGTGAGCCGACGGGACACTTGTATTGGGTATAGGTTTCTCGTTTTCAAAGTCCCTTTCCTCGCATGCGGGGTGAGGCCAGACCCGAGCCAAGCGGAAAACGCACAAGCCTGAAGTGCTCGGCAATTGCCAACCGTACCCACCACAACCGTGACCCGCTCCAAATCGACCAGCGAGTGTCGCAAAAGAGGCTCATCAATCCGGCACGGCCCGAAAGAGCCAGGAATAGTGGCAATCGAAACCAGTTGCGTAAAGCCTTCTTTTCAGGTCAATAGAAATTTGTGTTTTTGCCAACGCCTGGTACCAGCAAAGGCGATCGTTTTGGCTTTGGGACCAGGGCGCAGTTGCCAAAGTCACGCATATCCGCTTCTTCGATCCGTGGCACCCAAATCCAATAACTCACCGAGCAGTGAAGACACTCTTCTGAGGCTCGGGCATCTCTGATACAATCTAGTCAAATACTCTCGTACAAATGGGCACTCTTCGGAGACGAGCCAGATGGTCATCATGGCACACTGTGACTGTGGCGCGAAATTTGAGATGAAAACTCAAGACACGGGACACGATGTCCAGTGCCCCGTGTGTTTTCGCTTCCTGACGCCTCCAACTGCGTCGCAAGTGACTCCTCCCCCGCTTCCTTCGAATGGAGTGACCCGAAGCCCCATCGATTCGGGCTCTGAGAAGCACCGATTTGGCAACCTCCTCACTCGTGACAATCGTTGGGACGAAGTCGATCTCGGGGAACTGACCATCCCCGACACCTTCCACAACGATAATCGCTATTCGCTGGGAGAAATCCCCGACATCGACCACGGCGGTGGTGCACTTCTGCTCGGCGCAGACTTCTTCGTCCCACCACCTCGCGAGTTGGGGCGCATCTTTAACGCCAACACGACGCTCGAGACCAACTTGCACCCCTGGCCAGCTTGGGCTTATCTGGTTTCGATGGGTGCGATAGCCCTAATTGGCATCTTGATTGCTTGGTCGATTGTATATTTTGCGGGTGTGACGAGCATCGCATGGCAATTGTGTTGGTACATTCTCCTCGCGGCCATCGGCATGGGAATCGGTTTCTTCATCGCCCACTTTTCCCACGAGTGCACTTACGTGGGAGAATTCGGGATTGCCCGATTTGTCTGCTCAGGCTCACGCGAAAACGTGACCAAAGAAGAACTCCTGATTTTCGAGGACGCTGTTGACCTTCGCACCGGAACGGTCATGCACTACACCAACGGAGTCTACCAAAACACGGCGTTTTCGTTCGATTGGTCGGACGCGAGCGGCAAGAAACTCTACAGCATCAACGGAACACACGGGAGCAAAGAAGGTTTTCCCGAATCGACGAACCTCTATCATTTCGGGCTTTCCGCCCAGGCTTCCTGGACCGTCTATTTGTTGAAGCACGTGGAGGAAGAACTCAACGAAGACGGGACAGTCTTCTTTGCGCTCAAAGGGACTAAATACCTCAAGGTAGGCGAAGGATTCGTCCTTTTCTGCCTGGACGGCTACGAAGAACACCGAGTCTTTACCGACGAAATCGAAGACGTGACGATTGGTCAGGGCCTCATCAAATTCATCCCGGTCGGGTCCAAGAAAGGCTGGTTTGGAGGCCGGGAAGGCTATCAGTTCAAGGTTTCCGATCTCGCCAATGCTCAGCTGTTCTATCTCTTGATGGAAGAATTAGTCGGTTGGCGAATCGTGTGAATGGTCCGGCATTGCTGATCCCACACATCAACCCAAATTCGTCTCGAACTCCCGCGCTCCCGCGCCTTCGGCGTATCGCTCCTGGCCCGAGTGCTCGTCGTCCCCTGGTCTATCGAAACGTGGAAAGTCATTTCGTCCATCTCACTCGTGCGGGCATTCTCTGCGGCTTCGCTACGGACACGTGAGAATTTTCCCACCTGAGTTCTCATCACGGCAAAAAATATCCTATGGTTTAACGGAAGGTCTGGACTGTCAACCTGTCGTTCCAATCGCAGTTCCAGACCGAAAGGGCTACCTCCCCGGCTCCCAAAGGGGCCAAGGAATAGTTGAAGGAAGCCGCTTGCGGCTGGCGACGTTTCCCATCGGGCGCAATCTCCGCCTGCAGTGTACGACTCAAACAGTACCAACGAGAAGACAAAACCATGCCAATGATGTGCCCCAAGTGCAGGACCTCTTCCCAAGGACGGTTGGAGTGTGCGACCTGTGGAACGCGGTTGCAATTCACCGCGAGAAATCCGACCGCCGGAGATGCAGCCTGGCAACACACACCGCTTGGCCGCATCGTCGTTGGGTTGCTACTTTCTCAGGGATTCGCGTTGGGTTTGCGGATGCTCTGGGATTCGATCGTCTTGGACTCCCAATCCATCGACGTCTTCACACAACTCCTCTGCATCCAGGCCGTGTCAGCGGGGTGCTTGTTCATCGCTGGATTACTCACGGGCGCCGGTCAAAGCTACGGTTTTGCTCTGGGAGCCATTGTCGGGTTCACGAACAGTATGATCCTCTTGGGGATGCAAGTGGCCGCGGGCGAATCCCTGCCGCAGTATTTGGCCATCGGACAACCCATTGCCCAAAGTCTCTCTGGAGCCATGGGGGGGCTGGTTGGCTCGTTGATTTGGAGACCGCTTCCGGTCGTCAAGTTGGCCAAACCCATTTCAGAAAAAAACAGCCCGAATGCGAAGGGCAGGAAAAGGTCGGAATTGTTCTCCGGACCAATTGCCTGGATTCGTGTGCTCGTCGGAAGCGCGATCGTGCTCGCGGGTGCCATCTTCCCGACGATCGTCGTCAAAGGGTTGATGAACTACACCCCGCTGCAAATTCGTTCGATCGAACAAACCGAATTCCTGACATATGAGATCGCAGCATTGGCCGCTTTGCTGGGTGCTTTGCTTGCTGGCGTCAACACCTTTAATGGAATCAAACAAGGACTCTGTGTAGGACTCACCTCCGCAGCCATTCTCTTCTTCATTCGACTGCTCGACTCGAAAACATCCATCAACGAAATCGTGTTCACGTCCGGTGCGGTCATCGGCCTCACGCTCGTCGGCGGCTGGTTCGGGTGCCGACTCTTTCCGCCTGTCGTTACCCGACGCCGAAAAGGCATCGTTTATTAGAACGTTTCCCGATCCAATCGATACATTTGTGGCTTCTGTTTTTACCGTAAACAGAAACAGTGCAATCCTTGGATTGCACTGTTTACTGACCGGCGGCCTCTCTGCAGGAACGCAACAAGTAGGCAGTCTTTCGCAAGATACGTTGTCTGCTGGCAGCGTGACAACTCTGGCCGATCAACTCATCGCTATGACCTCTTCCTGATCTCTCTGTAATTCTTTGGTGTTTCGAACCCGGGTTCTTACAGGTGCTCCGAGCGGCTTCTCGGCCACAACGATACGCGATAAGTACGGAAGGATCGGCAACTTCTCGACGAGTTTAGCGACCGGCAGGATTCGTTCGAACCACTTCATGTGTCCTGGTAAAAGACGTTTGCGGCCAAAGACCTTGCCGGCAAGAAACCATCCCAGCGATCCAAGTCGATTGAATCCCTGACTTTCGATCACGTGGAACCCCGCTGCGGCCACTTTCTCTTCCAGTTCCTCACGTTTGTATCGCCGGACGTGTCCCAACGATTGGTCGACGCCCGTGTACAGTTTTGGGTGGGCCGGAACAATCAAAATAGCTCGACCTCCCGGTTGAATCATGTCGTGGAGGTTCTCCAACACTTGTTGGTCATCTTCGACGTGTTCCAACACGTTCATGCAAACGACGGTATCAAGGTCCTGATCTTCTAACGACTCGCACTCCTCGGGATTCGTCAGATCCAAATGCCGCGTCTCGATATTCTCGAGGTGTCCAAAACGATCACGAATACGATTGACGTAGAACTTGTCGTTGTCCACACAAACGAGTTTCTGGCGGTCCAAGAAGAATTCACTCAAGTTCCCAATGCCGCAACCCGCTTCCAGCACCCGTGATCCCACATAAGACTGAATGTGATTGAGCAGCCACTTGTTAAAACCACGCGACTTGCGGACGCTTTGCAGCAGATAGAACCCATCATGGGTCGTGAATCGTTTCGCGAAGAACCGATACTTCACCATCGCCCAAAGCGCTTCGAAAGCATCCTTGAGCCCGATCTTCTTCCCCTCGGCATAGGTACGGCCATGATAAGAAATCGGGACCTCATACATCCGCAATCCCCATTGCGACAACTTGGTCGTTATCTCCGGTTCGAGTGCAAAACCTCCTCCGGTGAGCGGAATCATCTTGAGAATGTCCGACCGGATCAATTTGTATCCCGTCTCCATGTCCGTCAAGTTAATGTCATTAAGGACGTTACACACCAGGGTCAGGATTCGATTCGCCACGGTATGCCAAAAATAGAGAATGCGCCGACATCGCCCCGCCAGGAATCGCGACCCGAAGACGGCGTCGGCAACTCCTTCGAGCATGGGTTCCAACAAAATCGGATAGTCCGCGGGATTATATTCCAGGTCGGCATCCTGGATTAAAGCAAGGTCGCCTGTCATCTTGTCAATGGCCGTTCGAATCGCACCCGCTTTTCCCTGGTTCTTCTCATGAAAGAATGGCCGGATGCGGTAGTCGTCGTCGGCAAGTTCGGTGATGACTTCTCGACTTCCGTCGGTCGAGCCGTCGTCGACAATGATCAGTTCGATGGAAAGATTGATGGGCGCGTCGAGCACCCTTCGGACGATCGTCCGTAATGTCCGGATTTCGTTGTAGACCGGCATGAGGACGCTGAGTTTTTCCAGCGAAGGTGCAGACATTCTGGGTAGGCTGTCTTCCATTACAGGCCTCCAAGACAAGGCAAAAAGTGGCAGGTGGAAGGAGGATTTCCGACGCTTCCTCTTTCCACTTTCTATCTTCTACCTGAATTCAAAAAACAGCTCAATTGACGATGTTCCGTGGCTCTTCTCCAAGCAATACGCGGCGGCAATTTTGACTGCCCTTGCGTCGCATGTCCAGAAGCCCTTGCTCGGAGTAAAACGCACAATGCGGATTGAGAATGATTCGATCGTGAGCCGAATGAGAAGGGTCGCGCCAGGCCACGAGCAAAGGATCGTCGTCCGCCGGTGGCTCTTGGGGCAGCACGTCAAGGGCGGCTCCAGCCAGCTTACCCGACGTAATGGCCTCAAGCACCGCGGATGTGTCGACAATGGCTCCGCGTGCGGTGTTCACCAGATACGATCCCGCCGGCATTTGGGTTATGGCAGAAGCGTCAATCATGTTAATCGTCTCGGGCGTTCTTGGACAGTGCAAACTCAAGACGTACGATTGAGAGAGCAATTCTTCGAAAGATTCCACCCGACGAACACCGAGCGCTTTGTCACGACCATCGGGGGCATACGGATCGTAGTACACCACTTCCATACCGAGAACTTTGGCCCGCAACGCGGTCGCCGTCCCGATGCGACCGAGCCCGACAATGCCGAACACCTTTCCTCGCAGCCGAACGAGAGGGGCGACTTGTTCAAACGTCCACGGACCCTCGCCCCGCCGACTCAGGCAATTCGCTCGATTAATCCCTCGAGTCAAAGCCAAAGTCATCCCGATGGCCGAATCGGCAACTTCTTCGGTGCCGTAATCAGGAATATTCGCAACCGGAATGCCTTTGGCCCTGGCCGCACCCAAATCGATGTTATCGACACCGACCCCACACCGGACGATCAGCTTGCAATTCTTAAAACGAGAAATGGTGTCCGCATCCATCTCGACAAAGTGATATAGCATCACGGCAGTGGCATCATCGAGCCGACCGATCAGGTCCGATTGGCTCATTGCTTCCAGTGCGACGACTTCGGCAATGTCAGCAAGGATCGCACGTTCCTCGTCCAGGGGTTCGGAGATGTAGTCAGCGATGATGACTTTGGGACGCTGGGTCATGGTTTCTTGTTTTTCAGAATCTGCAAATGCCGATTTTACCCTGAAAAAAGTGGAATCGGACATTTCGGGAATTTTGATTGCACCGTTGGCTCGGGCAGCGGTGATAGATTGTACTCGTCGGGCAAGGTTAGCGGAACAGCGAGAATCAGAAACCTCCCCAGGTCGCAAAGCGACGACTCATCGATGGACGCTCACGGCCAAGCTCTTTCACCGCCGCGCGGCCTTCCAACGACCAAACACAGTACTCCCTTAACCAAGTTCTGGCCGAGACAAAAGTCGAGAACGTCTTGAACCAAAACTGTGGTAATTCCTGGAGGGACTCGACAATTGTCTCAACCGAAACAAGTCCGTTCCTCGATCCACTCTTTCCACTCCACAGGAATACCTGTTTCGGCGAGCATTTGTCGTGGCATTTTGTCGTCATCAAAAGCACACATCATCCATAGCTGGTAGGCATCTGCATAGCCCATATCCATCTCAAACGCGTCCGTGATGTCTTCCGGAGACAGACCAAACGACCACGGTGGAAGGACACAACCGGCGCACAACATTCGCGCGAGCGTCAATAGTCCTTGAGTTGCGTCGACCTCGCCCAAGAGTCCCGTCCGGAGTTGTGGTTCGACATCTCGCCATTGCTCGGGAACGGAACAACGGCGTAAATTACTATCCGTTCGCTCGGCATACCACCGCCGCGAAAAGAACCAAAACTCTCGAGTTCGATATCGTGCCATCTCCTCCGGACTCAAATCGAATTCCCACGGCCAGACTGTCTCTTTTTGTTGCCCAAGCCATGTGTGGTACGCTGCGTCGTGTTTGACCAAACCGAGTTGTAAAAGTTCGGATATTCTGCCCGGACTCTCTTCCAAGTCATGGGACGAACCAGGCTCTAACACATTGAGCACCATACTACACCAGTTTAATGGAGCTGGTGGATGACGGCGCAAATAACTTAAACGTGATTCATAATCCTTTGGGAACCCCTTGATGAACTTCCACCAATCACCCAGATAGGACTCTCCGGAGCCCATCCTCCAACCGATTGTAAATCGTTCATAGGTCGGAAAGGCAGCCCAGGGCGGAGCGAGTTCTTCATGGTGAGATGCAAGTGGATCAGGATCGTCCTGTTGACTCATGATAGTTCACTCCACAGGATACGGGCCATTCTCAAACTTCTCGCCGTGATAACCTTTGACACCAACATCCCGGCTAAGCTGGCTCTTCGGATTCGTTCCAGCGTGCAGACACTCAATGACATACCGAAAATCATATTGTGGCCGCCACCCCAAGACTTCACGTGCTTTGGCGTTGACATAGACTCGATCCAACCTGGGAAACATTTTCCATCCGAGTTGTTCGTAAACGGATTCGTACGCAGGCACTCGTCGCTTGAGGACCGAAGGCGCGTCTTGGCTCAGTTCC
Source organism: uncultured Alcaligenaceae bacterium (assembly GCA_964423615.1). Lineage (GTDB taxonomy): Bacteria > Planctomycetota > Planctomycetia > Gemmatales > Gemmataceae > CAYRFQ01. The sequence goes on along the minus strand of CAYRFQ010000002.1, from coordinate 74,767 downwards.
AAGCAATCTTCAGGCCGAAACGGAGCTGTCGCACTGATGATGAAGCGATCAAAACCAACCGTCTCGGCCTTCTCGACCGCGAGGAGGTGTGCCTGGACGACATCTTCCAGATCAGCACGTCGATACAGAAATTCGTTCGCCTTGATGTTACCATCAGTACACGCAAGGCGCATTGTCGGGTCGTCGTCTTCTTCGAGAAAAAACCGAGACGTCCGCAGAACGAGACACGGCAACCCATGACGCTTGTGGAATAACTGACAAATGTCTTCCGCCGCGTTTTTGGTGACGCCGTAGATATTCCTCGGAATTGGTCGGAGGTCTTCTGTGACCCAAACGGTTGGAACGCCTTCTGCCGGACGCATCGCATCACCAAAAACGCTCGTTGTACTCGTGAAGATGAATCGAGCAACGCCAGCGCGAACCGCTTCTTCGAGCAACACCAACGTACCGGTCATGTTGGTGTCAATAAAGTCTTGCATGGTGTGGGTCACTAGGTGCGGTTTGTGCAGTGTTGCGGTATGAAACACCGTATCGACACCCACCATACATTGTTTCACACAATCACGATCCGTTATCGACCCAACCACATCCGTGAATCGGGAATGCAGGATGTCGAGTCCCACGACGTCGTCACCTCGAGTTTGCAACGTGCGGACAAGACCCTCCCCAAGGTGTCCCGAACTGCCCGTCACGAGTGATTTCATGATGACTCTACTTTGTGAGGTTCGAGAACCAAGCTGTCAGGGGAACGTGACGGAGACTTCCTGCGGTACCTGGCAATCTGGTATGTCGACCAGCTTGCTAACTTGCCGTCCATCCTGGAATTTTGGCTGTTCCGTTTCTGGGTGCCAAGAATTTCGAGCCAGACGTCGCAAGCTGGGAATTTTTCGGGCTTTTTGAACACAAGCAGCTGTCTCAATGTCGTGAACTAGCCCATTTTTATCGAGTTTGGCACCCAGAAACGGAAGAGCCGGAATTTTACGATCACGACCAGCTCGTACACCAGGAGTCCAGAACGAATCAAGAGTCCCGCGAGGAGAAATCCACGCCGCATGATTGGTTTCCTCTGATCGAGAGCCTCTCAGTTATCCAACCAGCTTTGATGGGAAGGCATGTCCTTGCCAACCAAATAGCAATCCTTGAATCGTGGAGTGTACAGAAAGGGACGAGTGAGGTGAGTGTTGGAGTGTGATGACCTGACACCGCACTCCAAAACACAGGTAAAACAGATACGAAGACTACAGAGACCTATATGGCGGCTGGCCGCCGCAATCCAACAAAGCAACAATTCCTCCGCCCTACTTGCCTGTGATCATTGTGACCTGTGCGGCATGGGATTTCAATTTTGACCCTTTTTTATGTCCCGTGATAACAGCTTGACCATCGGGAGCGAAAACTATGCAGAAAGTGATTTGATATTTCAAATGTTTCTTGAATAGCTCTTTACCATTGAGATCCCATACCACGATATGGCCACCATATCCACAAGCAGCCAGTTTCTTCTTGTCTGGCGAAACCGTGATCCCGTAGATATAACTACCCAACGGTCCGAATTTCATTTTCTCTTTGCCCGTGGCCACATCCCAAACGCGGATATACTTATCGTCGCCACCGCTGTAGACATACTTACTATCGGGTGAGAACGCGACCTCATAAATGGGGTCTTTGCTATACGTCTTCTTCGGTTGGCTTTTCTTATCCTTGCCCTTTCCTTTGCTGCCTTTTTTATCCTTCTTCTTGTCGTCTTTCTTGTCGTCGTTCTTGTCGTCGTTCTTCTCGCTGCCCTTCTTGGGAACGACTTTGCTTTTGATTTCGAGCTTGATCGTGGCCTTTTCCTTCTTGGCGGCAACATCCCAAATCTTCACAGACGCATCATAACTGGCCGATGCAAGAAGCTTACCATTGGGGCTGAAGGCAACGCTGTACACACTTTGGGCGTGGCTACCGAGCGTTTTGATGGCTTTGCCATCGGCGACGTTCCACAACCGAACCGATTTGTCGGAGCTGCACGTTGCAAGGAGCTTGCCGTCGGGACTGAAGACGACGGTGTCGACCGTTCCGCTGTGTCCCTTGATTTCGCGAATTTCCTTTCCGTCGGATACGTTCCAAAGTTTGACTGTCTTGTCCTTACTCCCGGAAGCGAGAGTTTTTCCGTCGGGACTGAACGCGACCGAGTAGACTTGGTCTTTGTGGCCTTTGAGCGTCCGAAGTTCTTTTCCGGTAGAAAATTCCCAGAGCTTGATCGTCTTATCGAAACTCCCGGTAGCGAGGGTTTTCCCATCGGGGCTAACGGCCACGGTGTAGACGATATCTTCATGGCCTTTGAAGAGTTCAGGGGGGTCCGCGTAGGCGACTGTTGCTGTTCCCAGCAACACGAAAGCGAGGAGTGAACGTGTGAGCATGCGTGATTTCCTATGTTGTAGAACCACTGATGCAGAATTTGATGGTCGGCTTCAGGTTTCAAGCGGTCCTCGTCCCTCGGACACGTGAATTCCCTGAGCCTTCGGAAACGGAAGGATTAACAAGAGGATAAGAAGTTCGAGGCCGAACGCAAAGGAAAAATGTGAGGTTACATGGCTGTCGCAGGAAGTGTGAATTATCGAAACCGAACCCTCTTTGGGCGCAAGCAGTCTTTTTGAAGAAGGCAGCAACCAAGGATTGGAGCCCAAGCAAACCAAGTTTCTTGGGACCGCCACCTCAATTGCCTTACTCCGAGTGTGGAGTAAAATGAGACAAAGATTGTGATCCATTTCTGGGAGCAGGCCATGCCGACTAACGAACTCAAAGACGTGCAAGGAAAAATCTTGGCGCAGAAGCACTACGCGGTCGAACCGGGGCTCGCGAGGATTTATCGACTGACTCGTGAAGGCTACGAAGACGATCCGGAGGAACCTATCAAACTTCTCGAGGTTAACAAGTTGACTGTCCCTTCCGGAATCATGCCTTTGCGTTTTGGTCCACGCCCCGACGCTGGTATTGACTTTGCCATGATCATTCTGGAAGTCACTCCGGACGAGTATGACCAAATTCGAGCTCAGGAACTCCAACTCCCAAATGATTGGCAGATTGGGGAACTCATTGCAAAAGTGGAGGAGGCGGAAGCCCAATGAGCACACCTCTCGAATGGAGTCATGGGTTTGCTCGACAAGCTTACGCCGATTTTCAAACGTGGCAAATCCTGGCGAACATGAGGAATATCCCTGAGTGCCACAAATTACTGTTCCTGCAAATGGCTTGCGAAAAATTGTGCAAAGCGCACTTGATGGCTACAGGGACAGACCCAGCAATCGTCCAAACAAGCCACGGTTACGTGGCCAAACCGTTGCCCGAAATCATTAAACATGAATTGGCATTGGCTGGGAAAAAAGCAAGTTCACAAACGGGCCTCGTTACCTCGGCAAGACATTTCGCGAATGAAATAGAAGCCCTTCATCCGTCCATCGACAGAGGCTGTCAACGTCCTGACAATTGCGAATATCCATGGGACGATGACCAACAAGTCCTTCGCTCTCCTCTCGACTGGACTTTCGCCCCCAGTCGGTTAGCGGAGATGCCCTTCGGAAGACAAATCGTTAAGTTAATCTGGCAAGCTATCCTTCGTCTCTTGCCGGAACAGGAAGACTGACGGGAGTGTCTCATCCTCTCGATCTGAATTTCCGAAGAGACATTAAAGAAATCTGCCGGCTGGCCTAGAAGTTCTCAATCCTACAGTTGATCGATGTGCTCAACGTCCCGACAATTGTAAGTATCTGTGGTTAGATGATCAGGCCGTCCTCGGGTCTCCTCTGGATTGGAGCTTTGGTCCATCCCAACTAATGGACATGAAATTCGGGCGGTACATCCTTAAGTTGAATTGGCTGGCTATCCTCCGGCTACAACCTTGAGCACCGCCGATTCGACTCTCTCATCTTTTTGCTCGTCGGTCTCGAATGTTTCCGAGGAGACTGGACCTCTCTTCTGGCTCGCCGAAGATTACAATCCCCAACGTCGGTGTTCGCCGTTCAATTTGCACTGACTGCAATTCCAAGAAGACATATTCTCCGACAGCCGCAAGTGCGTTTCGACAAGCTACGTTCTGAAGTGCCCCGTAAACAAGAGAAATGAGTTGCGGAAGAAAATCGTTGATCTCCGCCAACGCGATGGCGTGGGCGTTGAAAGTGGAAACGACCGATTTGTTCAACATGGCGCACGATAGGCTCATTCCATCGCAACAAATAAGCCCACCTTGCGGATGTTCAGTTATGGTCTGCGCGGTGGCCAAGATTCGTGAATGCAGGGAATCAAATGGATCGAGGGGTGCTACAAGAATTTCATAATCAAAGAGAAGTTCATGTGGGAATGGTTTGTGCCAGAGTTGCTCTCGGAACGCACGAACTTCAACCTCCCAATCGTCATGAGTCCGACGGATAGTAATGCACACTTCCGGATCGAAAGAGGGCTTCAGGAGAACTCGAACGGCCTCGCTCGCCTCATTTGTGTGCAGGTCATTTGTGAATCCAGGGAGTCCGAACGCCTTGCAAATAGTGTCCGGCGTGTATTGCTCGAGACGCACGGAGTGATCCTTTATGCAACTAACAACGGTCACCGTCGGCAGCAAGGCCTTGTTCGCCAGAACACTTCTCGAAGTCGGTGAAACGTCTCGCTTCAGGAATGTATAGCTCTATCCCAAAGCAATCGTCTAATGTCAGCAAAAGAACTATTTTTGCAACGTGTCTTTCCCGCAATGCCAATAGCGACATCCCTCTTGACGGCATCCCAGACTCTTTCAAGCTCATACTATCTACTGAACGCATTAGCTGATTTTTGTGTATCCAACCACCATTTCAAGGCAAAGCCGATCGATAGCCCTCGCAAAACAGCTTGGAAGGACGAGTGTAGCAGAATCTCTGGCACAGGAACTCCGGATTCTGCCAGCCCCTCGACTAGATTCCGTAATATCCATATACAAATGGCGATAAAGAGGCTCAGTGCGCCCTCCTTCCTTTGGGCGGCTTGTTCAGGATCGATGTCCAGCCACATTTCATAAAACCGCCCAGTCAACCGCCAACCGATGTATGCATATGCCACATTCGCGTATGTTAAGAGCAACGTGGCAATCCACCAGAGAGGAAGCTTTCCAAGTTCTTTCGCTTCCTCGGCACGAATTGAGCAGTCACTAAACAACAAAAGAGCTGGACCACACGGCAGCAGCATGTGGAGCAATGCCTGACTCCCGGATGGGTCGCCAGGTCGACTTGGATGCTCGTCGTGGACACGATAGAACAAATACAAACCGTAAATACCGCACGTCAAAACAATGAAAAGAGAACTTAGCCCAATTGATCGTTCTATGGGCTGGAGTCGGGCGGGCTTCCAGCCAGGCGGCAAGGCGGAGGACATAACTTTCACCAATGAGGAGCATCTCGCGAAAAAATCGTTGGAGACTGAAAAAATCTGTAGGCCGGCCTATAAGCCGGGTCCTGTCCCGCCGTCGGCATCCGAAGACGTCCACGGCGGTGACGGTCATTTATCTGGCCGACTGGTTGCCCAGTCGATCTAGCAGCACACCCGAGAGTCGATAGCGGGCCGGACCAACCCTGCTCTCTGTTTGCCTTGCTCCCAGTGGGGTTTACCGAGCCAGCCTGTCACCAGACTGCTGGTGGGCTCTTACATTAAGGGACCGAAGTCCCCCCACCTTTTCACCCTTACCGCACCAGTCGTTGAAGGTCCGTGACCAGCCCAGATCGCGAAACGTTTCCGTGCTGAGCACAAACCGCCAACCACTGATGAGGCGGTATACTTTCTGTTGCACTATCCCTGCCCTTCTGCGATGACCTCCAGAGAGACCACCCCATCGGACGGTGGGCGTTACCCACCACTGCGTCCTACGGAGCCCGGACTTTCCTCTCCCCGCTCACGACCCCAAGGTCCGTCGAGGAACGACCGTCCAGCCAGCCTACAGATTTGTTCTCGTTTTCGAAAACTAATCATTTCGCAGTGAGTTTCCTCACAGCCATCACGAGAATCTTCGCATGATCAAACGCCAACTCGGGCGGTTCCTCCAGTGAAAACCACCCGACCTCCGCGGCATCGTCGTCCGCCCGAGGGGCCAGCTTTGTCGGATCAACGACCGCCAGATAGACAACTGTGATCACCCGCCCGCGTGGATCGCGTCCTGGATCGCCGAACGTATGAAGTTGTTCCAACTCCTCGGCCACGACGCCGGTTTCTTCCATCAGTTCTCGTCGGGCGGCATCGTCCAGGGATTCTTCCATATCTACGAATCCACCAGGTAGAGCCCATTTCCCAGCATAAGGTTCGTTCTTCCGTTTGATCAAAAGGAACCGTCGAGGATTCTCCTGGGTCGCGATCACCATGTCCACCGTTACGGCAGGACGCGGGTATTCGTAGGTGTATTGCATTCTCGCCGATTCGGTCATGAGAGTTCGCCACTCTTGTGTCCGGATGTCAATATCTCTATTGTACACAAACGAGATGGGGAACGTTTGTCTCCATTGTGTAGAGGTTTCCTGGCGCGTTCGGCCAAAGGCTAACGACCCCGTATCTCCTACAATCATTTCGGAGTCCCACATTCATGCGTGTCGAACGACACAAAATCAACGAGCCACACATTCGCGAGATTTATGAAGATCGATGCGAACGCTTGCCCCATCTCGTTCGGCAAGCTCGCACCGACCCGGATCAACTAGGTCTGGTGATCCGCGCGGCCCTCCAAGCAGCCATGTGTGGCTCGGTTGTCGAACCCAATGTGTGCGAGATCGTCCCGTATTGTCAACTCGCAGCTCAAGCCACTGGGGCCGTTTTTGCTATCAAGGCTTCTCCCAACCAAGAAATATCGGTGCGTCTGGGCGAAGAGGAAATTCTGTACCAAAGTGAGGTGCATCATTCCATTACGACACCTGGGCGATGGATTAGTGGCTGCTTGCTTAGTTTGATCGTCCGCGACACACAGACCATCGATTGCCTTTGCCGATGCGACCCCGGTAACCTCCGCGTGAGCAAACGCTCGCCCAAATACGAAAGACTACTCGCCGAAGCTCTCTACACCCACTTCGGCACCAGCGAGTCGGCAGGAGCGTTGTTCCTGGAAGTGTTAAAGACTGCGAATCCCGAAGAATACTATCTCCCGAACGTCGATTTAACAATCCACATCGACATACCCGTAACCCGACTGATCTGTTTTGCGATAACTGCCGAAGAAGACTTCGGGGATGTATTGCTCGAAGCCATCAATGATCATAAAACCTATTGGGAACGACACGGCTCGCCCGAAGACATCGATGGCCTACTCGCCCACTGGCACCTCGGAGCTGCAGCCTTGGCTCACGATCTGGAAGTCCCCTTCGAGATCGATTCGGAGTACTTGCCAACACCATTAATTCGTGGAGAATGTTTGTAGCTGATTTCCCGACCATCCTCGCACCAAGATGATCGAACCGACAATGAACATCCCGACTGACCCATCTACCTTCCCGAAGGGATGGACACAACAGCACTTGCTCGGACTCGAAGGGCTCAGCAAGGACGAACTCTACCTTTTGATGAACACGGCCGACAAGTTTTTGAACTTGTGCCAGGGGACCCAGAGGAAAAGCGACGAACTCGCCGGAAAGGTCGTCGTCAATTTATTTTTCGAGCCCTCCACCCGGACGAAACTGAGCTTTGGCCTCGCCGCCAAACGGCTCAGTGCGGATACTCTGGATTTCACATCGAGTAGCTCGAGTCTGAGCAAAGGCGAAACGTTCATCGACACGGCCAAGAACATCGAGTCGATGGGAGTCGACATCATGGTCGTGCGGCATTCGTCCCCTGGAGCCCCCCACCTCCTTTCCAAACACCTCAAGTGTGCCGTCGTGAACGCCGGCGATGGTGCCCACGAACACCCAACTCAAGGCCTGTTGGACATCTACACGATCCGGCGACGCAAGGGCCAAATCGAAGACTTAACGGTTGCTCTTGTCGGTGACATCGCACATAGTCGCGTCGCTCGCAGTAATATTCACGGCTTGGTCACGCTCGGGGCGAAAGTCATCGTGTGTGGACCACCGACCCTCATCCCACGCAAAATTGAACAACTGGGTGTTGAAGTCTCGCACAAACTCGACGACATTTTGCCAAGGTGCGATGTCATCAACATGCTGCGGATTCAGTTCGAACGGCAACGCGGTGGGATGTTCCCCTCGATCGACGAATACGCCCGATTGTTTGGGATGGATGGGGAACGTTTAGAGAAATCGCAGAAAGACCTCCTGTTGCTCGCTCCGGGACCTATCAACCGAGGAGTCGAAATCACCCCCGAAGTTGCCGACGGACCGCATTCAGCCATTCTGGAACAAGTCACGAACGGCCTTGCCATGCGAATGGCCGTTCTGAGTCTCGTCGGACAAAAAGGCGAAAAGCTGGGCCTGTGAATCGTAGTCCGTCTAGGATCAGCGGAACTCCTGTTTCCGAATCCAGAGGAGCACACTACGAGAGGTCCTTGAGCGAGAGCATTCTTGTATTCGCTACGCCAATCCTTAGAATAAACTCACAGTTTTGCAACTTCCTCTCTCTGCGAATGACGTTTTCAGGCTCGAGCTTTCTCCAAAACGTTATTCCGTTTCCAGCACCAAGGAGGCGAAATATGCACCTCACAAAATCCCTATTGTGTGTCGTCGTATTGACAATCGGATCTGGGTTTTTGATCCCAAAAGTACGAGCAGAAGTGAACCGCAATGGAAGCCTGGAAAACACAGACAAATTCTGCCCACACCGTGCCGGGCGGCGTGAAGACGTGTACCGTATCCACCTCAAAGCCGGAGTACGCTACACCATCAATTTGGAGTCCCGATACGATAACTACTTGTACTTGGAAAACAGCCAAGGACGGTTGCTCACCTCCAACGACGACGGAGGCAACGGTGCTAACGCCCGAATCGTCTACACCCCAGCGACGTCCGGAATTTATCAAATCGTGGCCACTTCGTATTCGGCTGGCCAGACTGGCCCATATACCCTCAAAATCACGCCATGAGCTGACAGCCGAGAGTCGGAAAAGCGAAGGTGTTTTCCAGGGCATTCCTTTCCTGGGGCGTCGCTCCAGGAAAGGATGAATGGAACCTTCGGCCAAAAAGAAGCCTTCAACTCTCAACACTCATCATCGTGCAAATTCGATCGACCTCGTTTCACGAACCACCGTCACCTTAATTTCCCCCGGATAATTCACATTCTGTTCAATGGCTCGGGCAATCTCGCGACAGACCTTGATGGAATTGCTGTCGTCGAGTTCGTGGGCGTTGACAATGACACGGAGCTCACGCCCGGCTTGGATCGCATAGGCTTGCTCGATTCCAGGGAAACCGGAGGCCAAGGCTTCGAGTTCTTCGAGTCGTTTCACGTACTTCTCGAGAGTCTCGCGGCGGGCACCCGGACGCGAAGCACTGATGGCGTCGGCGGCCGCAACGAGGACTGTGTAAACGTGGTCCATCGTGACATCGTCATGATGTCCGGCGATGGCGTGGAGAACTTCTTTACTGGTCTCGCCGTAACGCCGGGCTAGCTCGGCCCCAATCTTGGGATGTCCTCCCTCCATTTCGTGGTCGGCGGCCTTGCCGATGTCGTGTAGCAAGCCGCACCGGCGGGCAAGCATCCCATCGTAACCAAGTTCGTCGGCCATCAAACCAGCCAAGTGGGCCACTTCTAGACTGTGTTGCAAGACGTTCTGGCTGTAGCTTGTGCGAAACTTGAGGCGGCCCAAGAGTTGGGTGAGTTTCTCGTGGACGAACCCTACGTTGGCATCCTGCATGGCGTTTTGGCCAACCTCCATGACGTGCCGTTCCATTTCCTCCCGCGTTTCCTGGACGACTTCCTCGATGCGGGAAGGATGAATTCGCCCATCCTGAATCAGCTTCGTCAAGGCGATCTTGGCCACTTCGCGGCGTATGTTGTCGAATGCGCTGACGATAACGACTCCAGGGGTGTCATCGACGATGACGTCCACCCCGGTGGACTTCTCGAACGTCCGGATGTTGCGTCCTTCCCGCCCGATGATTCGTCCCTTCATGTCATCGCTGGGTATGTCGACAGTGCTCACGGTCGTATCGGCTGTGTGTTCGGCCGCATACTTTTGAATCGCTCCAGTGAGAATGCGACGGCTCTTTTCCTGGCATTGTTGCTGGAGAAGCTCCTCCGCCTTCTGGATTTTCGCAGCAATATCCTCGGCCAGTTCCTTGTCGAGCCGGGCCATCAATTGGCTCTCGGCTTCCTCGCGGGCCAACCCAGAAATTTCGTGAAGTTTCTCGGTTTGCTCGACGAACAGGGCTTCGGCGGCTGCTAGTTTCTTCTCGAGTGTGTCCTTGCGTTCTCGAATCTTGCGCTCTTGGTTCTGTAACGAACGTTCTTTCTTTTGCAAGACCTTGTCCTTTTGGTCCAGCGCGTCTTCTCGTTTATCGAGTCTTCGTTCTTGTTCACGGAGTTCGCTGCGAGTCGTTTCCATCTCCTTGTTGAACACTTCGCGGCGTCGAAAGTCGTCGTCCTTGGCTTTCAGTTCGGCTTCTTTGAAAATATTCTCGGATTCTTTTTTGGCGTTGTTGAGCAATTCCTCAACTCGGCTTTGGGCACCAGCAAGGCTCACGCGGTCGTGGCGTCGGATCACAACGTAGGCCGCGAATCCTCCGAAGGCGATCCCCCCCAGAGCGGCCAGAATAATGTAGACCCCCGACATGGAGGCTTTCCCTTTCCTTTAGGGTCCAGACCTTCTCAACCAGCACCGGCATTCGTTGCGAACACCACAAGAATGGTCGCGGCACAACCTCTCGAGAGACAAGAGTCAGAAGGCAGGAGATTTTGACCCAGCGATGCGAAATTTCTTACAGTCCGTTTTTTGTAGGGCAAACTCGCGATTGTTCTCGCAGGCGACGCTGGCACACTCTGGGAGATTTGTGTGCGCCTATGCTTTCGCTCGCTCAAGCTCGTTACGCCCTACACTACAACCGATTGCGATAAAATTCGCGTCTCAAAGGCCAAAGTCCTCTGGACTTTTTGCTCAACACAAGTAGCCGAAGGACAATCTTGTCTCTTGACTCTTGTCTCTCGACATAAGGAGGAATGTTCAAGCAGAAACCCAAAAACCATAGTGGTCTTGGATGCTTGGAAGCGAAGACGTGATGGCGCAATCCATCCGATCAGGTTTGACGGACCTCTTCCCTCACACCAAAGAACTGCCTCATCTCAGTGAAAGGTCTATGCCGAGCCCCAAGACGCGCTTCTCAGACCTTGGAATCCGAGAAGCTGGCCTGTGAACTCGCCCCAAACGGGAATTGGCCTACAAGCTCTTGAGGACACTCCTGATCGACGTTGCGGCAGAAAGATCTGCTGCACCTAGATCGCAGGAACGAGAGCGTCGCGAGTAAAACCCTTGCCTTTGACAAAAGTTGTAAGGCGACACGAGAGCCGAGCCAACACGACGATCGACACTGATCGGATGAATCCCAGAATGGTATTGTCGGAGAAAGGGGCAGAAATTCACTCGACTGCTGACTCCTCGCTTTGCTGGGGTCATTGCCCAATATTGCGAAACTCGGACAAATTTCCCCGAGTAAGAATAGCAGCCAACCGAAAGCTACCCCGAACACCAAACAGACCCACAGTAAGCAGATGAACTGCATCGTATCTATTTGTTCCTGTTGTGGATTGGTGTACTGTTCCGCTGGCAGTTTTCCTGCAAGTGTCGTGACCATGGCTTATCCTTTAGTCGGCCACACACTTGTCCGGATGGATCACCATAACGTATCCGCGAACTTCCTCCCCACGTTGGTCTGGAGAATTCGTGCGTGTGATGAATTCTTGTTCGCTTCGCAACGAAACAAAACCACACGACGTAAAATCCCAACCGTGCTTCCGGTCTGCGCCGGAGAATGCTGACCGAACCTGAGAAGTTTTGGACCTTGTGTCGAATGACAATCCAATAAGACCATTGGATTTGGTTACTACCACAAGAAGTCAAAACCATTCCAAACACCAAACGGTTCTTCGCTCGGACGAAACGGCCTGACGGTCCAATTGCGGCTGGACCAGTTCGCGAACGACCCAGCCGCAATTTGTGTATTATGCGTTTGCCCGACAAAGGTGGTCAACACAAAACGGCGAAATAATTTACGACCGGGCTCCGAAATAGAACGCGATGATGGCAGCGAACCCTCCGTACGTCTTGGGCATTTCCAGTCGGTTGTGGGTCTGCAAACTGGGGTTGACCAGCAATTCAATGACGGACGAGAAGACCAGACACCCCATGGCCACCAAAGAAATCCACGCCATGATGTCTTGGTAAGCGACGGACTGGCTGTCGCGTCCGACCAACGTCTTGATAATGATCCCGACGAAGAATCCACCCAAGACGGCAAAGATCATGTAAGGCTGATGGGACATCGCTTCGATTGTATTGGCAAACTGTCGTTCCCACCCATCGGCGCTCGAAATTAATTTCCAGACGATTACCCCGATCAACACGACAAACAACACCAACCGAATCGACCCGTGCGGGAGCCCCAGTGGTCCCTTTTCTTGGCCCCTAGCAATACTTGTCCCGTGAGCCGCGAAGAAGCTACCGAGCATCAAGAACAACAAGTAGACCAGGTACGGTGGGATGCTTTCTGCATAGTCGGCCGGAACTGCAATGATGATCGAGACGAGACCCACGATCATCAACGACAATAACGAACGGATACTCCCCGCCGGTAGCCCGAGAGGGTACCGCCGTGGTCCGTACCGCGATTGCGACGGAGCCGATTGGGATACACTCATCGGCGGAGGGGGTGGGGCCGCATCCGGTTGGATTGCGTCCGGTGAAGGGGCAGGGTCGTTAGGATTCGTACTCATGCTGTTGCATCCTCGTTGATTTATTCGATCTCATTCCTTGCTTTATATCAAATGTACGACAGGCGGCAGTGTCCCAGATGGACCTTCAAGACGTCCAACAAACCCAACTTTCGATGACTTTGCCTTCACGAACGACAGCCAGCCCGCTGGTGCCTCCGTCTTCATCTTCGGAGGACGTGTTCCATTCCCATAGTTCATCGCCGTCTTTGAGTTTGGAAGCAATCTTGATTTCCAGCTGGGTGTAGCGTTTCTGCATTGCATTTGGTAATTCTTCGATCGGACCTAGCCAACGGGTTGTATAATCCTGGTACGTTGTAGGTCCGACCAAATGCTTCTCGACCAACGACATGACGGTCCCCCTGTATGGGCGTTGAGCAAATTTCGCGAAACATCACGGCATTGCGGCGGAACCGTGGGCTGTCCCTTCAGCCTTGCACTCTCTGTTGTTCTCGGGTGCCTGCTTGCGAAAACCTTTCGAGCGAAAAGTCATCCATCGGCAAACTGGGAGTCTCCCCGAGGAGGAGTTCTTTCATGAGTCGGGCTGTCCCTGGAGAGAGTTGAATACCGGCTCGAAAGTGTCCCGCCGCAACGAACAAGTTATGCAAGTTTGGGATCTGCCCCAAGATTGGCAAGTCGTCGGGGCTTCCCGGACGCAAGCCAGCCCAAGTTTGCTTGACCTGGGCATCACCAAGCATTGGCACGAGGGTCGTCGCAAGGTCGAGCAAATCCGCGATTCCCTGGGCCGTCGTCCGTTTGACGAATCCCACATCTTCTTCCGTGGACCCCACAAGGATACGACCGTCACGTCTTGGCACAATGTATTTCGGTCCCCAAAGAAGAATCTTTCTGAGCGAAGTTTGTTGTGTTTCGAGTAGTAGAATCTGCCCTCGAACAGGCTTGATTCCTGGGCTCCACCCGACCATTTCCAGGAGTATGTTGGTCCAGGCCCCAGCGGTCAACAAAAATCTACCTGCGTGGATCGACCCCTGGCTAGTACGAGCAGAGAGAATGTGGTCCCCCTTGCACTCAAAATCGAAGACCGGACAACCCGGAGAAAGGTTCACCCCAAGCCCTCGACAGGCTTGCGAAAGCGCGTTGAGATGTCGGGGGTTTCGCACCTGGGCCATGTCCGGCAAGTGATGAGCCCGTCCGAGCCCGGGAGACAGCGTCGGTTCGAGTTCTTGCAAGGCCGCTTCGTCGAGCAAATCCGCGTGCACCCCACATCCCCGCCATTCTTCGGCGGCGGCGAGGTCGCTTTCTGAAAGGAATTCCAAGCCTCCCGATCGAAGATAACCGTTGTCGATCCCCGTGCGTTCACGCAGTTCTTCGGACAATCCTGGAAACGCAGCAACACTTTCGGCCCGGAGGCGATCAAAAGGGGATTTGGCCTGGTCCGGATTACCCGGCGGTAAGATCCCTGCACCAGCCCACGAGGCTTCTAGTCCAATGTCAGCCTTGTCAACGACCGTCACGCGAACGTCTTCTCGAGCCAAAAAATAGGCGGTGGTCAAGCCAATGACCCCACCTCCGACGATGAGGATATCAGGATGGTTGTTCATGCAAAGTTGTTAAGACGTTATGGACAGGGAACGCAGTCAAGTACCCGCGTCCGAGGAAGTCAATCGAGTCTCTACCTCTATTGTGGGGGCGCGGAAGTGATTTTCCCAGAGCGCTCGCAAGGTTTTTACGCCAAAGAGGGCATGTCGTTGCGGGATCACTGCACGACAAACTCGACTTTGTTGCTAAGGAGTGGTGTTCGTATGGTTTTTTGGACGGCGAGACGTTGCAACCGTTCGATTCTATCCCGCGCGACCTCTTCCCAGGAGCCAGGACAAAACAGGACTTGTACCGCAATCCGGTCCCCGGGTTTGGCTCCCAAAGCTTTGAGGCTCGCAAGTTCGATTTGAACTCGCTTTTCGGGAGCAGATAGAGTCTTGAGCAACCCGGACCGTTCCCGGAGACCTCCGACCACCGGGCGGAAAGGCTTGCCGTTCACCCACCAACGAGTCAAAATTTTCGAATCGATCTCGCCGTAGGTGAAAATCGGTGTTTTCGAAGTTACGTCGAGAACCCTGCCGTCGCATTTCAGCTCGAGATGTGTTCTCGTGTGATGCGGCAACAATCCCGGGAGTGGCGTTTTGGCTGGAACACGCTTCTTACCATCGAAGTCGAAGGCGAAAGGATATCCGCCGTCGAACCTCGGCACTCCGGGACAAGCAGTCAGTTCCAACTTTTCGCGGAGCGGTTCTCCGAGTTGTCGTTTTCTAGCGCGTTGTAATTCTTCGGAAGACAAAATCAACCATGGATGAAATTCTCTCTTCGACACAGTAAGGACAGCTTCGCCAACTCGTTTCTGCTTGTGCCGAACTTCGACGCGATACCTCCCCGGTTCGGGCGTCTGGACGCTCCCCACATAAAGGACTCGTTCGGCACCACGACCTTGCTTCGAGATGACCTTCACGACTTCGTCTCGAAGCCGCATGAGTTTTTTTGGCTCTTCGGGCGTCCCAAAATGAGTCAAGTGGATGGTCAACGGCCCGAGGCTATCGGGACCGAAAGACGTATTGGTCTGGAGCGACTTCTGGTTATCGAAAAGGGCATATACTAATACACCACTACCAGGCATCGTCGACTCGGTCTCGATCCCAAGCCGAACTTTATGTTCCGCCTTTCTCTGGGATCCTTCGAGCACAAGGAGTTTCTGTTTACGTAACTCGCCCCAAGTCTTGACGACCTTGATGACTGAAAACTTCTTTTCGTCACTGTCCGGATACGACGGAACCAGACTCACGATGAACGGCGGTTCCAACGATTCGGGTGGGTAGACACTTGTGGGCTGGCAAAAAAATTCCTGGCGGTCTGGACTCCGTGTCGGCGTGTGCTTGGGTGGTATCGTGGGCCTCTTTGTGACTTTGTGAAGGCCAATGGCAGCAGCAGCCGTCCCGAGAACCAAAAAGAACAAGAGAGCAGCCGTCGCGGCGATTTTCGGCACTACAGCAGTCCACGAGACACGCTTGGCCATCACGACAGCTGCTTGCGAAAGACCTTCCACAGAAATCCAGAATTCGGGGTGGGGTAAAATGGCAGCTTCGACGAGGGGTGCGACCAGGGAGGAAGCGAAGGAAGTTCTCGCCGTTTCTTCGGTCAAAAAAACACCCAACATCGCTCCAGAAAGGGTCACCCCTCGATTTTGTAAACGCACACGGAGAAGCTCTTTGCTTCGTTCGAGTCGGCGATGGAGAGTACGAACGGACAGACCGAGTTCCTCGGCGGCCTGGTCACGGGTGAGGCCTTCGACATAGCAAAGCAAAAAGGCCGAGCGCAACCCGTCGGAAAGCTGGCTGAGTTCCTCGTCAAGGACAGCCGAGAGTTCCTGGGAAGCCAACTCATCCACTGGCCCAGTTGCGTCGCGAGTCTCGGATTTGCTTTCGCGGTTGCGGCGGATGGCTGAATCGACCTTGGCCCGGCTTGCAAGTCGGTACGCGACTCCATAAAGCCAGTTGGCCAACAACTCTTTTTGGCGAATCGAATCCGCTCGACGAATCAAAACAAGAAACGTCGCCTGGAACACGTCATCGACGGCGTGATGTTCGCCCAAGACGCGGTGACACACGCCCTGCACCATTGGACCGTGCCGGATTACCAGCGCGCGGAACGCGGCCTCATCCCGGTTGTCGGTGAACCGTAACAAAAGTTCACGGTCGGAACTGTGATTTGCACTTTGTCGATCAGCAAAGTCACGCAAGTGGTGCAACAGGCTGTTAGCTTGCATCCGAGAAGTCATTCGGTACCCTCCGCATTTCCATACCAGTATACTGTCGCCAACCGGAGGATGTCTGCCAGAATTTTCCACTTTCGTTGCTTGGGGCGAGACGGAGTATGTGGAGGAATGCCTGGTTGACGAAGACACGGTCGAGTTGTACTCGTGTTGGAGTGGAGAGGAAGACCTTTCGGTGGAGCACGAACGCGTTGTTCCACTCGCCGAATTGCAAAAGGAGACCTTTGGCTTCCTCGAACGCCAACGAACGGTGGTTCGTCCCAATTCCGACTCGGAAATGTCGACGAACGATTCCACAGGTTGAAATGTAGGACTTACGACCAGTGAACAATTCCAATTTCGGAGCGTGACTGTCTGGAATGACTTTGTGGTCTGGCTGGTCGCCAACAAAAAAGTGAATACGTCGCAAGACCCTCGAACGCCCTTTACCCAAGAGTCAACGATTTTGCAGTCTCTTTTGATTCTTTCCATCCCAACCGAAACATGACATGAATTCCAACACTCCGAAAAAGCTCCTCGCTGAATGTTTTGGGACCTTTTGTCTCGTTTTCGCAGGCACTGGAGCCATCATCATCAACGATGTCGCCGAAGGAGCCATCACTCACGTCGGGATAGCGCTGACGTTCGGCCTCATCGTGTTAGCCATGATCTATGCCGTAGGGGATATCTCCGGCGCACATATCAATCCTGCCGTGACCATTGGTTTTTTCGCCGCACGCCGTTTCGATGGATCGCAAGTCCTGCCGTACATCGGTGCTCAACTCATCGGTGCTTTCTTGGCGAGTGGCCTCTTGCGAGGTATGTTCCTCGATCACTCGAATCTTGGAGCAACTCTGCCGACCGGAGTCGTGTGGCGGTCGTTCGTTTTTGAGGTCATCCTCACGGCCATCTTAATGGTTGTGATCTTGCGAGTGTCAACAGGTGCTCGGGAACGAGGCATCACTGCAGGAATCGTCGTTGGAGCCGTAATCGCACTCGAGGCCATGTTCGCCGGGCCCATATGCGGGGCATCCATGAATCCGGCCCGATCGATTGCCCCAGCCGTCGTGTCGCTCAACATTTCTCATCTCTGGGTGTATGTTGTTGCTCCCGTCTGTGGTTCGCTATTGGGTGTTGTGATCGGCAATTATATGCGTGATGATGAACCGTCTGCGGAGGAGCCGTTGAAACCATCTCACTCGACGACAGAATCATCTGCAGATTGAGATGGACTGACGATCACCTTTCACAAAATGATCGGAACGGGAGATTTCGCCGCCAAGTGGTGAAGGGATCACATGACTGAAACTACAAAGCTATTTCCTTGGGAGCCCACGTTCCGCCGCATCCGGGCTCTCTATCGACCCGAGTTCCACTATCCTCCCAGACCAACCTCCGCGGATTTGGATACTGCTGAGGAGGCACTCAAGTGTCCGTTACCTCGAAGTTATCGAGCGTTTGCCGAGGAGTTCGGCCTTGGTGGATACCTTATGAATTTACCTCAGATATTGCCGTTAACCCGGCCAATCTGGGCCAAGAAATCTGACTGGTCTAGTTCGGTTCTGGACGCGACACGTTTCTTCCGCACATATGATTGGGAAGAAGACGCTGAAAATCCTGAAATGCCTGCAGCCACATTCTTTCGTCGTGTTGTGGTGTTCGCGATAGATACATCGTATCACTACTGGATATTTGACCCACTAGCCGTGACGAACCCCAGACTCCGTGAATACCGAATTTTTGATGTTGGTCGTTTTTGGGACACAACTCCGATCGCTGACTCTTTTGATAAATGGTTGCTCTGGATCGACAAGCATTATGGGTTCGATGACGAGGTGGAATCGACACCTCAGAATCCTGAGTTTCAACCCATCTTCAAGCCGAACTCGAACGATCCGAATGCTATGACTTTTTATCGCGATACTACAAGAAAGAGAAAGAGAAAGAAGAAGCCCAACCCAAAGCATCTGGACCATTGGCTCAGTTGGAACAAGGGTACCGTTCGCAACTTGGCTCGAGCAATCCGGGAAGATCACCGAATCGACTCATTTCCGATCCTGGCCGACGCGCTCGAAGAAGCTGGCTGTGATCACGAAGACCTCTTGAACTTCTGCCGTAGTGGTGATCCAGATATCGATGGGCAATGGGTCCTCCAAGTTTTGTTGGGTAAGCCTCCCAAAACAACTTGAAATGGCGACGACCGATGAACGTCGAATTCCGCGATGGGAACAGACTTGACACACCCGTCGACGTACTGATCTCAACGGCTAACCCTTGGCTCCAAATGACAGCCGGTGTAAACCCACGAACTTACGACATAGAAATACTCCACTTCTTGACGAGAACAAAATGACTCAGACGCTCCAAAAGCCACGTCCATTTCTCGCGACAATCACGTTCGTGTTGGTCGCCGTCGCATTGCTGTTCTGCCCGCTTTCGGGGAAGACAGGCCAAAGACCAGACCGGCCAAACGTTCTCATCATCGTGGCGGATGATCTGGGTTACGCAGACATGAGCTTTTTGCCGCAGTCTCCAAAAGACGTCAAAACGCCGGGGATCGATCGATTGGCCAAAGAAGGCACCTACTTCACCAACGCCTACGCGACCAGCCCGATTTGCAGTCCCTCACGATGCGGACTCATCACCGGACGATATCAACAGCGTTGGGGCAATTACTGGTACGGACAGGGTGGGCTTCCTCGGACGGAGTTGACTCTCGCACAGATTCTCAAGCGACTCGGATATCGAACCTTCAAGATTGGCAAGACGCACTTGAATGGTGGTCCGGCGCAACATCCCCTGGATCATGGATTCGACGAATTCCTCGGATTCATACATCACACGTGGGACTACATACGCCTCAACGAAAAGGACTTGCAAGCCTACAAGAAACGTGCAAAAGGCAAAAAACTCGGCATCCTCAACGTCGGACCACTCGAACGGAATCGAGGAAAAAAAGTCTCTTACGAAAATGGCTTTACGACCAAGATATTTACCGACGAAGCCATCAAGATCATCCAGACGAGTCGTCGAAACAAGACTCCTTTCTACATCCAGTTGGAACATAACGCGGTCCACATGCCGACGTACGTGGCTCACCCAGACTATGCCAGGAAGGCCGGTTATGAACAACCCGCGTGGGATCGCAACGCCAAGAAATGGACCTTTCCGTTTTGGGATCCGCGTGACATAACCTGGCAACAATGGCACAAGGCGTGGGGGCATCTGGGCAAAGTCGATCCGCTTGGTCGCAAACGCTATCTGGCCCAACTCATGGCCATGGACGATGGCATCACCCGTATTCTCGACTCGCTCGAAAAAACGAGACAGCGGCAGAATACTATCGTGATCTTTCTCTCGGACAACGGAGGAACTATCAACACCTACGCGAATAATTCTCCACTAAGTGGTTATAAATATATGTTCGGCGAAGGCGGCCTACGCATCCCATTCATCGTTTCGTATCCAGGACGACTTCCGCAAGGAAAGACGCGTTCTGGTCTCACGTCGGCAATGGACGTCTTTCCTACTGTCGTTGAATTGGCTCAAGGAAAACTCCCGAAAAATCTCGACGGAAAAAGTCTCGTCGCCAGTCTTTCGAATTCCAAGAATGACATCGGCCACGATCATATATGCTTTGCCAACGGAAAGGGAACATGGGTCGTCCGGCAAGGTGATTGGAGACTCATCCAATCCAAAGGATGGGTTCACAAAAACTATCTTCTGGATAAGAATAATATCGCCAAACGAACCAAGGACTATGTCTATCCGAAAGGGTTATTGCTGTTCAACTTGAAGGATGACATCGGCGAGACGAAGAACGTCGCGGCCAAATACCCAGAGCGTGTTGCTCAGATGCGAGTTCTTTACGAGAGGTGGCAGGGTCAAATGGCTCAGCCCAAACGGAAACGACGGAAACAGTGAGGCAGTCGAGTATCTTGTGTGAAAACAGCCCAAGGAATCCGGACATTTGTTGATTTCGTGGTCGAGCAGACACAACCTGCCTCAAGAGCTGGGGGGACATGATTCGTTGGTCCACTCTCAACCAAACCTTCACCCCGTTTGTGATGATTGATTGATGATGATCCGATAGACCCGAAACCTAAGGCACACGACATCTGGCTGGAATCTATCACCGCTGCTCGGCTGAACAACAAGACTGGACAGAAATAACTTCGTCGTTCCGAGTATACCTGCTATTTTCCCGCCGCCCTTCGCAATCGATCATGCACAGCCAACCAATCTTCGCTTCTGGGAGGTAACTCCAAGACGATTATCGAGAGTCCTTCTGCATCACATCTATGCAACGCGGCGTACAAAGTCGCGGCGTATGCCTTCGGTTCGGCAGACATTTGTTCGATAACCACACCACTGGGCCTGTCTTGTATTTTTTTTCCGAATCTCAGCCAGCCAACTTCTAATCCACGAGAATTCAGTTCTTTCACCCGCTCTTTCGCATCTCCCTCAACGAGTTCCAGGGGAGTTCGCGGAGCGTAATGTTTGTCGAGCATTCCTGGAGAACGCAGTGTGTCGGTCTCGTCAATTCGCTCACCCACGACTTCGATGGGACCGACGAGGTTTTCGATTTGCGAAGGAGTGACAAGACCGGGACGGAGCAATCGGGGCGGGTACGTGGTGACATCGAGAACAGTCGATTCCAGACCTCCCGGACATGGTCCGCCGTCCAGAATGAGATCGACTTCTCCTCCAAGATCTAGAGCGACGTGATCCGCACACGTTGGCGAAAGGCGATTCGATTTGTTCGCGCTGGGCGCTGCGATGGGAACGGTGGCTTGCCGTAACAACGCCAAAGCGACCGGATGCGAGGGGACGCGGATGGCAACTGTCGGCCCGTTCGCGGTCACGTTCGCCGGTACAGTCTTGGCTTTCGTGAGAACGAGCGTCAGACTTCCGGGCCAAAACTGTTCGGCCAACCGATCGGCCAACTTTGGCCATTCGCAGACGAGTTGTTTGGCGAACGCCACGCCGGGAACATGGACGATCAGGGGATTGTGCGATGGCCTTCCTTTGGCTTGAAAAATCTTCGCAACGGCTTCGGTCTCGAGAGCATTCGCGCCGAGTCCGTAGACGGTTTCTGTTGGAAATGCGACTAACCCGCCTGTTTGCACAATCTCCGCCGCTTGTTGGATGATCTCCATTTCGGGATGCTCGGGATTCACAACGACGACGTTGGCTTTCATTCTGCGGATTCCGTTGGTGGTTCGATTCCAAAATCGCGGATGTCAAAGATCGGCAAGTATTGATACTTCCCTTCGAGTTTCTGGCGGGCTCCTTCGAGTCGATCGACGATCCCCAACACGGCCACGACCTGCGCTCCGGCTTTTTCGACTTTTTCGATGGCGTGCATTGCCGAACCTCCGGTAGTCAACACGTCTTCAACAAGTCCGACTTTCCACCCAGGTTGGAGGACCCCTTCGATCCACTCTTTGCTGCCGTGTTCTTTGAGTTGTTTACGAACGAAAAAGCCTTCGATGTCACGACCTTCCTGGTGATACTTTTGGGCTAAAGCGGTCGCTATGGGAATCGCGCCGACTTCCGGACCACCGATCGCCTGCAGTTCGAGGTCTTTGGTCATATGCCAGAACACTTCCGCCAACAACGAAATCGCTTCGGAGTGAAAGAGGGCTTTCTTGCTGTTGATGTAATAGGAGCTTTTCTTGCCAGACTTGAGAGTGAATTGGCCGAACGAGAAAGCTCGTTCCCGGAAGAGTTTCAACAATCGGTCACGGGTTTGTTCAAGCATGGAGAAGTCGTGTGGTTGAGAAGTCGATGGACGCGTCATGGTTACAGTCCATTCTGTTCCAAGTATTCTTCACGAGTCAGGACACACTGCACAATGGTTGTGTTGAGCCCTTCATCAAAGTACCGCGTCATCTCTCGTAAGCCAACTTTTTCCATGACGCGTAACGATGCCGTGTTGGCTTCCATAGCCGCAGCGATGATCCGAGGCAGCTTCCATTCCGAGAAACCCTTCGCGACAATACACTTGGACCCCTCGGTCGCATACCCTCGGCCCCAAAACTTTTTACGGAAGCGATAGCCAAGTTCCACATCATCTTCGCGATGAATCTCCGGATGGTAGTGGGATTGGCTGTCGGGAGCCAACCGGAACAGAAACCAACCCATGAATTCTTCACTCGACTTCTCGATCGCGGCCCAGTACCCGTAGTTTTCGTACGTCTCATAAAACCAAAGATAACGCGGCAACACTTTGTCTCGAATTTCTTCATAAGGAGTCGGTTCGCCGTCGAGATACCGCATGACTTCCGGATCACTGTTGAGTTCGTAGAGCAAATCCACGTCGTCCTTGGTGAACGCCCGGAGTCGTATTCGTTCTGTTTCGAGCAAAATGCGCATTGGCCACATACCTCCCAGAAGTAACGAACCAGCCACGGAACACACCATGAGTCGGACACGATGTCAAGGAGGACGTTCGCAGCGACCAAGAATAGAGTGCTCCTCTCGATTGTGGAATTTGGATTTGCTGGAAAATCGTATTTACACTCGGCTTGCGTGGTACCTACGGCGAACATAGAATTCCAAAATCCAGAGGCACACTCCCTAACTCTATTGTCACTCGACTCTACGGTTTCTCCACAATCAACACATTCTGAGTTCTCTTCGGTCCGTCACAATAGAGTTGTAGAACATCCGGAGTCTCCAACGGATTCGTCAGGAACTGACACCACTGTAATAATTCCGACATAGATTCATCCGATTCCAAATCAATCGTTGGGTCCGTTGCCATTCGATTTCGCAGTTGCGCAAAACTTCCGTTCGACATACCCCAAAATCGACCCCATCGTGTGATGAGATAGAGCCGATCCATAAACCATTGCGTCGATGGATCACGGCGGAACAGATGAAACGATCGAGCATCCAGTAGAAAGTCTTCATCGTGTTCACGGTGAATCGCGGGTCGATCGAATGTTCCAAGCGGAAACGATTGCGTACGATATTCGTCGACGTCATAACCAGTGTCGTCGCCCGTAAGCCACGCCAGATTCTCCTGACGCATGACGAACCCGTGGGCCAAATCGTTAATGTTTCGTTTGACCTCGACCAAGGCCAACACGTCCACCGACCGACCTGCCTGCAGTGGCCGACGGACAATCAATTGATCGATCTCCAGACGAGAAGCTCCCAACTTGGCTCCCGTTAGTATCGCAAGACGGGCTCGCGCCCTCGGGTCCGACCCGGAAACGACGCGAGGAAGGATCTGGTCCTGGGATATCCGCAAAGCCACCGTTTCGAACGATTCGCCTGTGGCATTCGCCTGATGGCCCTGATTCTTTTGGAGTACTTCGAGTTTGGCTCGCGCATGAGCCATCCCCGTTTCCTGACGAAGCGCATCGAGCCGTCGAGAAACGTCGAGCAATGCCCGCCGTTCGGGGCTCTCTTGCTCAAGTCGAGCAGCTTCCTTTTCCAGCGCCGTGCGAGTGACCTGGAAGTTCTTCAACTTTTCGGCCAACGCGGGCTTCTTGGCGGCTTCCGTCTTCTTAAGTGCCTTTTCGATCCCGGCAATGGCACTGTTGGCTCGATGAAGCTGATTCTCAATTTCCAACAACCGAGCCTTGGCCGGAGACTCGTCATCAACGGCCAGGGCTTCGGCATATTCCTTTTCGAGTTGCACCAATTCAGGATGAGCTTGGTACAGATCACGTACCAAGCATTGTTGAAGATAACTCGGATTTTGCTGCCAGTGGTTGAGTTGATTAACGAGCCATTTGCGAAAACTATCCACATCGGCACAACGGACGTCGAAGCCATACTGCAACAGCTGCCGCAACACACGCACGCCGCGAGACACGTTGACCAATTCACTCACCGAATGACCTTGCGACTCAACGCAACAACGAATAATCCCAGAAACACAACACCAAGCATATACTCAGCGATCCCAAGGAGACGCAAACCACCATGTAGATCTGTGTAGCTCCCGCTGAAGGCCTGGAGGCTCAAGTCGAAACTGTAGACCAATTTATTGAACATCCCGAGTCCATAGTCTTCTTGGGCTTCACCCGGAAGACCCAACAGATAGCCAATTGCGAAGACCATGATCATCAGGAAGCAAGCTATTAACGTCCGAAAGGGACGCGTTCCATAACCACAACCCATATCTAGAAATAGATATTCACATCCGAGCCAGAACGCCTTCAAAGGATTCATGCCGATCGTTTTGCTCTTACGGTGCATACGCTTGTACTTGTAGTACGCCCAGTCTTCATCGTCGTACCGGTGGATTTCTTGAAACATGTTCCTCAGAAATCCATATTCCACGGCAGCCCCTTTGAAATCCCCTTCCTTCTCGGCAAGGATGTGGCCTTCGACCGTTTGTCGTTGGAACGAAACCGAAGCCGAGACGAGCCCGCGGAATCGGAATCCCTGTTGTTCCCCAAGTTCGACGTACCAAAGTTTCACCGTCCGCCCAACAGTCATGTCCCGAAAGTCCGTCGCCTTGTGGAGCGTCGCGTGCGTCAAATCGACACCAAGAGTGATTCGAGACCTGGCCAATTTTAACTCATCATGCCACGTCGTTTTGTTGAGTTTGAGTTCACCGCCGAAGGTGGAGCTGTCGAATCTTGCGGCCCCATGGCATTTGGCTCCCTCGAAGATTCCATCCCCCGTTACTCTGGTGTTACGGAAGTCAAGCTCACCGTGGAATTGGGTCTCCGTAAACGTTGCGTCTCCCTCGATCTTAGACCAACCGAAGTCAGTCTTGCCGTGAAATTGGCTCTTGTGAAAACTCCCGGCCACACGCGACTGGCCACAATTGAGCCCACCTTGAAAAGTCACTTCCTGCCCACGAATCCGAAAGACAGTGGCTCCCTTGAGGTCACACTTCTTTTCGAACGTCGAGTTGCTCAGAACCAATAACTTGATGCGACACCGACGCAGAATTAGTTCCTCTTGGAACACACAATTACTAAGGGTCAGGGTCCCAATTTCACAATCCGTCAGGACGATAGGTGTCGTGAACGTTTGCTTCGACCACGAAAGAGCCTCGATCGTAGCATTCTCGATGGCTTGTCCTTCGCGTAGCAGTTCTTTAGCTTGGTCAGCATCTAAAGTAGTCGCCGAGTCCATAATATGAGCACCTGTGTCAGGGATGACGATTGCGAATGAAAAGGAAAATCGTCCGCCAGAGTTAATTCGTCAAGTTAATGTTAATCTCGCTCCATGACTCTGCCGTGGAACGCGTGCTTGCAAGGCCCCGCCGTGCTCGACATCATCAACGAAACGGACACCTATAACTGTTTCGTTTCCCGTTGGCCTGCAACTTTGATTCATTGGCCGCACAGACATCAATAGTCGATTTCCCGCTTATCTTATACTCCAGAATGAAGCTGACGAGGCTAGGCCAAACTCACAACAGTTTGTTACTCTGCCGGATGCTTCGCCGACAATCGTTCAGCCTCCTCAAACGGTTCAAGGAAACCAATGAACTCTGTCGCTGGACAGTTCCACCTCGCCCCGTGCCCCGAAGGCACACGAGCTTCATACACGAATTCGTGGGTGTAGTGCCCAAACACATTCCACCAGGTAGTATTGGCCAAAATCGTTTCGAGCACAGATAGGGCCGCTGCGTTTTTCTCCGGGTTAGAACCGGTCACTTCTCCCCAGAACTCGCCGGTACTCCTGTTCACATGCTTACTCAAAGCTCGAGCTGCTACGGTCAGACCATTCCCCGGCGTATTATGTGCCGCCGTGGCCGCTTGCAATAATTCGTTCCGCGTTGGAGGAATTGCGTTAGTGTCCGACACACTCGCTGGTGTGAGGCGTTGCCCCAACAGGATCAACAACGATGGCGTTCCAGCCGCAACGATGCTTCGTGCGAAAGTTTTTTGGATGGATTCGTCAACAGCCCCTTCGGCCGAAACCCAAAGCTCCATCGCATCGCGAAAAGGCGCCCAAGCCGTCGCGAGAGGCGGTGTAGTCTCGGCCGCCAAGTGCGGACTCGGGAATGACTCCGGCACTCCCGATTTGTGAAACGCAACTAATCGCCTCGTCAACGTCTGGACGTGTTCATCGACGAACAGCCGTACGTGAGATTTTCGAAACGATTCGGGCAAAAAACATTGGCAACCCACAAGCACGGCCGAGAGGGCATCTCCGTCCACGGAATCCTCCTTGGATTGACTATCCCTTGTCGCGACATGAGTCGGAGGGCCTTGGATCGATTTGGAAGACGAGATAGCTAGATATATCCGGTCTCGTCGGACTCTTTATATGAGATAAGAGCAGGGGAAGGAAGGTTCACTGGGAATCAACAGTGAGAAGGGTGAGACCAACACGACCCACTCGAATTCCACCCGTGGCAAATCGAATGAGTCGTGTCCGTAAATCAGGTCGACTTCAGCTTACGCCAGTTCTTTCTTCGTCGACTTTCCTTTTCGTTTCGCTTTCTTCTTGATGAGAACTCCCGTTTTCGATGGAGAAGTCCCAGATAAAATCGGTCCGTCATCTCCCGTCTCTTTTTCGAGCGAGGCTGTTTCCGATTCGTCCATCTGGGTGTCTCTCTTCGAGACACCGGAGTCACCCCGGACCATCCGTTGGCCCAAAAGCACGAACAAGAGGCACAGAATCGGCATCCAATACACATAACCCATATCTTCGAGCCTGCTCGTTACCTCCTTGGGCAAGAAAGCCACCCCGAAAGGCCAAAGCACAAGAACGAGAATCAGCAGCCCATACCGAGCGCCAAAATCCACGAGCGTCCGAGTTACTTTCGACGGCAAGAACGCCATGTTCATCACGATCATCATCAACGCGAACGTTTTCAGACCCATAAACGCCCCGATAAAACCGTGCAAGATGACCGCCATCGCGAGCATGAACCACCGCGTCCTTCGTCCCCAGATCAAGAAGGGGTAAGAGATTTCGAAGAACAGGGTGAAGTACGTACCACTGGCGATGAACAGATTCAAGAGTATATTTTGGCGAGTCAACATTCCCAAGAACCAAACGTAAATCGTCGATGCCATGGGAGCGAATTCGAAGTTCGCGAGGGTGTGCCAGACGGCGGTTCCATCCCACCAAGCATCCCCTTTGAGCTTCGAAAGTCCGGCCGCAGCATAAATGAAACAGACATGGATTTGTAACGCACGCAGAGCAAAATTGGCAACCACCGTAGGTTTCGGAGCACCTCCGTCAGCGAGACTTTGGGCGAGACGTTTTGCGTCGGACTCGGGATACCCCAGTAATCGCTTGAGCCACTCAGCACCCTCCGACCCGGAAGCCCACCATCTCTTGATCCACGCGTCGAGCGAGAGAGCCGCGCCCGACGGTCCAATGATCAGATAGATCATGATGATGTTCATCATGGTATCGACACCAAACAGAGTGGCTGGCGATCGATGAACATAACTCATCAGCGCGAACCAAGTTAAAACCGACGTAAGGCGTGTACAGAATCCAAACGCAAACAGAACCGTCACCGCGATGAAGGACATGTGCAATACCGTCATCATCTGCGGATCCGTGACGTGGAACCATATCGACCACTCGGGCGTCCCCTGAGTGTGAAGGAGACGCGGATCCGCTCCCCAGAAGGCTCGGTAATCGTTAATCTCCTTCGCCCTCTTCCAGTCTATTTTCCCTGGTTCCGTCTTACTCATGGGAAAAGGAACGGGAGGAGGTTGGTTCCATCGTTTTTTGTAAAACTCGACGTACTTGGTTTGTTCGGTCGTTTGGGGGACGGCGACGTTTTGCATTTCCTCCGGTTCGAGCAAATTCAACGGAGGAACAACGACTGGGGTCTGGTCAACCACCAACCTCCGAGCCGACAAGCTCACCAACGAATCTTTCCCAAAGAATCCCTCCAGGTCGAACGTGTACCCAACGACCACGTAGATCGCTAACACTCCCACACAGATGCGGAGTAAGCCGAGCAACGTCGGATCTGCCTTTGTAAACCAGAATTGCTTCCACGCCTCCCACGCTCCCGCTGCGGTCGGAGCGTTCGGGCGTGTCGGTGTGTTCGAAGGGCTCGATGCCATCATCATTGTCTCCGGCGTGGATTTCTCAGTGTGTTTTTGCGAATAGGCGGATCCAAAGATGGGATCCTGTCAACAACAACATGCCTAGCAATTAAGGGGATTTCGTTTCGATCGCTGTCTTGCCATCCGTCGCGTGGTACGTTACGTAGTCCATAATCGGAGAGTTCAAATCGTTCGGATTCTTATTCAAAACTGGTATCAACCAGTAAAGCACAGGATCACCTTCCACCAGCCGACCTTGTTTGCTGAATTTTGGCGCATCCAAGAGTTTTCCTTCGGGACTAAACTTCCCCATGTAATAGGGATAATAGTAGGGCTCGAAATTCTTCAGTTCCGTCAAGGGTCGCTTGGTAACTTTAGTCCACCTCGCTACGACCGCTGACGGCGGAATGGCGTGAGTCGCCCGGTAGATCTTAACGTAAACGACCTTGGCGTCCGGGTGTTCCGGATGTTTGATCTTGGCCGCGACATGGTGGGCAAAGGATTGGAGTAACTCACGCGCATACAGACCTGGGTACTGATATTGGGCGAGATGAGGAAACCCCGGATGCATCGGAATCTTGTAGTCCCCGCGCAACGGAACGGCTCCTAACATCTGTGCATGACTCTGGGCTGGCGAATTCAGGTAACGATAAGTTACGACCGGGTTGGGAACTTGGCGACCGGCTTCGTCGACGGTGTACAGAGACAACTGATTTCCATCACTCCTTTGGATCTTATCCACGAAACTCAAGCGGCGGAAATATTGCAACGAAAGCGGATAATCCACCTGCCCCTTGCTGTTCATTTTCGGGAATTGCGCGCGGTAATACAGCAGCGAGTCATCCTGACCCTCAAGCTCGTAGAAAATATAGATCCAAAGCGAAGAGGCTGGACCAGGTTCAGGAGCGTAGAAGTGGTAAGCATTATTAATATACATGAACAGCAAGTACGGACGATAAAACCGCACCCACGTTTGTCGGAACGTCCACGGGATGGCCGGCGGAGCAGTCATCACCGCATGCAAAATTCCGATGAAGTGGACTAGCACCAAGAGGCTCACCGTTACCATCTGCAACATTCTTGGCATGAGCAAAAGTGGAGATGCCAGGAAAGCTACGAGCGTCAACACAGCGAGAAACATCCGGATCGTATCCCAATTACGCATGGCCTTCAGGGCGTTGGAAGAATGTACGGACCGAATTTCTCCGGCATTCTTTGTGTCCAAAATCCGAAGTTCCACGGTCTTGTCATCACTTCCCGAAGCCAAAACATATCCATCTGGACTGAAACAAACAGAGGTCACCGATCCAGAATGATCTTGGAAAGTAGCTTTCACATTTCCAATGCCCAAATCCCACAATTTCACGGTCTTGTCATCACTTCCCGAAGCCAAAACAGTCCCATCAGGATTAAAACAAACAGAGGTCACCGATCCAGAATGATCTTGAAGATTGACCGTAACTTTCCTTGCCTTGACGGCCCATAACTTGATCGTTTTGTCGGCACTTCCTGAAGCCAGATAGTTCCCATCGGGACTGAAACAAACGGAAGTGACCGAACCGGAATGACCTTCCAGAGTAGCTTTGAGTGTTCCTGCCTTGACGTTCCATAACTTGATCGTTTTGTCGGCGCTTCCTGAAGCCAGAAAGTCTCCATCGGGACTGAAACAAACGGAAGTGACCGAACCGGAATGACCTTCCAAGGTGGCTTTGAGTTTTCCTGTCTCCACGTCCCACAATTTAATCGTTCTATCCGAACTCGCCGAAGCAAGTGTCTTTCCATCAGGACTGAACCGAACAGACGCCACCTTCGCTGAATGTCCAACGAGAGTGGCTTTGACTTCTCCGACTTTCACGTCCCACAACTTGATTATCTTATCCGCACTGGCCGAGGCGAGAGTTTTGCTATCCGGACTGAAACACACGTCCCACAAGAAACCCGAATCGCGAAAGGTCCTCTCGGCCTGCTTCGTCTTGGAGTTCCACAGTTTGATCTCACCCGTAACAGAGTTCGACCTTTCTAACACACCGGCCGAAGCAAAAGTGTGATTGTCCGGACTGAAATGAACAGAAAGGACAGAGCTGGAATGGCCTCGGAGAGTAGCTTTTTCAACAGCGATTGCAAGATCCCGACTTTGGGCGTCTCCCTCGCCCAGATATAACGACCAACAAGCCAAGAACACACTCAGCCCGGAGAAGATCAACATCGCTGACGTTTCCTGCCCTTTGGTCACTGGCTTTGATCCCGACAGCCGAGTAGACCAAGCATAAGCACAGGCGCCGCATACTCCTGCTACGACGAAGAACACAAACCCGAGGCTTCCCGTCTCCCAGGGCAAATTCAGTCCGTAAATTTTCCCGACGAAGAGGGAAATAGACAGGGCGACCAATCCAACGAGAAGAGCCAAAACAGCCGCCACACCAAGGTACCGCTTGCTCGATGGAAGTTTTTCCAGATACGACACGCCGGATGCATTCATTCGAATCACCAAACCGCCACCAACCATTATCAACCCGAGGACAACGAGACCGAACCGAGCCAGTCCCCAAAAGGGCGATTCCGCTTGAGGCTGACGCGGGTCCAACCCCAAGCTCGCAACCCAAGCGTCGTGTCGGAGTTGGACCGACACCCAAAGCCCCAAGCAGACGGCCAAACCACCGGCCATCCACAACCAAGGGTTGGCCAAAAACCAATCGCTGCGTGTGTCAGTTGACTTTTCGGCTTCAGCCATTGTTTGCACTCCCTCCGCGAGCACGAATTGACGAGTAGTCGGTTCAGGTTCCGACCTGTCCCTTTGGACCGCCTAGCACACCCAGCGAGTGGGGGTAAGCCACTCGCTGGGTGTGCTGGAAACCATAAAACCAACCAAGAAATTCCAATGCACGTAGCGAACTCGCTCCTTCGAGCTACAAACGCAACACCTTGAGAGACGTGAGAGTTGCCGTTCCTGGCAAGAGCGTTCTCAATTCTTGACGACGAGGTAAAATCTATAATCAAGGATACTCGATCCTTTTGATCCAACTCTAGGGGCGAGGAAAATTTCAGCCATTCCCAGACGAGATAGACCGTCCCAGAAGGAGAACGCAGACTTGAGCGAAACTTGCACAGTTACCGAAAAAATTGCTGGGATGGAATAAACTGGATAGTGGGCGTTAAGAGTTACCCAATGTGTGAACTGAGAACGAATCGTTGGTTGCCGCTTGTGATTTCTTCATGACGACACCCCAAAACGACGGGGAAGTGCCAGACTCTTCCACGCCGTTTTGTAAAACAATTCTCAAGAACTCCCATTTCTTTTGTGCCGGTTTGTCATTTTCTCCGTATAATCTAACAGTATCTTCACATTCCGTCTGACTTGTATCGAGTGGCTTGTGAAGCTCCACAATGCGGATCGTCAGGAAAAAGGCATCTCCCCTAGATGAGAACCGATTTCCGACGAGTGACTTTATGAGGCGAGCACGTCCAACGGGGTCAAAATTTGACTCTTTCTCGCAATATAGAGTCGTGGCTGCGGGGTAACTTTTTTCCCAAACTCCGTGGTTAGGACGGATAACTTCAAAAATGCTGTGGGTTGTTCCTCCGCCACACTAAAAACAAGGAAACCTACCAATGATCACAGACATTGTCTCTGAAATTGCAGAACTCAAAGTTAAACACAACGCAACAATCCTCGCTCACTATTATCAAGATAGCGAAATTCAGGAACTTGCAGATTTCACAGGCGACAGCCTGAAATTGGCCCGCCAAGCGACCCGTGTGGAAAGCGATACGATCGTTTTCTGTGGAGTACACTTCATGGCCGAGACGGCGAAGATCTTGAATCCAGAGAAAAGGGTTTTACTACCCGACCTGGAGGCCGGATGTAGTCTTTCGGATAGTTGCCCAGCAGACAAACTGGCAAACTACCAGGAGATGCTCCGGGAGAACGGGCGGAAATTCCAGACCGTCACGTACATCAACAGCTCGGCGGCCGTCAAGGCACTTTCGGACTGGGTCGTGACATCCGGCAATGCCCAGGAAATCATCCACCGAGTCCCTGAAGAATACGAAATCCTTTTCGTGCCGGACCGACACTTGGGCTCCTACCTCCAAGAGGTCACCGGACGAAAGATGATCCTTTGGGACGGCTCGTGTATGGTTCACGAGATATTCAGCGTTCACGACCTTGTCGCACTCAAGCGGAAGTTGCCCAACGCGATTACCATAGCCCACCCGGAATGTCCAGCGAACATCCGCGAGCACAGCGACTTCATTGGCGGAACCCAAGGCATGCTCAAGTATGTCGAAAAGTATAAGGACCCGACTGAGTTCTTGGTTGCTACCGAAGCCAACATGCTCTGGCAACTCCAAAACAAGTATCCGCACCACACTTACCATCCCGTTCCGGGAATCACCTGCGCATGCAACAAGTGCCCGCACATGGCACGCAACACGCTGGAAAAGCTGAAAGCCTGTTTGGAAAACGGTTCCCCCGAAATCACTTGGCACCCTGATTTCGATCGGGCGAAGGTTGCTCTCGAAAGAAGTCTTCTCGAGTAATGGTTCGGTAGGGTTCGTGGAATTGTCGCAAGTTCTTGGAATGGACTTGCGACTGAAATGTAATGTTGATGAGATTCGGTAAGATGTGACAAGCCGCGCAGTTCGCTCACTTTTCTACTTAAAGCTTGCTACTGTTCGGCTGCGTCTCCGCTCGTCCTATTCTACAACAATCATCTTTAAACCGCGTTCCATTGGAACGCGGTCTAATGTGCCGATTTCTTCGTCTGCAATACCCTTTAGCCAAGATAAGGCAACCGACCGGTGCTGTCACCATGACGTTGCACGCCTTCAACACCAATCTTATCGAGCATCGTCAAATACAAGTTCATCAACGGCGTTTCGCGCGGGTATCGCACGTGGCGACCGGGGTTGATTGTTCCGCTTCCTTTTCCGAAGAGTAGGATCGGTAATTCGTCGTGGTTGTGACGGTTACCGTCGCTGTTACCACTGCCATAGACGACCATCGAGTTGTCGAGAAGCGTTCCCTCGCCCTCACGAATGGCCTTCATCTTGCGAATCATGTAAGCCAACTGCGTGGTGTGGAAGATGTTGATCTTCTTGATCTGCTCTAGCTTCTCCTGGCGTCCTTGGTGGTGCGAAAGACTGTGGTGACCTTCGCGAACGTTGATCATTCGGTAGCTTCGATTGCTGCCTTCGTTCGCAAAGACGAAAGTACCAATGCGAGTCAAGTCGGTTTGGAAGGCCAAAACCATCAAATCCGCCATCAAACGGATATGCTCGCCAAAGTCACGTGGTACGCCTGCCGGTCGCGGCATGCTCGGGTCCTCGCCGTTGGCCGCAGCGTTGGCTGCCGTGATGCGGCCTTCGATTTCCCTCACGCCCGTCAAGTACTCCTCGAGTCGGCGTTGGTCGTTGGTTCCCAACTGGGTACGCAGACGATTGGCATCTTCCTTCACGAAATCGAGAATGCTGCGATTGTATTGCTCTCGGCGAGTTCGCACGCGAACCGTTTCGCGGCGATTTTGATTTCCGAAAAGTCGATCGAAGACTTGCCGTGGATTGATTTCTTTCGGGTTAGGAGCCGAAGGCGTTCGCCACGACAAGTTCGAAGAGTAAGCACAACTGTATCCCGAGTCGCAGTTCCCCGCGAGTCGCCCGCCTTCACAACCGATTTCCAAGGACGGAAATCGGGTCGCTCGTCCGACCGCTCGCGCCGCCACCTGGTCAATCGATTGACCGACTTGGATGTCGGCACCGTGAGTCTTTCGCGGCTGGCATCCGGTCAAGAAACTCGACATCGCTCGTGCATGGTCGCCGCCACCGTCGCCATTGGCACGCGCCTTGTCGAGCGTCAAACCACTCAAAACGAGCATGTCGTCTTTGACTGATTGAAGAGGTCGCAACACCGAAGGCAATTCGAAATTCGCGCCGAGAGCCGTTGGCGTCCACTCTTCCATGTTGATGCCATTCGGGACATACAAAAACGCCATCCGTTTCGGAGCTGATGTTCGTTCGGCAGCCAAGAGAGTCGACGTCATCTCGAGCCCAGGGACCATCGCGTCCAAAAGGGGCAATGCAAGCGAAACGCCAACGCCCTTCAACACAGTCCGTCGAGAAATAGGGTTCATAGTCATGGGTTCGACCTCATGAAAAATGGTCTGGTTTGTAATTGAGCTTATGCACGGCTCGGCCGTGCGGCATGTGTTCCATCGGCACGGCCGATGATACAAGACGTCTATCGAAACTCGTTCCATCGGCTCGGCCGTGGAACACAAGGATGCGAGGCTCTGCCTCACTCCCGGGGAAAACTATGAGCGGTTGATTATTTGCCTTGCACGCCCTTCCGCATCCGGAAAGGTGGGCTCAGCACGATTCCTTTGACCAAACTGGAAAATCGGTGGTTATTCTCGACCATCTCCTCGTGAATCTCGTCGATCGCACAACGGTCGTAATACTCTAAACCCCGACCGAGAGCATAGGTCAGCATTTTTTCGATAACGCACCGACGAAATTCTTTTCCCTTGGCCTTCATCAAAACGCCGCGGAGTTCTTTTGGACCCTTGAACTTCTCGCCGGATGGAAGTTCGCCCGAAGCGTCGATCGTGAATTTCCCATCTTTATCTCGCCAGGCACCAACGGCATTAAAGTTCTCCAAGCCGAAGCCGATCGGGTCCATCCGCTGGTGGCACGAAGCACATGTGGGATTGCGGCGGTGGATTTCGAGGCGTTTCCGAAGTGATCCCGACGCAACCGTTTTCTCGTCTTCGGGCAGTTCGGGTACGTCCGGAGGAGCGGGCGGCGGGGGAGCATTCAAGATGTTTTCGAGAACCCACTTCCCGCGAGTCACCGGCGAAGTCCTCGTGGGGTTCGACGTCACCGTCAAGATGCTCGCGTGGGTCAAGATGCCACCTCGACGTACGTCACGGAGTTGGACCTTTCGGAATTCCTCGCCGCGAATTCCTGGAATGCCGTAATGCTTGGCCAACCGCTCATTGACGAACGTAAAGTCCGCGTCGAGCAACTCCATAACGCTTCTGTCTTCCTTCATGATTGCCAGGAAGAACAATTCGGTCTCGCGCACCATCGCCTCCCGCAACTTATCGTCAAAGTTGGGGAACACATCGGGATCGGGATTGACAGCTTTTTGCCGAAGATTGCGAAGTTGGAGCCACTGACCCGCAAAGTTTTTCACAAGAGCTTCGGATTTTGGATCAGTCAACATTCGGTTGACTTGTTGGCTCAAGATTTTTGGATCGCGAAGTTGCTTCTTGGCGGCGACTTGGAACAGCTCTTCGTCGGGCATACTGCTCCACAAAAAATACGAAAGCCGCGACGCCAATTCGAAGTCGTTGACCGGACGACTCGTCTTTCCGTTTTCGGCGGGCCGGTCCTTCTCGACCCGGAAAAGGAAATGCGGGGAAACGAGAATGGCCTTGGCGGCGAGTCTGATGCCAACTTCGACCGAGTCCTTGTTTTTCTGCGCCAGGGTGACGAATCGCATGAGTCGGTCGACTTCGGCATCTGTAACCGGCCGACGGTAAGCTCGACGGGCAAAATCGGCGATGATGATGCGGGCGGTCTTTGTATCGTTCGAGTCGTTCAGTTCCCGGATGAAAATACGCTTAAACGTTTTGGGATTGTTCCAGGCAGTCTCGACAACCTTCTCGGCAGCTTCCAGATACTTCTCGACGAGCAATGGCGAAAGCGTCAACACATCCCCGATGTTGTCGAAACCGTAGCCGACGTCGTCAGACGGAAATGTTTTCGCTGGCTTGAAGTTAACACCAACCAGGTCCCGAATAGTGTTATTGTATTCCGCCTTGTTCAGCCGCCGGATCGTCGGACGACCAGGATTCGGGTCTTTGCCACAATCGACCTGGAAGACCTTGTGGTCGATCCAGTTCACAACGGCGTCGTATTCCTCAACGGTGGGTCGTTTTCGTCCCCTGGGAGGCATCTCGCCAGACCGAACCACACGGGCAACCTTCTCCCACAGTTTTTGATCCTTCACGGCATTTTCCGTCGTGAGTTGATGGAACGAGATATCTCCGCGTTGCCGCCTTCGCCCATGACACTCGGCACAGTGCTGTTTCAAGAACGGCTGAATGTTTCCGGCGAAAGTGATCTTCTTTTCTTTGGCTTTTTCTTGGGCAATTTCGTTCACGTCAGACCGATTTCGCTGCAGCGGCACAGTCGTTGGTTCGGATTCCTCGTTCGTTTCACCCAAATTAGAGACTAGTGCCATCTCTGACACGTTGGTTGGTTGGCAAGCGCTAAGCAACAGCAGGGCAAACAGAGTGATTATCGTAGTATGTTTCAAACGAAGTCGCATCTCAAGAACTCCGAGGGAGTCGTAGGGGGAGGGATTGTTGAAGTCGCAGTCGGAGGGATGATTGTAACTCGGATTGCATTATAGCGATGACGCGGTCCTAAGTCCAAGGGTTTTGGATTTGGATGTTGCTCGGGATGAATAGATTCTGTCGCCGGACCGATTGACGACTCGTCCAGCGCATGAAAAACGAGCCGGTCTTGAGGATCGGCTCGGGGTCTTCGTTCTGCGTTGTTCAACCAAAAGACGGCTTACTTGTGGATGCTGTGGCAGCCTTTGCAGTTGGCAGCTTTGAAGAGAGCAACCATCTTCTCACCAGCTTTGGCTTTCTTGGCGAGCTTCAACAGCTTGCCAGTTCGCTTCTTCCAGTCATCTTTCTCATCGCTGGGGCAAGGATTAGCAGCGAGAGCCGTGTAGTACTCGACCAACATCTTGACTTCTTTCTCGTCGGCTTTCCCGAGAGCAACCTTGGCCAAGAGAGAGTTTTTACGGCCTTTGTGAGCCTTCATGACTTGCTTGACGGTGTACTTTGGCTTCTTCTCTTGAACCGTCGGAACGGAAGCAGCATTGCTGATGAGCACGCAGAAAAGAACGGCCGCGAGACCAGAAACGACATAACGCATTGTTGAACCCTCACAGTTGTCGGTAACCAACTCTCCGCATACCACATTACGGAGAGTCACAATAGCACAGAGCCATCTGCCGTGTCGGGAAACGCCCAAGATGTTCCCCGCAGATGGTAGAACTCTCACCAACAGGTGATCGCATAATTAGGCTGTTTTCCACTTAATGGACTGAACAGCCAGAATGATTATTCAATGAAACTTGAATTGCTATTTTTGTCCGTCCGGCCCCGCGGAGTCGAAAACACACTGGGTGTGTTTTGTGTCAACATCGCTCTGGACGATTCCTGACGAGACCGTTCCATCCTGGAAAAGGTAGAATGCGTGGGTAAAGTTGTAAAGTAGTTAACAAGATCGGGATGGGATCGTCAACCATTGATTTCCGATATGTGGAAAATTTCACGAAACCTCACGAACCTCCTTCTTCCCCGAATCCTCATACATCTTGCTCTACTCGCACAAAGACTCCATGCCATATAATAGCTTTTTGCACAAAGGGACTCTCTTACCCTTGTTGCAAATGCACACGACAATCGCATTGGTTGCCCAGCAGCTTAAGAAACTTCTCTCGCTGCCTCGGGGAAACGGGAGATGGAGTGACACGTAGATGAAACGAGCGAACCTGCGGAATGTGGCAATCATTGCCCACGTCGACCACGGCAAGACAACGTTGGTCGATCAAATGTTAAAGCAATCGGGCCTCTTCCGAGAGGCCGAACTCAAGCAAGAGCGTATCCTCGACTCGAACGATCAAGAACGAGAACGTGGAATCACCATTCTGGCGAAGAACATTGCCCTGCAACTCGGGGACACGAAAGTCAACATTCTCGATACCCCGGGACACGCGGACTTCGGCGGTGAAGTCGAACGTGTCCTTCGCATGGCCGACGGTTGTTTGCTGCTGGTCGATGCCGCCGAAGGCCCCCTGCCCCAAACACGTTTCGTTCTGAATAAAGCGTTTGCCCTCGGACTCAAGCCGATCGTCGTCGTAAACAAGATCGACCGCCCCGACGGCCGACCACAGGAAGTCGTCAACGAAGTCTTTGACTTGTTCGTCGACCTCGACGCCGACGACGAAACCCTCGAGTTTCCCATTCTCTACGCCTCGGGACGAAGCGGCTACGCCATGACAGAACTCGATGGCGAACCGAAAGACCTCCGGCCCCTGCTCGACGCCATCATGGACAACGTTCCGGCGCCAGAAGTCGAAGTCGATGCCCCCTTGCAAATGTTGGTCGTGACGCTCGATTACAGTGAGTTCGTCGGACGGATTGCCATCGGCCGTGTGTTCGCCGGGAAGATTCGCAAGGGCCAAAAGATCGCTCTACTCAAACCCGATGGCACACGTGTCAATAAAACCATCTCCCAACTTTACAGCTTTGATCGTCTCGGTAAGGTCGAGACCGACGAAGTCGGCGCCGGCGACATCTGCGCAGTCGTGGGGTTGCCCGAAGTCGACATCGGCGACACCATCGCCGACTTCGACGAACCTGCAGCCTTGCCGCCCATTACCGTCGACGAGCCAACGCTCAACATGGTCTTCCGTGTCAACGATTCGCCGTTCGTCGGGCTCGAAGGAGAATTCGTCACGAGCCGCCAGCTACGTGCCCGTTTGATGAAGGAACTCGAATCGAACGTGGCCCTTCGGGTCGAGGAGATTCCGGACCGCAAAGACGAATTTGCCGTTGCTGGTCGCGGCCTCCTGCACCTGGGAATTTTGATCGAAAATATGCGCCGCGAAGGGTTCGAACTGTCTGTCGGGAAGCCTCGCGTCATCACGAAAGAAATCGACGGAAAGGTCATGGAACCTGTCGAATACCTGACGGTCGACGTCCCCAACGACCACGTCGGTCCGGTCATGGAACACGTCCTCAACCGCAAGGGCGAGTGCGTCAAGATGGAATCGCGGGGTTCGTTCAGCCACATCGAGTTCACCATTCCCGCACGTGGGTTGATCGGTCTGAGGACGCGAGTGCTCAACTCAACGGCGGGCGAAGCCATCATGCACCACAACTTCTGGAAATACGAAGACAGCAGATCGGGCGTCCCCGGTCGGGTCAATGGCGTCATGATCTCGACCGAAAAAGGCCGGGTGACGGCCTACGCCCTCGATGGTTTGCAAGACCGCGGCATCCTGTTCGTCGAACCCGGCGACGAAGTGTACGAAGGACAAGTCGTAGGCGAGCACTGTCGCGATAACGACTTGCCGGTCAACGTCTGCCGCGAAAAGAAGCTCACCAACATTCGTTCGGCCACAGCGGAAAAGGGCATCATCTTGAAGAAGGCCCGGACCATGTCACTCGAAGAAGCCCTCGAGTACGTCGAAGACGACGAACTCGTCGAAATCACTCCGACGGCCATCCGATTGCGAAAAATGTTGCTCAAGGAAGCCGACCGCAAACGCCAATCACGGGCAGCGAAGGCTTAGATGGCTATTGTCGAGTAGTAGGAGCCGTTTTCATCCAATTCTCGTTCGCCGTGTCGTTGTCGGAAGCCACGGCAGGCGAACCCGACGGGTCCCGCACTTGCGGATGGTCGTTGACTTTTGAGTTTGCTTGCTCGGCGGACATCCAGTGATATGTGGTCCAGGGCAACGTCAGTACGTCGCCGACGAATGACAATGGCATGTCGATAGCGCCCACCACTATCGGCAAGGGGTTCAACTCTTCAGGAGGGAGTCCACGCGACATCACCCGGATGTCGTTGTCAATTCCTCCAAACGGAACGATTTCCCGTTCGGGTGGGATCCCAAGGAGCCAAGGCTCCTGCCCCTGCAGATTAAATAGAGTCCCACAACCACTGCAGGTACTGAGCAACGACACAAGAAAGACAAATTGTAGCCTGGATTTGCGCACCACAGTCCCTCCACCTCTTGAACAATCGACCCCATCGGATACGTGCTGTTGAAGGTTTCGTCAATGGCATTTCTTTCCCAACATCTCCCTCCAGAGTCCGTTCGAGCAGTTCCAGTTTTGTTGAGAGTTCACCACATAGTCCCGTGTCCCATGGCGCAGAACAGAATGCGTCAGGCGTGATTCGACTCGCAACATCTTTTTTCGATGAGCAAAGTTAATCTGTGCGATCCATCAGGTGAACTTCAACGGGAGGCAGGATACAATATCAGTCTCATCAACAGACTTCGGAAAACTATCCCACTCGAGACCAACTTGATGACTCTAAACAACCAGACACCTCTATTTCGCGGCATCATTCCTCCCCTCGTGACGCCGCTCCGAGATCGAGACACACTTGACGAGGTGGGACTTTCGCGCCTCCTTGAGCACGTCGTTGCCGGTGGAGTCCACGG
The DNA here is from genome assembly GCA_964423615.1 of uncultured Alcaligenaceae bacterium. Classification (GTDB taxonomy): domain Bacteria; phylum Planctomycetota; class Planctomycetia; order Gemmatales; family Gemmataceae; genus CAYRFQ01. The sequence goes on along the minus strand of CAYRFQ010000002.1, from coordinate 33,894 downwards.
GGTGTTCCTTCTCGGTTCGACGGGCGAAGGTCCAAGTCTGAGTTATCGTTTGCGGCGAGAACTGATAGGCCAAGCTTGCGAAATCATAGCGGGTCGTGTTCCGGTCCTTGTCGGGATTACGGATACGTCGTTCGTCGAGTCGGTCAACTTGTCGCTTGTGGCCGAAGACGCCGGAGCCTCGGCCGTTGTTCTCTCGACTCCGTATTACTTTCCACCGAGTCAGCCTGAACTGGTCAGCTACGTTGACCGACTCGTCGAAGAATTGCCGTTGCCGCTAATGCTCTACAACATGCCTGACTTGACGAAAGTCTGGTTCGAGATCGACACGTTGCAATCCCTTGCAAAACATCCTGCCATCATCGGTATTAAAGATAGCAGCGGTGACCTTGTCTATTTCGAACGACTCATGGAAATCCGCAAAGTCCGTCCTGATTGGTCGATTCTCATGGGACCGGAAGCCTTGTTGGTCGAGGCCATGCGATTGGGTAGCGACGGGGCTGTCGCTGGTGGAGCGAACGTCGTTCCACGTTTGTTCGTGGAATGTTATCAAGCCGCCGGGGCCAAAGACGCACGGACCCAAGAACTCCTTCGACTAATCGAAAGATTGCAGCAAATCTACCAGGCTGGAGAATCGGCGTCGCGATTCGTCAAAGGTACAAAGTGTGCTCTGTCGATTTTGGGCCTCTGTGACGATGTCGTTGCCGAGCCGTTTGGCGCTTTTGGGAACTCCGAGCGAGAGATGATCGAGAAAGTCCTCACAGAAATAATGGGAATCACAGGAAACGTCGAAACGGCGAAATGACTCTCTGCTTGCTCGTTGAAATCCGGCGGTTCCGAACGAATGCTGGGCTTGGCTCGTCGAGCAAACTGTTGACCGACCCAACAGAGCGAGCATTCGAGTTCTTCCAATCCAACAACGGAACCCGCTGCGGCCCGAGTAGCCTACGGGATAAGATCAATTACTCCGGCCAGGGCGTTCTTGGACAAACTAATCAGGATCTTCTTGGGATTTTCCAAACGAAGATGTTCTGAAAGAACCGTTCCAGCTCTCGAAATTGTCCGCAGATCGTGAAAAAAATGATTCCGCTGTCTAATGTTTGCAATTAAGCCGTATTTCCTTGCAAATCAGTGGCAATAAATCTTTTTCCTGCCCAATTAGTCCGGGGCTAACTCCCCTTTTGCTTGGCATGCGCTAGTGCAACCCACAATTGCCATCACTAATACCTGAGTTGAATATCTCAAAATAGGAAAAGCAAGGGTAAAGCTCCTAGTATTTCCCAGGCTCCTGCTACCTTGAGATCGGTCTCGACATCATCCCGATGCGGCTCCAACAAGATTCGATAATTGGCTCCCAATCAAGGAATACAAGGAGCGGACGACGATGAGCTATTCCTCATCCGGTCCGATTACGAGCCATCGAGACGCATCGGGCAACCCATTGCCCGAAGTTACATCACACATTCGTCCTCCAGGTGGCGAGTTGAAGTCTCGTGTCATCGTGCTCCCAGTAGCTTCGGCCACAACTGGGCTTTCGATTCTCTCTCTTGCCTATGTCTTTCTGGGGTCGACTTTCCTTGAAACCGTGAATTCAGACAACTTAAACGCGTTAAATCCTCCCAGTGTTTTTGAACTGTTCCCGGAGATAGCTTCCAATGCCCTTACCCGTTAGCCGACCAAACCACAATCGAACAAAAATCACACGGCCATCCAAGACCGCTTACCGACCTCGAGTTGAAATACTCGAAGACCGCATCAACCCTGCCGATTTCGCTCTCGGATTGAACTTTGATGTCCCGAAGGTCAACGATTTAATCGAAGATGTCGCCACGGACGCCGTCGGCAATATCTACATGATGTGTCTCAATTGACTGGCTCGATGGACTTTGATCCAGGCCCCGATTCCTTCGTGAGAAGTGCTGATTCCGGTGGCATTTATGTTGCCAAGTATGCTCCAAACGGCGACTTGATCGATGCCCAAATTGTCGGTGGCACTCATGAGCCACTATGCTGCGTCATTGAACACCTCTGGCAACGAACAGTCTATTGGATTCACGGGTAAGTAGTTGGTCAGGATACCAGGAGCGATCCCAGACAACTCTCGACCGAGTTGACAACGAACCTTTGGCTAGTCACCTGAGGTTAGAGACATCCCATAGTTTGATTGTTGTGTCCTCACTCCCCGAAGCCAAAATGTTGCCATTAGGACTAAAATTTACAGCGAAAACCGGTCCTTGATGCCCTTTGAGAATGGCTTTGGGCTTTCCCGTTCCCAACCGCCAAATGCGTATGGTTTAATCTGAGCTGGTCGAAGCCACGTACTTGCCGCTGGGGTGAAAATTCACTGCAAGAACTGCGAGAGTATGTCCCGTGAGAGTGTCTTTAAGAACACCAGTGCTCCCATCCCATACCTTAATTGTTTTGTCCACACTACCTGAAACCAATGTTCTTCCGTCGAGACTGAAAGTTACGGATCTGACTTCGTTTCTATGTCCCTTGAGCGTCGTCCTTTCTTGCCCCGTAGCAATTTCCAAAAGTTTGATGGTTTTATCCTGACTTGCAGATGCCAATGTTATTCCGTCGAGGCTAAAGGTTGCTGAGAACACTGGTCGGGTGTGGGCCTCGAATCCTGCATTTTCGCGTCCCGTAGTTACGTCCCAGATTTTGACTTTGGCATCCCAACTCGCAGAAGCGAGTCTCTTTCCGTCGGGACTGAAGGCTATTGACCAGACACCAGCATGATGTCTATCGATAGTAACTTTGTTGATTCTCGTGGCCCACGTCCCACATTTTGATCGTTTTATTCAAACCTGTTGAGGCGAGGAGTTTGCCATTGGGACTAAATTTTACAGACCAGACAGAACTGAGATGAGCTTTCCAAGTCGCCTTACAAGTCTGTCCTTGGCAGGTTGACACACTCCCCCACATCACCAAAAGGCATGTAGCCAATACCAAACTTCGAGAGAAATGAAATGTCCCGTTACATGGGCCGATATGGACCTTTGTCAGTATCACCATCGAAATCCTCCGTGAGCGAAACGGTCTCAGCAGTTACCCGTTCCAAGCTGGTTCTGCTCACTTCGGGCTCAACCAATCCAAAACCGTTCCAGTGGCGTTTGTAAGTTCCAGTTGTTCCACAAGGTCTTGAAACTTACCTCCGACTAAACCATCTGCCAAGACTGCCGCTCCCTGGGCTGCGTGTTTCACCCAGGCCTCCGAGAGTGAAGGAAGGCGAATTACCGATTCGAATTTCGCTAACTCCTCCGAAACTCGGGTTCCAAGGTCTGGGGCCACTTCCAACAGTCGACCGGAGACAGAAATCGTATCAAACGAGTGGACGGCTCGAAGCCCTGCCACACACTTCACCAGAGACTCGCAAAACATCGTGTGTCTGTGTTGTTCGTCCGGCAAGTCCGACGCACCACCCCTGAACAAGTTGTGCTTTTGTAACGGTGAGCACCAATAGGCCGTTTCTCCATCCCATGCCCCGCCGCTTTTCCAACCCAACGGTCCGCCTGTCCCACCAACGCCATCGACGATTCTTCCGTTGACGATGACCATACAGGCCGTGAACGCCGAACCTAACTCCACGACACAAAGGTTCGCTTTCGAAAAATCCGAATGACAATGTTGGACGTATTGAGCAAGCGCCAGGGCTGTGACACACAATTTGTCTGCTGTCCCCATGTCGATGCGATTGTGTTTTCGGTATGAGGGCACACTCGAAAGATGAATGACTCCAGGCAAGAAAACGACAGGCATGTCCGATTTCCAAAAAGCCCGCAACATGGTAGAGAACTTGACCACACCTTGACTTCGTCCTTGTTCGTCAGGGCGGACCAGATTCATGAGTCGGAGGTGCTCTTCGGTACACTCGCTGTTGCGAACCAGAGGCAACCCGTATCCCGATGGTCCAGCCACAAGATCGAATGGCCCTCGTTTGGTCAGCCACTCAACCGGCAACGTGGGGGATTGCCCGATTTCTTCAGGGGTGAATCGATTTTGGTCGACAACATCCCCATCTTCCAGAATCAAAACATCCAGACTGCTTGTTCCAGGATCGGTTCCCGCGACACGTACCATTCTAGATCACGACTCCACACCGATCGCGTATACTTCTTCGGCGTCCATCACTTGATTGTTCGCCTGGAACAACCGAGCAATAGCAGCTCGATGAATCTTCATTTTCGTGCCACCAACACCGATCGCCCCGTAGCCGATGATACCGTCGATTTCTTTGGCCTTGTCTGTGACACCCACGCCCTCGATGCCGAGAGGCGGCACGGCATTGAGATCGATGGCTACTTTCAGATCGCTAGCCTGCTTGCGAGCAACCTCGGGCAACAATGTGATGCCTGCGGCTCCTGCTGCAACAACGAGCTGCTGTCCTTGCATGGCGGCACGGAGGTCTTCTGGAGAGCCTACGCCCACCGGTTCGAGCATGGCCCCTTCCACGCGTGCTTTCACGGCTTCACAAACCCCAACCGCGCGATCCTGCTTTCGTGACGCGACGCGGACAGTCGCTCCTTGACGAGCCAGGAGTCGAGCCACACGTTGGCCGACTGGTCCTGTGCCTCCCAAAACGATGGCTTTTGTCGTTCCAAGTTCCAGATGCTGTCCGGCAGCAAGGACCGCAGCCGAAGCGGTCGTGTTGCAACCATTCGCGTCCATGAGGACCGACACTTGTAGGTTTGCGGGAGGGATCATACTTTTCCGCGCTTCGGCAACAAGAGCCTCGGCGGCATCGACGTTGCTGCCACCGATGAAGATGGCCGTTCGCTTGAGGTCATCGAGCTTACGAGTGAAAATGGCTCCGTGAACCAATCCCTGGACGTCTGCTGGTTGGACTCCACCGTAGCTAAACAGCTCATCGACTCCAGCATCGACCGCGACTACACGGTCGAAAACGCTGGGGTGTTGGTCGGTATCGATTTGAATTAAGATAGTGCGTTTTTCCACGCCGTCGCTCCGGAATGGGACTCGAGTAGATTTTTACGATTCGACACATTGAACCTAACCGCCAATTCTACAACCTGGGTCACGAACTTCCACGGACATCGGCATCACCGCATCGGAAAGAAATTCGATTGCCTGTTGCTTTCTGGCGGTTAGTTCCTACACCGTGAAGCATGGGGCAAAAAACCTGGCCGACGACGCCCAAGACGGCAACGAAATCAGTTGCACCACTACCCCGGCCTGGTATAGTCGTTTTCAAGTACCAAAGGATTTTTTCGAGGTTCTAAGGAGTTTACATCATGTCGTTTCATATTGGTGAATCTTTGGTCGGTGAAGGCAATGAGATTGCTCACATTGACCTTTTGATCGGCTCGAAAGATGGTCCGGTGGGCACCGCGTTCGCCAACGCATTGGCGAACCAAAGTGCAGGTCACACGTCGTTGCTCGCCGTCGTTGCCCCGAACTTGGTCTGTAAGCCCGCAACCGTGATGATCACCAAGGTCACCATCAAGGGTATGAAGCAAGCGGCGCAAATGTTTGGTCCGGCTCAAGCGGCTGTTGCGAAAGCCGTTTCGGACTGCGTCGCCGATGGCACGATCGACAAGAGCCAGGCAGACAGCCTCGTCATCGTTTGCGGTGTGTTCATCCATCCCGCCGCGGAAGACGACACCAAAATCTACGACTTCAACTACGCTGCCACGAAGGAATCTATCCAGCGAGCCATGAAGGGCGAGCCCAAGATCGACGAAATCCTCGCTCAAAAAGATTCTGCCAAACACCCCTTCTCCCCGAAGTAGGTTTTGTTGGGAGGTGCATTTGTAGGGTGGACTTCAACGCATTCCTACCTGAAAAGATGAGTCGAAGTCCCTTGCTAATCACCTCCCTCGCCTTCTGGTATTCCATTTGCCTATCGAAAGACCAAAGTTCCAATCTTCTCTTATAGTCGCGTTGTTGGGAAACGATCTACCTCGTTCGTCTTTGTGGTCTCCAGGTACACATGAGGATTTTCGGCCCCGGAAGGGCTATCTCGTCGTGAGCAAGAAAGACACAAAGAGGCCCAATGTTGTGTAAATCGTTATTCCCCGTTACTTCTGCTTGGACTCTTCGACCGACTCACGATACGGCTTTTCCTTTTGGTAGAGCTTGAGTCGCTCTCGGAACTCTTGTTCCAGTGCTGCATTCGTCTGGGCTTTGGGATGGTCGATGGCTTGGTGTTGGAACTTGACTGCGTTCTTGAAATCACCACTCTCGGCGTAGGCTGCCGCGAGGGTATCGATAATGCTCGGGTCCTGATACTTCGTTTTGTCGCAAGCCTGGAGCGCCAGTTTCAGGGCGACTTTTCCGTTCCGAAATTTCTCATCTGGGCATGTAGCCTGGAAGAACGCCAGTGCATTTAAAAACCGCGGATCTCCCTCGGAAGCTGCCTTGCGATACCATGCAAGAGCCTTGGCGTAATCACGTTTCACGCCCCTGGCTCGGCTGTACATTCTAGCTACTACACTTTGGGCCGGTGGATAGTTTTGATCGGCGGCACGACGGAACCAGGTAAAGGCCTTCTCGTAGTCGCGTGGGACACCCCATCCGTTGTCATACATCTGCCCAAGGTTGTATTGGCCCACCGAATACCCTTGTTCGGCTGCTCGCCGGTACCACATCACAGCCGTGGCAGTATTCTTTGTCGTTCCTTGTCCGAGTCGGTACATCTCGCCAAGCAAGTTCTCAGCCTTGGGGTATCGTTGCGATGCTGACTGCTGAAGGTACTTGAACGCCGCCGCATCATTTTTCGGAACGCCTTTGCCAGTGCGATACAAGAGTCCCAAGTTATACCGCCCTACTTTGTTTCCATAATCCGCCGACTTTTTAAACCACTGCAAAGCTTGGGCCAGGTCCTTGGAAATCCCGGCACCTTGATAGTAGGCGAAACCAAGGGAGTTCATCGCGTCACTATTGTTTTGCCGGGCTGCAAGGGTGTACCACTTTACTGCTTGTTTCCGATCTTGAGGTACGCCATAGCCTCGAAAATACTGAAGCCCCAAATAAAACTGAGCAGGAGAATAGCCTCTTTCGGCAGCCTGCTCAAAGAGGGAAGCCGATTTTTGGTAATCTTGTTTTTGATAATAAAGCGCCCCAAGCCGATGGTAGGTGTAGGTGCTCGGATTGGTCGCCTGAAGGGCTTGTTCAAGACTGCTGATTTGTTGCTCGTAGTTCTTAACCCCTTGGTAAGCTCGTGTCAGGCCGGTGTAAAAGTGCTCGGAGCCTTTGGGGTCAAGCTTTCTCCAAATGGTCGCATCAGTGGGAACGTATTGGCCAGTCGACAACAAGCGGCCGAGCCAAAACGCCCTTGCCTGTTTCGCTTCAGGCCCAAGGAGTTTCGCAAGAGCTTCCGCTGCTTTGGCTTGGATGGGCTTGTAAGGATCGCGCAAGGCATCGAGAAGTTCGGGTTCTGCTGTTCGTCCGACGATCTCCATTTCGGCCAAGGAATCAATCGCTGCCATTCGGACCACGGCCGCTTGACTCTCCCGTAACAACCTCCGCAACGTCTCCACAGAAACTTTGTTTTGTCCTCCAAGGGCGATGGCAGCCAACTGGTTCTTATCGTCGTTGTCGGGGAGTTTAGCCAGACGGAGAATTTCTGGGGGTGTAAAATTCAACTCCCTGGTGATGCGGTTGATGAGCCTGGCACTTTCCTTGGCAATGCTAGGGGTGCCTGCTTGAGTCCCAACACGCACAAGCAAAGGAACGGCCTCCTTCCCGACGATTTTGGCCTGGGAGAGGCAATTGAGGACAGCGAGTTGGAGGCGGGAATCGTTGGCTTTCAATACCTTCAGCAACACGGGAACAATTTTGTCGTCTTGGTCAACGAACGTTCGCAACGCTTCGGCAGCGACGGTGGCAATCCGGGTGTCTTTATCTTTAATCAGCGCCAGTAACCCCGGAACGACCTTCTCTGGCTTCTTGCCGATTTTGCCGAGAGCCTTTGCCGCGGCCATCTGGACTTGGATGTCGGGAAATCGGAGAGACTGCAACAGCTGGGGCAAAGCAGGTTCGGCCTCGGGACCGATGTTCTGCAGGACCCGAGTAACGCTCTGGCGAACCTCCGTAGATGTATCCTTTTTCTCTAACATTTGTTTGAGTGTCGGCACGCTTTTCTTGGCTAATGGCCCCAACTTCGACAACACTTGCTCGGCTTTCTTTCTTGTTGTGACGTTGGGGCTCTTGAGGTCGTTTGTCATCGACAGCACAAGCCGGGGAGCGATCAATTTCAAAGTCTCGGCGAGATCGGCTTGGTCAGAAACTTTTGGGCCCAATCCGTTGACATACGCCTCAAAGATTTGACGGTCTTCCGGGAGGATCAAGACAAGGGCTTTTCGGGCAGATTTATTTCCGTCGATTCCTCCAGTCATGTATTGAAAGCTGTTTCGGGTAAGTCCTTGCTTGATGGACTGCACAGCAGTTTTCGCCTCAGCTCCCAGAGCCCCCAGGGCTTTAGCTGCGTAAATTCTGACCATCAGGTAACGCGAAGAGCGAATCGGTTCTCGAATCCGCAGGGCTTCCAACATCCCTGGCAAAGCTACTTTGGCCTTTGGCCCGGAATGGGCCAATGCCTTCAACGCAGCCTGGATGTTGTAATAGTAAGATGAGTTAGTCCGAACCCGGGCCTGTTGGAGGTTTTGCTGCAAATACTGGTTCAACGTCGCAATCACTTTGGGATCGCCTGCTCCAACGGTGCCCAACGTAGCCAAGACGGTCTGTTCGGGAAGTGTTTTGGAATTCAGATAAGTGAGAAGCGTGCCCGTCGCCTTCTTGGCTTTTGGCCCGAGCACCTTCAACGCGTTAAGAATGCGAGCGCGCATCGTGAAATCAGTATGGGTCTTGAGCTCTTCCAAAAGCGGCGGGATGTATTCCGGTTGTGCCAGGTCCGGGAGAATTTTCTCAACAAGTGCTCGGACTTCCGAATTGGCACTCCCCAACTGGTCAATGAGCACCCGAAAGCCCTCTTCGTTTTGTAGCCCATCGAGTTTTTGGCAGGTCGTGATCGCCAGAAACTGGACGTTTGGATTGGTGTCTCTCGCTGTCCGGTAGAGAGCGAACAGCGCCGACTTGGCCTTTGGCCCAAGACAACCCAATGTGAATGCCGCAGTCGCTCGAACGTCAGCGTCTCGGTCCTGCAACGCTCTTGTCACAACGGGAACGGCTTCGTCGGCGTCCGGTCCTAATTTGGCGAGTGCAATCAGGGCCCAAAAACGAATTCGCCAATAAGGATGACTAACGGCTTGAATCAACCTTGGAATGTCGGACTGCTGGACGGACCACAATCGCCCCGTCATCATCTTGCGAACATTGGCTTTCGTGGTTGGGATCGAGTAGAGAGTATCGGTGAAAGACTGGCCCGGAGATTGTTTTATAGGAAGCACTATCTTGCCGTGAGCGGGCGAACCGTCCCATCCAGAGACCCAGCAAATCGAAAGAATACTCAACAAGGCAAACAGGAATCGGTGTCGGTGCATACGATCCTCCCTCGGATGTGTCTTCTCTTGATGGGTTGGTGATTGCGTGGGTACAACGCAGCACGTCGGGTTTTCTTGAACCGTGGACTTTGGAATAAGGAGTGCCATGTTTTGGGAGATTGCGCTAGCCGTTTACACCTTCGTTGGTTTACGAATTTCCGGAGAAAAGCAAAGACTTGGTTCGCGAAGCGAGCCAGACTTCGCATCCCAGAAACGATAGAGAAACTTTCCCGCATCCATGGAGTACCTACAGGGGACGATTTTGAGGCGGATCATTTCCGCAACATGCGATCGCCTTGTTGGTGAACCTGACTCATTTGTTCTCTTATGTTCTCCCGGACAGAACGCAGGTGCTCCATGGCTTCTTGGAGTTTACTCAGGCTCTGCTCCAAGTTCCCACCTTTTGCGGTGGGCTGCAGCAAGGCATTCGAGATGGACTTGATGATGGGTTCAACTTCGGCGTGGAGCAACAACACCAGTTCCTGACTTAATTCTTCAGTCTGGATCGTTCCTTGGTGCATGAGTGTCAAATGTTTCCCGTGGACCTCCGGGTCCACTGTTCGTTCCGGATCGATGACTTGGTGAGTTGATTCGTGTGGGTCGTCTTCGGCCATGGGAGTCGTTGGGTTGTCAAAGATTGTTTCGGACTCCTGCATCATTCCGCGGGCTTTCTCGAGGCCGCGTTTGGCTTTCTCCCAATCGGGCCGCAACTCTAATGCTTGATTGTAGTGCTTCACGGCGAGTGCGAATTGCTCACGTTCGAAATACAAATTCCCCAGGTTGTAATGGGCGTCGGTTAGGCGTGGGTTGACGCGGGTGGCTTCTTGGTAGGCTTGCAAGGCGAGTTCGTTTTTGCCCATTCGGCGATACACCAATCCAAGATTGTAGTATCCCTCTCCCTTTTTCATGTCGATTTGTATGCCACGACGAAGGACCTTCGCGGCGTCCTCGAGTTTGTCGAGCTTGTTGTAAACAGCTCCCAAATTGATGTACGCACTCGCACGTCGGGGGTCGAGCCGCGTCACCTCCTTGAAATGGTAAGCAGCCATGTCCAAATCTCTCAGGAGGTAACAAACTGTGGCCAGTCCATAATGAACTCCGGGCAAATCCGATCGAAGACGCAAAGCTTGGAGGTAAAGCGACCGCGCCTGCTCGTTTTTACCTGCGGCAACGGCTTGCTGGGCTTGCTGGCACAAGGTATCGACGTCGTCTGTGGCCATCCAGAGTTCCTCAGGTAACGGACGGGAGGTTCCAGGTCCGAAGTGGGATAAACAAAAGTAATTATACCGCTGGTGATGGCTTGGTCACAACTCCAAAGCATCCAGCCGGGTGGAACGGGCGTTCGAGTAGTTGATGTTCAGACCGCTTGCGCGAATCGTCACCAGTTGGCTTTGCCAGGAGACGTTTTCCAGTATTCTCTTCGAAAATATTGAGGATGGGTAATTGGCCAGTTTGAAGAATTCTTGAGCGATCGTTCGGGTCACAAAATGCGTTCGTGTCCGAGTGAATGTAAAAAAGGAAAGGCAGGTCGACGTCGGTGAGAATGGTGTGAGCTTCGGCGACGTGAAAACTTGAATAAGCTTTTCAAGATTTGAGCCTGACGCCTTTGTTCAGAAGGTACAGGTTCAACGAGAACAACCCCGTCGCAACCGCAATGAGCCCCACCATACCAAGAACGATGTCCACGTCCGTGACACCAAAGAAGCCAAAACGGAAACCGTTGACCATATACAAGATGGGATTAAACATCGACACCACGTTCCAGGGGAATCCGAGCACATTGACCGAATAGAAGACACCGCCCAGGTAAGTCAACGGGGTAATTACAAAAGTCGGGATGATCGATATGTCGTCGAACGTCTTGGCGAGAATTCCATTCAGAAGACCGCCCAGGGAGAACACAAAGCTCGTGAGAACGATGAAGAAAATGAGGCAGGCACTGTTCGTGATACGGAGCGTCGTGAAGCACATGGCAACAAGGGTTACGACGATTCCAACAAGGAGACCGCGAGCCATGCCGCCGGCCACATAGCCAATAATAACGATAGAATTTGGCGTTGGTGAGATCAATAGCTCCTCAATGTTACCATGAAACCGAGAGCTGAAAAAACTCGACACGACGTTCGAATAAGAGTTTGTGATTACCGCCATCATGATAAGCCCCGGGACGATGAAATCGATGTAGGCCACACCCTCAATAGGAGGTATTCGACTGCCGACAAGACGACCAAATACGACCAAGTACAGACTCATCGTCATGGGCGAGGGTAGCAATGTTTGAGGCCATATACGAAGTATCCGGATGACTTCTTTGCGAGCAATCGTATTAAGCGAAATAAGTGTTCGTTTCATGGTGTGTTGATCATCTCGAGAAACAATTCTTCCAGCCTATTGGCTCTGTTCCGCATACTCGTTACGGCAATGCCCTTCCTTGCCAACTCCAAAAAGACCGTAGTCAAGTTTGTGCCTGTTTCCAGGACGACCTCAAGAGACAGCGGATCGATGACTCTAGCCTGGCATGATTCCAGGTGTAGTGTCTCTTGGAGTGGTTCCATCAAATCCAGAACAAAAGCCTGAGAATGATGTCGTGATATCAGTTCTCTTTTAGTCGTATTTTCAATAATGGAGCCTTGATTAATGATCGCAATATTCTCACACAATTGCTCCGCTTCCTCCAGGTAGTGTGTCGTGAGTATAACAGTCGTGCCCCCGTCGTTGATTTGCTCCACAAAGTCCCACATGTCCCTTCTTAGCTCCACATCGACGCCTGCCGTTGGTTCGTCGAGAAAAAGGAGTTTTGGTTGGTGAACTAGACTACGGGCGATGAGAAGTCGACGTTTCATCCCACCCGATAGCGCCCGTGCCTGGGTGAACCGTTTTTCCCAAAGCCCAAGACGATCTAGATATTCCTCGGTGCGTGGTATCGCCGCTTCCCGTGGGATGCCATAATAGCCAGCTTGCTGAACGACGATGTCAAAGACTCGCTCGAAGATATTGAAATTGAATTCCTGAGGAACAAGGCCGATCAAACGTTTGGCTTGGCTTGGCTGTGTAATAGGGTTGATCCCGAAAACTTCGATTTCCCCAGCTGTGCATGTGACCAATCCGGCCACTATCCGGATCAATGTTGTCTTACCAGCACCGTTAGGACCGAGAAGGCCAAAGAAGGCCCCTTCGGAGACTTCGAGTGAAACTCCATCGAGAGCTCGAGTGCCGTCGCGATAGGTCTTTTCGAGATTTGTGATTCGAAGGGCATGCATAAGGCAAATCCTAATCAACGCGGTTTCACAGTTGGTGCAGTCCTTGCACTTGGCTAGGGGGAATGCTAAACAGGTTGTGTTATCGAATGTTGGAGTGTCACGAAGTCGGAAAGGTTATGAACGGACCCAGAGGACGGATAGATAGGTCTATCTTAGAACCAACGATAGGTTCGTGATTCACCGCGATGGTTGTCAACTGAAGTTCATTACCCACTATGTATCAATAACCCCACCGAAATCTTACGTCCTGACCAACAATGACTTGCCAGTCATGTCCGCCGGAACGTCTAGGCCCAGCAACTCCAACACCGTCGGCGCGACATCGGCCAACCGACCATCCGGTCGAATGGTTGACCCAACTATATCATTATCAACCACAATCAAGTCAACATCGTATGTGGTGTGTTGGGTGTGTGGGCCACCGGTTTCGGTGTTCGTCATTTGTTCACAGTTTCCGTGATCGGCTGTGACGACGAGAGCGCCTCCTCGCTTGAGTGTGACTTCTACGACTCGACCAACGCAGGCATCGACTGTTTCGACGGCCTTGATCGCCGCTTCGAGGCTTCCTGTGTGACCAACCATATCACCGTTGGCATAGTTGACTAACACGAAATCGAAGATGTCGGATTCGATAGCATTGACGACGGCGTGGGTCACAGCGTCGGCGGACATATCGGGCTTTTCATCGTAGGTCGAAACGTACTTTGGAGAAGGTATGTCGATTTGATATTCCTTCGAATAACATCCCTTTCGGTAGTCGTTGAAGAAATAAGTCACGTGGGGATGTTTTTCCGACTCGGCGCAGCGAAACTGTATGAGTCCCAGACTACAAAGGTACTCGCCGAGTATATTATTCATGCGTGCAGGAGGTTCGAAGATGACTTTTGTTTCGAGCCCCTCTTCGTAGCGGGTCATGCTCGCAAAATATAGATTTTCAACCTTCTTCCCGCGGTCGAAACCCCCATTTTGAATGTTCGCCCAGTCGACATCGGAATAGATGAATGCTTTGGTGATTTCGCGAGGACGATCTCCACGAAAGTTGAAAAAGATAACCGAATCCCCATCCTTGACGAGTTGGTGCGGATCGATTTTCCCTGAAGGAGCGATACTCACTGGAGTAACAAACTCGTCGCCCTTCTGGCTTGGACTCGTTGGATTATCATAGTATTCTTTTAGGGCTTCGGTTGCAGAAGGTTTGACAGGCCCGCCCTTGGTGAGTAGATCATAGGCCCGCTGGACTCGTTCCCAACGATAATCGCGGTCCATCGCGTAGAACCGACCGACCACACTTCCGATCCGACCAACCCCGGTGTCTTTGAGTTTTTCTTCGAGCCGTTCGACGAACCCAATGCCCGACTGAGGTGATGTATCGCGTCCATCCGTAATCACATGGAGGACGATCCGCTCGGAGGGAATTTCTTGTTTGCCAAGGAACTCGACAAGCGCCAACGCATGCTCGATATGACTATGCACCCCACCATCGGAGAGCAACCCGAGCATGTGTATTGTTCCACCGGTCTGTTTGGCGTGCTCCACGGCTTCGAGGAGAGCGGGTTTGGTGAACATCGACCCGTCGCGAGCCGACCGAGTAAGCCGCATCATCTCCTGATCGACGACCCTCCCAGCTCCGATGTTTTGGTGTCCGACTTCGCTGTTGCCCATGATGCCTTCGGGCAGACCAACGTGCTCTCCGGAAGTGTGAATTTGGCCATTCGGGTACTTCGCGAGTAACTGATCATCGACCGGAGTGTTCGCTAGATGCACAGCGTTGAAATCGTTGTGTTCTGGGTGTGGGTTGTGTCCCCAGCCATCCCGGACGATCAGAACCACTGGGCGTTTACGGAGTTTGGTCATGGGAGGTTTCTCGGTTTCTGTTTCGTGGACAGCAGGTGACTGGAGTGTGCTGTTGAGACTTAGTGGAACTGGAAGAGCGGCCTGTTACGCTCGCCCAAAACGCCAGTGAGGATCTCAGAGAAGGTCCTCGCGTTTCGCGTGGTTTTGCAAAACCTCGCTCGTGCATTGGGTTGGTGAGCACACGCTTCCAAAGTCCAGAGGCACACAAGTACGACACTGGAATTGTATGGGTGAACTAGGCGAGGCCAAAGAGGGCTTTGGCATTCTCTGTGGTTTGTCGTGCGAAGGCCTCGAAGTCTAGCTCACGGACGTCGGCGAGACACCTCGCGGTGTGTGCGACGTGAGCCGGTTCGTTCCGTTTGCCTCGCTTTGGTTCGGGAGAGAGGTATGGGCTGTCCGTTTCGACGAGGATACGGTTGAGAGGTATTTCCTTGGCAACGCTTCGAAGTTCGTCATTCTTCTTGAAAGTCACCATTCCAGCAAACGAAACGAATAGGCCCATTTCCAGACAAACTTGAGCAGTTTCCAGACTCCCACAAAACGAATGCATGACCCCGTGGATCGGGCCGTTTTGCTCGTACTCTGCCCGGAGCATCCGTACGACGTCGTTATCGGCCTCGCGGCAGTGGATAACAACCGGCAGTTTCGTTTCACGAGAGAGAGCCAAATGTCGGGCGAAGTAATCTTCTTGTTGGTCGAAAGGAGTGTCGTCCCAATAACGATCCAGTCCTGTCTCGCCGATGCCAACGACGTTTTCACGGTCAGTCATGTTGCGAACCCGGTCCCAATCTGTGGGTGATGACTCCGCAATGTTGTTGGGATGGATGCCGACAGTGGCCACGAGGAGAGGGTGTTCCGAAGCGAGTCGAATACTCGTTTCGCTCGTCTCAGCTGTGATTCCAACTGCAACGATGCGGACGAGGCCAGCTTCTTTTGCTCGTTGGAGAACTTCGGGAAAGTCATCCTGGAACCGTTCACCTTCGAGGTGGGCGTGGGTATCGATGAGTGGCGGTGTCACGATGGCGCTTTTGGAGTTTGTGTCAGAGTGTTCAGAAACCAAACGCAGGAAATTCAAAATGACAATTACATCCACTCATAACAGTATCGATTTTGCGTGTGTTCTTCAACGACGTGAACTATCCGTGTCGAATGTCCCCCAGACGGCGTTTGGAGGAGTCGTGGACTGTGTACAGAAGGTGGGACCGGAGAGGAACGTAGTGTGGTCGATTCATTCCGATTGAACATGGAACAGCTAGCGATCGAAATTTAGGTGTCGGGTCGATTTTGTAATATGAGCGTAAGGAGGCATGCGTACTGCCGCTATGAGGCAACGCCGCAGTGATCAGCTCCGAAAACGGCAATACTCGTTGGGTTGGTGAACCGGATTGGACAGCGGTACCGAAATAACTTCCGTCTTTACGGACTATTCGGCAGTAACTCGAACGGCGATCAGTTCTTCAATGGCCTTCAGGTGAGCCTGCTTAGCCGCTAGAGCGTTCCTTAGTGGTGCTTTCGCTTCGGATTCTTTGACTTCCTGAATAGCCGCTTCGAGGTGCTTGATGTCTTCCGTTTGGTGTTCGGCGATCAACACCAGTAAGCGATCGATCCCCAAGTAATTCATCGTCGTGAAGTGCATGGGATACGCACCAAAGTGTGGTGCGGCGTACCGATTGGCGCGGAGGAATGTCGCGAGGGCTGCATTCTGTTTTGTCTCTTCTTCGGCCATTTCAGTGAATTTTTTGACCACCTCGCTGTCTCGGGAAGAACTCGTATAAGGGAAGGATTCTGTGGTGTATTGTAACAGTGAGCGACCGCTACGTTGAATTTGGTTCTGCAAAACCTTGGCAGAGCGTGGTGAGATCATCGGGCTTCTCCCTCCCGAGCAGCAACCACGGGAGCATTCTGTTGATCTTGCACTTGTTGAGTCTCTTGCCGCTCGAAAGGCAGAATGCCTTCTTGAGCCCGTTCCGCCAACGGGTTCCAAAACAAACCGAGAACGACAAGACTGAATCCCATTAATCCTGAATAGATGGCAGGCAAAATCCGGACAGGGAGTCGTTCTGATTCTCGGCCCTCAACTTCCTCAAGCCGTTGATCCATGATCATCACCTTGAGAACCTTCATGTAGTAGAAAAGGCTGATGACCGAATTAATGCCGAGAACAAACAACAGCACATACATCCAAATTCCAAGACCGGGTTTGTCGGCTAATTGATAGGCCAAGCTAGCGTCGTAAAGAACACGGAACAACTGGAACTTGGCCATAAATCCTGCGAGGGGGGGAATACCAAGCAAACTGAGCAAACAGATTGCGAGTGAAATCACCAATACGGGTGCTCGATGGATAAGCCCCCGAAAGTCTCTCAATTCTTCTGAACCAGTCAAGTTGCGAATGAATGCCACGATTGCGAACGCCCCAAGATTCATGAACAGGTAAATCACCAGATAGAACAACACAGCCGAAGCTCCATCTCGTGTCAACGCGGCAAAACCCATCATCATGTAACCGGCGTGAGCAATTGTCGAATATGCCAAAAGTCGCTTGAGGTTGGTTTGACCGAAGGCGGCGAGGTTACCAAAGGTTGCGGTCAGTGCGGCCCCGAACGCAAGAAGCGGCACGAGATAGCTGGCGACGTCGGATGAGATCGTTTCTTGGATGGCGGGAAAACCAGCAAGCGCGAAACAAAAGCGCCCAAGTAATGCCAGAGCAGCACCTTTTGATGCGACGGACAGAAAGCCTGCCACTTCGGCAGAAGCTCCTTCAAAAACGTCTGGACACCAAAAATGAAATGGGACCGCAGCGAGTTTAAACGCGACTCCAAATAGAACGAACAACACGCCCAGCATCAAGAAAGAGAACTCGCCAAGGCCACTCAGTTCTCCGTCAGCCATATGTGGTAAATCGCGGACGAGGCCTGCGGCCACGTCTGGAATATAGCCTGTGCCATAAGTTCCGGCCAGGATGCTGATTCCGTAGAGCATGATGCCAGCACTGCCGCCGCCATAAACGACGTATTTCAAGGCAGCTTCACTACTTTGGCGACGACCTTTCAGAAAACCAGCCATCGCGTAACTTGGCAAGCTCGCCATCTCGACCGCGATGAACACCATCAGCAGGTGTGTCGCAGAAGCCATTAACATCATCCCCAAAGTCGCACCCAGCAAGAGCACATAGAAATCGGCCGAGTCTTCTCGATCAGGGATTTTTGTGATCAGGGAAAGCCATGTCACCAGGACAGCAAAACCAAGTAGAAATAGTTTCAGAAAGATCGAAAACTGGTCATAGACGAGTAGCCCTGTAAAGAGACTCACGGGTGCGGTGGCCGAAGCTCCCTCAGGAACAAATGGACTCTCGGGTCCTCCGATCCATTGTGCCAGACTGACTCCGAAAGCTACAATTCCAAGCAGCACAGCCACAATGCCCATGTGGAGTTTGCTCAATGCGGGAATCATACGCAAGAGCAAGAGCAACACGATCGATCCGCACAGGATCAACTCTGGGAGAAAGGCGATGAGGTCACGCCCTAGATTTTCCATGTCTCCTGTCCTATTCCAAAAACCTCATCTCAATTCGGCCTGAGGTTTTGATGTTAGGGTTCTTGTCGGATGGTTTTCTGTAGGTCTACTAGTTATCGTTGGCGAGCCTTATTGCGCTGCAGCCGTCAACTCCGACAGCGATTCTACTAACGCCGTCACTGTTGGTTCCATCCAGAAGAAGATGATGCCGGGAGCAATCCCCAGGAGCACGGCCAGGATGACGAGTGGAGTGATGCACAGCAATTCGCGCAAGTTAATGTCCGAGTAATCCTTATACGCTTTATTGGTGCCCATGTAGACCCGTTGTAGAGTCCAGAGGACATAGGCGGCCGTAATGACAACGATCAAGGCCGCGATGATGGCCAGCACAGGGCTGAATGCCCATGTCGCCAGGATCACAAAGAATTCACCGATGAATCCACACAGTCCAGGAAGTCCGAGAGCCGCGAAGAAGATGATTGCACTGATTCCCCCGTAGAGAGGCATCGGTTCATACAGCCCGCGGAAGTTATCGAGGTTGCGGTGGTGGGCTCGTTCGTAGATCACACCAACGAGGAAGAACATCCCCGCCGAGGAGATGCCGTGAGCGATCATTTGGAACATGGCACCATTCATTCCCCACGCCCAGTACTGGGCCTTATCAGGACTCGCCCAAACGGCGATGCCAAGAATGACATAACCCATGTGGCTTATCGAACTATAAGCGACCAATTTCTTGAAGTCCTTCTGAGCCATCGCCGCGAACGCACCGTAAACGATGTTGATCATCCCAAAAAGAGCCAGGGCGGTTGCCAGGTGTTCTGCAGCCCACGGACATATCGGATAACCGATCCGGAGGATCCCATAACCTCCTAACTTCAGAAGGATTCCGGCAAGGATCATGCTGATCGGTGTTGGTGCCTCGACGTGCGCGTCGGGTAGCCAAGTGTGGAACGGAAAGACGGGTACCTTGATGGCGAATCCGACGAATAACATCAGGAAGAAAGCGATTTGCCAGTTTTGTGTGAAGAAGTTCTGGCTCTCGATGCGTTCCAAGATTTCTGTTTTTTCGGCTTCGGAGACCGCGACAGATTTTTCTTTCTCTCCGTCCTTCGTTGTCTTCGTCAGAGAGACGACGGTTCCTGTCAACCCCTCTTCCTTCTCGTTCAATATTTGCGAAGCAGCGCGACCAGCCTTGGCCAACACGATCAAATCAAACGTGTTGACCTGAACCTCCTCCTTGGCCTTGGCTTTGGCTTTTTCTGCAGGCATGACCTTGGCGTACTGGTTGGCTAGCTTTTCTTCCTGGACGGCGACCATCTGTTGGGGAACAAAGTCTCTCACGTTTGTGAAGTAGCATCCAAGTATTGCGACGAGGATAAACACACTCCCGAGCATTGTGTAAAGGAAGAATTTGATCGCAGCGTATTCTCTGCGGGCACCGCCCCAAATGCCGATCAGGAAGTACATTGGCAAAAGCATTACTTCCCAAAACACGAAGAAAAGGAAAAAGTCCAATGCCATAAACGTCCCGAGAACGCCAGTCTCGAGAAACAGCAGGAGCATACAGAATCCACGGACGTGCTTCTCTATGCTCCAACTCGCGATCATGGACAAGAAGAAGATTAACGTCGTCAGTACAATCAGCGGCATGCTGATCCCATCAATCCCAAGGTAGTACTCGATGTTGAAGGCAGGAATCCAGTTGGTTCGGGCGACCAAATCTGGCGGAGGTGCAGATTCCTCAGGGTCCACGTTCGTTTTAAGACTGTTCGTGGCCCGTTGTTCGAGCAATGTTGAGTTCCGCGTCTCTGGGTCCTGGTTGGCACGAGTGAAATTCTTCAAGTTGAGGTATTGGACGAGGATGATCAAGCTGATCGTCAACGTCACGGCGGTGCCGAACAACGACACCCACTTCACCACCTCGTCTTTTCCCCGCGGAATTAACAGCAGCAAGAGCGAAAAGACCGTCGGGATGAAAATCAATACCGACATCCAGATCAAATCAGGGTCTGCGTACTTCATCGATTTCTACTCAGTCTGGCAAGCCTCAGGAGGCATTGAAATTTCATTGAGGACGCTTTGATTTCTTGTAATTCGTCGTAGTCGCTCGCGTCGAAAAGACCTTTTCACCCGAGATTCCTATCCCCATGGTGCCGTGAGACTTCGATAAAATTCCACAAGCGTTCCAGGGGGAGCCATTCGTTGGAAAAAGAGTTGTTTCTGTATCCCCCCGGTGGCATTTCGAGTGCTTGTCAATCGCCGAGGGATCGAACTTGGCTCAACTCTTTTCTTAGGTGATTTCGTCTTCTACATGGATCCGAGCGCGGCACGGACAAACAGTGTTAATACGACCCAGATACCTATAGCTCCCAACACCAAGAACAACACATAACTTCTCAAGGAGCCAGTTTGCACATTCCGGAGCCAATACCCGGTCTGATAACAAGCATTGGAGACAACGTTGACGAGGCCATCAACCACATAGCGATCGACTTGTCCCCAGAACCATGAAATCCAAACAGTTACGTGAGCCGTTAAGTGGAGAAGGCCATCGATCACATATTTATCGAATCCTGCGGCTGCCGTCGCAACAATAAGAGAGGGTCGAATTAACAACGCACTGTACAGCTCGTCAAAGTACCATTTGTTATTCAAGAACGTACCAATGGCCGCAACTCTCTCGCTCACCTCCGCAGGATCGAACAACCGATACCAATAGATGGCTGCCGCAAATGCGAACCCAACAAGGACTGTTAGCAGAGCGACCAAGCCGCCCATGTCATGAAGTTTATGAGCTTGATAACGAGTGCTCGTAGCTTTGTTGATACTGTAAGGCACAGGCTCATCGACACCTGGCACGAATCCGAAGTCAGCAACCACGGCTGCCGGTTGGGAATGGTGGAGGGTATGTTCGAGGGCACTCGCCTCGGCTTTCCAGGGTGGATTTCCTGTTGCGACGATGATGCTGAAGAACGCCAGCAGAACCAGCGGAACCGTCATGAACCAAGGCGACTCGTGTGCGTGGTCGTAAACGTGATGATCCTTGGGTTCGCCTGTGAACGTCATGAACCACATTCGAAACATATAGAATGTGGTAATGCCCGCGGTGACGACCGGCAACAGCGTCAACAAGAAGTGCGACGGATTCAGCACGCCATAGCCGAAGGCTTGGGCCACGATCGCATCTTTACTGTACCAACCGCTAAACAACGGCACCCCGGCGATGGCGAAGACGCCTATGAGCATGGTTATGGCGGTAATCTTCATCTTGGGGTAGAGACCGCCCATTTTTCGCATGTCTTGGACGTGGTGGCAACCGTAGATCACACTCCCGGACCCAAGGAACAGAAGGGCCTTGAAGAACGCGTGGGTGATCAGGTGCATCAACCCGGCGATCCAACCACCAATCCCCAGAGCCAGCATCATATATCCCAGCTGACTAACTGTCGAATAAGCCAGTACTTTCTTGATGTCGTTCATGACGACAGCGATCGTCGCCGCCACGAATAACGTGACCGCTCCTGTGTAAGCAATGACTAACAAGACTTCGGCAGTAAAGATCGGGAACGCCCGTCCGACCAGGTAAACGCCCGCGGCGACCATCGTTGCCGCATGGATCAAGGCGCTGACGGGTGTGGGGCCTTCCATCGCGTCGGGTAACCACACATGTAACGGGAACTGGGCCGACTTGCCCACGCAACCTAGGAAGATTCCGATCCCGGCAAGGACGAGCAGCCAGTACGGTATTGTTCCATTTTGTTCTTTGGTTGGATTATCATAGACCACAGCGACGGAGTCGCCACGTGCGATCTTGTCTCCGCGTAGGTCTTTCACCGGAGCCGTGATGGGATCGTAGCCAGTGACATGGTCACTCTTGGGAAAGAGGACGACTTGGGTGTCCAGTGTGATCGGAGCGTTCTTATCCTGAATGTGCAGGAACGTGTCGCCCTCTTGGCCTGGGGCAAACGAAAACCACAGCTCCTCTGCCTCGGAACGGGACAATCCTTCCTTCAACTTCTCTTGGCGCCACTGGTGTTTTTTGACTTCGGGTAAATCGGTCTGGTTGAAAAAGTAGTCTAATTCCTTGGCGGTTGGGCCAGCCTCGAGCTTGTTCGTTATCCAAAGGTCTTGCGCCTTTTCCATCGAGACCGGCTTGCCACGGACGATTTGGTCTCCCGATTGAATGACGCGTCCTGCGGTGTCTTTTTGCGGGCTGCGGAGGCGGAAGAAAATTTCGTCGAAGTTCAATGTGCCGACGTAGGTCCACAAGATCAGAATGCCGATGATGAGTCCGGCGTCGCCCACACGGTTGGTGATGAAAGCCTTGTTGGCGGCATTCGAGGCGCTTTGTCGCTCGTAATAGAACCCGATGAGCAGGAACGAGCAGATACCTACAAGCTCCCAACTCACGAAAATCTGGAAGAGATTGTCGGCCAGGATCAAGTTAAGCATCGAGAAGCAAAACAGTGATAGGAACGTAAAAAACCGCGTGAATCGGCTGCGTCTTTCGAGGTGGCCGCTCAAACCCACGTGAACTTCGTGGTCTTCAACCGGATCGCTGAGTTCGTCGCTCATGTAACCCATCGAAAACAGATGGATCAACGTGGCGATGAAAGTCACCATCATGAACATCACGGCCGATAAATAATCGATCTTGTAACCAAGCTTGAGACTTGTGGCATGAGACGAGTCGGGCAGAGGCCCATCGTCGTGATCATGCTCGTGCTCGTGGTGTTCGTGGTTATGACCTTCGTGATCGTGACCTTCGTGGTCGTGGTGATGATCATGATCATGACCATGGCTGGAAGAGGCGAAACTCAGGGAGATCCAAGTAAAACTCTCGGACCAACGAGGATCACGTTCGAGTTCGTGGTGGTAATGTTCGTCGCCGTGGTGATGGTGATGATGGCCCTCGTGGTTGTGTCCGTGGGCGGCATGTCCGCCGTGACCGTGTTGGTGTTCGACGGAATACTGAATGAATCCAAAAACGGTGATACAGAATGCGGCAAACATCGTCAGAGTGCCGATCCAAGCCCCGCGCCGATCTTGGACGACACCACCTAGCGACTTGAGGAGTTTAGAGCCGAAATTGGCTTCCTGTGCGTTGTGATCGTAATATCTTTGTAGCCACGATCGAACGCCGTTCCCGAGCAAAAGTATCAGGAACGAGAGCAGCGGAAGCAGCGTGACGATAACGTACAGCCGGCCCGGATGATCGGCAAAGTGCAGGAAGAAATCGACCATACCTACCCTTTCAACTCCTCGGCATCGTCCACATCGACCGTCGTATGGTTGTTATAGAAATTCAACACAATCGCCAACGCGACGGCGGCCTCCGCCGCGGCCATTACGATCACAAACAACGCAAAGACCATCCCTTCGATCTCAAACGCGTTGTTGTAGTAGGAGTAGGCCACGAAGTTTACATTTGCCCCGTTGAGGACCAATTCGACGCCAATGAGGACGCCGATGGCGTTGCGTTTCGTCGTCATACAAATGACGCCGCACACGAACAGGATGGCTCCCAGAATCAGAAAATGTTGCAATCCAACCGGACTCATGAGCCTTGTGCCCCCTTCGTTGAGTCGTCCTTGGCCTGGACTGTTTGGCTTCGTTTCGCACGGGCCAAGTAGGCAGCCCCAATCAATACCACCAGCAAATGCACCGACACGATTTCGAACGGCAGCAAGTAGCTCGTGCGAACAATCTTCCCTTGCTCCTCGTGAGCGGGCCCCACACCTTTTCCCAGCAATCCTACACCGAGGACATCTGTCGACTGGGCGTCTGCTGGTTCTGTGCTCAAATTCCCATCGACGTCTTTGGGAGCGTACTTCTTGACGACTGGTGGAAGTTGCTCGCGAAGTTCCTGGCGTTCCGCCGGAAAATCCCCGAACCGGAGGGAAATCGAGATGATCAATACGGTCAAAAGTCCGATTCCCGCAGCCACCGCGACACCCCACTCAGCAGCCCCGGTCTTCATGGTGACGAACGGCCCCTGGGCCGTTAGCATTACCCCGAAGACCACCAAGATCAATGTTCCACCGACGTAGACGAGGAGTTGAGTAGCGGCAACGAAATCGGCCCCAAGCAGAAAGAAGATCGCGGATGTGCCACCGAGTGAAAATAACAACCAAGTCGCAGCCCGAACGATGTTTTGGGTCAAAACGGTGGCGATCGCCGATCCGGCCGTCAAACCAGCAATGATCCAGAAAAGGATCGGCTGGGCGTTTGTTATAACATTGTCAGTCATGGGATTAGCAACCGTGTTTTTCTCGGAAGAGGGAAAAACTCATCCTTCTGTCTTCTGAGCCCGACCGGGAGGCCGCGACCCGTGATACCCCAGTACTCCGGAGGTCCGCCACATTCCTGGCATCCCTTGCATCGGGGGTTCTTGGCTCCAAGAAATCCACCGCGAGACCACCATCACGATGCCGAGGACCGACAGTCCAAAGGCGACGTAGCGAAAACCGTACTGTACCATCGAGGGGACGGCCAAACGCCACAGTGATACGGCAAGCAACAATGCACAGCTAATTGGTAAGATGTATTTGAGGCAGGTCATCATGACCTGGTCGATACGCAGCCGAGGTAGTGTCCAGCGAACCCACATCATCACAAACACGAGGAAGACGCCTTTGAAGAGGAACACGGCAACGTTCAGCAGGTTCCCCAAGACGTATCCCAGAATTCCAAGTTGAGCCCACTCGCCAAGCATCACGGCAGGATCCGCCGGGAGAAACCCGAGGTTCCAACCACCAAGGAAGACGATGCTGGCGATTCCGCTGACGAGGAACATGCTGCCGTATTCAGCCATGAAGATGACGAGCCAACGGAACCCGCTGTATTCGGTGTGAAATCCAGCGACTAACTCGCTCTCGGCTTCGGCCAAATCGAACGGCGCTCGCTTACAACTCGCCAGCGCACACGTGTAATACAACCAAAAGGCTGTGAATGTGAAAGGGTCGCGGAAGACGAGCCAGTCCCAAATCAAATATTGTTGGGTAACGAAGGTACTCAAGTTCAGCGTGGAGGCGACAATAACAGGAACGATCAAACAAATTGCCATGGGGATTTCGTAGCTCACCATCTGGGCGGCCTCCCGCATGCCACCAAAGAGTGACCACTTACTTCCCGAGCCGTATCCAATCAAGATGATCCCGAATACTTCGGTTGAGAGCACAGCGAGAATGAAGAGCAACGCGATGTTCATGTTCTGGGCAACAACGCCAAAGCCGAACGGAAGAGCCATGAACGCTGTGAACGAGCCCACAAGAACAATATAGGGCCCCATGCGGAACAGCAACTTATCTGCCGAGCCAGGAGTGATGTCTTCCTTCGTTAGGAGCTTTATTCCGTCGGCAAGCGTTTGGAGCCAACCGAATTTTCCACCCACACGAGTGGGGCCAGTCCGGTCTTGAATGCGACCGGCTACCTTTCGCTCCATCCAAACAGCAAACACGGCGTGGACTAGCATCCATCCCATGAGCAAGCCAGCCGCAATAACGCCAAACGCAAGGGGCCAGTAATACCAGGAGCTGATCGAGTTCCAGAGCGTTTCCACGATCCGTTCGCCTCTATCCAAATATGTCAACGATCGAATGTTAGATTTTTCGGCCAATAAAAGACCTGTCCACCGTCCGATCGACGCAAGCCCATTTTACATTGACCTTACTCTATGCGGGTTGCAGAACATTGGCAAGGAGTGGAAGAATTGCCGAAAAAAACTTGAAGAAAAAGGTGCGATAAGGACAAAAAGGTGGCGTGTCACGCTCGCAAAAAATTGAGTGGATCGGATTGTTGGAATCGATCGTTCGCCAGGAAATTGCCGGCGGATGGGCTCGTGTCATCCAAGCTTTGGGTAGATCGACCTTGCAGTGACATTTAGGCGCCAACCCTCGGGTGCTCGAAGCGATTTGCCGCCAAAGGATCTGTGTTTTCTCGGCTTCTGTGACCAATGTTACCAATGTAAACTAATGTTCATTTTAATGTTTCCTTTACTTGAGACAGGCCCTTGTGCACCAATGGACCTTTGGTTCAAAACCACACGACCAAGGACTTCAATCTCGATGGCCAACTGACGTCGGACGGTATTGGGAGTTTTCAACGGTAGGGCTTTGAGGTCGGTGACTATTCCCCGAGGATTCGATAACGGCGAAGGGACGACTGCCCAAAATTATTCGAAGACTAAAAGAACCGGCAGTCCCGAATCGGAACAGGGTGCCGTTTGGCTCAGAAGATCCCAACGAAGTTCGACACTCTTCAAAACACAAAATACTAAACAATCGGTGTGAAAGAATCTTCCGAAATCCATGACATCAGTTGTCAGGTTGGCTACTTTTGCGGAAAGTTGTTACTTTGGGTTGAAATCTGTTCCAATTGGAATCGCATTTGTTGGAGAAGTCTGAGTAGAGCCTCTTTGCCGCGGGATTGCGGCGGAACCTTGGAGCCTGAGGGCAGGATTTTGTCCCCCGGCCCTACGTTTGGGAGCAATAGACCGCAAACCGCTACCTCCCAACAGTCTCGGTTTCTGAGTAAACTTGGTCGAGATCGTTTTCACTCAGGCATGGTCGCCGAACAGCCTGTCGTTCTTGAGTGGTATGCTCCTTGTGGAGTGCCGGGCATGGGATTGAACACATTTTATAGAGTTACAGAGAGTAGTCTTTTTTTGTAAAATGACACCATGTCAATTCTTATCACAGTATTTGGAGATACGCAGAGAGAATCTTGAACACGTCAGAACAACGGCAAAACCTTCGATTTGCGGCATTTATCGGAAGTCATTTTTCCGCAATCTGTTGTTATATAGAGATATGCAAATTCGGACGGACAGAAAAAGTGAAAGGTGCAGTTCCACTACGTAAAGTTGTCGTTTTACTGCTGTTTTCTTGTCATTTCACGCAGTTTTTTACGCTGACTGTCTTCGACGGGCAGACGCAGGAGATGGATTCGTTCGGTTGAGGAAATGAAATTGTTATGGACTAGAATGCAAGCGTTTGCTCATCCTTTCAGGGGACAGGTGATGTCAGGCCTGAGTTCAAATAACTCGTATTAACGCGAACAACAATCACTACCATCCGCCAGAATACTCGAAACTCGGCTCGACAGCCTGTAACACAATAGGAGGTGGAGTCGTCTAATGGTAATAAGCAATTGTGAAGTTCCATTGCGTCTTTTGGATCAATGCGTTGCTGGACGGAGAGGAGTAATCTCTGATGAAACGTGGATCGATTCGACTCGTAGCGTTACTCCTGCTGGTGCTGGTTGTCGCATCGGGAGGTGGATTCTGGTACTACACCCAGCAAACAAATGAATCAAATCAGTCGGATGGGAAGAAAGGTGGATTTGGGCCAGCTCTCATCCACGTTGGTAAAGTCGTCCGAAAAGAAGTCCAACCTCACCAAACGTTCGTCGGAAACGTGATGCCGACCCGGATCAGTAAGGTCGGAAGCGCCGCCAGTGGACGAGTCGAAGAGTTTCTCATCAATGAAGGCGACCGCGTTGCGGGTGGCCAGCCGATTGCCCAATTACGAACCAAGACGATCCAGTCCGAATACGATGCCGCCGAGGCGTTGTTGAAAGTCCGCAAAGCCGAACTGGCCGAACTCCTACAATCTTGGGACGAGGATAAGAAGCGAGTGCGGGCTCAGCTTGCAATGCGGTCGGCGATTCTCGCTTACGAAGAGCTTCGCTTGTCTGTGGTCAATGCATCGTATGTTCGGGGAGCTGAGAGCGTCGATAAATTGGCTGAAGCAAAGGCTTTCAAGGAAAGAGCCCAAGCTTCCGTAACAGAATCAGAGGCCCAAATGGCCCTTTTGGGCACACCTCGTGAGACCAGACATGACCAGGCGAAGGCCAAGGTCGAGGCTGCCCAAGCCGAAGTCAATAGATTGGCCACTCAGAAGAGCCTGTATACCTTAAAGTCGCCGTTCGATGGGTATGTCGTTCGCGAATATACCGAGGCCGGCGAATGGGTGTTGCAAGGAGCCTTGATTGCCGAAATCGCTGAACTCGATTACGTCGACGTGCAAGTAGCCGTGTTGGAAGACTACACGCCCTTCATTAGAGTTGGTGACAAGGTGCGTGTGGAAGTTCCTGCCGTGAACAAAACTTTCGATGGAGAGGTGTCTCTGATCGTCCCCAGGGCTACTCGCACAACTCGTACCTTCCCCATGAAAGTTCGGGTGAAGAACGAAATGCTTCCCGTGGGGAATTTTGAATTCTTCTGGGTGCGGAACTCCAAACCTTTGATCAAGGCTGACATGATGGCTCGCGTCGAATTGCCTGTCGCCGAGAGAAAGTCAGGGCTTTTTGTTCCGCGGGATGCGCTTGTCCTGCAAGGCCAAGACCTGACTGAGGTCTCAAGAGAAGGCCAGCGAAGTATTATCTACCTCGTCGAGGATGGAAAAGCCAAGCTCGTTCCAGTTACGCTTGGGGTGTCCAGTGGAGACTTCGTCGAAGTCATTGGGAACGTCACCGAGGGAGCCGTGGTCGTCACTCAAGGGAATGAACGATTGCGTCCAGGGCAACCCGTGCGAACCGAGTAAACCAGCATAGCGGACTACCAGTATCGACTCCGAGGCAGCCATCACACTCAGGCAATCAATATGAACTTCACTGAAGCCATTGTTCGAAATCCTGTTAAGGTCACCGTGGGGATGTTACTCCTCGCTTTGTTCGGGTTCATCGCGTTATTTCGGATGCCGATGCAACTGACGCCGGAGGTCCAAACCCCGACGCTGACGATCGAAACGAGCTGGCCAGGTGCTAGCGCTTATGAAGTCGAACGAGAGATCGTTCAAGAGCAAGAGAAACAACTCAAGGGCGTCGAAGGCATGACGAAGATGACCTCGGAATCGAAAGATTCGTCGGGGTCGATCACGATGGAGTTTGCTGTTGGAACGGATATGCGTGAGGCCCTTTTAAAGGCCAATACGCGTTTACAACAAGTCCGTGAATATCCCGAAGACGCCGACGAACCGGTCATCAAAACGGCCAACCTTGGTGATCGCCCCATCGCGTGGTTCATCTTGAGTCCGCGTCCTCCCAGTCGGGATAAGATTGCTGCCTTCAAGCAACAGTATCCTCAACTCGCCGAACAACTCGCTCAGGTCGAGAATACATTTAACGAAGGTGTCGCCTACGCCAGGCTCGTTCGACTGGCGAAAACACATCCCGAGTTCCAACAACTTCTTCCACCAGATATCGAAATTCCGAAACTTCGAAAGTTTGCCGAGGATGTGATCGAAGCGCGCTTCGAGCGTGTGAAAGGAGTCTCTGATTCGAACATTTTCGGTGGCCGCGAAGAAGAGATGCAAGTCATCGTCGATGTCGAAAAACTCGCCGCCCGGCAAATAACTGTGAATGACGTTCGCGACGCCCTCCGCCAGCAAAACAAGGATACCTCAGGGGGAGATTATCGACAAGGAAGGCGACGTTATGTCATCCGAACACTTGGCCAATTCCGAACGATCAAGGACATCGAGGATACCGTCATCAAGCACATCGATGATGCTCCTGTGTATGTGCGAGATGTGGCAACCGTTCAGAAAGGATACAAGAAACCCGATGGGCTGGTCCGGCGTTTCGGAACACAACGGTTAGCAGTAAACGCCATACGTGAATCAGGGGCCAACGTCATTGACGTGATGGATGGGTTGAAAGCCGCCACGAAAGAACTCAACGAAGGCGTGCTCAAGCAACGGCAACTCGAGTTACTTCAAGTGTACGACGAGACCGAGTACATTAATTCCGCCGTTGGTTTGGTCCAGAACAACATCATCGTCGGGGGACTGTTGACGATCGCCGTGTTGTTGATCTTCCTGCGAAGTATCCGATCGACGTTCGTAATTGCCCTGGCGATCCCAACGAGTATCGTTGGGACATTTTTGATGCTGTATTTGATGGGCCGATCTCTCAACGTCATCAGCCTCGCCGGCCTTGCGTTTGCTGTGGGTATGCTCGTGGACAACGCCGTCGTGGTGTTAGAGAACATCTACCGACACTACCAACTGGGGGAGTCCCGGTTCACTGCTGCAGTCAAAGGCTCGAAAGAGGTTTTGGGCGCGGTGTTGGCTTCGACCTTGACAACTCTAGCCGTCTTCATCCCAGTGTTGTTCGTGGAAGAAGAGGCTGGGCAGTTGTTCCGCGACATCGCTCTGGCGATTAGTTGTGGAATCGCATTGTCCTTGTTAGTTTCGATGACGTTAATTCCGACGGCAACAGCTCGACTCCTGGCGAAACGAACTCCAACGCCCGAGGATCCAAGCGATAACGGCCAACAAACATCACATAAAACGAGCCGGTCTTTTGTTGGAATATTGTTGTCGCCGCTGTCGGCCTTCGGCAATGGTTTCGTGCATCTGATAGTTGACCTGAATGGGTGGCTGCAGAAAAGCGTTCTGCTCCGGTTGATCGTGGTCGTTGGTTTCGCTCTGGGATCGATCGCGTTGAGTTGGACACTGATCCCGAAGGTCGAGTACTTGCCAACAGGAAACCGTAATCTTGTGTTCGGTATCATGTTGCCTCCACCGGGATACAACATCGATGAAATGATCGGCATGGGTGCCCGCATCGAGAACCGGTTGCGACCCTACTGGGACCACGATAAGGAATCGATCAAAAACTACGACATGGAGTTCCCCCCGGTGGGGGATTACTTCTTCGTCGTCCGCGGTCGGACGATCTTCATGGGCTTGCGTGCCGCCGACCCACAACGAGCTGGGGAATTGGTACCACTCGTACAGAAAGTCGCGAGCGGGGAACCAGGTACATTTGTGATTGCCAATCAATCGAGCCTGTTCGAACAGGGTTTAGCGGCCAGTCGTACCATTGATGTTGAGATCACTGGCCCCGATTTGAAACACCTCATTAAACTCGGACAAGAAGTCATCGTCGATGTGCAAAACGTCGTGCCCGGGTGCCAGGCATTTCCCAAACCCAGTCTCGATTTAAATAGCCCGGAATTTCACATCGTACCGAAACGTGAGCAAGCTGCAGAAATGGGAATGAAAGCCGACGAAATCGGTTACACGGTCGATGCACTAATCGACGGGGCGTATGCTACCGACTTTTTCGTGGGCAGCGACAAGATCGATTTGCGGATCATCGGTAAGGATCCCTTCCCTTCCAAAAAAGGGGATGTGGACATGTTCTACCGGGAAACGCAAGACCTCGACGACTTGCCGATTGCGACCCGTAAGGGGAACATCCCTGTACCCCTTCGTGCTTTGGCTCATGCGTTCACGAGCAGTGGTCCCGAGCAAGTAAACCACCGCGAACGACAACGCGCTATCACGATCCAGGTATCTCCCCCTCAGAAGATTGCTCTCGAGGATGCCATGGGCCGGTTGCAACAACAAATCATCACTCCCATGATCCAGCAAGGTAAGCTTAAAGGGGGACTCTATCAAATCAACTTGGCCGGGACGGCAGACAAGCTCAGGGCTACTTGGGATGCACTGTACTTAAACTTCGTTCTGGCAATCTTGATCACCTACCTACTCATGGCAGCTTTATTCGAATCGTGGGTGTACCCGTTGGTGATCATCATGAGTGTGCCACTCGGCGCGGTCGGTGGTTTTCTTGGGTTGTGGTTGTTGAACTTATTTACGTTCCAGGCTCTCGACGTGTTGACAATGCTTGGGTTCGTGATCTTGATCGGTACGGTGGTGAACAACCCGATCTTAATCGTCGAACAAGCCCTCGTGCACATGCGTGAAGAACAGATGCCGATGGACAAAGCAATCCTTGAAAGTGTCCGCAACCGCATCCGTCCGATCTTTATGACGACCACCACGACACTTTTCGGTCTTATCCCGTTAGTCCTGTTTCCAGGGTCGGGAAGCGAACTATACCGGGGTTTGGGTGCCGTCGTTCTGGGCGGTTTGTTGGTTTCGACAGTCGTCACGTTGATCGTGGTTCCAGCCTTCTTCAGTTTAGCGATGCAATTGGGTAATTCCGTGGCTGAGTCGGTTGGGATGGAGACCAACGAGGATATTTCCGGTTCGATTCCATCCGACGTTCGGAGCGATGGAGGGCATCCATTCGGGCCTCATCAAGCCGAAGGGTCTGTCACTAGCTCGGGAATCCGCGGGTAAGGAACGTTCTGGGGCAGAGCCAAATGTGATTGAACGGCCCTGCCTTGAACGCCAAAACGATTTGGGGACAAATTCGGATCAAACTCATTTCAAAAATGTTCAACAGAACACAATCAGCCGACCGCTTAGCAACCAATGGCAGTTTGTGCACTAAGCGTCAAACTCGACCGGCAATATACTGCTCCAGCAAAGAAATCGTCTTTTCCTGGGTCGTATTCTCATGAGCATTGAGATCGCCAATCGAAATCAATCCGAGAATACTACCTTGCCCGTCAACAACCGGGAGGTGTCGAATCCGCCGATTCTTCATGACGCCTCGGGCTTCGTCAACACTGGTGTGCAAATGGCAACATGCGACTTCCGTTGTCATTACATACCGCACGAGAGTGTCATCAGCATCCCGCCTTTGAGCCACCACACGCTGAAGAATATCGCGTTCCGTGAAGATACCAACGAGTCGGTCGTCTTCTTCCACAAGTAGACTTCCCACCCTGTGTTGATTCATTACACAAGCCGCATCGTAAACGCTCGTCTCGGGGCTGATGCGGTGAACGCTCGTGCCTTTTCCTCGCAGAAGTTCTTCTACCGTTGCCATAACTTTGTCCTCGCCAGGGTTACACAAAGATCACCAAATTACGAACCCATGCCACAAAGAGACAGCCTCCCTAGTATCGGGCTGCGTCTCGTAAATTCATGAGTTGGGCGAAGCCAGTTCGTTCGGACTAGAAACCTATACACACAGAAGCATGTGTTTAACTAGTTATTTGCGGATACGGACTGAGCGAATTGAGCGATTAATGAACTATTGAGCCAATATTACGAACACATGAGTTTGAGATGGGCGATAGATCGTTATCTTTCTACCATGATATAACCGAAATGGTCGCGGCAGCCTAGCATTTTCTTGAATTTCTTTGAACTTTGAGGACGGGTTCTCCGTGGTTTTGAAAAAACACGGCACACGAAATGATTCGGTAACCGTTTTTTTGTGGCGAATGACGAGTAGCTTGCGGCACGCGAAGATCACAAACGACCTGTCGACGTCCACCGCGCTGATCAAAATACATTCGGAATCTTGTCCGCGACCAATACTTGGCACCCTGGAATCTTCGCAAACCTTTCAGCTACATCTTCGAGGACCGCGAGAGAAGTATGTTGCATCACAATGCTTGGAGTCAATTCGACAAGAACAATGGCCTCCTGAAGCTCCAGCCCAGTGACGACGCGAATCTCCCTTATCACTCGAATCTTCTCGGATCCACATTCAACAAGGACCAACCATTTCGGGTCATCTGATCCTGAGGAAGGATCGAAACAAACAGAGGTCAAATCGTGGTTCTCGGAAATCACCACCTCAACAGTTGCCAAGGCCTCTTCGAGTACACTTCGTGCTGAGTCGGCTGCTTCCCACGTTTGGTTCTTCAGGGCAATTCGAGGACAGGCTTCGACCAAAGTTTTAGCTTCTTTTAATCCGAATCCCGTGAGCATCCGAACGACTTTGATGACCTTGATCTTCTCAGGCCCACAATTGTGAAGAATGACATCAAACGGCAAACCAGCAGCAGCCCGCCACTCGGTGGGCAGGCTTTTCACCAAGTCAACTAGCCGCTCCCGAACCGCCGTTCCGAGGGCAAATTCGACCTCGACGCGTAAGTTCGAGTTTCGCACAAATCGCATATATTTTCTTCGCCCAGAGATCCGAAA
>CAYRFQ010000001.1:0-325462 GCA_964423615.1 uncultured Alcaligenaceae bacterium | reverse complement strand
TGCTTTCGGATCTCTGGGCGAAGAAAATATATGCGATTTGTGCGAAACTCGAACTGAGGTGTTTTGTACGAATTGGAATTTGTTTTTTGCCCAGTTGTGTAGCCGATCCGCTCTTTTTGGAACGAGTCTCGACAGTCCGATTTTTAAATCTGTTCGACTTCAACCTGACACTGGTTGAACTCAGACCCTCTTGCTTGACTGCGTTTCCGCAATCTCTGGGGAAGTCCATTCAGGGTCCGAACAGTGTACGCGAAGGTTCCTCGCAAGCCGGTTTTCTTGTTCTGTTTATCCGCTTGAAACCCAAGCCCCACAGACTGCTGCTGATTTTTCCAAGGAAAGAAATGTGGATGGGAAAAGAAAAGCTCGTTGTTAACTGTCGGGGGAACCAACAAGATGAGGACGGGTTTGCGTATGAGACGAGGCAAGTGTTAAATTTTCCGAATGGTAATTTTAGGAAACTTTGTGAAATTTTCTTGCGTCCCATTTTCGTGCTTGTTATGTTTAGTGTTTATATGATTGGGCTTAGAACGCCTATTTTCAAATCAACGACTTATTTCACCATTCTTTATTGAAAAATTTGTCTCTTGGACTCGCCACACTCAACCGAGAATTCGAGAGCACGAACGGTAGTTCATATTCGCCCACACTAACTCAAAATAACGTTGTTTGCTTCTGACTTCGTGACGACTAAGGCACGACCCTCTCGGCAAACTCATGTCCGTTCTGGGAACCCTCCCCGTTCCCGTCATGTTCGTTATATTTCGACTTCCAGAACTTTACGAAAAGGGACCGGCCATGGACTACATCCACGAGACCAGCTATGTGGTTTATGTTCGTTTGGACAAACGCCATACGGCACCACCGGGGGCTCTCGAGCAACCCGTCCGCACGTGCTCAAGTTACGCCGAAGCGCGGGAAGTCCAACGACTGTATCGGAGAGCATCGCGAGAGTGTGTAATTCGTTTCGAGGGAATTACGGGCGGCGGAGACTGATCGTCCCCCGCTCGCCAACTCGAGGGTGCTTTCGATTCGTGCTTCTTTTCTTTCCGATGCTAGGTTCTGTTTGTGAGCGATGAGAGTTCAACGATATTCAGTTCATCACCACAAACCAGCCGTACCTCAGCACCCAACATCGGACGTTGTTTGATAGGAGGCCGGCCCGATGAATCACTGGGCCAAGATTGACAGTTCACACAAACCCAATATACCTTGTGAAGTGCTAAGGAAATTGATTGTCCTTGGAGTCACTAATTCGTTTTGTACGTGAGACGTTTTGATGATTCAACAAAGTGTGCGGTACACTTTCTGTGGGTACTCAATCTCCTTTTCCTCGTAGTCTTGCTCGCGAACGTGTACTATCCAGTCGAGATCAATCGCGAAGTCGCCGAGGTTTAAGGTAAGATCGAGAGATCCGGTAAGAAATTACCTGCTCTAAAGAAAATGGGCAAGTTGAAATCTGGGCCAATTACTTTACCTCGACTGTCTGCGCAACAATGCCCAAGCAATGCAAACGTTCCGAAGAAGGGAAGATCTCCGTTGCCGCCCATTCCTTAGTGTTCTCGTTAGAAACTGCGATCAACAGAGTAAACTGGAAAGATTGAATCCTCAACGTGTTGGGAAGCGAAGAGATCGAGACCAGTTGGTTTTGTTGGAAAGGCCAAGAATTTGACCAAACCTAATGGGTGAAGAGAAATTAATTTTCGCGTCGCGATACCAACATCGACAGGAGGTCACAGCTTGAACCCGGACAAGATTCCGTTCGACCAAGAACACTACCAGGTAATCACTCGAGTTCGCGAGGAGTTCTTACGCCATTGTTTTTCGGAGATTCCTTTTCGCAACGAAATGAAATCGGCCTTAGATGTGGGATGCGGTGGCGGACATTTTACAGGTGTTATGCACGGCCTGGGGTTGCAGGTCACGGGTGTGGATTTACGGGAGGAGAATCTCGAACTTTGTCGTGCTCGATATCCTGATTGTTTGTTTCAACAAGTCAACTTGGATTCAGAATTCGATAATTTGGACACTTATGATCTCGTGTTGATGTTTGGCGTCCTGTATCACTTGCAGTCACCACTGCAAACGATCTGGCGACTCGCCAAATCTGTTGGTCGATTAGCCATCATCTCGACACGAGTGGCGGCCGGGACCGATATGTCGATGTACTTATTTCGTGAGAAGGAAGGTATGGCTCACAATGCCACCCCGGTCGTCGCGGTCCCGACCTTCCCAGCCTTTTTAGCCCTTTTTGCACAGGTCGGGTTCGATTACATCTACTTACCCGATGTTCAACCCAAACATCCGCAATGGAGCGAAGAGCGTAGTCACGGAAAGAGAGTCAGTTTTCTCGCTGCGCGTGAACCCATGTCAGTTGCGACTTGGAGACGTATTGAACCCCCAAGCGTGCTGGAAAAATGGGAGCAAGCTTCAGGACTGAAACAACGGTCGATTCTAGCAAGGTTGGCTCGCGTATTCTCGCTCGGCCAACTGTAGCAGAAACTCTCAGGCTGCGTGGTCTCTGTTAGGTTTTCCTCCAACAAATCGTTGGAGAACGTCACTTCTCTTTGTTTCAAGCGCCACACGGACGGCTTCTTCTGCAAACGATTCTGACTCAACCCGGCCTTTTCCAGAACGAATCCCCAGCAAGACCAGTAACCGTCGTCGGAGCTTTCGAAACGGTACGGCTATGAGGCGATGGACCCTAATCCACCACGGGCGTTTTGCCGCGATGTCATCGAGATCATACCCGGCTAAGTCCGGACGACATCGGGCGTAATGTTTTTGTAAATGATAATCGTCACTCTTCTGCAAAAGCCGCAGAAGTCCACGCATCACCAATCCGTTGCCGGGCCACCAATTTGGCAACCCAAAGCTAATCTGGAAATCGATGAGATAAGGACGTTCGTCTTCCCCAACGATGATATTTTCGCGTTTGTGCAGATCAACATACGCTAGTTGCCGTTCGTGCATGGTGGCCAGGACGAATTGCAATTCCTCAAAAAATTCGTCGCTGACTTGTTCATCCTTACCGAGTGGATGTCCGGGAACGAAGTCGTGAGCACTAGCGTGGTGAGCCTGTTTGCCATCGACATAGACCTCACCAGTGGAACCTGGCACATTGGGAACATCAGCCAGAGTTTGGAACATGTAGTGTTCGCGGCGAGCGAGTAACCGTCCGAGCCACTTCATTGGCAAAAAACCAATCGATTTTTGTCGGTGAAACTTGCAAACGACAACCTTCTCGCCGTTTCTATAGAGCGAAGTAGCAGCCCATGAGTCATGCTTGAGAACGCGGATTAAGGTGAACGTTTCACCGTCAATTTCTATTTCAGCAGGGGGGTCTTTTTTTCCCAGTGCGCGGAAAAGTGATGGTCGAGAACGTACCTTCGTTTCTTGATCGGTTTTCCTCCGACGGGACGTCGGAAAATCACTTGTTGATTCGCAGATTTGCGACTTTCGCTTAGACATGAGAGCCTCCCCCGAGTGTGTATTCCCGAGGGAGTATCGGCTCAACTCAGCGCGGAACTTTAGCCAAAGACAGAATTTCTTTTTGGTCGTGAGCGGGATAGATGGGTTGGGTGACTGGGGGAGTCGTGAGTGCCAGTCACTTTGCCTTTCTCATCTGGAACTCGCCTCTTCCACCTTTTTTCGACACGTATTGCCCACTGAAAATCTCTCCAATGATCGTGCCTTCCCAAGTGTACTTCCCGTCTTTTTCACCTAGGTCAGCCTTTCCACGAAAGGTCACTTTCTTGCCCTCGGTCTTGCCGTTCATCTTGATTCGGTACGCAAACTCTCGGTTGCAAAAGCCAGTAAACGTTGCCGTCCAGTTCTTCTCGTTGAGCTTGGTCACGGTGCAATACAGTTCCCCGTTGTGGTCACTCACTTTCGAAGCCCAAGTTCCACGCCACTGCATGATGTCCCGCTTTTGCTTGAGCAGCCACTTGTAGAGTTCGGGGTTACTGTACGTCTCCGTCCACGAATCGTGTCCGGCGTTTGGATAGATCGTGATCTTCGGGTTACCACCGACTTTCTTGAGAGCCTTGACCATGTTCTCGGAGTATCTTGCCGGGACGACTCGATCTTTACCCCCGTGAAACACCCATGTTGGGAGGTCTTTGATCTTCTTGGCGGTATCTGGGCGACCGCCTCCGCAGATCGGAACTATCGCGGCGAATCGTTCGGGAGACTTCGCGGCCCAACTCCAAGTTCCAAAACCACCCATGCTGAGACCTGTCAAGTACACTCGGGATACATCGACCTTGTACTGCTTTAGGGCGTCGTCGAGAAGGGCATCGAGGTGAGCAGCGTTCCAGCCCCGTCGAGGAGTTTGCGGAGAGATGATCACGAAAGGGAAATTTTTCTTATCGGCCAACTTAGGCGGACCGTGTTTCTTGACTCGCTTTAGGTCCGTGCCCGTTTCGCCTGCCCCGTGCAAAAAGATCAAAAGAGGCCAAGCTTTGTCTGACTTCTCATATCCCTTGGGGAGGTAAAGCCAATAGCGATACTTCAATGTCGCGTCACCGGATTTCAGTTCGAAAGTGACGGCGGTTTGTTGCGCTTGGGCTAGCGAATGAGAAGCCGCGAACAACAAGGTGAGACCAACCAACAGGCTCCATAGACTTGATTTCATAAAGCCAATTCCTTTCCTAGCATGAGACGAACCTGAGAAGTTATACTGTATGGACGCATGAGCACGGACTTTCCTTCAAGTGACCACGGCGAACTTTTTTACCACCACGGATATAAATTCAAGCATGAAAAGAGAACTATACCTTCTGAGTCCGTACACATATCCCGGTCAAAATCCGACCCAGTTGAGTGAGGAGGATATGCTTGCGTGGATGAACTCTTACACCGCGTTGTGGCATCCAGCCGTCATTTGGGGTTCCTCGGGTCCGCCAAAAATCGACCCACCTCACGACCACCAAGAACCCGAGGGTCGAAACGTTTATGCGTTGCCCTCTTCGCCTTCCAATATCATGCCCGAAGGTTGGCCCAAACGAGTCGAGCAGGCGGGTGCGGTTGTACTCCGTGCATTCAAAGATCGCGAATCCACGCTAACAGGTCTGCTTTCGACGATGGAGCGGACGTCTCCGATGGCTTTCGAAACGTCTGACTTGCCGACCGAAGTGGCGGAGCAACTCTCGCCGGAGGAAATCCATCGACGGTTGTTAGCCTTGGAACCGGATCAAGTTCGTCCGTTCTTTGGAGTGGGACTCGGGTACTTGCTTTTGGTCACGCTCAGCAAGGCCATGGAACACGAAAGTCTACTTGTCGAACCCGAGTTTTGGAACGACATCCATATGGCCATCGCCGTCTTAATTGGTCTCGCGAAGTCGCCTGAGGATACACCTCCGGAAAATGGCATGACGCACGCGGAAAGGGCAGGCTTGGAGGGAGAACCGGAGACGATTCCTCCGGAACCGCCGCCTCAAGACCCATATCCCGACGAATCGTATCAGGCCGGAGAATATTCCGATCCATACGACTATGATCGCGGAGAATACGACGGGTATTATGACGACGTGGGACCAGGCGGAGTACAATATTTCGTCGACAGGAAGACGCTGGAGCCCTGGCAGCGGCATCTCTACGACGCGGCCCAACGGCTCTACGAAGCTCGCGAAACTCTCTACCAGGCAAATATTTTCCTGCTCGATATGTGTTGGATCGACGACAAGCAGGTCGAACGACAATGGCCAGGGACACTCGAGCGTGGCCTTCCATTAAACGTGATGGCATCGAGTTCGATGCTCGAAAAGTTCAAGGAGTGCCGTCCCGAGGAATTCGAACGATTCGTTGTGTTAGCCCAAGATGAAGTAGTGGAAGTTTGCGGTGGCAGTTATGTCGATCGCGAAGACTCCCTGTTACCGGTCGAATCGCAGCTCTGGAACATCCGCAAAGGAACGGCTGTTTATCAAGAGTTGATCGGTAAGCCGATCGAAGTGTTCACTCGCTCAAGGGGTGTCGTTACGCCTCAACTTCCGCTGTTTCTGAGCTCCCATGGCATGACTCGAGCCGTCATGATTCCTCAGGACGATGCGTCGATGCCGCACTTTATGTCGGCAGTGGTTCACTGGCCATCGCCGGACGGAAAACAAGTCGATGCGTTTGTTCGTCAACCAATTCAGGCTCATTCCGCTCATGCGTTTTTCCACCTTGGCCATCATCTCTTCAAGACGGTTCGTGAAGATCATGTGGCTACGTTACCTTTCGCACACACCCAACCGGCCCACCCTTGGCACGGTGATTTTCTTGAACTATATCGGTTTGGACCGATCTTCGGTGAGTGGGTGACGTTCCGCCGCTTTTTCAACGAGATGGTCTATGGAGAGCACCCCGACCTGCACAACGTTGACGAATATGACTTCGATTACCTCACGTCGCGAACAGCCGAAGGCGAACACCATACGCCGCCGCAATCGAAATTTCCTGTCACTGGATTCAATTTACACCAACGGATTCGGAGGCGTGTGGATGTGTGTTGGTCCCTCGCAGCAATGCATCGAGGGTTATGTGGGAAAAACGATCCTCTCCACATCGAAGAGGAGTTGCAACGACTCGAAGACTCTATTGAGTTGGCCGGGCCGGACTTTCAGGAACCGCTCGGTCAGTGGAAGGAGCAACTCGATCGCATGGAGAAACAAATTCTTGAAGTCATGTCCGAGAAGTTGCTTTCCCAGGCCCCGACGGGGCAACCAGGCTACCTCTTCATTAACCCTTGCAGCTACGCTCGACGGATTACGTTCGAAGCGGAGGGTATTGCTCGAGCACTCCCAATCAAGGACACTGTCAAGGCCTGTCAACTTGATGGCGACAAGCTCAAAGCCGTTTTAGAGCTGCCGTCACTTGGGTTTGCATGGATTCCCAAAAATGGGCCCGAAGATGCTCTACCGCCAACGATGCGAATGCGACTCGCTGACGACCTACACGTCCGCAATGAGTTCTTCGAAGCCGAAGTCGATCCCAAAACGGGCGGATTACGCGCCATCGCCACTCGTCGGGCGCCGATCAATCGTCTGTCGCAACAGCTCGTCTTCAATCCTGACGCGAAAGCGACGATGCGAGTGAGCAGCATCAAGACCACCTCCGTCGGTCCAGCTTTGGGGGAAGTCATTTCGGAGGGAGCAATCGTTGGCGAGCAGCAACAGGTTCTCGCACGATACCGCCAGAGGTTACGAGCATGGTTGGGTCGTCCGGTCCTGGAAATGCGGATCGAACTGTTCCCCGAACAACCCGCTGCCGGTGATCCGTGGCATGCTTTTTATGGTTGTCGATTTGCGTGGGGTGACGAGCGAACGGCGATGTTGCGCGGAGTCAACGGAACGGGGTACATGACTGGACACAATCGCCCCCAGACGCCGGACTTCATCGAGCTGCGAGCGCACCAACTCAATACCGTCCTTTTTCCCTGTGGGCTACCATTCCTGCAACGGTACGGAGGGCGGATGCTTGACTTGATTTTGTTGCCGCAAGGAGAATCGGTCCAAACTTACGACATTGCCATCGGACTCGACCGTCCCCATCCCATGTTGACGGCGCAAGGACTCACAACGCCAGTGTCGATGATCGAGACTGTCAAAGGCCCTCCCCATATTGGCAGCTCGGGTTGGCTTTACCACCTCGATACCCCGAATTTGTTACTTACGAGCATGCGACCAGGAGGGGCGGAGTCATCTTCTCAATCGATACCTTCGAACAACGGGGAAGCACCAGATTTGCATAACGCGATGACTGTACGAGTAATGGAAATCTCGCTGCAAAGCGGCGTGGCCGAGTTTCGATGTGTCCGTAATCCAAAGCACGCAGTTTTGCTGGATGCCCGAGGTGAGAGGCTCCTGGAGACCACAGTCGATAATGACAGTTGCCATCTCGAAGTTACGCCAGGAGATTTTAATCAGCTGCAAATCGAGTTCGACTGACAGGTCACAAAGTCGAGAGAGTTCTTGTGAGTTGCCCGAAGCTGCTGGAAGGTAGGTCTTCGGGCAACAAACACGAACTTTCGATTCGGAACTGTTCCTTCTACCGATCGTTTAACCGTTCCAAAGCCTTCTTGGCGTGAATCGTTAGGATGGCCCCATCGGCTCCTTTGGCGAGTTGGGTTAAGAACATAGTAGCTTCTGCGTTGCCGATTTCTTGCAGGACAAGGACACTTCGAACGGCTCGCAGTTCATCAACAGTCACTGGTGAGTCCGCCAACGAAGCGATCAGTTTGCGAATCCGTGTGCTCACTTCGAGCGG
The DNA here is from genome assembly GCA_964423615.1 of uncultured Alcaligenaceae bacterium. Lineage (GTDB taxonomy): Bacteria > Planctomycetota > Planctomycetia > Gemmatales > Gemmataceae > CAYRFQ01. Next base: position 317,218 of record CAYRFQ010000001.1, on the reverse strand, counting down.
AAGGCTCTCTTGGAGTTCTTTCCGCAGCATGGGTACTACCAAGGCACCGACCTTTGTTAGCGCTTTCTGGGCTTTCGTTCGAATTCGGAATTGTTCGCTACCGAGATCATCGATCCTTTTAGCAATCGCTTTCGTGTCGAGTGTTGGGATGGGCTGGAGTTTGGACTTGAGGAACGGTAACGATGTCTTTGGGTTTGCTGCAAGCTTACGGATAGTCTTCAGAGCGCGTCGTGCGCCAATGTCATCGATTTGGATGAAGTCTTCCCAGGCCGCTTCAGGATACATCGGTTCCGGACCCTTGGCGATTGGACCTTTTTTTCGGTAAATCATCTGTCGTAATTGTTCTTTCGGAAGGCTCGTTTTCAACTCCTTGAAACTGCCGTCAGCGAGCAACGCCAAGACTTGGTTGGTGTACCTTGGGAAAATATCCGGCAAGGGTTCGCCAGGTTCGACCAGAAAGTCTCCTGGTTTCGTCCAGTAAGTTGCGTTCTCGGCAGCTCCGAGAACAACGCAGATGGTCTTGGGCAACACCTCTTTTTTGCGGACACCTTTGGGACCTTCGAACATGGTACCTGGGCCAGTCAAGACGAGACTCCCCGTCTGACCAGGAGAACGCGAGTACAACTCTGGCGTTCGGTAACTTTGGGGCATCCTTTGGAGCAGCCTCTTGTTGTTAGGACCATCCCATGGTTCGTCGAGACGGAATTCGTTATACAAGGCTTTTTCGTTCTCGCCCAAGTAGGGGAGCAGGGCGACACGCCAACTCAAGATCGGTCGTCCGTATTTGTCGTAAATGGCCGCCGGAGGATAGGTGCCCTTGTCCTTGTGGTACCTTTGCAGCGCCTCGTGAATGGTCTTCAGGTGTTCTTGTCGTGGGTCGCGTCCGAAACCGACAAGCGGAGGCGTTACTTCTTGAAACGTAGCGTAAGACCTCGCTCCCAGGAACGTGAGGGATGCCAACCCAACCGCCAAAGCCGTTTGAGAACTGGTAAGTTTGTCGTACTTCAGAGTAGCATCGACGCGGTGTTGTTTTCGTATGACAGGTAGAGTTTTCAGAACCCTGTCGAACTCACGGAGAAACCCGATTCCCACAACTGCGGCGAACTTCTCAGGAATCGACTTGATCGTCACTTTTTCGCGATCCTTAACTAATTCGTTTTGAGCTTGCTTCAGGCCAACGGCAAGGCCTTGGCGTGTGATGTTCAAGACAGCACGAACTGCTTCCTCTCCGCCCTTGGCCGATTTCTGGTCGTTGAACTCGAACTGAACGGCGACGTCAACGATATTGTTCCGGAGTGAGGCTGTACCGATCCAACTTCTCGCTTCAAACATGGGTCGCACGGGAACCGGTAGAAATTGAAACCCTGGCGTCTTTGTGAACTGAGTCGGATTGATCCCCATTGTGCAAAGGTGTTCGCCCATGGCTCTTTCGAGCCCTGTTTGGAGTGCTCCCGCTTTTCGGCTGCGTGCTTCTGTGACTCTTTGGTTGAAATACTCGTGAAGCGATGCCTCAGGTCCAACGATAAAAGTTCTCGAATCGATAACAACCAAACCCCGCCAGTCGTTTTCGTTAAAGTAGTAGTGGTTCCGGCGATAGAACTTGTCCCGGAAGGCGAGTTGCTCCAAAAGCCGCAAGTGGTCAAAGGCTTTTTTGGTGTGGATGATGACCAACGGAGATCTGGTTTCCGGAGTGATTTGGTAAGGGAATAAATCCGCAAAGTCTTTGTCCCTAGGCATCACCAAGGTTAGGCGATCGATGTTCTTTGGGTTCGGTGCGAACATTTCTTGGAACGTTTTCCACGTCTCTCGACCCGCCGCCTTCACGATGAAGCGAAGGTCAGTGAGGGTTTCGTGCTTCCAAATATCAGCAGCACGAAGATGCAGGAAACACGCCGCATTGCGTGGGACTGCATTCAAGTCCGAAGGGAGTTCCTCAGCCGAGGCACTCGATCCGAACGTGACAACCAACAGGCAGATCAACAAGCTGCATCCGACTTTAAGGGCACGTAGCACGTCCGGACGGGGATGGGACGAGGCCCACCGTCGTGTGCCGAAACTATTACGAACGGAAGCAAGCATGGGAGCAACCTCACTACTAAAGGTGTCTAGTTAGGCGATACGTTATGTGCTTCGTTCTCTACGATTGCATATTTCCAGCAAACCGGCAACTTTTCAGGGTTGCTCAAGGTGACCTAACCCGCAAATAAGAGCCGTAGCTTTGCGATGACACATCCGGTACGATCGAACGGCAATCTTTTGCATCTCTCCCAACGACGGGAAATCAGATTTCTGTTCATTGAGGAAAAGACAGTTGGCCTATTCTCCCACCACAATCGACGCCCTTGAAGAACGGTTAAATCGTCTCGAAAGGCAGGTCTGTTGGTATCGTTTTGTTGTCATCGGCTTGGTCATTTTGGTCGTCGTGTGTGTGGCTTGTGGAACGGCTCTCCAAACCCCACCTCCCAACGTCGTCGAAGCCAACAATTTCATTCTCGTGAACCGAGAGGGAAAACGAGTCGCGATCTTTGGCACGAGCCAAGCCGGAATCCCAGGACTGTGGTTTGTTGAGAAAGGCAAGGAGTTCCAGGTCATAGGAAAGGTCAAAGGACCGAACGCGAGGATCAACGCCAAGTTCGTCAACATCGATAGCGACGGAAAACGTTTGGCGATGCTCGGGGCGAGCAAGGTCAATCTTCCCGGGCTTTGGTTTTACGACAAGAAACATGAGTTTCAGGTCGTCGGAAAACTGGATGGTCCCAACGCTGTGATGTTTGCCCAGTATTTCGACGTCAAAAAGAATAACAAGCGTTTGGCTTCGTTCGGGACAAGCCAAGCTGTAACTCCGGGAATCTGGTTTTACGAAAGGGATAAGGAATTTGTCGTCATCAAGAAGGGACGAGGACAACAGGCGATCGTTCAGGCTGCCCACTTCGAACTCGTCAACAAAGGGCAGTTCCTTGGTGCGTTTGGGCTGAGCCGCACAAACTTTCCTGGGTTGTGGGTGCGGGATCACGATGGTAATGAATACCAGGTCCTCGGGAGTAACGGAAAGACCATCTGGCTCCAGTGGATGCGAAATGGAAAGCTCGAACGGACTGGGATTACTCAGGAAAATAGGAAGGGAGCCAAGTAACTCTATTGTTCCTTGATTCCTAGCTGGGTTCACAGTCATTGCAAAGCGCGAAATCACCAACGAGTTGGACATGCCCGTAACTTGGCTTATGGAATCAACCATGAAAGATGAAAAAAGAGTGTCTCTACAGTCTACTCAGGCCCCGCTTCACCACCAGCGTTTGACCGTTTGATAGGGCGTGTCCACGATGGTAATTCTCTTTCCTATCTCACTTTCCAAAGTCAGTACGAAGCTAATGAGTGGGCCGCAGCGCTTGGTGTGAAACAGTGGCACTTGGTGAAGCACGGGCGGGCGTTTCCAGAAGCAGCGCGAATCCCGATTCGTTTTCCTGGGGCTCCTTCCAACGAACATCTCAACGCATTGATCCATGAGTTCGAAGCCGGAACGAAACTGATCGCTCTTGTGGATGGAGTGATGGTCAAGTTGCGACATAGAGAGTTTCAAGTTCAACCAGACCTCTTGCGGTTGTGGATCATTGGGTTGGCACCAGAACATCCAGCTTTGCAAGGACTCAAGCGTTGGCGTCGTGAGAACTCTTAAAAAGCCAGCTGAAATGAATTTCATCGGAATTCTCCGGAATGATCGTGCCGCACAGGTGCCAAGTGTGTACTTTGATGTTGAGTGCATTGAACCTAAATTCCATACACATTCACCTCCAGGAATTGCTCCAATGAGTCGACTTGCTTTCTCATTCTTGGCCTTACTTCTTTTGACAATGCCGACCCCATTCGCCTGGTCTCAAAAGGAAGGGGAAGGAAAGAAAATTGTGTTGTTCAATTCGAAGAATCTGGAAGGGTGGAAAGTTGAAGGAATCGCAAAGTATCCAGATCCCAAAGATAACACCAAGAAACTCCCAATCTGGTCTGTCAAGGAAGGAAAGCTGTTCTGCAAAGGCTACCGATACGGTTTCTTGCGGTACGCCAAGCAACAATTCGGCGATTTCCATTTTCATGTCGAATACAGGATGCTAGGCGGTAAGCGGAATAACAGCGGGATCGGAATTCGAACCGTTCCGTTCGATCCTCGTCGGTCAGGCCAAACACGACCTTCACGGGCCAGTTACGAAATCCAACTCCTCGATGACGCAGGCGAAAAACCCAACAACCACAGCACTGGTTCGCTCTACCGTTACGTGGCTCCCAAAGTCAACAAGGTCAAACCAGCACCGGAGTGGAACACCATGGACATAATCTGCGTGGGCCCTCGAATCCGCGTTAAAATGAACGGTGAATCGATTATCGACTTCGACCAATCGAAGCATCCCCGTCTCCAAAAGAACCCACTCAAGGGCTACCTATGTGTTCAAAACCACGGCAGCCCAATTGAATTCCGAAACTTGTGGGTGCGCGACATTCAAACGGATACAAAATGAGCTCGACAGATGAGTTGTATCGGGAGCCGGGACGGTTGTTTCTCTAATAGGTCACCCGATACAATACACAAAACTGAATTCTCTCCTTACTCCAGATTTGACTTGCCATCATGAGCCAGCCTAACCAACCCGAAGAAATGAAACCGCAAGATGATGTGTCCAACGAAACCAGTCCCCAGCCGGATACTTCCCCTCTTGCTCTCTCCTCAGCCGACTTTGGCTTCGAAAAGGAAGATGATCCCGAAGAAGCGGCGAGCCAAGAAACTGCGGAAACAGCCGATGGCAACGTAGACAGAGACACAACGCCGCAATCTGACAAACGTACACGACCATCACTCAAGTCGCAGCGTCCGACAAATAAATTCGCCCCTGATGCTGTTTCGTCTTCCGATTTTGGGTTCGGTAAAAACGATGACGCCGAACTTCAACAGGTGTTGGAAGGAAACGAATCAACACCTGAAAAGAAGGAGAGAGAACCCGATCCTGTTTTCGAAGCGCGGCTCGAACGCATGCGAGAAAAGCAACAGAAATCCAAAGCCGTGCCTCATCTCGAGCAAGATCCTACCTTCATGCCTGAAGTCTCCCCCAAGGACATGGAAGACGAAGTCGAGCGGGAACTTGCAGAAGCCATGGGCGGGATGAGCATAGAAGATATGTACGGAGACATGCGACCGAAGAAGCGAAACGAACCCAACGTTACTCCCGAGGGTAAGCGGAAAGGTACGATCATTTCGATCCGTGGTCAGGACGTCTTCGTGGAGTTGCCAGGCAACCGGAGTCAAGGAATGTTGCCGATCAACCAGTTCCACGAAGGAAAACCGAGCGTTGGAGACGAAGTCGAGGTCAACATCGAAGGGTACGATAACCAAAACGGCCTCCTGGTTTTGACACGGGAAGGAGCTGCGGTGGAAGCCGACTGGAACAGCGTTGCAGTCGGGATGATTGTCGAGGCCCGAGCGATCGAAACGAACAAGGGTGGCCTGACTGTCATGGTCAATGGAATTCGAGGCTTTTTGCCCATCAGTCAAATCGACCTCTACCGAGTCGAAAACGCTGAACCATTCGTCAACGAACGATTTCGTTGTCTTGTGACTGATGTCGACCCGGTCGATCGCAATCTGATCGTGAGCCGCCGAGCTATGCTCGAAAAAGAACGCGAAGAGAAACGAGAACAACTTTGGGCTGAGCTAGCAGAAGGCCAAGTTCGCGAAGGAGTTGTTTCCCGAGTGGAACACTTCGGAGCATTCGTCGATCTTGGCGGCGTCGATGGTCTGCTGCACATCAGCGAGATGAGTTGGTTCCGCGTCAACAATGCGAAGGAGATCGTACAGCCTGGCCAATCGATCAAAGTAGCGGTCTTGCGAGTTGACCACGAAGGCCGAAAAGTCGCGCTCGGGCTCAAGCAACTCGAACCTGGACCGTGGGACAATATCGAAGTGAAGTATCCTATCGGTACTGTCCACAAGGGTAAGGTCGTCAAGCTCTTGGATTTTGGGGCCATTGTCGAACTAGAAGCTGGTATTGAGGGGCTTGTTCACATCTCGGAAGCCGCCACACATCGCGTGCGATCGATCACGGAAGCTGTCCAGCTCGATCAAGAAGTGAATGTCCAAATCATGGACATCAACGAGGAACGCAAGCGGATTTCGTTATCCATCAAAGGAGCTGCGGCCCAGGAAGCTGAGGAAGCCGAACAAGAGGCGGAAGACGATGAGACTGACGACAAGAAGCCAAAGCAAAAGCCTCGCACGACTCCATTGAAAGGCGGCATCGGCGGCGGCCAAGGTGGGGGCTTGTTTGACACCAAATGATTGGTAAAAGTAAGTAATTGGTGGTAGTCCAGGGATTGATTTGGCCACCACCAAGAACCTCATTTTCTCTACAACCTATCGGAATGACTTCCTACCAGCAGCGGGAACGTCGACCAAACAAACGGCCGCCGAAACATCCACGCGGAGCATAGGAACCGCAACGACCATAATTCGAATACGAATAGCAACCTCCATATGCTGCAGGGTAACTGTAGCCACCATGAACCTGATAAGATCTACAGCCGTTGTAGGCTGGATAGGAAGTATAGCCGCGGTAGCCTGAATGCAGTCCAGAGCATCCAGAAGTGGAATAATATCCACCACCCATCGTGACTGGATAACTATAACTCGGCATGTAACTGTACCCGTGTGCCATGGGGGAATAACTTGGCAGACAAGGTGAGTAGGCTTGCGGGACAACGTAACTATGTCCCGGAATCACTGATGGAGTTGGACTGGGAGATGGTACGGGCTGAGTCGTTTTTGGGCCCGGGATTTTCTCACCTTTTTTCGGCGTTTTCGGTTTTTGCTTAACCGGATCACTTGGTACGAAGAGGTCGATTTGTGCCGCCAAAATTTTCGCGGCATCTGCGGGAGCAAAGTTTCCTTGACCGACATACGTGTCGATGCTTTGTCTTAGCATTTTGCGAATCATAGCGGCCTTTGGTTCCCCTGCTTTGGCTGGAATACCTTTGATGATCATCTTCTTGTTTTTCGCATTCCACTGAGCAGAGACCGTCACGTTTTTATCCATGAGAGCTTTGATGGCGGTATCTTCCGTGGTGCCATCTTTGACCCCGTCGACGTGATCTTGGAACTTCTTCACAAACTTGGCATCAATTGCCTTGGGCTTCCCACCTTTGGGAGGCTGAACCGGCTGACCCTTCTTCTTATCGTTTTTCTTACCGCTGCCTTTTTTCTCATCGTTTTTCTTGCCACCCTGTGGGGGAACTACGTTTCCTCCGTTCTTTTTCCCGTTCGAGGTTGTGTCCTTCTTGTCGTTTCCTCCTGGGTTGGCATTCCCACCAATTGGCGTAACTACTGGCAGTTTATTCGGTTCTTCAGTACCTTTAGTACCTTGCTCACTTTGGTTCGGAACGACTAAGTCTTGGAAGGAAAGGGTGTGGGCGAGTGAAGCGATTTCGTTAAACAGTAAGCGTTGGGCAACTTCAACGTTGGCGTTAGTTTTGAGATTGGCTCGGACAAGTTTGGTTTCACCAGACGCAACTAGATCGATCGGCGTAACCGTCGCAGGAAGTAACGCAACGACCGCCACAGGTTGAGGTTGACTATCTTGCGAAGGTCGACGAGGAGTAGTAATGCACTGCGGAGCCGTTGGTTGAACAGTTTCCCGTTCTCGCGTGACTTTTACCGCAACGTCCGTTTGGTCCTCGGTATTCTCCTTTGAGATGTGAGGATAAGTAAAAACGATAAGTGAGAACACAACTGCCAAGAATCCAACAAGCGCGAAGCTTCTTGTTGTGAGTTGTTTGAAGTCGGTAGGTTTAGTTTGAGGGTTGGAAGCAGACATCTAGTTTTACCTCGGTAGGAGATTCAGGAAGTGGAATGCACAAGCACACCGAGCATCAGGCTGATCCAGATTAACTAAATTTCCCAAATTTGCAAATGGTTTCCTCCGCTACAGTTTGGGAAACTTGGTTCATTTTTAACGATCAATCCGGGGCAGCTCTTCAAGTTATTCGAAAGCTAATACAGAAACAAGGAAAACGGTAAAATGACTTTCGAATCGCATTCTGGACAAGTGAGGGGGAAAAGAACATGAGTCGAACATGCTCTATTGCCATCGTTGCTTTCCTGATTTGGTTTGGGAATGTCGCAGATGGACAACAACTGCGATGGCCACAGTTCCGAGGTGTTGGCGGGCTTGGCATCAGTTCTGACGATAAGCCGCTCCCAACTAAATTCGGACCGAAGCACAATCTTTCTTGGAAAGTCGCGGTCCCCGTTGGTGACAGTTCTCCGTGCGTCTGGGGCGACTTCGTGTTCCTTACCGGAGCGGACAAGAACAAACGCCAGCTTGAGACTCTCTGTCTCGATCGTCGAACGGGCAAGGTTCGCTGGCAGCGCAGCATTTCAGTCGATCGAATCGAACGACACCACAAGGTCAGTAGCCCCGCAACTTCCACACCAACGACTGATGGCAGTCAGGTCTATGTTTACTTTGGCTCGTATGGTCTTATCTGCTACGACTTCCAAGGTAAGCTAATTTGGGAGCGACAGCTTCCTGTTCCTCGGACTCGGTTTGGTACCGGGACGTCTCCGATCGTGGTGGGGGAACTGGTGATTCTCAGTTGTGATTTCGTGGACAACTCGTATCTCTTGGCGGTCGATCGCCAGTCTGGAAAAACAGTGTGGAAGCAAGAAAGACTCCCAGGAATCGAAGGTTATGCCACACCTGTTGTTTGGCACCACAACGGGACTAAAGAAATCGTTTTACACACACCCGAGCGAATTTTCGGTTGCTCTCTCAAGGATGGAAAAGAGCTGTGGCGGATTCCGATCAAATCGACCGCTTGTGCGACTCCGGTAGTTGGTAGCGAGCTTGTGTTCGTCTCGACTTGGATACATCGTGGCGAAGCCGACGAGCGTATCCCGTTGCCAAAGTTCGCGGAACTGCTCCAAAACCATGACAAGAACAAAGACAACAAGCTCCAGCAAACCGAATTCCCGAAGAACATCGTGTTGCTCGAACGCAAGCAAGTCAACAACGTAAACGCAACTGTTTTCGCCCATTACTTTTTCCGCTTGTTCGACAAAAATAAAGACAAGACACTTGATTCGAACGAATGGAAGGCCTTGGAAGCGGAATGGGACGTGGAACCCGAACACGGACTCTTAGCCATCAAGCCTGGCGGCAAAGGAAATGTGAGCAAGACACACGTCGTTTGGAAACAGAAGCGATTCATTCCTGAATGTACGTCTCCTCTCCACCACCAAGGCCTGGTCTATTTGGTCCGGGAGGGTGGACTGGTAACGTGCCTCGACGCTAAGACCGGAAAGCAATACTACCAGCAGCGACTCGGGGCCACCGGCGCGTATTTTTCTTCTCCCGTTGTTGGAGATCACAAAGTTTACGCGACCTCGTTCAGCGGAGTCGTCAGCGTGTTCACGGCTGGGAAGACTTTTCGGATGATCGGCCGTAACGATCTGAGGGAGCGAGTCGTCGCCACTCCTGCACTGGTCGATGGGCGTATTTATCTGAGGACCTCGAACCATTTGTGGGCGTTTGGGAATGAGAACTGATGAGGACTGGTTGTCTTGTGACCAAAGTTTCAGTGGTATGAAGAACAGAAAACCGATGATTGCTAGGTTACGGGTTTTATAGTGGGTGAGGAGTAGAGTCGTCGATAAGCACACCAAAAAGACATGGTGTGCCATCCTCTTCATAGAAAACGAGGCGAGTTCACCCTACGAGACCTCTTCATGATGATCGGGCATTTCTACTCCAGGATGTGAACCATTGCCCTCATAACGATGGTAGACTGTCCGTTGGGGGAAGGGAATTTCAATCCCCAATTCATCAAACTTCAGTTTGATTCGCCGCATTAGTTCGCGTTTGACGAACCATTGTTTGTTGGGCATCGTTTTCACATAGAACTTGATCATGATGGCAGAGTCCCCAAAATCATCGACTCCAAGCATGTTGAGGTCGTCGAGAATGAGAGGCCGGAAATCTGAAGTCTCTCGCAGTTCTTTGCCGACCTCTTTGATCACATGAATGACCTGGTCGACATTCTCTTTGTAGGCCACGCCAATGTTGAGCAACGCTCGCGACCAGGTGTGTGTCATGTTGCTCACGGTCGTCACGCTCCCGTGAGGAATGAAATGTAGTGTTCCGTCGAGTCCTCGCAACGTCGTGACCCGCAAGTTCATTCGCTCTACCGACCCAGTGATGTCCCCGATCTTAATAAAGTCGCCAATACCATACTGGTCCTCTGCGAGGATATTAAACCCGGTAAAAAAGTCCCGGATGAGATTCTGGGACGCAAACGAAATGGCTAGTCCGAAAACGGCTGCTCCTCCCATTAACGGAGTGATAGGCACACCAATTTCCCCGAGCATCATTAACAACCCAATTCCTATGATGCTCCAAGTGAGAGTTGTACGGATGACTCCCACCATCGTTTTGACTCGTTCGACTCGTTGGACTTCGGATTTTTGTTTCCGGTCCCTTTGTAGCAAAGTGTTTATGATCCGGTGAGTCATGAGGCGTACAACAAGGAGTAACAAACCGATGCCGATTAGTATCCCAACCAAACGTGGTCCGTGGCGGTAACCCCACCGCAGGATGTTACGCAGCGTGAATGGATTCTCCAGAGCGGTCAGTTCTTGTTTTGCCTTCTGAACTTGTTTTTCACGACGTTCGCGTTCGCGATTCGCCGTGACCTGCTCATTCAATAGCTCGGTTTCGCGTGCTTTGAGTTTCTGCAGCTTCTCGACGTCGACTTTCAACTCAGTCCGTTGCTTTGAAAAGTTCGATGTCGCCGCGCTGAGTTCCTGATTGAGTTTGCGAAGCTCTCTCTTGGCTTCGTCGGATGCTATCTGTTCCTTCTTTTTAATCTCGGCATTAAGCTCTTGAATTTTCGTATCTGCCAAATCGAGCTGTTCACGAGAAGACTGCACAAGTTCTTCTTGTGCAGCAATGACTGCACGATGCGCCTTGAGTCGTTCGGCAACGGAAGTTTCGTTCTCCCTGGCCTCGTTGAGTGCCGATTCTGCCTTTTCGATTTTTTGCCGAAGTTTCTTTGCTTCCTTGTCGTCTTCTTTGGCCGGAACAAGCGGCTGCTGTTTCTCATCCTTGGGTGGATTAGTTTTGTTGCCTGGTACCAGAGGAAGGCCAGGGATCATTTGGGAAGGTGGAGAACTTTTTTCGTCCTTATCAGACTTTTGGTTCTGTGAATTCGGCGTTTTGGATGTCGGTTCGGGTGGCGGGACGATTCCTTTCAACCTATCCAGGGCGAGTTGGTCTTGTTTAATCTTGGATCGAAGCGTGCTCGCTTGCTTCTGGAGGGATTTCAACTCGCGAATTTGCAAGTTGAACGCCGCTCGTGCTTCTTGCCATTCCTTCTCGTGCTTCTCGGCTTCGGCTTGTAGCTTTTTTACTATTTGCTTGTCCTTTGCTTTTTTCACCTTCTCGATTTCGCTGGCAAGATCATCGCGTCGCTTCTCTGCCTCAACGAAACGTTTCTCGGCGGTCGCATAGGACCCTTGCGGATCGCGGAGCTTATTCTCGATCTCTAGAAGCGACTTCTTGTCCTGATCGAGCCCAATCACAAGAGAGCCGATTTTTTCAGCTTCCGTGATCTCGTTGGTAGTAGAAGATTGAGATGATTTCTTGGTTTCTTTTTTTTCTTCGTCTTGGCCCGTTGGAGCAGGATTCGTGTGGCCTTCGGAGAGACTGACTTGGCCCCCAAACAACAAAGCCGTCACAACGTAGATCACTCCGAACCGCTGCATCACTCTTCTCCTTGCGCATGTGATTTTCCATTGAATCGGCGACCTGCCATGTGTTCCGACCCAATGCCTCCCACCATCTTACTGAATTTCAAAGCGAAGGCTTTCAGTCCATCTCCAGACTTGCTCTGCATTAAATCACAACATCGATGCTATCGGAACCACGCCTTTGAACATCTCCGAATCCCGCGGATAAGCGGACACCTAAATCGCGCAATTCACACCACGTTGGAAGAACAAGAGTAGGCAGAACATGGCTTCGCTCAAGCCAATCGATTCAACAATTGTCAGCTCTGAGTCAGGTGACCTTCTGACATGTGCGAGTTTGTAGCCGGGCCGCGCCGGTAAGCCAGAAACGGGAACGAAACGACGCTCCGATTTTTTTCAAAAAAACGTATCAAATTTCCCATCCCCATTTTCATCCCGTCCGAGACCCCACAATTTCCTGACAAAAACCGGTCCAAAAATGACAGAAATCTGCGCTAAAACTGCACTAAACTTGTAGTAAACCTGCGCTAAACTTGTAGTAAACTTGCGCCTAAATTGCACCTTTTTGACACCCCTCTATTTCCGCATGTGCTTGTTATTCAATGACTTGTGGAAAACGGACCCTCGAAAAACAGCCATTTGGGCTCATTTTCGAGTTCTTGGACCGCTCTTGCGCGCAGGTCTCCATAATACAATAGGATTGAACGCCGCGTCATTTTCGCAAAAATCGTCGAATTCCCAAAATTATCCCTTGGAACGCGAAATCGATCACTATTGCTCCCGCTCCCGCTCAACCACCCCTACTCCACTCGAACAAACAGTCATCCAATTTGCGATACTACTACAATCGCGCCTTGACCACACTCTCGCCCCCCTATTCGGTGCACAGACCGTCAAGAACTGACACTGATTGATCCAACGACCCAGCAATACACGAGAGCGAGAACCCCGACAACTGCTCGCCTTGCAATCCTCATTCGCAAAAGCACCAATCAGCACCGCTTGGCCTTTCGAGCTTTTTCGTTGGACAAGTGCTCCGACCGGATTAGAGCCCGATTCTTTTAGTCGAGACGACTTCGATTCCCCAACGACTGCCGAGAGGTTCTATCGATGTCCAACCCACGATGGCATTTGATTTTTCTTACCCAAAGTCATCAGTAGTCGTATTTTTCGTAAATGTTGTGATTGACATAACCAGTTTTATTGGCTGAAGCAACCATTCTCGTCCGATACTCATTTATGAAGCATCCACGCGATTCGTGGCGTGTTGGTCCCCGACGAGCGCACATCAACTAGAATTCTGAGGTTTCGGAGAGGACGGAAAAAATGACGATTGCCACACCTGGCAAACTCTCGAAGAGCCCCTCTCTCAGGATGTTGATTCTGGTCGGCATGCTCCTCGGAACTTACGGTTGTTCGACGATGGGGCGGACTGGGACGCCTCGTTCGGGCACAGAACAACTCCTGCTAACTAATACCTGGGACCAAGTCTTAAACAACGTCGATTTACACCCACTCCGAGGCTCATCCGTGTTCCTCGACACAAACCAAATTGAAGCCGCTGACAAAGGATGGGTGATCGCCACACTCCAGAGAAACTTACTCCGACATGGTGTAATACTTAAGGACGAGAAAAAAGATGCCAAATTGATTCTGGTCGTGGCTCTGGCGGCCTATGGCACGGATCAAAGAGATTTCATTATCGGTTTTCAAGGTGGCGATTTGAATTTAGCAGGTCTGAGTATTTCCAGGCCGGAATCAGCCCCCAACCTGTTTCGAGCAGTGTACCAATCATCCGTCGTCAAACTGGTCATGTTTGCCTACGAGTTGAAAACCAGCCGACTGGTTTGGGAAGCTGTGCCCATCTCTGGTTCGGCTTTGTTGTCCGACCGGTTCGTCGTTGGCACTGGGCCTCGGCGACAGGCGCCTTTGACGGACCTGCAAACTTACCCGGCAACAAGGGTTCGAAGGGCTCCGACGTTCCCATACCGTGAGGAGCCACCTGAGTCCATAACCTGGACCAGTGCCCCGGACAATACTTGTCACAAAACGCCTCCTTCACAGGGGACTTTTTCCGGATCACCCAAGCCACCACGAAAGGGCTCCGGTTCTCCTAGACACTCGAAGCCAACAAGCTCCCGCACGCAACCGAACAACGTGTCCATTCTTCGAAAACCTCAAGGCCCTTCTACGTGGGCAATCCATGATCGATGGTAGGATGGAGTACCGGAGATCAAAACCTATTATTCAACAATGCAGTCGTCGATTAGCGATGATATGCGAGTCGTTGGCGTTCCACTCAACGAAAAGCGGTTCACGCTTTTCCGGCAAATCCAAATGGCAAAGATCAAGACCCACTTCGAGCCGTTGGCAATTGGACGCAAATCGCCAAAATGAGTGAAACAGATTCAAGGCACCAAACCTGCTAACACAAGTCTCCGTGAAGTGCATGAAGGTGTATCCTGTTAGTTTTCGGCGTGTACAACTACAACAGAGAAAAACCCTTGTCGAAAACTAACTAACAATGGACATCAACCAACTCCACTACTTCCTGAAAATCGTCGAACACGGTAACTTCACACGAGCGGCCGAAGACTGTGGCATTTCACAGCCGGCAATAAGTCAACAAGTCGCGAAACTCGAAGAAGAGCTAGGGCAACCGGTGTTGGAACGCCAAGGCCGACGAGTTACGCTGACCCAAGCTGGGGAGGTTTTGTTCTACCGAGCCGAGAAAATTCTCCAACTCGTCGATGATGCCAAGAGCCAGATTACCGACGATGGTCAGACGGGACGATTGACCATTTCCGCAATTCCGACACTCGCCCCGTATCTCTTGCCAGTAGTCATAAAGAAGTTTCGTGAGCAGTCGCCTGGTGCTCACGTCATCATCAACGAAGATACAACAGACGTATTGGTCAAGCGGTGCAGCCAAGGCGAAATCGACCTTGGGCTGTTGGCATTGCCGATCGATACAAAATATTTAGAAACCGAGGAGTTGTTCGACGAGGAACTACTTCTTCTGGTACCAAAAGAACATCCCCTGGCCGCTACACAGAATCCGGACGTCAGTGGGATCAAAACAGAACCGTTTTTATTGCTCAACGAAACTCACTGTCTTTCAAACAACGTCACCATCTTTTGCGAGCAAAATGCGTTTCATCCCGTTGCCCTCGGGCGAGTGAGCCAACTCACTACTATTCAAACGCTGGTGGGACTTGGTCAGGGCATTTCTCTCATCCCCGCACTGGCAGCTCAAACCGATGTCAGTGACGAACGAGTCTACTTGTCACTCCGAGAGCGACCCACCAGAACGATCGTTGTGTGTTGGAATCCCTACCGATTTCAATCGAAGCTTTGCAAAAAGTTTTTGGAGTGCTTACGCGAGGTAACCTGAGGACTCGTGACTTATTGAGACATGTGCGGATAAAATAGCAGCCCAGAATACACCCGTTACTGGGGTCCATTGCCCGCAGTTCTCAACAGGCGTGTCGATCGATGGATCAATCTAAAAAGTGGAAAACTACATCGCCGATTGTCAAAGGCTTGCCAAGCAAACCTGCTCGTTTCCCCTTCGCAATCATCTTGCGGTCTGTCGGTGCCATTGCGTCCAAGTGGTCGTCGGTAATTAGCGTTTCGAGTTCCATTTTCGTCAGAACACGATATTTCCACATTGAGCGAACCAAAACGGCGATCTCTGGATAGTCAAGGAATTCCAAAAACCAATCTCTGTCACTCCGTGGCTTGGCAAAAGCAATGATCCAGTGGTGGCAATTACAAAGGATGTCCGCCGTTTTCCTATCGTAGTCCCAATGCAACGTCGCACTGTGGAAATTCCCAAGGGTCGATGCAAATCGAAAGCCACTCACGGTTCCGCCAAGTTGTCGAGCTACGGCATAACACAAAGCCCGAAACTCACTCACGTCAATTCGTGAAACAGGTTCTTCTCCGACATACCAAAACCCCATAAATCCCTGTGGAAACTCCATCTTCATTCCCATTCAATCGTCGCAGGCGGTTTGCTGCTAATGTCATACACAACGCGATTCACGCCCTTCACTGAGTTAATGATCCGGGTCGAAGTCCGCCCAAGCAATTCGTAAGGGAGCCGACTCCAATCGGCCGTCATAAAGTCTTCGGTATCAACACATCGAAGCGCGATGACGTTCTCATAGGTGCGACCGTCGCCCATCACGCCAACCGATTGCACGGGCAACAAAACCGTGAAAGCTTGTGCTGTTTGTCGATACAATTTGGCGTTCTCGAGTTCTTCGATGAAGATAGCGTCAGCCTGACGAAGGATTTCCAAGCGCTCTTCTGTGATCTCCCCCAAACAGCGCACGGCTAACCCCGGACCAGGAAATGGATGTCGCCACGTTATCTTGTCGGGCAGACCCAGTTCCTGCGCCAGTTTGCGAACTTCGTCCTTGAATAAATCTTTGAGCGGTTCGACCAACTCAAATCCAAGTTCTTCGGGGAGGCCGCCAACGTTGTGATGAGTCTTGATGGTGGCCGCAGGGCCGTCTTTCGCACCACCGCTCTCAATGACGTCAGGATATAGCGTCCCCTGTGCCAAAAATTTGGCATCTTCGATGTGTTCGGCTTCCGCCTTGAACACTTCGATAAACTTGTGGCCGATAATCCGCCGTTTCTCTTGTGGGTCGATGACTCCCTCGAGAGCGGACAAAAATTGGGCTTGCGCATCGACAACGTGGAGGTCAGTCTGGAAATGCTCAGCAAACGTCCGCCGCACAGTTTCCATCTCACCTTGGCGGAGAAGACCGTTGTCTACAAAGATGCACGAACACCGATCACCAATAGCTCTCGCGAGCAACGCCGCCGTCACGGACGAGTCCACACCGCCTGATAGTCCGCAGATGACTCGGCTCGTTCCGATCTTTTGGCGAACCTCTTCGATAGTCTGCTCAACGATCGAGGATATCTTCCAGTCGCCGCTACACTGACACACTTCGTACAAGAAATTACGAAGAATTCGACTTCCGTGGGTCGTGTGTGTGACTTCGGGATGAAATTGTAATCCGAAGACCGGACGAGAGCGATGTTTCACAGCGGCGACTGGACACGTCTTGGTGCCCGCGAGGGTCATAAATTCGCCATTGATCGCTTGGATTTGATCCCCGTGACTCATCCATACTTCGGTCTCACTCGGAATCCCGCTGAATAGCCTGTCCGCGTTGGTAACTTGAACATGTGTGCGACCGTATTCTCGCGTTGGCGTTGGATCGACCTGACTCCCAAGGATGTGACAAGCGAGTTGCATTCCATAACAAATCCCCAACACAGGAACATTCAAATCGAAAATCGCTGGGTCGCACTTCGGAGCGTTGTCGACGTAGACGCTATTCGGCCCGCCAGAGAAAATGATCCCTTTGGGATTCAATTCTTCGATCCGCCCAACGGGTAAATCGTGCCGGACGATTTGAGTGAAAACATTTTGCTCACGGATACGCCGCGCGATCAATTGGCTGTACTGCGAACCAAAATCCAAAACTAAAATGCGTTCGTGTTCCGACATGACTGACATATGTTAATCCATCCGAAAAGGGAATGCTTACCCTACCGGTTGTGGCCGGTGGTGTTGGTTGTAAATGGAATGGCAGGAGGAAAAAGTCGAGAGGAAAGTCGTTTAACCTTGGCCCAGTTGTTGGCTTCGTTCCGTGGCGGCTTGGACAGCATTCATCAAAGCACCACGGACCCCGCCCAGTTCGAGAGCGTGGAGTCCAGCGATGGTCGTGCCTCCCGGACTCGCCACCATATCTTTGAGTTGCCCGGTGTGGAGACCCGTTTCGAGAACCATCTTCGCAGCCCCAAGCACCGTTTGGGCGGCCAAAGTCGTCGCAATATCTCGCGGCAAGCCAACCCGAACACCACCGTCGCTCAGGGCCTCAATCATAGCATAAACATAGGCCGGTCCGCTTCCGCTAAGGCCCGTCACAGCATCGAGCAGATGTTCGGGTACTGCGAACGCTTTGCCCACAACATTCATCAATCGATCGATGACTTGCACGTCTTCCTGCGTTGCGTTGGGGCCTGGCGAATAACCTGCTGCGCTGGTGCCCACCAAACAGGGAGTATTCGGCATGATCCTGACGAGCCTAACGGTGCTATTTGTCAACGACCGTAATTGTTCGAGTTTGATGCCCGCAACGATCGAAATCAAGAGATGCCGATTCGTCAATAATCCCGAGATTTCCTCAAGCACTCCACGAGCGACCTGCGGTTTGACCGCCAACACAACGATCGAGGAAGACTCCACCAAACCACGATTGTCGGTCCCGACTTCGGCTCCCGTTGCTCCCCGAAAGGCATCGCGGGCCCCACCCACCGGATCGCATGCCGTGATCTGTGCCGGAGTCACACAATCGGCAGCAATCCATCCCGCAGCCAGTGCGGTGGCCATCTTCCCAGCGCCCAAAAAACCTATCGGACCAAGGTTCGACAATGTCATGTTGTCAGTCTCCCAAGTGGGGATTAGCTTCGATGTTGTTGTCGAAGGAACTGTATTATAGTCCGCCTCGAATAAGTTGGTAAGGGCCTTCTCACGAGTTGTGCTACTCGGTATTTTGGAATTTGGATTTATTAGAAAATCATAGGTACACGCGGCTCGCGTGTACTTTTTCATCGCCGTAGACACACGCAACGGATGGAAGAATAAATAAGATTCGTGTTTTGTATTGTCAGTCTCGAGGTTAGTCGGATAAAGCAAATGTCGTGTTTTTGATTTTCAGCCTCGGAGGGGCGAAAGATCCTAGCCGTGGGTGTGAAACCACGGAACTCCTTTTTCTGGATTGCAGTTAAGCCCAAGCGGCTCCCGTGGACCTACGACGAACATAGAATTCCAAAATCCAGAGGCCCACACCCAAGTCGCGGATACTCGAATTTCTTCCAGGTTGTATGGTAGTATGAGAAGACTGCTAGCTGACCACCTAGTTTCCGGCTCCAGAAAAACCGTTTGCAAAGCCAGCTGCCGACATTGTCGAAGGTACGTTCGACATAACTAGGACACAACCCCTGATACCGGCATCAAACTGACCAAACCAACGAGTGAACCAACCATGAAACCAGATTATACTCTCCATGACACCGATTCGATCTATACTCCATCGCTACTTTTCTACAAAGAATTGATCCAGAACAACATCGCTCGAACATTGAAAATCGCAAAGGACCCCTCCCGATTACGTCCTCATGTCAAGACTCACAAAACGCCACAGATCGTAGACATGGAATTGGAAATGGGGATAACCAAGCATAAGTGCGCAACAATAGCGGAAGCCGAGATGTTGGCGAATTGTGGAGTCCTCGACATACTCATTGCATATCCCATGGTTGGACCGAATTGTCATCGTATAGCCAATTTGATCCAAAAGTATCCGAACATTCAGTTCGCTGTCCTCATGGATAACCCACAGGCGGCTAAAAATCTCTCGGCCGTTATGACTCAGGCCGGTCAGCAAGTCGGGGTATTCGTTGATATCAACGTCGGCCAGGATCGAACGGGGATAACTCCGGGAGATGCTGCTGCCGATTTATATAAACTACTCGAAGAATTACCAAGCCTTGAAGTCAGAGGTCTCCAGGTCTACGACGGACACAATCACCAGACGGATTTCGGCGAACGTGCGTCGGCAGTCAATGCTCAGCTTGCGCCGGTCTTGGAGTTTCGAGAACGCTTAGTTCGTCAAGGCCATTCCGTTCCGACTATTGTGGTCGGGGGAACGCCAACGTTCCCACTCTACGCGGAGATGGAAATTCCCGGGTTGGAATGTTCTCCAGGGACTTGCATTTTGCATGACCACGGCTACGGAGAACGATTCCCCGATATGTCTGGATTCGTCCCTGCCGCCATCGTTCTAACCCGGGTGATTAGTAAACCGAGACAGAACCGTTTAACACTCGATCTTGGCCACAAAGCCATCGCTGCGGATCCTCCAGCAGGTAAACGGAGCAAGTTGATAAACGTTCCCGAGTATCAAACACTGCTACAAAACGAAGAGCACATGGTAATCGAAACATCTGCGGCGGATCAGTTCCAGATCGGTTCCGAAATATACGCCATCCCGACTCATATATGTCCTACGTGTAACATACATCAACAGGCCTATGTGATCGAAAACGGGAAAGTTGTTGACCAGTGGGAAATAGCTGGACGAGATCGCGTGCTAACTGTTTGAAAACGAAGAATACAACAGATAGACAACTACCAAAAAAAGATCGGATGTTCCGCTGTATCTTGGGATTTAGATTGGCCAAACAATTGTAGTTTCACGCGGCTCGCGTGTACTTTTTCATGGCCGAAGACACGCCACGAGTGGAAGATTAACTACGATTCGTGTTTTGTATTGTCAGCCCCGAAGGGACGATCGACCCTCGCCGTGGGTGTAAACCCAAGGGACCCAAAGAACCAGAACAACATCACACCTATATATACGAAAGCACCTCGCATGTACTGTTTCTGGACTTCAGTCAAGTCCACCCCTCTTGCGTGTCCCTGCAACGAACATAGAATTCCAAAATCCAGAGGCACACCTAAAACATCGGATCTTGGACGGCGACAATGGTTCAAGAGTAGAAAACTGGCCTGCATTCTTCCGCACAAAGGACTATCGTATGAGATCGTATCAATTGGCGACGTTCGCCACCTTGCTTCTGATGGCAAGTAATGGCCTTGCTCAACAGCGCCCAAACATCATTTACGTCATCGTCGATGATATGGGATATGCCGACCTCAGCTGCTACGGCCAGAAGTCTTATAAAACACCAAACCTCGACCGCATGGCCGCCCAGGGCATACGATTCACCGATGCCTACAGCGGGAGCACCGTTTGTGCCCCGTCACGGAGTACGATCATGACTGGCCAACATACTGGACACACTCCCCTTCGGGTGAACGGCGGGGGAGCGCCGTTGCCCGATGAAGTCGTGACGTTGACCGAAGTGCTCAAACAAGCAGGCTATGCCACAGGTGGGTTTGGCAAGTGGGGACTCGGTGATGTGGACACCGAAGGAGTCCCCGAAAAGCAGGGCTTCGATCGATTCTTTGGTTACTACGATCAAGTCCACGCGCACAATTATTACCCATCCTTTCTTGTCGACACAGGAAAACGCTACGACTTGAACCCAAAACTTCCCGAGGCAAAACGCCACACACAAAATCTCATCTTTCGAGAGATGAAAAAATGGATTCGCGATAATAAACAGAAGCCATTTTTCTGCTACGCCCCCTGGACACCCCCTCACGCCCGATACCAGATACCCTCTAATGATCCTGCCTGGTTGGCCGTGAAAGACAAACCCTGGCCAATGAGGACCAGAGGCCATGCAGCCTTCAACCTAATGGTAGACCGTCACGTTGGAGAGCTATTCGCACTCCTCCAAGAGTTGGGAATCGACGACAACACGATCGTCATCTTCTCGTCCGATAACGGAGCTTCGATGCGCAATGACGGAACTCTCAACTCTTGCGGACCCTTTCGAGGTTTCAAAAGGTCTCTACACGAAGGCGGGCTTCGAGTTCCGTTCATCGTTCGCTGGCCCGGCAAGATCAAACCCGGCCAAGTCACCGACCTTCCCATTTATTTCCCCGACCTCATGCCGACTTTCGCCGATCTAGCCGGTGCATCCAAGTTGTTGCCGAAAGACATCGATGGTATTTCGTTCGTGCCCACGCTTCTAACCAACGGCAAGCAAAAACGGCACAAATTCATGTATTGGGAGTGGGGGAGAAAAAGACTCCAACGAGGTGTCCGACACGGGCAGTGGAAACTCGTCAAGAAAAAGACAAAGTGGGAAGTCTATGACCTGTCCACGGATCTCGGAGAAACGAAGGACCTTTCCGCGAAACACGCTAACTTGATTCGCATTGTCGAGACATGGATTGCCAAGAATCGGACCGAGCCACCACGGCTTATCGATCCCCGAGGTGAGGGTGGTAAAGCATTCCGAACACCGAAAGTACCTGTGTCACAATAGAACGATTCATGGTTGTATTTGGTAATGGTGTTCCATTTTCAAAGTCCATCTCTCCGCTGGTGTAGTCGGTAAACAAGTGTAGTGTGTTGAATGTTCAGCCTCAAAAGGGCTAGAAATCCTGGACGTAGAAGAACCCACGGAACTCAAAGAGCCAGAACCAACACGACTCCTAGCCATCCGACTATCCCAACGGGGAGGAGATGTCAAACCGGAGCAAACCGGACCAAACCGGACCAAATCGGGGAACGTGCTGGGCTCATGGGTTCGGTGACCGCAACCTGTACCCAACACCAACGTTAACCTCGATAAACGGAATCAGAGACGGGCCGAATGATATCGCGATTTCAACTCTCCCTAAAGTCCGGCAGAGGTCCTGCTGAGCTTGCAAGACCTCCCGCAATTCTGTCTCCAGTACATCCGGACAGTTTTTGAACTCTTCGATCGTTCCAACCCAAATCGAACAACCATTCCCGTCATTTCTTTTCCATTGGCCTTTCGATCTCCTTTTTCCTCTCAGGACCATCGTCATCGTCATCGTCGTCATCCGAATGTGGGAAGACAAAAGCAGCTCGAACTGGTGCAGGCATTGGAGAATCGGGACCTTTCACAGATCGCCAAATCACTTCATTGAAAAGCAGGTCATCAGCGGCATCTTCTTTGGTCAGATCAAATTTCTCGGATAGTTTGGCACCCCAGGCTGTTTTCTTGTTCAGCGCCTTCATGTCTGTATCCGGAACGACATGGGTGTAGGTGCGAAACGTGGGCTTGGCTTGGAAAGCGTTGTACATCGGCCGCGCTGCTGCGTCAAACTGACTCATCGGCTTCAGCCCGAGTATCAACTCCATCGTTCTCAGCATACTGGCAGTCGAGTACATGGTCGAATCCAACTTTCCATGCTGAGTGTAAGGACTGATGACCAGGGCAACGGTCCGGTGGGCATCGACGTGATCAGAACCATTTTGGGCATCGTCCTCGACAACAAAGATTGCTGTTTCCTTCCAAAACTTGCTCTTGCTGACCGCTTCGACCAAAAGCCCCAGTGCCAGATCGTTCTCCGCAACCATCGCTGTCGGAGTCGGCTTGCCGGGACGGGTACCGTAGGTATGGTCATTGGGCAGACGAACGATCGATAGTTGCGGCATGCCTCCCTGTTTCTCGAAGCGTTTCAGCTCCGAGATGAAACGCTTGGCCCGGTTCACGTCCGGGTAATCTAGGTCATAACTGCGAAACTTCGGATCAATGTGCCCTTCCAGAGCTTTCACCATCGCCGTCGCAGGGTCGTTGGGGGTTTTGCCATTCTTGACCCACTCTCCATAACTTCGATAGCTCACCTTGGCTTCCGCACACCGGTCCCAGATATAACCACCAGCTGGACGAGCAATCGAGTCGAAGATTCCTTCGGATGGATAAATGCTCATTTTCTTGGTGGGGCTGCCTCGGTAGCTTAAAGGCCACACACGTTTAACGAAATCCGTAGCATACGCCCCCATCGACCACTCATGACCATCGGCCGAAACTTCTCCCTCGACATAGAAATTGTCGAGCAACACAAATTGGTCAGCCAGGCGATGTGCGTTGGGAGTGATCTTCTTCGGAAAAAGACACAGGTCAGGATCTCCGTTACCCCGTTGGATGTCACCAAAGACTTGATCATACGTGCGGTTCTCACGAATAACATAGATACAGTATTTTATGGGGCTAGGATCACCCAGTTTTGCCGGAATGGGACTATTCTTTGGAATGGGACCAACTACTTTGGAGTTCTTTTGTAGAGGGCTGCACTTATAGGCGGTCTTCGTGAAAGCAACCATCTTTTCCTCGTCAGGCATATCAATGATACTCACAGTACCCCGGTACAACCTGGCGATATACTCCCGGATTGTTTGGTTCTTCTTTAAGTTCGGGTTGGGTCCCTTGGGGTTCGCTTTGGGTGTCGTCCCACGGCCATTGACCACATAAATCTTTTTGGCTTTGGGGTTATAGCGAACCGAGGTTGGATACATGCCCACCGGGATAAAACCAAGTGGTCGAGACTTCCCTGGCTTGGCTACATTGAAAACAGCGACGTTGTTGGCGTCCGCGTTGGCTACAAACAGAATTTGACCATCAGGCGTTAGGTCCAGACTGTTTGGCGTATTCCCCGATGGAGCATTGGGGTAAAGAGCACAAGCAATCGTTTCAAGGTTCTTTCCGTTTTTCAGTTCAATGACACTCACCTTCGTCGAGTTGGAGCAAGCAACAAACAAGGTGTTATCCTCAGGTCCCAAGATCATCTCGGTTGGGTGCCGTTCGGTTTGCAATGTCCGAATGACTTTTTTCTTGGCGATGTCGACCACAGCCACTTGAGCCTTGTTCCAGAGACTCACATACAGATACTTGCCTTTGGAATCACAGAGACACGTGTAGGGGTAGCTCTCATTGCCGAGTGAGATCAGAACCTTGTCCTGTGGTCGAGTATTCGGCAGAATACAAACGGCATGTCCCCAAACACCGGTTGCAAAAAGTAACTTACCTTTCGGATCGATGTCGACTCCGCCAACGATGAACTTTTTTTCGGAGACTTGAAATTGACGAGGATTCGAGAGAATCCCATTTTTGAAATCAAAAGCGTGAATGACTTCAAATTCTCCCCCGCTCGCGTAAAGCGTCTTGCCGTCTCGAGAAAATCTCAACCCGTAGAAAGTAGCCTTGAGGTTTACTCGATTTTGACGATAGGGCTTTTTCGCTTTCACATCTATCGTGATGATTTCGTGGTCTCCGTAACCAGCATGTAGCACAGCAAGCCAGCGCCCGTTTGGATGCAGAGCCGAGTTGACCGGGAGGTCGCCAACTTCAATTTGATTTCCTGCTGGTTGAATGGACCAAGTGTTTGGTAACTTGATCATTCCACTTGGTTGGATGCCGGGCAAAATGCGTTTATCACTCGCAGGAGCATCCGCAAACATCGAGGAGCTACACATTAAAAGCGTTACAAGAGAAACAAGTCGAGACATGAGAACTCCAAAGTATTGCCAGTAGCGAAGGGACAAGAGTTTTTGCAGAACGAACGGGTTCGTTCTGCATACGGATGGTCCCGCAAGTTCGTCGGGGTCTTTTCCGGGGTGCTTGATGTTAGCCGAGACTGTCCTGCGTCACAAGCCCTTGGTCATTTCTCGGCTCAGACTCTTTAGCAATCAGCTGTGGAATCGAGAATCCAGAAGAACAGCTCCGAACTGAAGTTCTGAGAGGTATGTTTTAACTATGAGGTGATTGGATACACTCGGGTCGATTGAGAATTGATTCCTTCGGAAGCGATCTTCTCTATTCTGAGAATTACTGCTTCCAAGTTGCGATCCCGATTGTTCGAAATGGAAAACGGAGAAAAACAAAAGGGCTTCGAACCCTCGAAGCCCCTCTGGAAACGTCGTTATCGTTACTGGGAGAGGTTCCCTCTCCTCGCCTACCGAACGTTGTCGTACGCCTTCAGGTACAACTCTCGCAAGTCCACGATGAGCGGATACCGTGGGTTGGCGACCGTGCATTGATCGTCAAACGCCTGCTCGGCAATGTCATCCAGTTTGGCCATAAACGTCGCCCGGTCGACACCTGCTTCTCCAATGCTCGGCGGAACTTCGAGCTGATCTCTTAGCTTCTCGATGGCACCAATCAAGTTCTCGATCTTCTCGTCTTCAGTGTTCCCACCGAGACCAACATAATCGGCGATGCGAGCGTAACGCTGTTTGGCGGACGGATACTCGTACTGCGGAAAGGCCGCTTGCTTGGGCGGAGCATCCGTAGCGTTGTACCGAATGACGTGCGGCAACAATATCGCGTTGGCGAGACCGTGCGGCAACTCAAAGGCCGAACCTAGCTTGTGGGCCAAAGAGTGACAAATCCCCAGGAACCCGTTGGCGAAGGCCATTCCGGCCAGCGTCGCAGCGTTGTGAACTTTTTCCCGAGCGATGGGATCCTTGGCTCCTTCCCTGTAAGCCGCTGGCAAGTTTGCGAACAGCAGCCGAATCGCTTCCAACGCCGGTCCGTTGGTGTAGTCCGTGGCGACCACCGACACCATACATTCGATCGCGTGGGTCAACGCGTCCAACCCACCAAAGGCCGTCAAACTTTTGGGCATGTTGAGGACCAACTGCGAATCGACAATCGCCATGTCGGGCGTCAGTTCGTAATCAGCAATCGGGTACTTGATGTGGTTGTGTTCGTCGGTGACCACGGCAAAAGGCGTCACTTCGCTCCCCGTCCCCGACGTCGTCGGGACAGCGACCATGAGTGCTTTCTTTCCGAGTTCGGGGAACGTGAAAACACGCTTGCGGATGTCCATAAACCGCATGGCCAGGTTCTCGAACTTGACCTCGGGATACTCATAAAGCAACCACATGACCTTGGCGGCATCCATCGGACTACCACCTCCGATCGCCACGATGACATCGGGCTTGAAGGCCTGCAAACGCGCGACGCCCTTCTCGACAGTCGCCAGGTCCGGGTCCGGTTTGACGTCAAAGAACACTTCCGTTTCCAGCCCCATCTCTTCCAGAACCGAAGTGACTTTCTCGGCATAGCCCAGATTGAACAAGGGTTCGTCGGTCACCACAAACGCACGTTTGCGGTCCTTCAGTTCGGCCAGAGCTACTGGTAGGCATCCAGGCTTGAAGTAGACCTTCGGTGGCAGGCGGAACCACAACATGTTCTCCCGACGTTCGGTGACATTCTTGAAGTTCAGCAGTTGGCGAACACCGACATTTTCGCTGACCGAGTTACCACCGTAGCTCCCGCAACCCAGAGTGAGCGACGGTTCCAAACGGAAATTGTACAGATCACCTATGGCACCGTGGCTGGCGGGTTGGTTGACCAAAATACGTCCAGCTTGCAAGCGCAGACCATAGACCTCAATGCGTCGCTTGTTATTCGGATTGGTGTAGAGCACGGCCGTGTGTCCGCGACCACCGAACTGCACCAGGGCTTCCGCCTTCTGCACGGCCTCTTCGAAGTCGGGCACCCGGTAGATGGCCAAAACCGGGCTCAACTTCTCGATACTCAATGGCTCATCGAGACCCACCCGCTCGGCCTCGGCGACCAAAACTTTGGTCTCGGGAGGGACTTCGAAACCAGCCATCCGCGCGATCTCGGCGGCAGGTTGACCAACGATCTTGGCATTGAGCTTGCCGTTGACTTGAAGCACTTCGACCAACAGCTGCCGTTGCTCGTCGTTGAGCAATACCGCCCCACGCTTGGTCAATTCCTGACGGACGTCCTCGTAAACATCATCCACAACAACAATCGACTGCTCCGAAGCACAGATCATACCGTTATCGAACGTCTTGCTGAGCAAGATCGAGTTCACAGCCATCGCTATATTGGCCGTTTCGTCGATCACCGCTGGTGTGTTCCCAGCACCCACACCGATGGCCGGTTTGCCAGACGAATACGCCGCCTTAACCATTCCCGGCCCACCTGTGGCAAGCACCAGGTCGATCTCGTGATGATCCATCAGATATTTGCTCAATTCGACGGACGGTTCATCGATCCAACCAACGATGTCTTCCGGAGCCCCTGCTTTCACAGCCGCTTCGAGAACCAACTTCGCCGCGGCACAAGTGCTCTTCTTGGCCCGAGGGTGTGGGGAGAAGATGATTCCATTGCGCGTCTTCAATGCCAGCAGCGCTTTAAAGATCGCCGTGGATGTCGGATTCGTCGTCGGCACAACTCCCGCGATCAGTCCAACCGGTTCGGCAATCTTGTGGATGCCGTACATCTCGTCGGTTTCGATGATCCCGCAAGTGGGAGTATCCTTGAATTTGTTGTACACGTACTCGGCAGCGAAGTGGTTCTTGATGACCTTATCTTCCAGAACACCCATTCCCGTTTCTTCCACCGCTTCCCGAGCCAGGCGGATGCGAGCTGAGTTCGCGGCCAAAGCCGCGGCCTTGAAAATAGCATCCACTTTTTCTTGGTCGAAACTGGCCATGATCAGTTGAGCTTGACGAACCCGAGCAATCAAACCGTCGAGTTCTTCAATGGTACTTACCCGACCCGTCTGCTCCACAGACTCTGCGACTGCCGCTGTGGGCTTGTCTCGATCGTTGAGCTGTTGTGTGTTGATGAGAGTCGTCATGGCAAGTCTCCTTTTCGTTGGGCGTTGTTGACTCAATTCGTTGAGTCAGTGTGATTGTGGACACATCACTCAGCGCGGACGGCGAGCGGTTGGGCGTTTCGGCCCACAGTGTTTTCGAGAATTCAAGAAGTAAGGAGAGGTAGTGATTAGTACGAACTAACTAGCTGCCTTGGATGGAGGTCCGTTGCGAATTTCCTCAGTGGTCGCCGTCGCGTCGTTTTGCTTGAGCATCACCGAGAGAACGGCTAAATCTACCGACAACTCAGTATTTTGCAAGAGTACATTTTCGGGCACTTTCAAAGCGATCGGAGCAAAGTTCCAGATCGCCACGATCCCAGCTTCGACTAGTTGATCTGCTACACGTTGTGCCACCGCTGCGGGAACCGTGAGGATTCCCAGGGTGATGTCCTTCTGGCGAACAATCGTTCCGAGCCGGTCCATGGGGTAGAGTTTTTGACCGTGGATGGTCTTCCCTACCTTCTTCATATCGCTGTCGCAAACCGCAATGATCTCCAAACCGTGCCGAGTGAAATCGCGATATCCAAGCAAAGCTGTGCCGAGGGAGCCGGCACCAACCAGCACCGCACGCGTGGCTTGATCCCACCCCAGATAGCTTTCTATCAGATGAATCGAATCGGAAAGATCAAAACCCACCCTCGGCTTGCCGACAATACCTGTGTAAGCCAGGTCCTTGCGAACCTGAATAGACTCAAGTCCCAGCTCCTCGGCAATGCGAGTTCCCGAGATAACCACGTGCCCCTCACCTTGAAACCGACGCAACAAAGTGAGGTAGATCGGCAGCCGACGAACAGTAGGTAGCGGAGCTGTCTTCACGATGATCGTCCCTTGATTGGATGGTTATCGATATTTGTTTATCGATCTTTCATTATCGATATCGGACCAACGAAGTCCAGGCCTGAATTTTTTCGTCAACTTTTCTTGCCAAAGGTCCAAGACAATTTTATCTTTCGTTCATCATTTATCGATATTTTAATATCGATATCGCAGGTGTCAAGTCGAACTCAGAAGTATTCTCTTCCGAATTCGAAATTCCAATCCGAAGTGGCCTGTCACATCCTCTCAAGTTCTCACCATCACAAAAATGGCGTCGCTCACAAGGACGTCGCCCACAAGAGCCGGGACTGCCAACCTCCCATGCTGCGACCGACCACAGATGGAAACCCGCAGCAAGTACCGAAAGTCGCCGTTCGGAAAGACACCCACTCCCTTCAACCTGGAGAATCAAGGTACTAACAAGCGGCTCAAACCCACGCAAAATCCACACGAAACCATTTCATGCAAATTTTTCTTATTTTTCCCTGGACAGCTGGACGAGAAACGTTATGCTGTGAATGTATTCACAACGTTACAAAATTCACAACGTTACAGATGTTACAGTGTGATCGTTTTCACAGTCTTTCGCCCGCTCACGATTTGGGGAACACAGATGCCTCCTCAGGGAAAACTGTCGGCTCGCATCATCGGACGACTGGCTCTGTACCGTCGGCTCCTCA
The DNA here is from genome assembly GCA_964423615.1 of uncultured Alcaligenaceae bacterium. Classification (GTDB taxonomy): domain Bacteria; phylum Planctomycetota; class Planctomycetia; order Gemmatales; family Gemmataceae; genus CAYRFQ01. The sequence goes on along the minus strand of CAYRFQ010000001.1, from coordinate 287,829 downwards.
AACAAATGAAGGACCAGAAACGGACCCACGTCTTCTCTCACGAACTGGCAGAGCGAGCGGGCATGACCGCTGCTCAAGTTCGCCGTGACGTCATGACGCTGGGGTATTTGGGTAGCCCCGCTCGGGGCTACGACATTCCCCAATTGATGCAATGCCTAGCCGAATTTCTTGGTGCCGATGCCCACAGTACAGACCGGGCCGTCCTGGCCGGGGTAGGCAACCTGGGGCAAGCCCTCGTCAGCTACTTTGGTGACCAGCGTTTCGAAGTCAGGCTCGTCGGGATTTTCGACACCGACTTGCACAAGATCGGTCGCACAATTCATGGCCATCGCTGTCGTGCCTTGGAGGAATTAGTCCAGGTCGTGCAGCAAGAAAAAGCCAACGTGGGCATTGTCGCAGTGCCAGCCGAGCACGCCCAGGAAGTGGGCTCTCTGATGGCCGAGGCCGGAGTTCGTGGAGTGCTAAACTTTGCTCCGATTCCTATCACACTCTCCAACGAGGTGTATGTCGAAAATGTCGATCTGTCAGTAGCCATGGAAAGGGTGGCCTTCATGGCCCGCCAATCCCAGGAAAATAAAGACGACCCGAGGTAGACCAGCGTCCTTACGGGCGCCCGGGCGCCAGGGTCCTATGCCGAGAGTTAACGATTTCATTTCCGGCCGTCAGGCCGCCACCACAGACCCTCTGGAAGGAGATATCCGGTGAGTAATGATGCAGCCCGATCTCCCCTCGCTATCACACTCAAAAAGTGGAAAAAGCTACGTGGGAATCTGATCATGATCCTGCACGAGTTGCAAAACCAGCACGGCTTTGTGCCTCGCAACCTTGCCCAGGAAGTCGGCAAGGAACTGGGCATACCGCTGGCCCGCATCTACGAAGTCTTGACCTTTTACAACTACTTCAAGCTCCAGTCACCTGGAAAATATGTCGTTTCCGTTTGTACAGGGACAGCCTGCCACCTCAAGGGTGCCTCTAAGATTGTCGATGAACTCCGCGATCATCTGGGAATCGAAGAAGGCGAGACGACCCCCGATGGAGAAATGCACCTCCAGTCGGTCCGATGCCTTGGTTGCTGCGGGCTGGCGCCGGTCGTCACTGTCAATGAGGGAGTTTATGGCAAGCTGAAACTCGGGAATGCCAAAGACATCGTCGACAAAACACGGGAAAGTAGTGAGGAGGTCACATCATGAACCAGGTAGAACTGGCCGAAAGAGCCCAAAAAGAACGAGACAAACAAAAGCAGATCGGCTGCCGAGTCCTTTGTTGTGCGGGCACCGGCTGCCTGTCCAACGGAGGCAAAGGGACACAGGAAGGACTGAAGGAAGCCCTTGCAACTCGGAACATAGAAGAAAAAGTTCAGATCATCGGTACTGGTTGCATGGGCTTGTGCAGCGAGGGTCCTCTCGTCCGGGTCGCCCAGCCCGACCGACCCGAAGTCCTGTTCAGCGAGATCAGCAAAGAGACCGCCGAACCGCTTGTCGACAAGTACCTCGCTCCAGCGCTGGAAAATCCGACCTCACCCGACCCCAAGAGTGTGCTACCAGACCACCTCCTTCCCCTCGAGAGTCCCTTCTTCAGCCGACAAAAGCGAGTTGTTCTTCGAAACGCAGGGCTGATCGACCCAATCAGTGTCGATGAATACCTGGCCGCCGATGGCTACAAGGCTGCCGCCCAGGTGCTATTGGAAAAAACTCCTGAAGAGGTCATCGAGGAAATCATCCAAAGTGGTCTCCGAGGTCGGGGAGGAGCTGGCTTCCCAACAGGCCTCAAATGGAAATTCACTCGAGCCGCCCAAGGAGAGGAAAAGTTCATCATCTGCAATGGCGACGAGGGCGACCCTGGTGCCTACATGGACCGCTCGGTCCTCGAAGGCGATCCACACTCGATCATCGAGGGGATGATCATTGGTGGCTATGCCATGGGCGCCAACCAAGGGTACTTCTACATCCGAGCTGAGTACCAACTCGCAGTCGAGCGAGTCGAACAGGCCATCCGACAGGCCCGCAAGGCCAAGCTACTCGGCAAGGACATCTTCGGCAGTGGGTTCAATTTCAGTGTCGAGGTTCGACTGGGAGCAGGGGCCTTTGTATGTGGTGAAGAAACAGCCCTTATCGCCTCCATCGAAGGTAAGCGAGGTACCCCCCTACCCAGGCCACCGTACCCCTCCGTCAAGGGACTTTGGGATGCCCCTACCTGTATCAACAACGTCGAGACTCTGGCCACCATCCCACGCATCATGTTGCACGGGGCAGATTGGTATGCCAGCATGGGGACCGAGAAATCTCGCGGCACCAAGGTCTTCGCGATCACAGGATCCGTGGCCAACTCCGGCCTCGTCGAAATCCCCATGGGAACAACCCTCCGCGAACTCGTCATGGACATCGGCGGAGGGACGGCCTCCGGCAAACCAGTCAAGGCCGTCCAAACCGGGGGCCCCTCCGGAGGCGTCATTCCGGCGAACCTGCTCGACACACCGGTCAGTTTTGAGCACCTCATGGAACTCGGCTCGATCATGGGTTCAGGCGGTCTGATCGTCATGGAAGACGGAGACTCGATGGTCGACATCGCTCGATTCTACCTCGGCTTCTGTGTCGACGAATCGTGTGGCAAATGTGCTCCTTGCCGGATCGGTGGCAAGCACATGTTGCTGTTGCTCGAAAAACTAGCCGACGGAAAGGGCAGCCACGAAGACATCAAACAGCTCCGAAGGATCTCTCAAGCGATGAAGGTGGCATCGTTATGCGGATTGGGCCAAACGGCACCCAATCCGGTGTTGTCCACACTGCAATACTTCGAAAACGAATACCAGGAAGCGGTTACCCCCGCCTAGACCAAATAGAGGTGCCACCCATGAACGAAACCAAGACAATACGGGCCAAGATCGACGACCTCGTTGTCGAGGTCCCCGAAGGAACGACCATCCTCGAAGCCGCCCGTTCCGTCCATGTCAACATTCCCGTCCTGTGCAAGCACCCCGACCTACCACCCACGGCAGCTTGTGGCCTGTGTGTCGTTCGAGTCGAGGGATCGAATAAGTTTCCTCGCGCTTGCTGCACGGCTTTGGAAAACGACATGAACATCGTTACCCGCGACCCCGAGTTGGTCGAGGTCAGGCGGACGACCATCGAAATGATCCTGTCCAAGCACCCCAACGAGTGTTTCACTTGTGGGCGGAATGGATCGTGTGAGTTGCAAGACAAGGCTGCCGAGTTTGGCATCCGCGACATGCCGTTTCCCTCCATCGTCCCCGACTTGCCCAAAGACGAATCGACGAAGGCCGTGGTGCTCGAACCCCGCAAGTGTATCTCCTGTGGCCGATGCGTCATCGCTTGTCAAGAAGAACAAAACGTCTGGGCACTGTGTTTTCTGGACAGAGGCTTCGATACCCGCATCTCGCCTGCCGGAGAGATCAACCTGGCCGAATCACCCTGTGTCCGTTGTGGTCAGTGTGCGGCTCACTGTCCCACCGGTGCCATCTTCGAGTACGACGAAACCGAACGCGTTTGGGACGCCCTGAAAGATCCCAACGTCCACTGTGCCGTCCAAATTGCCCCCGCCGTCCGTGTGGCCATCGGCGAGCCATTCGGCTTGCCACCCGGAACTCAGCTCACCGGACAACTCTACAACGCCCTGCGTCGACTCGGCTTCGATGCGGTTTTCGACACCAACTTCGGGGCCGACCTCACGATCATGGAAGAGGCCTCCGAATTCGTCCAAAGACTGGGAGGTAATGGCCTGCTGCCCCTGATCACGACGTGCTGTCCCTCGTGGGTCGACTACATGGAAAAGATGCATGGTGACATGATCCCACACTTTTCCTCAGCCAAAAGCCCGCACGCGATGATCGGAGCGTTGATCAAGACCTACTACGCCCAGAACGCAGCCATCGAACCCAAAAAAATATTCTCAGTTTCCATCATGCCGTGTACAGCCAAGAAGTACGAGACCACGCGGACAGATGAAATGTATGCCTCGGGTTTCCGCGACGTGGATTGCGTTCTCACCACTCGCGAGCTGGCTCGGATGATCAAACAGGCAGGAATCAATTTCCCAGATCTTCCCGCCGAAGAACCCGACAACTTGCTCGGTGATTACTCAGGAGCGGGGACCATTTTCGGAGTCACGGGGGGAGTCATGGAGGCTGCCTTACGGACTGCCCACAAAATGGTTACCAAAACCGATCTGCCAGACGATGCCTGTGAATTCGAGAACGTGAGAGGACTCGAGGGCGTTCGCCAAACTTCCATAACGCTGAACGGTCAGGAAGTCCGATTGGCGGTCGCTCATGGACTGAAAAACGTGGACACAGTCATCGAACAAGTCCGAGAAGCCCGTGAAAAAGGCGAGGAACCACCTTACCACCTCATCGAAGTCATGGCCTGTCCAGGAGGGTGTATCGGCGGTGGTGGTCAACCTTACGGAACCCAGGACGACCTGCGGGTGGCACGCGCTGCTGGCCTCTACGCTGACGACAGGTCTCGCCGACGCCGAAAGTCCCACGACAATCCGTTCATCCAGAAACTCTACCAGGAGTTCCTGGGAGCTCCGCTCAGTCACAAAGCTCACGAACTCCTGCACACTACCTACACAGCCCGGCCGCTCTACCAGAAGTGAAGAAGAGCAAAAGGAGAACGAGATCATGAACCGTGCTACGATTCTCGAATGGCTCAGGGAAAACGACACTGCTAGACTTCAAGCACTCTGGCAACAGGCGGACGCCCTTCGTCGCGAAGAAGTCGGAAACGCGGTCCACCTGCGCGGGCTGATCGAGTTCTCCAATTGCTGTGTCCGACAGTGCACCTACTGTGGGCTGAGGGCCGGAAACACCGAGTTACCTCGCTACCGTCTTTCCGCTGAGCAAATCCTGGAATGTGCCCACCAGACCGTTGCCCTTGGTTACGGAACCGTGGTGCTCCAGTCCGGAGAGGATCCTGAACTGGATCCTACTTGGATGTATCGGGTCATCGACCGGATCAAACAAGAAACGAACCTCGCCATTACCCTCAGTCTCGGCGAACGATCAGTTGCCGAGTTGGAATCCTGGCGACAGGCTGGAGCTGATCGCTACCTGCTTCGGTTCGAGACCTCCAATCCGACCCTGTTCCGTCGGATTCATCCTCCAGCGAAAGGCAAGGATTGCGACCGTCTGTTGTTGCTCTCGACCTTGCGTGAACTCGGGTACGAGGTGGGTAGCGGGGTCATGATCGGAGTGCCAGGCCAAAGCTACGATGACCTCGCTTCGGATCTGCTCCTGTTTGCCCAAATTGATCTCGACATGATCGGCGTCGGCCCTTACATCGCCCACCCACAGACGCCGCTCGGCCGCGAACCAGCTCGATTTCCATTTCCGACAGAGGACCAGGTACCGAACACCGAAGAAATGACCTACAAGGTCATTGCCTTGACACGTTTACTCTGTCCCCAGGCCAACATCCCAAGCACAACAGCCTTGGCAACGATCAACCCCGTCAACGGTCGGGAAAAGGGCCTTCAGAGGGGAGCTAACGTCGTCATGCCCAACGTGACTCCCAACGAGGAACGACTGGCTTACGAAATCTATCCCAACAAGGCATGCGTGCGCGACGCCGCAGCAAAGTGCAAAAGCTGTCTTCAGAAGCGAATCACTGGTCTCGGTCGAACCATCGGCAAGGGTCCTGGTTCTTCTCCCAACTTCCAAATTCGCACATTCTCAACATGACACCAAATCATCCCGGAGGGAATCATGATTAGCTATCCTCTGAACATCAGTACCGGCTACAAAAGTGAAGATTTCATCGACGACGCAGCACTCGAAAAACTCCTCGACCGGCCGGTAAGCCCAACCCAAGTTCGCGAGGTCATTGCCAAGAGCATGGCCAAAGAACCATTGACCGTGGCCGAGAGTGCTACCCTCCTCAATGCCACGCAGCCCGAACTGGTCGAGGAAATCTTCGAAGCTGCTCGCCAACTAAAACGTGACGTCTACGGGAATCGTATCGTCCTGTTCGCTCCCCTGTACATTGGCAATTACTGTGTCAATGATTGCACGTATTGTGGCTTCCGCCGTTCCAATCCTGCCGCCATTCGTCGAACATTGTCGGACGACGAAGTCACCCAGCAGGTGGAAGCCCTCATTGCAACTGGTCACAAGCGTTTGATCTTGGTGTGCGGCGAGCACGCTCAATACGACGCCGACTTCATCGCCCAAACGGTGCACAAGGTGTATGCGACGCAACTCTCCAAGGGGGAGATACGCCGGGTCAACATCAACGCCGCTCCCCTCGACATGGAAGGCTACCGCAAGGTTCATGAAGCCGGCATCGGCACTTATCAGGTCTTCCAGGAAACCTACCACCACGCCACCTACGCCAAGGTACATCCTCAGAACACCCGCAAGGGAGATTACCTTTGGCGGCTGGATGCTCTCAGTCGAGCCATGGAAGCCGGCTGTGATGATGTCGGGATCGGTGCCCTGTTCGGCTTGTACGACTGGCGTTTCGAAGTCCTGGGTATGGTCAAGCACGCCCTGTTCTTGCAAGATCGTTACAACTGCGGTCCCCACACCATCAGCTTCCCACGCCTGAGACCCGCCTCTGGAGTTGAACTGGATCCACGCTGGCAGGTCAGCGACTACGACTTCAAACGACTCGTCGCCATCCTTCGCCTCAGCGTCCCTTACACGGGCATGATCCTGACCGCGAGGGAACCCGCCGAACTACGAAACGAAATCATGGGTTTTGGAGTGTCCCAAATCGACGCCGGCAGCCGAATCGAACTAGGCGGCTACGTCGAGGCAGGGGATGCCCAGCAACAAATGCCCGAACGCGAACAATTCGAACTGGGCGACATCCGGTCCCTAGACAACATCGTACACCAGCTTCTAAAAGACGGTTACATTCCGAGCTTTTGCACAGCCTGTTATCGACTTGGCCGTACTGGACCACACTTCATGGAGTTTGCCATTCCCGGCTTCATCGAGAGGTTATGTACACCCAATGCACTGAGCACCTTGATGGAGTACCTCGTCGACCACGCTTCACCTGAAACAAAGGCTCTCGGGGAAAAGGTCGTCGAAGCGGAGCAGGCGAAGATTCCCAACCCGGCTCTACAGCACGAACTCGGTTGTCGCCTGGAATGCATCCGCGATACAGATGAACGAGACCTATTCTTCTAAAGACTCTCCGACCTTTCAACGAGGGAACCATGAACGACCACCGTACAGAGTCCGACCTGCTTGGGCCAATGCAAGTGCCCCGCGCTGCCCTGTACGGGGTCCACACTGCTCGCGCTCTGGAAAACTTCCCTCTCGCGGGAAGACCCGTCCAGTGTGAACTGATTCATGCCTACGGAATGGTCAAACTCGCTTGTGCCAAGACCAACCGCGAACTTGGGTTTTTCAAGGATGATGTCTTCTCTGCCCTCGAGAGCGCCTGCGAGGAAATGATACGTGGAGAACTCGACCAACATATCGTGGTCGATGCATTACAGGGAGGAGCGGGGACATCAACGAATCTGAATGTCAATGAGGTGCTCGCTAACCGAGCCCTCGTCCTCCTGGGTCGAAGCCCCGGTGACCATCAAGTGTTGCACTCCCTGGATGATGTCAACCGTCACCAGTCGACCAATGATACTTATCCGACAGCGTTGCGTATTGCCGCCATTTACGCCGTGCGTGAGCTGGAACTCGACCTCACCGACCTCGTCGATGCGTTCCAGGCCAAGGAACGCGATTTCGCTTCCATCGTGAAAGTCGGACGAACCCAGCTCCAGGATGCAGTGCTAATTACCCTCGGTCGCCAAATGGCAGCATATGCCGAGGCCTTTGCCCGCGACCGCTGGCGTGTGTCCAAGTGCGAGGAACGGCTGCGGGTTGTGAACCTGGGCGGCACAGCCATCGGCACTGGACTTGGGGCACCCCGCGAGTACATCTTCCGGGCCATCGAACATCTGCGTGACCTCACTGGACTGGGGGTGGCCCGAGCCGAGAACCTCGTCGAAGCCACACAGAACACCGATGCTCTGGTAGAAGTGAGCGGCATCTTGCGTGCGACCGCTTCCAGTCTACTCAAGGTCAGCAATGACCTGCGGCTGCTCGCCTCTGGCCCCGATGCTGGTCTGGGCGAAATCCGACTACCCGCACGCCAGGCAGGGTCTTCCATCATGCCCGGCAAGGTGAATCCTGTGATTCCAGAGGCAGTCGCCCAGTGTGCCCTGGCCGTTCTCGGCCATGACCAGATGGTCGTCCTTGCCTGCTCAACGGGCAACCTGGAACTGAACCAGTTCTATCCCTTGATTGCTGACAGCCTGTTGATGTCCCTGAGCCTACTTCGTCGTGCCTGTCGAGTTTTCACCGAATACTGTGTTACTGGGATCGAGGCGAACGCTCGTCATTGTCAGGAGCAAGTCGAATCATCGGGAGTCACAGCAACCTGTTTGGTGGGCGTGCTCGGGTACGAGAAGGCTCAGGAGCTCGCGGTCATCAGTTACAACGAAGGAACACCGTTGCGGCAAGTCGTCATTGAAAGCGGACTACTAAGTGGTGAAGAATTCGATCGACTGATTAGCCCGGAAGCGGTCATGCAGTTAGGATCACCCCGTACACGTTGCAAGAACTCATAAAGGAGCTAGCCATGATGAGGACACCCAAAGGCAATCGATTACACATCGGCCTCTTTGGTCGACGCAACGTGGGCAAGAGTTCCCTATTGAACGCCTTGACCCGACAACGAGTATCTATCGTTTCAGACGTGGCCGGAACCACAACGGATCCGGTCGAGAAGCCGATGGAGTTACTCCCATTGGGACCGGTGCTGTTCATTGATACTGCTGGAGTCGACGACGGAGGTGACCTGGGAACGCTGCGGGTGGACGCAACCCGACAAGTCTTCGACCGGACTGACCTCGCCGTTCTGGTCGTAGCTGGAGGTGAATGGGGCTCCTTCGAAGATAATCTGCTGGAGGAATTCCAGCAGCGCGAAGCCTCCAAGGTCGTTGTCGTCTTCAACAAAACAGACCAAGGTGAGCCTCCTCCTGAAGTACTCCAGCGATTGAAAGACCTCCGCATCCGTCACGTCAGCACCGTTGCTCCAGACGACATTGGCATTCTCGATTTGAAAAAAGCATTGATCCGCTCCGCCCCTGAAGATTTTCTGGCTGCCCCACCACTTGTTGCAGATTTAGTCCCGCCTGGCGAACTGGCCATGTTAGTCGTCCCCATCGACATGGAAGCTCCAAAAGGTCGGCTCATACTCCCGCAGGTTCAGACGATCCGGGAGCTACTGGACAACGACGCGTCGTGCTTGGTAGTCAAAGAACGCGAACTCCGCCAGGCCCTGGATCGCCTCAATCAGCCGCCTGCATTGGTCATCACGGATTCGCAGGCCTTCCTGAAGGTATCCGCAGACACTCCACCCAATGTGCCCCTCACCTCTTTTTCGATCCTCTTTGCCCGCAATCGGGGTGATCTGAACGAGTTCGTCCGGGGAGCACTGGCCATCGATGATCTGCGTCATGGCGATCGCGTTCTGGTGTGTGAAGCGTGTTCGCACCACCCTATTGGCGATGACATTGGACGGGCCAAAATTCCACGATGGCTCAGGCAGTATGTCGGCGGAGCACTCGAATTCACCCACGTCCAGGGACACGATTTTCCAGCCAACCTGGACTCGTATAAACTCGTGATCCACTGCGGTGGATGTGTTCAGAACCGCCGGGAGATCCTCTCTCGAGTAGCCCATTGTCGAGCGGCCGGAGTGCCCATCACGAACTACGGTGTGACCATTGCCTACACCCTGGGCATCTTCGAGAGAGCCCTTGAGCCCTTTCCAGGTGCCCTCGAGGTGTATCATCGCGAAAGGGAAACTCAATACGCCGGAAGTGGGGTCTTTGGTGGGTAATGAGTCAGCAACCGACCAACCAAAAAGAAGAGCTGTTCCTGTGCATGGGCTCGGCCTGTCACCAACTGGGCGTCTACGATGTGTTGCCCAAGCTCCAGGGGTTGTTGCGCGAGCACCAATTAGAGGAAACTGTCGAATTGAAAGGGGCGTTCTGCCTGGACCAGTGTGCCAACGGTATCTCACTGAAACACCGAGCACGGATTTTCACTCAGGTCAATGCCAATAACCTTCGCGACAAGTTTGAGCAGGAGATTCTCCCCAGTTTAAAAAGTCGCATTCTTCCCGACACTTGAGAGGAGTGAGGCATGGACAAGGCACAGAAGACCCTGTGGGAATTGTTGTGGAACTATGACCCCAACGGCCTCGTGGCGATGGACGAGCAAATGCAAATCCAGGTCGTCAATCCTGCCTTTTGCCGTATGTTTCAGGTAGAAGCTGCGACCGTCATGGGCACCCCGGCCGAACACATCTTGGGAGACGTCAGCGACTTTCGTCACGTCCAGGAGACAGGTGCCCCCTTGGTGGGTGTAGAAAAAACGTTTCCGGAGCTCGACCTGCACGTCCGCCAAATGATTTATACGGTCCGAGAAGAAAACATCCTGGCTGGGGTGATGGTCGACCTCTCGACAGAACACCAACAACGCCAGGAGCGTGCCCAGCTGAAGCAACGGACCATCGAAAAGGTTCATGAGGTCGTCAATCATCAGATGAAGGTGGCCCAAGAGATCGCGGGACTCCTGGGGGAAACAACAGCAGAGACCAAAGCCAGCTTGTTCAAGCTCATTCGAGTCATCGAGGAGGAGATGTGATACGCTTTGACACTTTCCTCGACATTCACCACAACCACATCAACAAACACGGCGAGGAACTGTGTGGCGACACCGTCCGGGCCATCAAGACCGAGGCGAAAACGGTCGCCGTGCTTTCTGACGGCCTGGGTAGCGGCGTCAAGGCCAACATCCTTGCGACACTGACAGCCGAGATCGTCCTTCGCATGTTACTCGAAGATGTCCCACTCAAGGACGTCATCGAGACGGTCATTGGGACGCTCCCCGTCTGCCAGGTTCGCAAACTGGCTTACTCCACGTTCACTGTCATTCAGGTTCGTCACGAGGACAATTCCTTCGAGGTCATCAACTGCGACAACCCCCCGGTCGTATACTTCCGCCGTGGCCGACGGGCGGACTTACCCAACCAAACCGAATCCATCCTGGGAAAGAAGATCATCTTCGCCAGGGGACGATTGGAGATCGGCGACCTCATCGGCGTAATCAGCGATGGCGTCCTCTACGCCGGACTCGGAAAGACCATGAACTTTGGCTGGGGCTGGGACAATGTAGCGAATTTCTTGGAACAGCACTTCCAGCTGCATGGCTTCGGTGCCAGGACGCTCGTACGGGCCGTTATGGCCGAGACCAATCGGCTCTATGGTCATGTCCCTGGCGATGATGCCACCGTCCTGGGACTCCACCTTCGGCGTCGTAATTCAACCATCATCTTCACAGGTCCTCCTCTCGACCCTGCCACCGACGAAATGTACGTGGAGCGGCTTTTGTCATTCAATGGCCGCCGAGTCGTTTGCGGAGGAACAACCGCCAACATTGTCGGCGACTACCTGGGAGAACTGGTTCGGATCGACATGTCTACCTTGCACCCCGAAGTGCCGCCCATCGGTTACCTGAGTGAAGTCGACCTGGTCACCGAAGGCATTCTCACCATGGCCAAGGCTCTCGAGCTACTCCGCTCCAGTGACGGGGTTCGTTTGGGACTCCAAGACCAGGCACGCACAGGAGCCCATCGTCTGGCAGAAGAAATTCTCGACTCGGATTTCCTCTATTTTCTGGTGGGCCAAAAGATGAATGAGGTCCACCAGAATCCGTTGTTGCCCCGCACGATCTCCATCCGTCGCAGCCTCGTCGAAGAAATGGCAGAGTTCCTACGTCGCCAAAACAAGGAAGTTCTGATCGAGTACTGTTGATGCAATGAGCGAAACCAATCAGATGGTGTCCTTCTCACCGATCCCTCCTCGTGACTCCATGCTCAATCCTTCTTAATCTGAACGTTCGCAAAGTTTAGTGATCTTTTGCACACATACCTGTTCGGCACTCATCGGGTGTTTAAGAGGCCAATTTAGCCCACTTTTTCAGCGTCTGAACCATTTCGATCAACTCCGGTTCGTCTGCGGAGTCGGTGTTAATTGTAGCGTTGAGTATACCTTCACGTAGAACTCGAATCATACGTCACAACGACCAACGACGCTCCCACTCACCCAAACGATCCAACCAATTCAAAGCCTCGGGTATGTGTCAATTTTCCTTCCTCGGATAATTTTAAAACTCGGACTGTATAGGCCTTTCGCTCGGTGTCCAGACTCTCTACTTTCAGGGATATGGCTCACCCAACCACAACATCCTCGACCCCAGACCGCCATCCCATCCTCTTCTGGTTTGCCAGTGTTCTGGCTTGGAAGACGGTCTTCGCTCATTGGTTCGTTCAGCGACGTAATGGCTTGTCCATCCCAGTATTGCCAGAGCCGAAAGTAATCGATCATTTCGGAAGTTGTTTTGTCGGAGCGTCTGACTGACCAACTTGGATCTGCTCGTTCTTTTGTGGTCTGCAAAAGAAATCAGGCCACCGCCATGCTTCTTAGCAGACGGTGGCCTGATTACTTTTCTGGATTCAGAAGTCACTAGCGCGCTTTGATCGTTTGTGACAGCGGCTGTAGGATCGCAGGAACGATGTGTTCGTCGACGATCTCTTGGCACATCCGTCTTTGGTTGCGGTAGGATTCTTGCAGAGCCGCCACGACGTCTTCTGGTTTGCCAGTGTTCAGGCTTGGAAGGCGGTCTTCGCTCATTGGCTCGTTCAGCGACGTAATCGCTTGTCCATCCCAGTATTGCCGGAGCCGAAAGTAGACGGTAATCGGTACGTCGGAGTACTGGTTTGTGCGGACCTGGTAAGGATTGGTGCGTGTTTCGATATGGAGTCGTCCTTGCAGCCGACAAGATTCGTCCAGGGAAATCATGAGTGAAGGCTGGTAGTCGAGAACTTTTGCGTGCGTGTCACCCAACAGGTTTTCGAGTGCCGGGTGGAGTCCCAAAGCCTCTGTGACGACCTCGTCATGGTTTCCCGAGCAGTTCAAGTCGAAGGCAAACATCACGTCCAACGCGCTGCAATCGAGCAGGTGGAAATCAAGGTGGTAGGGTGCGACCTCAAGGATTCGTTGGTGGTAGTTATCAGCGTCCTCCATGCTGTCGGGGTTGTAGATTCCCGACGAGAAGCGGCGAGGCTCCAGCGCAGCCCACCGATAGGTTCCTTCTTCGCGATCTTCTTCAAGAACGTATTCTCCGGATTCGCGCGTGTCGAATTCGGTCATCTTCGGGTACATTTTGCGTATGGTATCGAAGAAATGAAGAACGGTTTCGCGACGGGTCGGCAGCTCCATCTTGGTGTTGGCGTAAACGTAGATACCAAAATCATCGCAGATCAGGGAGCTATACGGGTTCATGAGGTTTATCCCTCGTCGCTAAAGTGACGTTAACAATGGTGATCAAACTTTTTTGGTCTCTCCAAGCTCACAATTTTTGCAAAAAGTCACGCGTTGCCCTCCTGGCGTGAGCTTCGCTAGCGTTAAGTTCGGCGAGAACTGTCCGCTACCGCAGCCGAGACCATTTTCAATCTCCGCCCGGTCGATTCGCTTCCCGATGTGGGGAGCCAAAGTTGTGGACGGTGGACGCGAGTCCTTTCTGATTTTATTGTTTGGGTTCTAAGTGCCGAATGCAACCCCGGAGAGGTGAGGCTGTCTCCTTTTCATTGTACAAAAGTTTACTGTTTCCTAAAAACCCTCACACTATTCGTTACTTTCTCGTCGCGAAAGTCGGAATCGGACTCGAGAATTTTTCGACGAAAATAAAACGACCTCGGAGTGGTTTTTGTGTTTCGGACAAAAAACCGCTCCGAGGTCTTCTTATTGTTCGCAAAAGTGGGAGCATCTACACAACTTGAGTATCCGATCTTTTTAGAACCATTTCGATCCATCAGGACGGAAATGATCTTCCAGCAAATCGACGGGGCCTGTTCGGAGCAAACTGCGGGAAGTGTTTGCCTAGGGATAAGTAGTTGCACTAAGCGCTTGCGGCCAATTTCGTCTTTGTTGGGATATTAAGCGTAGTTTGATGCATCCACTTTCCGGAATCCGGGGCACCGTGCCAACGTTCGAGAGCGATCGAACGGACATGCTCACGCTCTTCGTCATCGAGCAGTTCGAAATAGGCTCCCACAAAACCACCACGAACTTGCGTTGAGGAGCGGCCCAAGTAGATTAGCTGTTCGGGACGATCATCGAAGACAGCGATGGCTCGCCAGCCCTGGGGCTTACTTTCAGTTTGGTAGAACATGACCTGACCCTCCTTGGTCTAAATTGTTATATTTTCCAATCATACACTGACGTAGGTTGCCCCTTTTGTCAAGGGGATTATGCGTGGAGAGATGTCCCAATCAACCGTTGGCTATTGCGTGTGATTTGGACGTTACCCAGGCACGCCTGGTCAACGAATCTGGCTGTATACCGCAAAACTGCCACGGTTGATACAATCACGAAAGTACCTCGAAGGACACCAAGCTCACTCGAACTTCTCGGCGACCAATTGCGTCCTTCAGAGACGACAAGAATCTAAGTTTTGCTTGTTTTCCACTGAAAAGCCTCTCCACGAAGCAACCGCATTCCGAACCTCGTACAAAGGTCCGCACAAAGCCATGTCCGAAGCCAAAAACCCCAAAGAGACGCCTAACGAAAGCACGCCTGAATCGAGCACGAACAGCGAGGCCCCAGTCCGGTTAAACTTCGTGGAGCAAGCAATTACAGAGGATTTGCAAAAAGGACGCTTTGACCGAGTTCACACGAGATTCCCTCCTGAACCCAACGGTTACCTTCACATTGGGCATGCCAAGTCCATCTGCCTCAATTTTGGCCTGAAAGAAAAATTTAACGGTAAGTGTAATCTTCGGATGGATGACACCAATCCGACGAAGGAAGAGACCGAATACGTCGAGTCAATCATGGAAGACGTTCGGTGGCTCGGTTTTGAGTGGGACGGCATGTTTTACGCATCTGACTACTTTGAGCAGCTGTACGAATGGGCTATAAAGCTAATCAAAGAAGGTAACGCTTATGTCGATGAGCAAACACCTGAAGATATTCGAAAGGGTCGAGGTAATTTGACATCTCCCGGAACCCACAGTCCCTACCGTGATCGCCCACCAGAGGAGAATCTCGACCTTTTCGAACGCATGAAGAACGGCGAGTTCCCCGACGGGAGCAAGGTTTTGCGTGCCAGGATCGACATGGCGTCCCCGAACATGAATCTTCGCGACCCGGTGTTGTATCGCATCCTACACGCGGAACACCACCGGACTGGAAACAAGTGGTGTATCTACCCCATGTATGATTATGCCCACGGTCAGTCCGATTCGATCGAGGGCATTACGCACTCGATTTGCACGTTGGAATTTGAAAACCACAGGCCGCTTTATGAGTGGTTCTTGGAAGCGATCGACATCTACAAGCCTCGACAAATCGAGTTCGCACGGCTTAATGTTACTTACATGGTTATGAGTAAGAGGAAACTCCTGGAACTTGTGAAGTCCGGTGCTGTTAGTGGTTGGGACGATCCACGTATGCCAACGATCTCGGGAATGCGGCGTCGGGGCTACACTCCCGAAGCCTTGCGAGCGTTTTGCGAGGACATCGGGGTTGCCAAGTTCAATGGCGTAATCGAATTCCAGAAACTCGAGTTCTTCATCCGCCAGGACCTCAACAAACGTGCCTTGAGGGCGTTCGCTGTGATGAATCCACTCAAGGTCGTCATCACCAACTTTCCGGAAGGAGAGGTGAAAGAACTCGAAGGTGTGAACAATCCTGAGGACGAATCCGTTGGTAAACGAATAATTCCATTTTCGCGCGAGTTGTACATCGAACGAGACGATTTTCGCGAGGACCCTCCGAAGAAGTATTTCCGACTTGCACCCGGCAAAGAAGTCCGACTCCGATGGGCCTACTTCATCAAGTGTGAGGAAGTCATCAAGGATGACGACGGTAACATCATCGAACTGAGATGTACGTATGATCCCGAAACGCTCGGGGGCAAGGCGCCCGATGGTCGCAAGGTCAAAGGGACCATCCACTGGGTGTCTGCGAATCATGCTCTCGACGCCGAGGTTCGCCTTTACGAAACCTTACTCGCCACGGCGACACCGGACGAAGGTCTCGACGAGGATGGCGACTGGAAGGACAACTTGAATCCAGATTCGCTGACAATCCTGAAGAACTGCAAGGTCGAACCCTCGCTGCTTGGGGCCGACCCAGGGAACCAGTACCAGTTCGAACGTGTGGGATATTTTTGTGTCGACCCGGACTCGACCCACGAGCAACTCGTTTTCAATAGGACCGTGACGCTTAACGACAGTTGGGCGAAGATTGAGAAGAAAGAAACAAAACGTTAGTCCCGACCGGTCCCCGGAACAACCAATGTTCTTTGGCGAACGAACGGTGACTACTTGACGAACCTGGCTCAATGGGAGGAGCCAAGGAACTGAAGCCAGTTTTGAATAGGTTCTAGCTTTTTGGAGGTAGGGATTCGCATGGAAGAATTCGGGCCATGGAGATTGGTCTCGGTCAGGATTGGTCAAGAGTTCCTCGACGACGACACTTCCATCACGTATTCAACCACAAATGTTGGTTCGTTTGGTTTCAGCGGAAATGAGTTTGATTTCGTGCTTACACTGAGTATGGCGATCTTTAACACGCCGGTTAGCACGATCGAAACCGGAACTCCTGTTGACACCTGCACGACCTTCGATGATCGTTTAACTAAATGGTTCACCAAAGAAGCCAGCCATTGGATCACACGTTCTTTGCCTTATCGGACCCAACACGTCGCACGATCCTCCTGAGCCTCGCAGAAGGGGAAAAGACAGTAGCGCAACTGGCCGAGCCACTTGATATCAGTTTGCCAGGTGTCTCCAAACACCTTCGTGTATTGGAGCAAGCTGGCTTGATCAAGCAAGAGCGACAGGGGCGGTCGCGGTTATGTCGGCTCGTGGCTGAACCCTTGAAAGAAGCTGCAAGCTTTGTGGAAAAGTATAGGCAGTTCTGGGAAACCCAACTCGATAAACTCAACGAAACTTGAGCAACCATTCTAACGATGCGGTACCCAACTGCCGCCCGTGGTAATATCTGCAGAACGATTCAAGAACGCGTATTCACAAGCTACTTACTTGTTCGGAGGACTAAGGGGATGGACTTCGAAACGATTCCCTGTCCGGGTAGGCAGGCGTTACGAGAACTCCGGAGGCTGCGTCAACAGTTTCCGACCTCGGGGAAGTATCCGTTCTTGATCGGTCGCGAGGACAGCTATCTTTATCTGGAAGAGTCTGCCGAGAATGACGAGCGCACTTGCGAAAAGATCATCGCGGAGTCCGACAAGATAGACATCCCCGAGTGGCTTTCTCAAGGGGAGGAGACAGAAGAGATCGTGGGGGGAATGGCCTCTTGGGTCGCCAGTCGGTGATGTCTGCGCCCACAGGGATTATAGAGGTAGAATTTATGATGAAGTCATCATCGGTTTGGCGGAGATCGAGCATTCCTGTGTGTTGCCGGCGGCCGTTCGTTTCGGGAATTTTAACAGTTGACAGGATCCTGCGTTTCACTGTGCCATGATGCGTTACTGGGCTCCAAAATATCGCATGGAAATAGTCACCT
This sequence comes from uncultured Alcaligenaceae bacterium, assembly GCA_964423615.1. Lineage (GTDB taxonomy): Bacteria > Planctomycetota > Planctomycetia > Gemmatales > Gemmataceae > CAYRFQ01. The sequence continues at coordinate 270,195 of CAYRFQ010000001.1, read as the reverse complement.
TGTCCCACGACACCATTGAGTGTCGAGTGGGTGACCCTCCGTTGACACGCGCAAAAGCTATGGCTTTGGCGCGGGAACAATGTCACTACTCCTGTGATATCGTGGCTCAAGGAACGGAAACGGTGGTTGCGTTGGCCGCGAGTTTGCTATCGTCGGATTATTGGTACTTCTGGTGGGATTGGGGAAAGGATGAGTCCTGTTCGGTTGTTTCGTTCCTAAAGTTCTCCACTCGCTTGGACCTCGTTTGGGTTGTCTTTCGATAAGATGCCCTCGAGCACGCAGTGCAAAAATGTCTTGGTTCGTTGGACCTTTGGGTTGTCGATCACTTCCGACGGAGGGCCTTCCTCGATGATTTTTCCATCGGCGAGGACCAGCACCCGGTCGGCGACTTGTCGGGCAAAACCAATCTCGTGAGTGACCACGATCAACGTCAAGCCTTCGGCCCGCAAGGCATCGAGGATCGCCAAGACGCCGATTTTCAGCTCCGGGTCGAGTGCGCTTGTGATTTCGTCGCAGAGTAACCCTCGAGGATTCATGGCCAATGCACGGGCGATGGCGACCCTCTGTTTCTGTCCCCCCGACAGGCTCTGTGGCCATGCGTCGAGATGTCCGCCGAGCCCGACTCGTTGGAGCAGTTCCGTTGCCTGTTGGCGTGCTTTGACGTGCGGTAAGTTCAAGACTCGTGTGGGTGCTTCGGTTACGTTTTGGATCGCGGTGAGGTGAGGAAATAATTGGAAATCTTGGAAGATCATTCCGAAACGACGTCGGATTTGTTGTATTGCTTCCTGTCGTTTGTTCCTTGGGTCTTGCGCTCGAATGTGGTAAGGGCCAACGCTGACTTCTCCTTCGTTAAAATCGGTCAAGCCGTTCAGACAACGCAGCAGAGTCGATTTCCCGCCACCGCTTGGCCCAATCAACGCGACAGTCTCGGCGGGCTCGACCCGAAAACCCACCTGGTCAAGGACGAGTCGATCGCCATAGCGCTTGGTCAAGTTGGTGACAATGATCGGATAGTCGTCCATGTTGGAATGCCTCTCGGGCCATCAATCGAAGTAGCTATTTTCTGGCCAATAGAGTCGCAAGTTCTTCTGTGTTCAATTCCCGCCCGAAGACATATAGTTCGTCGACGGCTCCACGGAACCATCGACGGTCTTCGTTCGCTCCGCGGTAGTTCTTGTCGACCCAGTATTTCTCACATCCCAGAACGCAAAGATCCGCGGAGATGGGTCCTTTCGAGTGACGGTACAACGGCGTATTCCTACTTATCCCACCTTTTCCGTTGAGCAACAGAGTGACGTTCCCGTTGGGATTTCGTGACAGGAGGAAATGAGACCATTTTCCCTGAGGCAGCACAACGCTCTGGATTTGGGTCGGGGAAAAAATCGAGCCATCCTGGCGAACTTGGACGTGGAGTTTTCCTTGATGCATGTGGAGATCGATCAGCCCGCCATCTTCCTTGCCATTGCGAAAGGAAAGAATGGTCCCTTCGGTCTCAGCCGGCTTGACCCACCCGGTGATCGTGAAAGGCCCGTTCTTGGGAAAGTTCATCTTCGGCGACCGCTCGAATTTGAGGTACGTGGACTTTCCGTCGAACTCCACGGCCTTTCCCACCACACCATCGACCCATTTCGCCCCTTTCAATGTTCCGAGAAGCCGGTTGTCGGACCCATCGACAACGATTTCTCCTTTTCCTTCGTCGAAACTCCAATGGGCGAGCAAGCCAGGCATTTTTGTGACTCGAGGTGGTTCGATCTTACCCGCGAGGTACATTGGATCGAGTCGTCCGGCGAGGACAATAACTGCTCGCTCTGTCAACACTCGATCAAAAATACAGAATTCATCTAACATACCTTTGAAGGGCCGTCTCTCGTTTCGATGCAACCGGGAGTGGCGTAGGTACTTTCCGATGGCCCGACTGTCCGTTTTCACAATGCCATCCGCAACCGCAAAATGGGCCCTGTGTTTGGCCCTCTTCACGGATTCACCGTTGACGAAAAGTTCGAGTGTTCCGTCGGGATGTCGAGCCATCGCGAGGTGCTGCCAACGTCCAGGAGGCAATTGGTCGTTACCACGAACGCCCGTGTCGAATCCAGAACTGTCTTTGCGAATCTTCGCAACAGGTTGCCCCTTGGACACTTCCAGGAGGATGAGCGAGCGTCCTTTCGTGTTGACGAATGCTAAGATCGTTCCTTCCTCGCCCCCTGACGCCAGTTTGACCCAACCTGCAATTGTGAAGCCTTGGTTCTTCGCGAAGTTGAGTTTTGCAGAATTGGGAATCGTCACATCCGCCGTCACGCCATTGAGTTCGAGTCCCTTTCCTCGGACCCCTTCGACCCATTTCCCTTCATGGATTTGAGCGTCTTGTCCGTTGCCCGAGACGTCCACCGCCGTCGTCCCTACGCCTTTGTCGAAATTCCAATATCCGACCAACCCAGAAATGTCCTTGGCCGTTGGAGGCGTCTGAAAACCTGGTGTCGGTGGTGGAGGTGGGTAGGTCAGCCTTTCGACTTTGGGGACAACTGGTCCAGGTCCAGGGTTTGGTTTGATTGGTGGACCTGGTCGTGGCCAGTTCGGACGAATGGGATTGCGCGGTGGCGGGACGATTGGTCCATTGGGTTTATTCCGAACGGGTGCTGCGGCGACTTTTCGTGATTTCGATTCCGTTTGTTTGGGCGCTTCGCCGAGGGCATAGATGCAAAGTGAACCAACAGAAGTGCCGAGCCCCAAGATCAAAAAAAGGAGGGGATGTGGGTACGACGTGAAGCCGATGAGCGGGAAGATCCAGGCAACCATCCCGGGCTTGAAGTTGGAACCGGGCTCACCATTTTTGACTCGGACAGAAATGGCACCCGTTTGAAAGCCGAGAGCGACGATCACAAGACCGAACAGAATTCCAAACAAGAAAAGTTGGTTGAAGAAAAAAGTGATCAAAATCAGGAACATGCAGAGTCCTGAGCAACCGAGTAGCCACTTCAACATGAGCCCACGCCAGCCATCGACGGCCTCTTTGATGTCCTCTCGCTGCCTGCGAGATAGCCGACTCTCCATGTCCTCATCGTCGAAGTAATCGTCATCACGATGTCTCCCACGACGCTGGTAGTCATCTTCTTCATCACGTCGGTCGCGTCTCCGGCCTCGGTCCTCATCTTCATAACGATCTCGCCGAGTGCTCCGGGTGTCGGTCCGAACACGACGTTGGTCCTCATTGTCGTGCGTCCTCGGACGAGCTTCGCGAGAGGTTTCTTCTGGAGCGTCTTCCTCAAGGGTCTGGACGGAGAAGAGATCCTGATTGCGAGGACGACTCGAAGTCAACAGGCTCTCACGAGAGCCTTCGAGCAGTGACGAGCACTCTGGGCATGTTTCGGGACCACCACGAGAGTCCAACTCGACGTTTGCTCCACATTCTATACATCGTTTTGTTCGCATGGTCGTTCCTTGGGTTTACGCAATGTAGATGACTTGATGGATTTTACTCGTTGGAGTTGTTAGCTGAAGGCTACATCACTGGAACTTTAGTCAGCGTCTACGATCCGGATAGGGAACCATTTTGGTTGCTCCTGTGTCATAATCCTCTCCGACCCATATCCTGACGTAGACGTACGGAAGGGTTAATTTGCGCTTGGGGAGTAAGGGTCGGGAGATGTGAACGCCTGCGAAATAGGCTTCCGGGCCTCGGGTAATGCGTTTGGGAATCCGCACGGGTGTGTAATGCGGGATTTTCGTTCTCATGACCCTTTCGATCATCTCTTCCTCGGGACTGTCCGGGTCTTTTTGTTTGAATCGTTTCAGGTCGCGAGTGACATCTTCCAGAAAATCATCGAGATCTTCGAGGTTTTCCAGGGTGCACACGACAACAGCCGGTGCTTCGTCCTCGGGACGTCCCTTCTCGTAAATTTGGGTGTTGGCCATGACGACCCAAGCCTTGACGATCCGGCCTGACGTGGCGAGTCTGACGTGCGCGGCTGCCGATTTGCCAGCAAACCTGAGATAACTCCAGCCCACTCCGATGATGGCTCCAAATGTCACGAACAGACAGATATATCCGCTGATCGTCCAAATCATGGGTGGCTCGCTCCTGTTCAATGCCAGGTATCCAGATTGGTGATGTTTCGTCGAAAGCTGGACCGTCGGAGAGAGAAATGTCAACAGCAACGTATCTGTAGCTCAGAGGGGTTCACGGTTGTGCTGGGTAAAGTTGACAGCCCCTTGATGTCTTCAGGCGTAGAACCCCTTGTATGTTTTGAAGAGGTCTTGACTCCTCCGATAGTGTCCTCAAGACCGGACTATTGAGAACTGCGCAGGTAATGAATCTTCCGACCAGCCAGTGGAAAGATGAGGGTATTGCCCTTTCGCCCCCAACAGCGAATCAATTCAGGTCGTCCTTTTTCTTTTGGCCGAAGGAACGGAAAAGAAATGATTGTCCGGATCGTAGGTACACGCGGCTCGCGTGTACGTTTGTCTTGGCTGAGTTTGCCAAGTACACGCGGCTCGCGTGCACCTACAACAAACAGAAAAACCGGACAACTAGAAATTTCGCGTTCCAAGGCCAACCTCATCGTAGCCTGGTCACAATAGCCAGGTAACCTTGAGCGTCTTGCGCCAACAGCGATCCAAGACCATTTCATTAGCCACGCTGACATCAATTGACCGTTACCCCTCAGGCCCTACGAGGCCTTGGATGAGGTAGGCTCGCTGTGGTCTCCTTGACCTGGCTGCCTTATCGACGGTCCGTAGCATGGACTTGTTGGCTGAATTCTACCCCAAGTTACAAGCCCCTGGCAAGTATGCCAAAGTCGCTCAGGGCTCTGTCATGTTAAGATACGTCCTGCAAGCGTCATCGAGGACATTGATGCCGGACTACACTTGGCACTCCTTTATCTCGTACTTTTTCTGACCAACGGTAGGTAGCCCGGGGACGCGTTGAACGCTCGGATTTCCTTGCCGTCCTGAATATTCCAGATTCGGACCATTCCCGAATATCCTCCGGCCGCGACTCGGCTGCCGTCGGCGCTGATGGCAATGGTATACACCCAATCTTTAAATCCGCTCAGGGTCTTGAGTTGTCGGCCACGCACACCATCCCAAACACGTACACTTCCGTCCGCGCTGCACGAGATTAGAGTCTGGTCTTTACCTTTTCGAAACTCGATTAATTTGAAAACCGCCTTGGAGTGCCCACCAAAAGCTCGAACTTGACGTCCCAATTGCTTCGATTTGGGTTCAGACCGCCATGACCGAATTTGATTGTCGGCACCAGTCGAAATGCTGATCTTATTGTCTGGAGACATGACTGCCGAATACACGACTTCCTTGTGCCCTTGGAAGGTGACCAGAGATTCCTTGGCTTTGAGATCCCATACTTTGGCTGATTTGTCCCGGCTCGCCGTGACGACGTACTGACCGTTTCCGGAGAAGTTCACGTCAAACACCCAATCCGCGTGATTCTCGATCGCGTCGAGGAGCTTGGCTTGTTTCACCCCACCGGCGATGTCCCAGACTCGAACTAGCCGATCGCACCCAGACGCTGCTAATGTTTTACCGTCATCACTGGAATCGACGGTCAACACTTCGTCGTCGGTCTGGACGAGCTCTGTCACCAATACCGATGGGTCGTTCACGCCGTCGAAGAAGGCCACGCCGTTTTTTGTGGTGGCTTTTCCCTTCAGGTCATAGATTCGGACGTCGCCCTCTTGACCTGGGCGACCACCCGCAACCGCGAGCAAGCCGTTCTTCAAAAATTCCATGTCGTGAGCCCGTTCGGCTCGTGTGTGAATGCGTTTCTTGAGTTCCCCGGTATCGACTGTCCACACTAACAACTCGTGGTAACCAGACGTCACGAGATGTTTACCGTCGGGCGTAAACGCCACCGCGTTGATAAGCGCCGGCCGCTGGTACTTCACCAGGAGTGCTGGCGGTTGCCACCTAACGCGCAACTCGTTGAGTAAATCGGCCTGAGTGTCGATTCCTTTATCCAGTTTGGCACCTTCTTCGATCCACCGAGAAATTAGTGCGATTTGGTCTTTCGGGAGCGGTTTGCCCGCCTCTTTCGGAGGCATGACAGCAGCACCTGAGGCTGTGAGAACGTAGGTGAGGTAACTATCTTTGGGACGTCCCGGCTCGATCGGGTCGTCGTGGCGACCGCCTGTTCGAAATTTTTCGAACGTTGTCATGTCCAACTTACCGCTTTTCTTCTTGGCGTTGTGGCAACCGAAGCAATTCTTCTTCAAGATTGGTGCCACGTCGTTGATGAAGCTCACTGGGCTCTCGTCCTGGGGTGGGGCCGCTGACAATGCCGTTGCGGACATCAAGTTAATAAGCATCGCAACGGCCACCCCAGCGAAAGCCCAGGGGCCACTGTAACTTCTAAGTGAACGCAACATGGTGGTACATCCTTCAAAAAGTATGACTTCAATCAGAACAGAGCCAAAAAGAGCAAAGTCGCGGTAGGTTGGCTAGGAAAGACTGTAGGAAGTTCAGTATCGGGCAAGATAGTGTAGTATATCGCAGGAGCCTTACGAGGAGCGAGGAGAATTTTGATTGAGACACGATTGCAAAATTGCTACGGCAATCGAAACATGAGGTCAACTCGTGAAGAATTGACAAGACACTGGTCGACCTTGAAGAGTTTGGAGATGATATCAGTGTCGTAGTTGTCAAGATAACTGAAAGTTGAAAGACCGAAGGTGAGACCTCCCTGGAAGTCGGGAAGAACAAAGCTAACGGCCACAGATGAAGACAAATACGCACCGATGAGGCTAATTCGTGATCGCCGAGTCGTTTGTCGTTTCCCTCTCGTCTTTCACTCCCAGAACTCTCTACCCAAGGATTCTACGAATGCCCACTCGTGTGTACCTCTTACGACATGCCGAATCCGCTGCTCCACACGTTTTCAATGGTCAGGAATCGGACGTGGATTTGAGTGCCTTCGGTCATCGTCAAGCCCAAGCGGTGGCTCCAGTTCTTGCTCGTTACGCACCCCATGCCATCGTTTCCTCAGGAATGAAACGGGCAATTCAAACGGCAGCGCCGCTCGCCGAGTTGTGTGCCATTAACCTCCACATCGAGCCTTTGCTACACGAACGAAGAGTTGGTGCGCTTAGCGGTCAACCCTTTCAAAAAGACCGAGGTCTGTGGCCGGAAACGCTTGAGAAATGGGTTCAAGGGAACACCGAGTATACTCCCGATGGGGCAGAGTCGTTCGACGAAATACGCGACCGAATCCTTCCGGTTTGGGAACGCTTGGTCCTTCAAAATCAAGACAAGACGTTGGTGATTGTGGCCCACGGGATCGTTTGTAAAGTGCTTTTATTGACCCTCAACCCCGCCTGGACGGTAGCCAATTGGCACGACATCGGAGCCATCCAAAACGTTGCCATCCACGAATTTTTGCACGAAGGTTCGGTGTGTGAAGTCGTCCGATGGAATGAGGTTGTTCCTGAAGTAGCCTCGCTTTAGAGGATTACGGAACTGTAGCTGACCGTGAATCGGGTTCGGCGTTACTATCGGTCTAACTCGGAAAAACGTTCTGAGACAGAGTCGCCATCCTCCGATTCAATCAATCGAGCGTGAGCCTGGGGCATTGATTCGGCCCGACGTCGTCGGCGACTCACTCTTAACTCGATCTTTGCTGCGAATTCTTGTCGGTCTTCGTCCCACAACTCCTCGAGTAATTCGTCGAAACCGAAGAACGCATTGGGAACACGATCTTGTAAGAGTTCCATCGTCTCCTCGATGACTTGGGCAGAGTTGCGGATTTCGAATCTGACTCCAGTCTCGGAATATAAATAAAGTACATGCGGAGATCTTTTGCTCATCGAAGTTCGTTGGATCGGCGCATAGTCTCGATAGACCCAAAGGATTTCTTCGAGGTTGTTGACTCGCCACTTGCCTCGTCGGAACTGGATCATCCAGTTGTCCGTAAGGAGTTCATTGTTTCCTACATAAAGGGCTTGAGCTTGTTCGGATTCGATTGTATTCCAGACCGTATCGAGGTCTCCAACCTCGGAAATTGCTTTCAGTAATGGATGGCTGTTGGGGTAGACTATCCGAATCAACAACCTCCCACCAACAAGGAAAAACCCGATGGAGTAAATCCCCACATAGTAGCCCAGGGGGATAAAGATGTCGGCTGAATGAACATCGGGACTAACCAGCCAAATGATGGTACCACCACCAAGAAAGAGAATTACAAGAAGCAAAAAGGCGCCCGTACCCAGGGCCAATTTTCGCCGTGTGTTCTGAATTTGTTGCTCGATGAAACTTCGCATTACCACACAACCTTACCGCGATCTTGGCGTGAGAATTCGAGAACTACTTGTAATATTGTAATCTTCCGACGATCGAACCGATTGCGGAAACTCGGTTCCCACACTACTTTTTCCGAAAGCTCTCGGCGGAGGTATCCTGCAACTCGTCCGCACAGGTCTCGCTAACAGTTCTTCGCCCCCTGGGGACGCGTTGTTTCGCCACTTCCAAGAACCCGATCAACCCTTGATCCCACGCGTCCGCAAGCCGCGAGTCGTACCCGTGAACCGCATCGGGCGTAAGCTCTCAAAGGCGCATCCAAGCTTCTTGAATTTTGTAGAGCCGGTCTTGGACTCCGATTTCGATTCCTTGCATCGTGAACAGAAAGAGTTGATGGGCTGCGGTCTTTCGAGAAGATCCCGTCTGCTCACTGACATCGAGATACGCCCAAATGACATCTTCCATACGAGCAACATTCCACTTTCTTCGGTTCGCGCGTTGGAGAATCCATGTTGGCGTTATGAGAGTAAATTGAGATTCATAAATGGCTTGGCGCCGCTCACTTTCGATGGCATCGGCGACACGACGCGGATCGCCGTGAACTGCGAAAGCTTTGGACAGTGGTTCGGTGTTTGGTCGGACATAGTAACTCACTGCCTTGGCGAAAGTGTACAAGAACAGGGCGAGGAAGATCGCGAACACGATCCCATGGAACGGTGTTTGTACTAAAAAACCAAAAATCCCTGTAAACAAGAAGAGCGCCAAGGCCTCACCAGTGCCCTTGCGGCGTACTCGCTCAATGTGTCCGTGAACGAATTGTCCCATGTTCCAGAGCCTCCGAGCATCAAGCGTTGGCGGTTGCCCCGGTTCCGGCACTTTGAACTTGGTTCCAGTATTCGATCAAGTCGATACGAGTCACGATCCCCACGACGGAACCGTTTTCCATCGCCAAGACGCCGGTATTCCCTGCCAAAAGCAGACGATAGGCCTCGTCGAGGTGGACTGTCGTCTCGAGTGTCGGGAGCGGACGAACCATGATGTCCCCGATCTTCACTTCTTCGGGGTCTTCGTGGTCGTGCAGGACACGAGCCAGAGTGATTTCCTGGATGCTTCCGACGGGTTGACCTTTCTCGAGTACAGGGACCTGCGAGATGCCGACTTCCTGCATCAATGCAATTGCAGAGGCAGCGGTCATGTCCGGCGTTATGGTCACAAGTTGACGTTCTCCACGTGTGTGAAGTAAATCCCTGATCGAGTTGATCGGCTGCGCGTCACCCAGAAACAGATTGTTCTCTCGCAACCAGTCGTCATCGAAAACTTTGCTCATGTAGTTTCGGCCGGTGTCACAAACGAGCGTCACGACCACGTCCTTCTCGGACAGACGACGTGCGTATCGAAGGGACGCGGCGATACAAGTGCCGGTCGATCCGCCTCCGAGCATGCCCTCGCGTTTGGAGACTTCGCGGGCCATGTGGAAGGACTCGGAATCACTGACTCGAACCCACTCGTCTACGACGCCGCTGTTGAAAGTCTTGGGGACGAAATCTTCCCCAATGCCCTCGACCTTCCAAGGTTTTGGTGTGCCGCCCGAGAGAACCGATCCTTCGGGGTCAGCACCAATAATTTTCACATCGGGGTTCTGTTCTTTGAGATACCGCCCGACGCCGGAGATCGTGCCGCCGGTCCCAATCCCAGCAACGAAGACGGTGACTTGACCTTCGGTTTGTTCCCAGATTTCGTGCCCGGTGGTTCGGTAGTGAACGTCGGGGTTGGCCATGTTCGTGAATTGATTGGGACGCCAGGCTCCGGGAATTTCCCGCGCCAATCGATCGGCAACACCGTTGTAACTTTCGGGTGAATCGGGAGCCACGTTCGTTGGGGTGACAATGACCTCGGCTCCGTACGCCTTCAACAATCGAATCTTGTCTGTGCTCATCTTGTCTGGCAGCACGAAAATACAACGGTAACCCTTCACGGCAGCCACCATGGCGAGGCCAACTCCTGTGTTCCCGGCAGTGGCCTCGATGATTGTACCGCCGGCTTGGAGCCACTTACGGCGTTCGGCTTCGTTGACCATGGCCACGGCTACCCGGTCCTTGATGCTCCCGCCAGGGTTCATGGCTTCCACTTTGACATAAACTTTCGCAGCAAGTCCTTCGGTCACTCGTCGTAAACGAACGAGCGGAGTGTGTCCGACAGATTGGAGTATGTTTTCTTGCATTGGGCACCTTTCTATCCGTGAAGTGAGATCAAAACCTAGATTCTTCCATCTTTTGATTGTCTGACACCAAAAGACGGAAATACAGGGTTGGATGAGGATTTGTCGGAATCCAACCAAAGAAGGAACAGAGCGTCGAAGGGCGACCTGTCGGAATCCAGCCAGACCTGAAACGATCAAATCTCCTCATAGATTGTACAACGTCGAACGATAGAAGTGGGAAAGTCGAAGATGAGTCCCTGGAACTTGTGGACCTCGGGTGAGTTCGCATTTCTAATTGTGCTGTTGTTCCAAGCTGACTCACGACTGTCCGGAGTCACCACCATACACCCCGAAGGAACTTGAACGACCCGTAGAATTGGTGTTCGTTTTTTGTGTTTCGTGGAGTTTCCCATGCGTGAGTTCTTTGGAACCACGCTCTTCAGGATATCCTATTCCACAAGAGGACCGTGCGGACTCAGATGCTTTCGTCTGGCTTTTTGGAGCTTTGATTGGTGAGCGGAACTCTTCAAGGCTCATCCGTAGAGTTGGCGAACAACAGGAGAGATTCTTTGCAGAAGGTTTGGGTCTGGCCCCGGATACAGCGCGATTCAAAGATTGAGAATGCCCATTTTCGTTAAGAGTTCCACCACCTGATAGGGATTCTCTCGCAGCGATTGGGCAATGTTGGTGACACCCCGGTCGCCTAGCCATCCGATCGCTGCGTTTCGCTAAGCGGCCAATACTTCCGGGCTGTTGCCCGTGCGGACTCGGCTTTGATCCTCGCCCATGCTGAACACAAGACGGCCGCACAGGAAGCGGCCAAAAGGGCTTGGAAAGGATGTCTTTGTCCTTTGGCATCTCGGGGGCCGTTCTCAGGTCAGACACGTGATCCAAAAGGCTCCCGTCGGCGAGAGCCCACATCTCTCGAATCCCTTCGAAACGGTCCAGGAAGAGAGCCTCCCAAATCCCAAAAATACCAAAACCAAACAACCTCAACTTATGAATAGCCCTGTGCTCGGATACCGATTCTCCAAGGTCCCAGGCAGCACCTGGCCGTACCAAATGCTGTAGCCAGAAAATTACCCCTAGATTACGATGGATAATTACGTTTCAGGACGAATACCAAACTCCAGCAAAGGAGAACGCAATGCTGCCAATTCACTTGCGTTTGTTTATCCTCGCAGCAATGCTGCTCACAACCCTCTGTTCGCCCCCCCTTTCGGCCCAAGATAAATCCGAAACCGGTGCCCTCAACCAACAACTTCAAGAAATCAACGAACTGACCGGAGACAGGGTCAGTCAAACCCAAGTACGTTTGTTGGCCAAAGACAAGAAGGCTGCCAAACGTTTGGTCCGCTACGCGCAACAACAACTCAAGGCCAACCCTAAAGCCGTCACTTACAACGGCGCGTGGGTTCTTTCCCAAGTCGCTCAAGGCCTTGAGTTAAACAAGGAGGCAGCTCAATTTTACCGCATCTGTGCGAATCGAGCTGCGAAATTGGAGAGCACCCAGAAGCTATTGAACTCCTACGGTGGGCTCATGGTCCTCTACTATCAGAGCAAGGACTACAAGAAGACCGCCGAAGTTTGTAAGGAATTTCTGGCTCTAAGAACAGGCCCGAAGGTCCCACGTGTAGTTCGAATGTTGGCGAAAACGCCAGATGGTGAACTCGAGTTCGTTCAGGACTTCAACTACGACAGTGCTGCCCGACTAAGACCGGGCGTCTATGTCTTGCTCGTCAAGACCATCTCCAAGCAAGGCGATTTCAAGAAGGCTTTGGACCTCGCCGAAAAGCTCGTCAAGGTCGACGACGGATGGCAGTTTCGAGTCGTCCGAGCCACTGTCTTACGCGAAGCCGGGAAGCTCAAAGAAGCCGCCGAAGCGTACGACGAACTGATCCAGCTAGTCGGCAAGGATAAAAAGCTCGACAACGCAACTCGAGGAGAACAACAAGACGAGTTCCGGTTCATTCTGAGCAAAATATACACGAAACTCGGGCGAATCGAAAAAGCCGTCGAGCAACTCAAAACGTTAAGCCAACGAAATCCGGGCGATCCCACGTACGTAATTTGGCTCGCCGAATCATTGATCCAACAAAAAAATTACAAACAAGCCCTCGCCCTCACATCGAAACTCATCGAGCAAAGAAAGCACTGGCGATTCCGGGCGATCCATGCCGCCGTACTGCAAGACGCCGGTCAGTTGAAAGAAGCCGCCCGATTTTACGAAGACCTGATCGAAGAAGTTCGCAACGACGAAAATTTGAGCCCCGATGAAAAAGGAAAGGAAGAAGATCGATTTCGTTCCGTCTTGAGCAACATCTACCCGGACATCGGACAAGTCAACAAGGCCATCGAACAGTTGGAAAGGCTCATCCAACGCCATCCTACCGAACCGACCTACTACAACAATCTCGGTTACTTCATGGCCGACCACGATATCCAATTGGAAAAAGCTGAGCAGTACATTCGCAAGGCTCTCATCGTAGATAAAAAGCGGCGAGCGAAACTCAAAGACCTGAAACCCGAGGACGACCACGATAGCGGTGTGTATTTGGACAGCCTTGGGTGGGTTCTGTTCAAACAGAAAAAATACATGGAAGCTAAAAAAGTTCTGTTAGAGGCCGTCAAGTACAAAGACGGGAAACATGTCGAGATCTACGACCACCTTGGAGATGTATTGCACAAACTTGGTGAAACCGACGCTGCACTCGAGGCGTGGAAGACAGGTGTGACTGTGGCAGGATCGTCTCGTCGAGACGAAGAAACCAAGAAGCAAGTCGAAGCCAAGATCAAGAAATACTCCAAGTAGATCGGTTGACGGCCAGAAACAAAAGCCAAAGAGATCACAAAGAAGAAACTCTTGAGTTTTTCACTGTGCTCTCCATGGCTTCGTTTTTCGGCGGGAAGGATTACCGTGTCGATCGTTGTCGGACAACCTCGATCGCATTGAGAATAGGCATTTGGTCATCGGTCGGATTATCGACCGACGGGACCAATGTGATCGCAAGATCCGATCGAACCGTGATGTTCTCGAACTCACGAATGACCACCGTTTGACCTTCTTCGAGGGCGTTGGCCGGATCGAAGTTCTTGAGAACGGTTTTGCCCTGGAGTTTTACGTCAAAGCGACGTTGTCCAAGTTTGTTCTGGCCCTCGATGTCGGCAAAGAACAAACGGACGGTGTATTTCGCTGGCTGGTCCTTCTTTCCGAGCAACGGCAAGATGGCCGACTTAAGACCTCGCGCTTGCGAAGTGAACACCCACTTCGGTGCGTTCGTTGCTTTGATTTTAGACAATCTAGCACTCACATTCTTGTACCCGCCACCCTTGTGGAACAGTGGGTCGATGTCGAGTTCAAGGTCCAGACCGACGTGCCGAAGCGCGTTCGGACGTGGGTACGCGAGCCAAACGTTTCCACCAGCGTCCTTGCGGTCTCCAGGGGCACCGAGGTTAAGTCCCATTCGCTCGACAGGCGTTCCGGACCCAACCGAGCTGTAAATCGCCCAAGGCCTTCGAGCTTCGCGTGGCTCCATCACGATGGTCGAGGCAATCGAGAACTGACAGACACACCCAGCGCTCGCTTCGGGGATCATGACCAAACCGTTGGCCGGGATGGCGTTAATCCAACATCCCAAACGGTGCCCAGCGAAGTGCTGTGTTCCGCTATCGTTATAGAGGTCGTAGAAACCTGTGGAACCAGACCGGAACATCAAGAAATTCGTACAGGCGGTGAGCATCCCACAGTGGTGACCGGGCCGGTACATACTCCAGGGGACTTCTTGACCAGTCAACGGGTGCTTTCGCATGATTTGTGTGCCCGTGAACAAGTTATAAGCCCATGGCTCGGCGATGATCTTGCTTTCGACGATGATAGGTCGGTGGCGGTAGTTGGCGTCTTTGGCCCACAACAGCTTGCCGTCTTTCGCCGAGAGCGCCACGAGACGTCGACGCTTGAACTCACCTTTGAGGAATTGTCGCCAGTAATGCCCATTCGCGTTAGCCCCGCCAAGGACCAACGTTCCCTGGTTGTACATGAGGGTGAGCTTCCCGCCACCGATGCCAATGTCGCTACAGTCGGTCACGTCGACGGAAGTCGCCCAGATTTTCTTTCCTGTCTTGAGGTCGATGGCGGTGGCCATACGGACGTCGGCTTCTTTGCGTCGTCGTTCGGCTTCTCTGGCCTCGTCTCCTTTGAGAGCCTTGAGTTTGGCTCGATCCCGTCGAAGGATTGCTTGACGCTCCTCTGACGTAATGGAACTATCGATGAAGTAAATCCGGTCTTGCCCGACGGCGATCGTCTGGGGCGAAATACTCTTGCCGTTGTAGGTCCAAACACGCTTGCCGGTCTTGACGTCGATGGCGAAGATGTCGTCGGTCTTGCCGCCGAACTTGCGTCCGCGACGACGCAACCGAGCCGCCAACTCTTTTTTGAGCGTCACGGTACCGATCAAGTAACCGTCACGGTATCCGATGTAGCCCCAGGCGTACTCTTTTCGTTTACCTTCGGGAAGTGTGTGCCTCCGGACGAGTTTGCCAGAGGCGGCGTCGATTTCGACGACGACGTCGTCTTCCATGACGAATACGCTGTCATCACTTCCGATGAGGTTGCTTGGGTTGGCGTTTTGGAATACACCTGTTCTGTAAACGCCAGGGTTCTGATGTTCCCAGAGAAAGAGTCCGTTGTAGGCATCGTAAGCCATGACACTCGTCTGTCCCTGAACGATCAGTCGCCCGTTGATGGAGATCGGGCCGACGGCACCTTCATGACGGTTGACCATTTTTCCGGGGCCTGGATCACCATACCACAGAACCCCGAGGCCTCCCTTGATGCGGGTGTCCGGGACGAAGGCCGTGTTATTCGGATCGCCGTATTGGTGCGACCAGTTGGCGGCGCCTTCGAGTTTGCCTCGCAAGAAGGAGACGGCTTTGCTGTCGCTGTTGATCTCGCCCGGTTCATCCGAGGCTAGTTGCTTGACCCAAGAACGGACCTTTTTGTCGGTGATTTGATCCGTCCCTCGAGTCAAGTAGACGATGCCGCCCAAAGGCTTCACGTGCCGGAGGAAGTTTTTTGGATTTCCACTCAGTTCGCCCGTGCGGACAAATTCGTCGGAAACGACCAGGTTCGCGAAATAATTGGAATAGGGAATGTCGCCCAAATCGGCTTGATGAATTGTGACACGATGGCCGTAAAGACCGGCCCTGCTCAACATTTCTCGAGCCTTGGCGACCTTCGCTTGGTTGGGCTCAATGCCGTATATTTTGAGTCGACTCCGCTTGGCGAGTTCGTAGGCCAAGCGACCTTCTCCGGCCCCCAAAACGAGACAGAAACCGCGATTGGTATTGGTATTCTTGAGGATGTTCTTGGCTGCCGTTTCGTAACGCTTGGTGAATTCGTCGTTGGGATATGGATTCGCAGCGAGCTTTGGTTGTTGGATGACTTCGGTGGATTCTTGGGCTGCGTCGGCAAAAGCGTAAACCTTGCCCTTTGTCGTGCTGACGAACAGGAAGCCGTTGGCCGCGATCAGTCCGCGGACGGTCCCATCTACTTTTTGGTTCCAGACTCGTTTGCCCGTTTCTGTGCTGTAACCTTCCACGCCGTCTTCGTCCCCGACGAAAACATGTTCCTTGGTCGCCAGGAGACAATCATCGCCAGTAGTCCGAACGCTCCACGCAATGCCTTTTTTGTTCAGAGCGCCGAGTTCCTTGAGGGCCGTTTGAAACTGCTCCTGAAGGGCTACTTTGTCGGCGTCAGGTCGAGTGAGCTTTCGGTAAAGGGATTTCATCGACTGTGTTAAGGCGTTGCGTTCCTTGCTCGTCTTTGCGAAATCCGCACGGTTGAGCTTTTGCAATTTCCTTCCCGTAACGGAATAGGTGTGCTTCCCGGCGAAAACGATTTCCTCACCGGGGATCGTGGCGTAGCCAAGGTCTCCGGTTTCTTGTTTCAACGCAACCATTTGGTGTGGTCCCGACGCATAAATTTGTCCGTCGGCAAGGACTGCTCGGAAACCACCGAGCACGCCCTCGCGGCGCCAGCTCACTCGGCGCGAGTGGAGTTGTTTACCCGTGTTTCGGTCGAAGCAAACGGGCAACGCGCGGGCCGAGGGAACGACCAAATACTTTTCGTTGGCCAACAAATACCCCTGCGGCGAGAGGGCGTTTCGTCCAGCTTCTTCAGAGCTGATGTCGTCTCGTTTCCAGACGGTCTTCCCGGTTTTGGCATCGACCGCCCAAAGGAAGACGTCTTCGTGGGGAAAGATCCCCGCGCCGAAATAGGCAATGTCGTCGTAGATCGTCACGCCCGTCCGAACTGGCCAACGAGAGATCATCTCACCACGGCCCAAAAACCATTCGTCAGCGGGTCCAGGACGTCGTTTCCATACTAACTTCCCGGAATCGGCACTCACGCAATACGCGTAGCCGTCGTCGGAACCAAAGTACACACGCCCTTCCCAGACGGTGGGTGCAAGACGAACACCAGCTCCCGTTGCGAAGGCCCAGACTTCCCGACCAGTTGCAATGTCGAAACTTCGAACGTGATGATCGACCGAGGAACCGAAGTAAACTCGGTTGTCCATACAAACTACCTGGAACGTGTCATCGAATTTGACTCGGTGCTTGAGCTTTTGAAGTTCGATCGTTCGCCCGTCGGGACCAGCCCAAGCAAGACGAGGCTTGGTCGGAGCCGAATACACCCAACGTTGCTTCAGTGGCATTTTCAACTTTTCGGGAGTCGAACCGGTTCGCTGGGCATTCTGACGATAAGTCGGCCAATCTGCTGCGCGAGCCTGGACCCCCGAACAACCGACCAACAGCCCAATGACCACCACCAACCGAAGGCGGAACGCCTGCAGGTGTTTCCAGCACACACTAGCGAGTGTCGTTTCTTCACTCGCCGAGCGTTCTGTGCGGGTTCTGGCATCCCGCAGTATGCGGAGTGATTTCATGGACGTTGTCCCCTGTGAATGTGAATGTGTCGAATAGGAAAGAGTCCGAATATTTAGACTCATTTTATGGACCTTGACGAAACCGACAAACAGACCAACAAGAAGATTCGATGTGTGAGACAGCTGAGACCAACGGCACGATCCCAGACATTGGCGCGAAAGTGTTGAGCTACAAGAGGCCTTCTCGTACAGTACTGGAAGGAGCCGAGAGTTTCCGAGGTAATAAGTGGAACGGAAACACATGCCCTTGGAATTGTCGCGTTAACAAGTTCCCGTTTTCCGAGCGAGGTGTCTGCCATCACAAGATCGTTACACCCTACCAAGGTGTTTCAGCACGTCATCTCGGTAACTTCTTGTCCTGCAGATCGATAGTCTCACCATCAGCTGGGAAAGAGATATTCTTTTCCTTTGGCGACTATCTCACTCTCCTTTTCGAAAAACGAGGCCGCTATGTGCTTAGGGATTCCTGGAAAAGTCGTTGAAACCTATCAAGAACACGGAGTTCGGATGGGCAAGATCGATTTCGGGGGGGTGCTCAAGCGAGCTTGTTTGGAACACGTCCCGCAAGCTCTGCCGGGAAATTACGTTCTGGTGCATGTCGGGTTCGCGCTTTCGTGCATCGACGAGGAAGAGGCGCAACGAGTCTTCGAGATCCTCGCGGAGATGAACCAACTCGACGAATTGCAGGAACCCACTCCATGAAATATCTCGACGAATATCGCGATCCCGCAATGGCTCACAAATTATTGCAAGCCATTGAACGTACGGTCACAAAGCCCTGGACGATCATGGAAGTTTGTGGGGGGCAAACACACACCATTATTCGGTATGGGCTCGACAATTTGTTGCCCGATCTAGTTCATCTTGTTCATGGCCCTGGTTGTCCCGTGTGCGTTACGTCGCTCGAGTTGATCGATCGAGCTCACGCCATCGCCGCGCAAAAGGATGTGATTTTCTGTTCATTCGGCGACATGTTGAGAGTTCCTGGGTCACGGGGCGATTTGTTGACGCTCAAGTCACAAGGAAGCGACGTCCGCGTGGTTTACTCGCCGTTGGACGCCGTCAATTTAGCGGCGGCAAATCCAACTCGACACGTTGTGTTTTTCGCGATCGGCTTTGAGACCACCGCTCCGGCCAACGCCATGGCCCTTTGGATGGCACAAAAACGCGGACTTACGAACTTCAGCGTCCTTGTCTCTCATGTACTCGTTCCTCCCGTCATCACATCGATACTGGAATCAACTGACAATCGTGTACAAGGTTTTTTGGGACCTGGCCATGTCTGCACGGTCATGGGTTACACCGAATACGAGCCCGTAGCTCTTCGATATAACGTCCCGATCGTGATCTCAGGTTTTGAGCCTGTCGATATGCTCGAAGGAATTTTGTCGGTAGTCCGACTGCTCGAAGAAGGCCAAGCCAAGGTCGAGAACGCCTACAGCCGAGTCGTGTGTCGCGAGGGCAACGTTCAATCTCGCAAACTCATTGGCGATGTGTTCGAAGTTTGCGACCGCAAATGGCGTGGGGTTGGAGTTATCCCCAAGAGTGGCTTGAGACTCAGCCCGACATACAGCGACTACGACGCCGAACGAATTTTTGAAGTGGGAGACATTGCGACCGAAGAATCTTCCCAATGCATCAGCGGAGAAATCCTCAAAGGACTCAAAAAGCCACACGAATGTTCTGCCTTCGGAAAGGAATGCACACCACAGAATCCATTGGGAGCCACCATGGTTTCGTCCGAAGGAGCCTGTGCTGCTTATTATAATTATGGACGGCATGTCGCCAGTGTGAAAAGAGAATTGCAATCGCTTCCCAGAGGGAAAGATGAAAGGTGAAACATAAGAGCGTTTCGTTTACTTACCTCCAATCTTTACCGTCTCCAAAAGCGACCTTGCGACCAAACGCGGACCGACATATGCGAAAACGCCCTAAACTAAGTGCATCGATTGTGATCTGGTGTCTTCAGTTCTCGCAAAATCGGCATATTTGTTCTGTCGAATCTTTCCCAAAATCTCGATTCTGTCAAATCCAATAATCAGGCATTTCCAAAAGATCCTGTTCGGTATAATGGAATTCTGTTCTGTCGAGAGTCCCCCATACTTCACAGCCACGTGCAACAAACGGACATGAACTTAGAAAGTTTGCCGGACTTCTTACAACAACACGTCGGAGCGGCAACGAACCAAGCAACCTTGCACGATTTTAAGGTCGAAGACAGAAGCGAATAGGTACAGAACTTTTGCCTTTTGGCGTTCGCTTTCTGACTTCGGGAAGGACGGTGAGTCAGATGATGAGGTTCCAACGGATTGGTTGGCACTGGCTTGTGCTCACGACCATGCTACTGCACGGGGGTACATTCGGTAATGCTCAAGAGCGAACCAAAGACGATGACAAGGGCGTGACGCAGGCCGGATTCAAGCCCAAAGAACAACTCAAAAAGCCGGAACCGAAAACAACGAACCCTCTGTCCCTGGAGAAAATCAAGTTGCCTTCGGGAACGATCGTTGTTGTTTGTCCCAAAATCAAAGATGCGGTTAAACTCTACCCAGAGGCGGTGGTCCTCTCGCCAACTCAATACCAAGCTCTCCAAAACCAAATCGACCAACTCAAGGAACAGATTGCAAACCTCAAAAACGGCCAAAAGTCAACAAGGGCCCACCCAGTCGTGGAGTGTCGGTTGAGTGGGGAGGTCCAGAACGGGGCAGCCCTCATCCAGGCGTCCTTTTTCGTGATTACTTACAAGGACGAGATGGACGTTTTTCTTGGAGGACAGAGCGCCGTTCTGCTGCCTAACGGCAGCGATCTCGACGGAAAATCCGACCCCTACTATCCAAGCGGAAACAGGCAAGAGGGGTACACTGTCCACATTCCCAAGGCTGGCGAGCATCGCGTAACTCTCCACCTTCGAGTCCCAATTACCGAGAGAGGGGAGGGAACCACCACGACAAAGAGAACTCTGAGGGTGGGTCTACCAGTGGCGTCGGTGACGACATTGGAAGTCCAGTTTCCAAAGGGGTTGAAAGAAATCCTAGTAAATAACGAACCCCGCAAGGCAACGGAAGCACAAGCCACACGTGGTACGTCTGGCCAACGCCCAGTTGCTGGTCAACAGGCCCTTAGCCGAGTTTGGAAACTCGCCTTCGCCCCCACCGAGGAGTTAGTCTTGAGTTGGAAAGAGCAACCAGAGCGTTCCCCTGGCAAATCGATTGTTTCCGGCGATTGGGACATCGACGTTCTGGTTCGGCGGGACGAAGTCGAAAGTGTGGCCAACTTGACGATCGAAGAATCCCACCCCACTCCCAAAAAATGGAGACTGCTTCTTCCGAAAAACTTCGAAATCGATTCCATTGAAGGACCAGAGGATCAAACATACTCCTCTCGTCGCGACAGCAAGTCTCCGCTCGTTTGGATCATCGATGGTCCACCGACGCAAAAACTCGTTGTGGTGGCGAAAGCGAGTCATAAACGTCACCCTCGAGACCGACGCTTTCTGTTCGGCCCGTTCGTCGTTCAGGGGGTCAAACCCCAAAGTGGGACCATCCAGATTCGAGCTTTGCCGGAAGCCAAGATCGGAAAATACTTTTACTTCCGCACCAACGGAAATCTCCGCCGACGTCCTCCCGAGAAGTTCCCAAAAGAGGTTCCCAACGTCGAAGCCGTTTTTGACTCGACCGATTTGGGGGCAGCGATTAATTCAGCTGCTTTCCGTAACCCTAAGCTGAGCCTCAAGGTCCCCCCCCAACTGGACCTCGAATTGAAGCGTGCTGCGGCCCTGGTTGAAACGAAGGTGAACCATTTTCTCTATCTTCAGAAATCCCCTCTGGGCTTGTGGGAACTCCGGTTGCGTTCGGAAATCCAAGTGTTTCCTAAACAAAATGGTTTGAACTCGTTGATCCTTGACCTTCCGCAAACACTTCCGGCCGCTTTTCCTCTGCTTTCGCAATTGGCTACCATCAACCCCATGTCGTTTCCAACAAATGTCTTGGCGGTAGGAACGGTTGGGATGCGTCCTGATTGGTTTGTCGAGTATCCTACCCTGACGAAGTACAACTGCTATGAACAGATCAAGGATCAGGAACCTCTTCCAAGTGAGTTGTATGCAGATCCGGACGTGGCGAACGCGGCACGAGTCAAACTTAGTCAGATCCATTCAGAGCCCTTTTCAGTCATCCTCGAAGGAACCTATCAAATCAATCCCGCCAGAGGCAAACGGGAAACGGGAAACGGGAAACGGAAGCAGCTGGCTGCCCGAGTGAAGTTACCCCAACCGTTCTCGATCTCGGGTACGAGTTCTGTGAGTACTAAGATCATTGACGATTTCGAGTTGGTCGATGTCCAGGGATTGGGAAAAAACACGCTCGTGGAGAAACACAAGGTCGTCCATCAAACGTCGCAAGCTCCAACCTCCATAGACCTTCGCTGGCAGAAATACCAATCGCCACTTCCTGTTACGATCACCGCCGATGTCTTTCTCCGGGGGACACACCCGGTCGTCCGAGAGTCTCTTACTTTCGATTTCCAAGTCCAGGAGAAAAAAACTAAGGGACTGTCAAGTCGGGTGGTGAGCCTAACACTACCGCCAGGAATTCGTGGACGACCGGAGGTAATCCGAGGTGGAAAAGAGTTGGACTCTGGAAACAATCGATTACTGGTGAAACCAGAGGAGAATGGAGTCGTGGAACTGGAATACGACTTCCCACTTACACCACCTGCGCGTGTGGAAAAACAGGAAAACGTTGGCCCCAAAAAGTTTCCGGTTCCGTTGGTGTGGCCCAAAGACACCATCCCGACTCATACGTTGGTCCGGTTCTGGAACGATACGGGAGCGGTTCCGACAGTTTCGCCGCAAGCACAAGAGCAATGGAAAGAGGAAGGACCCCAAATCGTTGCCAACAAAAGTACGCTTCCTGTCCTGGTCGCCAGTAGTAAGCAGACAACAGCTCCCTTGACGATCGGACTCGACCCGTCGACTCTCCAACCGCCCGTTGGAGTTGTTGTGAATCGTGCGTTGATGCAAGTTAGCTTTTCCGAAACCAATGACCAACTTTTTCGGGCCAGATTCTTGGTCACCGAGCTACACTCGGAAACCCTGGAAGTCGAGCTCCCTTTTCCAATAATCAAGCCAGGACCAAATCAGCCCAAAGTGTTTTTACTACCGAACAAGGGGCAGAGACGAGAATTACCCTATCGCCTTGTGAACGACCGTGGCCGAGTCATTCGCATTAAAATTATGCGGGGCGAATTGTTCCAGGCGCCCATGGTGCTCGAGGTCTGCTTCAAGACACCACTTGACCAAGGCGAATCGTTTCGCCTTGGGCGACTTCTTCGACCACCTCGCATCTTGGGTAACGTTTACTTGGGACAAGTCAAGTGGCAGATCCTTCAGCCAACAGGACAAGTCACGTTGGTCGTCGGCGATCACGCCCCCACGGCTCAGACTTGGACGTGGGAAGGGTGGATGTTTACGCCTAGGTCTCGGACGACCAATTCGGAACTGGAATATTGGATCTGTGGGAATACTGACGAAACGGTGACCCGGTCCCGAACT
This sequence comes from uncultured Alcaligenaceae bacterium, assembly GCA_964423615.1. GTDB lineage: Bacteria > Planctomycetota > Planctomycetia > Gemmatales > Gemmataceae > CAYRFQ01. The sequence goes on along the minus strand of CAYRFQ010000001.1, from coordinate 247,253 downwards.
ATTGTTTTCTGGACACGAGACCTCAACGTAGTGCGGCTGACATTCCTCCCTCAGCAAGTATGGCTATTGGCTTGTTCCTTACTTGTTCTGCTTGTCGGAGGCTGTTTGAGTTTGGGTACTCCGAAACAGTTCCTCTGGTGGGTTCTGGTGACGGCATCGGTGATCGGGGTACTCACCGTTGTACTGACCTGGCCTTCGTTGGTCCCGGAACTCCTCTATGGCGCCCAACCAGGAGCATTGATTCTCATTTGCGTTTTGGTCATTCAATGGTTCTTACATAGACGGTATCGCCGACGGGTGCTGTTCCTCCCAAGTTTTACTCGGGGCCAAAAAGGTTCCTCGATAATCCCCAATGTCCCACAAACTCGAGAACCCTCCACCATTGATGCACCTGTCCGACGAGAGAGTAGCCTTGAAGTAGGGAACCTGGAACAAGGAACAGGGAGCAGCAGGCAAGGCTAAGAGAAAGGTAAAATGGCAACAAAAGAGTGGCACCATCGAAAAGCAATAGCTTTTTCAGATGGACGAAAGCCTAGTGGAGAGCGTTGTCCCCGCTATAAATTGTCCCACAGCATGACATACTCAAGTTTCGTCGAAGCGAGAAGAGGTCCCGGAGAAGGTGGAGTGTAGAATCATGAAATACCTGGCGGCGCGTTGGTCTTCACTCTCCCTTCTCACCATTGTCCTCTGTCTCTCCCTTCTCTTGTTGCCTGAGCATGGTGTTGCTGGTTCCGCTGACTCGACTCCTCCTTTTCGCGTTCGGAGAGTGGTCATTCCACCAGAGCGAGTCACGCTAGATTTGCAACGGAACAAAGCCTTCCAGGTACGTACTCGTCAAGAGTTCGAGCAAAAGCTGCAACGAGCCTTGGAGCGACATCGAAAAAAACCGAACTCTCCCCGATTGTTAAAGGCACAATACCGAGCCAAGTTAGAAGGCAATGATCTCGTAGGGACCGGAGATTGGACGATTGCATACTCCGGCAAACACCCTGGCCTTCTTCGACTTTCTTCACTTGGACTTGCGTTGAAGAATGTGTCGATTCAGACCAAGAAACACTCGGACGGGTCTCCTGCCATTCTTGGGCAGTTCGCTGACGATGCCTTCGCCTTGTTTCTTCCACGCGGACTCAATCCCGATGACCGTTACCATACTTATTTTGACTGGTCGCTGAGGGGAGAAGCTCGCAAGGGTGCTCTTCGCTATACCATGCAGATCCCAGCCTGTGCCGCCTCATCGCTGGACTTGATTTTGCCGGCCGATTGCGTCGTTATGTCGCCCGGACCAGGGGTTGATCTTTCTGGGCCGACCCCGATCGGAGAGGGAAAGACGAACTTGTGGCAGCTCCATTTTGGAGACAACATGACACGAGTCAGTTTCACTATCTATCGACGTAACGCGGCTGACGCCATTCCCTCGCTGATGGTGACTTCGATACGTTCTCGCCAGAAGATTACTCCAATGCAAGTTCGTGCCGACTACGATGTGACAGTACAAGTTCACCACAATGTTGTGAGTCACCTCGAGTTCGAATGGACCGGCCCGGCAGCGCCTGTGGATGTGTCAGCCCAACAAGGCACCCTCAAGGGATGGGAAATCGTTCGAGGCAAGGGCAATGAACGTGACAAGCTCATTGTCCATCTGGGTAACGAATTCTGTAATCGACGTCCCCCCGCGACGATCACTCTGCACATTCGTTGTTCGGGTCCGGTCACTGCGTCGGGCCCCTGGGTGAGTCCGTCAGTCCGGCTTCGGGAAGCCGTGATCGAAGAAGAGGAGTTGACCATCGAGGTTCACAGAGACGTCGAAACTGACCCTTGGTCGTTCGGAGCCTTCCGTCTTGTCACAATTGAGCGACCGCCAGAAGAAGGCATCCGAATGGTATTCCGGAACACAAAGAGGACTGGCCCGCGGCCCCGGACGAGACTCCGTCCCCAACGAGTTCAACTGTCGGTGGATCAAAGGTCGTGGTGGAAGATTGAACCTCGTAAAAGTTATCTGACTTCCGAGTTAAAGTACAATGCTCTCAAAGGAGCCATGCACCAACTCGCGGTGCGTTTGCCCGGAAAATCCCAAGGGCCTTGGCAACTGGAGACGGTGGAGGTCTTGCCCCAAGGACTCCTCCAGAGCCAAGCCACCATCGCCGAAGGCAACGGAGAGTTGTTGCTGCTCCAACTCCGGAAGGAAATCGATCGACCTGTGACCGTCAAACTTGGGTTTCGATCGAACTTCAAAAACGTCAACACCAACAAGTCCATATTTCTATCCTTTCCTCAGGTCGTTCCTCACATCCCACCAACGACCGTAAAGGCCTATTCCGGCCGATTCGCGATCTCTGTGAACTCGTTTTACAAAGCAGAACCGAAGCAAACAAAGCTGCCTCAGACAAAACTCGGAACTCTTGATTTGAGAGAACAGGGGCCTTGGGGTCAGGAACCAGTCGATTTTTACTACGCCTACAAAGCCGCAACGTTGACCGGAAAAATCCAGTTGCAGCCACAAAGAGGCATGTTCCAGGCCAAATGTGTGAGTGACATCATCATTGGGGAACGAAACACGAAATTGGTTGCCAAAATGGAGCTGGAACCAATCGTGGGAGCCACACGCAAGTTTCGTTTTCGGACAACTTCTCCAATTGTGGACGTCTGGCAATGGGAGAACTCGGAGAATCGTGGCCCTGGAAAGTTTTCCAGCCAAGGTGTCGGAGACCAACGAAGTGCAAACATTAAGAACATCCGTCGATTGTCGGAGAAAGAAGCCCCATCGTATCTGTCTCTGCTGGCGTCGAGGTCAGTCCTTGGACGTCTGGCGACGGTAGGGACGTCGATGACGTCCGGAACGCGCCCTCATCAGTGGTGGGAAGTCCAATTCCATGATCCAATTGTTACACCCCAAACTATCCAGTTAATGGGTTGCCTACCGAAATCGGAATTGCAATCACCTGGAAGTGATGCCCGAGTTGTTGAAATTCCCATTCTCGACCTTGTTGATGCGGCGAGCGTATCGGGACGAGTGTCCGTTACGAATGGTCGTGGTACTGGTACCGTTGTCTCTTTGATCAACACCAAAACCCGACGCAAGTCGGATCAACAATTGGAATTTCCAAACCCCAAGCAACTCCTTTTGGGTGAGACTTGCTCGTTATTCTCCTACCGGCTTTCGTCCACAAATCGGCGGTTAACCCAGGCTACCTTGAGGTTTAAAGAACTGGCTGAACCTGCTGTCGTATCGGAGACGTGCTTGAAGGCTCACCTGACGGCGTACATTCAACCCCATGGACCGCGGCTGTTTCATTTTCGTTTCGTGCTGCGGGACTGGCGGAATTCCAGTTTTCCGCTGACACTACCCAAAGGAACGCAACTCCTTTCGGCCCGTGTTGCCGGACGCACAATATCAGCCCTAGGCCAGGACGAATCAGATGCCGGGACGACCATAAAGTTGCCTGTCGATACGCGTCTTGATATTCAAACGTTCGACTTGATCTACTCCGAGGAAGACAGCTCCCCGTCGAACGCACTGAGTTATTGGCGTTGTTGGCGTCGAATCCAAGCGCCCCTCCCTAATTTTCCGGTGGGCATCAGACCCCTTTCCGTCAGGAGGACCTGGCGACTTCCTTCTGGATATACCCCTCTAGCCAGAAGCTGGGTGCGACAACTCCCCGACTTGAATTCGGTCGTTGATCCTTCTCCTGGTCAACTCCTCTCCCAATTTTGGCGAAGTGGAGACTTCTTGGTTCCATCGCCGACTAAGGACCTGCTTCCTGAAACTTGGCAAGAACGGCAGCTCGCCGGCTTGTTGACAATGAATCGAGAAATTCAAAAGCAATTTCGGACGCCGGGTGTGCGTTTGGGGGAGGTGCTCCTTCGATGCTGTAAAAGACATCCACTCGCTCCCGTCCAGGGAGATTTCCAGAACCAAGACCGGGGTGACAAACAACAACAAGGGATCGACCTGGTGATCGACACTGTGGCTTTGGAGAAGGCGAAGCTGACCCCTGCTACCAAAGCCTTTTCTTCGAAGTCCGGGGACTCGAAGGAATCGTTCCTGTCTCGACTTGGCTTAGTGGGCATTCCATGTCCTCACGGGGTGTTGTTGACAACCCTGCGTCAACTTCAACGGTGGAAAGCTCCTGGGGATACATTCAACGCAAAGGCAACCCGTCTTCAATTTGGACTACAAGAGAACAAGACCGACTCGCAAGAAGGGCTGTTCGAAGAGAAACTCGTGCCCGGTAGTCTGCTGGAGCAAGCCGTCCGACAAGCGATCCGTGTTGGCCGTGATACTACGGGTCGCTTTGCCCACGTTATGGACTGGGCTCACGGAACGGCGACCTCCTCAGAACAGTCCGACCTCTCAACCGAGGACCATCTCTCTTCTCTTGACGAACTAGGCTTGACGGACTCTACAAGTTGGACCGAGTGGGAGACCATACCAGGGGCTGGAGACGACGACACATTGACGGTCGTCATCGATTCGCAATCGCTGACGCTGGCTTGGGTCCTCTCGGTTGTTGTGGGTGGAGTCCTTTGGATCGTCTGTTCGATAACCTCAATCATCTGGCGATTCCGGGTCGCGGTTAGTTGGCTCGCCACAGCCCTGGTTCTCGCTCTCTGGACCCCGTCGAGCCTCTGGCAAGTCATTTGGTTTCCGGGGCTTCTCGGAACGATTGTGGCTTTCGGTCGATTCTATTTTTCTCGTCCGGAACAAAACCCACAAACTGAGAAAGCCACACCACCCTCGAACGCCAAGAGGCGTGCAGCCGTTGCCGCGTTGCTACTACTTGGAAGTGGCTTGGTCTCTGGCCTTTGTGCCTGTAACTTGTTTGCAGGTTCTTCCGCGGAAGAGGGCCCACTGGCTACTACTTACACTGTCTTTCTCGTTGGAGACCAAAAGACCCCAATACAGAAGCAGCAGGTATGGGTTCCCCAAAAACTATGGCAGTGGATCGAACAGCAGCTGGAAGGGCCTCAAGCCTTGCCTCTCGAAAAAGATGCGGTCATTCTTCAAGCCATCTACAAGCAGAAATCCCTCGACGACGATGTGGTAAGGTTCGAAGCCAACTACCGCGTATTCTGTTTCACAGACAACGCGATCCTATCGCTCCCCCTCCAAAAGATCCGGCTAGGGCCTGGAACAACACTTCAAGGTGAACCTGCTCATCTCCACGTCTCGCCAAGCAAGCCAGAACCCGGCCAAAACCAAACTGGATACCTCGTCCCCATCAAAGGGTGGAAGCACCAGGTGGTGAGTGTGACGGTTCCCTTCGCGGTTCCAATCGAATCGAATAATGGTCTTCGCACACTTCGTTGGAAGATACCCGCTTGTTTACAGAGTCAGTTGGTCTTTGCGTCCAAGGGGCTGTCAGGCCTTCGGGTAGTCAATGCCCTCGGCAACCACGAGCGTGAAAACCAAAGGGGGTCTCAGGTTCGAGTGGACCTTGGTGCCCCTGAAAACGATGCGGGGACAAGCACTGTGCGGGTCTTGTGGCGTGCCCCGGAGCCGAAACATCCAGTCCTTCATGTCACCGAGCGTTACTTTTGGAGAGGGCTCTCCAGCAGCAATCCGGTTTTGGAAGGGATTTTGGAATACGACATCGAATCGGGAAATACCGATCACGTCGAAATGAAAATTCCCGCTCGGGTTCATGTCCACGACATCCAGATCGACGATTATCGGGATTCGAAAATTCCCCTCCGCGTCCGAAGTTGGGAGTTGATCCCTTTGAAACGGAACCGAAACGATGCTGGACAGATTTTGCGGATACATTTAAACAACTCCACCACACAGAAGTTTCAGCTGTACCTCAAACTTCTACCTGGGGTGGTCGAGAAGGCGAACGTCTTGACTTTGCAGCATCCCGTCCCTCTTGGGTGTAAAAGTCGAAAGGGGTATCTCGGATTTTCCTTGCGACCATCTCTGACACTCAAAAAGCCGGTTCGGCCCAAATTGTCCCAAGTCTCAGGGGAAAAGTTCAAGGAGGATTGGAACCGGCTCGTTTCACTAATTAAAGAGAAGGTGACCTCTGCCTACGAGTATTCTTCTGTAACGGAAGAACCGTTGTCCCTGCGTCTCGTTGATGTCACCGAAAAACCACGGTATCAACAAACCATCCGATGGCATCTGCATCCCCAACACCTTGCATTGACGGCTGACCTGAAGATTCCAAGGGCACCACACCCCATGGTTGCGGAATGGAAAATACCCCCAAATTTAAACATTTCCGATGTGAGCGGTCCCGGGTTAGTGCACTGGACAGTCTACAATTCGCGGCGAACCTCTCGGTTGCAACTCTGGCTCTCGGAAGGGGCCAAGGACCGAACGATTACGGACGACGGAACGATTACTCTCGCTGGGTGGATTGCAGCGAATCGAAAAGGTAAGGGCATACAAACTTGGAATCCCCCCACCCAGAAAAAGCGTCGTGGTTTGTTCGTCTTACCGCGGATTATTCCGCTGGCCGGTGCTGTACCCCAAGGACCTAGACGAAGGATTTTTTCTAATCAGTGTGAAACAGAGATTTCGATCTCCTCAGTCAAGGGCCTTCGGGCAAGGCCTCTTCCCGGGATGCAACATCTGCATCTCAAGGAAGATAAAAATGGATTAACGTATGTCACGAATTCTCCCGGTTACGCGGCCAAGTTTCTGGTCCAACCAGTTCAAATCCGTCCGGAAGTCCAAGTGTTGACGCAGGGCGTTTATCGTGACGGTGTGGCGGGCTTCGAAACTCAGATTCGGTATCAAATGGGACCGGGCAAGAAAACGATTCGGTTCGAAGTACACGGTTGGACTGGGAAAGAAAAATTGCAGCTCGAGGCTCCGTGGGTCAAACGATTCGATGTGGAGCGAGTTGAGCGTGACCTTGAGCATTGGGCACTGGAAATCACGCCTGGGAACACTCGGCAACTGACAATCAAGTTAAATGGGATTCTTTCCGAAGAGCAGAAGGTGTTACCGAGAATCCGGTTCCTCGGTGATGAGTTGGTCCAACAATGGGTGGCGTTACGTGGTGACGGTTTCATCGCTGAGGAAACAAAAAACTTGAAATCTGTCGATTCGGCCAAGTTGCCACCCTGGATTCGTCCGGTGGCGGTCTCCAACCCAGCACGGTTTTGGAGAGTCGAACCAGGTAATGCCGATTGGCAATTGAAGTTCCAAACGAAATCAGTCACCAAGACTTCTCCGGTCGAACTCCTCTCTGGCACACAAAGCGCGAGGTTGAAAAATCATCAGGGATGGTTACACGAAGGGCGTTACACCCTTCGAGCGACACGGCAGGGGCACATCGATGTGGCCTTCCCAACTCGAGCGAGAGTCCTTGCGGTGTTGTTGGATGACCGACCCGTCAACATACGCTCCATCGGCAAGAATGTCTACCGACTGACCCTAACTAAGTCCCAAGACTTCCAACAGCTCATAACGCGCTGGGAATTCCCGACACGCTCCGAATCGTTGACCAAACCCTCACGCGAACAGTTGCGCTTTAAAAACTTGCCCACTATTCCAATCCTGAGAGAAGTCTACCTACCCGTTGGCTACCGACTAAAGTCGAAACCCTCGGATGAAAAAAGCGAACCGCTCTCACCCGCCGAGGCCGACTACGTTCAAGCCAAGTTGCAACACGACCTCGTCGTCCGACTTCTGAACAACGTCGAAAACTCTGAAGCGATCGCTGGAACTTTGGATCACGTCGAACGCACGTTCTTTTATTACCTGCAGCGTGGGCAATTTCGGAGTCGAAAGTCGCAGGACTCTGCGTTTTCACAAAAGCGACGCAACGCGTTGCGAGAGAAATTTGACGAACTCGAACGTGACAACGTTGCGTTGGGAAAGAAACCTGATTGGGAAGGATTGTGGAAACGAGCACAAGCAAACCCTCGAAGGCTCGGGACCTTGACATCTTCGGCAGAGATTCTCCAGCACGGAACTCCTTTGGTTTGGGCGGTCGAGTCGGACGAAAAGTTACCTCCAGTCGAGATCGAACCGACGAACCAAGAGCAAACTCGCGCCCGTTTCTACTGGACCGAACTGCTCGTCTTGGCATTGCTCGCTGCGTGGCTGCTGTCACTCCTCCCGGGCATCGTCTTTCTGATACGTGTGAGCTGGCCTGAACAATTCCTCGGATTCCTATTTCTGTGGGCTCAATTGTTTGGTTGGAGTTTTCTCGGTGTGGCCCTGGGCATCAGTGCTGTCTCTGGGCGAATCGTTTTGCTCACACTCGCCATCCGTGGCTGGTTGTCTTCTCGCAGGAGTCAAGATTCCGTATCCAAGAAAACGGCCACTGGAACCTCCTCTTCGGGACACACTACTTTCTAAGGCTCAGGAAACCGGGAATAGCTTGTTGATCCAAAGACTCTAAGATAAGGATTCAACAGGAGCGAAAAAACCGATTCTTGCTCCTGCGTGTTCCCTACCTCTTACCATTTCCTTTCTTGGCTTACATCTTGTATCCTGAGATCCAGTCTCGCATTGCGAGGTACTAGGAATGACACACCGACGTCACTTTTGTGATATCGAATTCGCACTAAGGTTCTGAAAGGGTCAACCAGGATGATCTACCGGTCTTTGTGTTGGTTAAGTAGTCTCTTCGTTATGGGGTTGGTCGTAAGCATGTCCACCGAGGAAACGTTTGCCGATGAAGGGATGTGGCTGTTCAACAACTTGCCCAAGAAGCAGCTAAAAGAAGTGTATGATTTCGTGCCAACGGAGCCGTGGCTTGAACACGTCCAAAAATCGTCCGTTCGGTTTAACAATGGCGGTTCGGGTTCGTTCGTTTCGGCGAATGGCCTTGTCATGACAAACCATCATGTCGCCTTCGATGCGTTGGAGAAACTCAGTACTCCGGAAAACAATTATGCCGAGGTCGGCTACTACGCCGCCAAGCAAGAGGATGAACTCAAGGCCAAAGGACTGGAACTGAACGTTCTGATGAGTATTGAAGACGTGACCGAGCGCGTCAAGGGAGCCGTTCAACCTGGCATGTCTGATGAAGAAAAATTCGCAGCACGGCGAGGAATGATCGCCAAGGTCGAAGCCGAATCTCTGAAGCAAACCGGGTTGCGTAGTGACGTGGTCACGTTGTACCAAGGCGGACAGTATCACCTCTATCGGTTCAAACGGTACACGGATGTTCGGTTGGTATTCGCACCCCACACACAAGCCGCCTTCTTCGGAGGTGATACCGACAACTTTAGTTATCCAAGGTACTGTCTGGACGTCGCCTTCTTCCGCGTCTATGAGGACGGCCAGCCCCTCAAGGCCCGTCACTATCTCAAATGGAGCAAGGCCGGACCGAGCAAGGATGAATTGGTATTCGTGTCAGGACATCCCGGACGCACTAGTCGACTCAACACCGTGGCGGAACTGAAATATCTTCGTGACACAGGCTATCCGTCTTTGCTCGAACGATACTTTCGACTAGAAGTGATGGCTTCGGTCTTTAGTGGCCGAGGCCCCGAAGAGAAACGCCGTGCGAAAGATTACCTGTTTGGGGTCTCGAATGGTCGCAAGGCCAGGAAAGGGGCCCTTCAAGGTTTGCTGACGCCTTCCTTCATGGCCCGCAAAGTTGCCAAAGAAAATGCATTGAAGGCAGCCGTTCGCAAAATGCCGGAACTGAAAGAAACACTCAAGGCGTGGAAGACGATTGCGGACGTCCAAAAAGTGCGTCGTAAATTGATCGTCCCCTATGGCTTGTTCGAAGGCGGTCAGGCCTTCAACACGACTTACTTCGGATACGCGAGAACGCTTGTGCGTGCCTCTGAAGAATTTGCCAAACCTAATGCCGAGCGACTCCGCGAGTATTCTGATGCTGGTAAGGAATCACTCAAATTCCAACTTCTGGCCGAAACTCCGATTTATCCCGATTTCGAAGCCGCAAAGCTCACCGACTCGCTCACGTGGTTGGCCGTTCAAATCGGACCAGAAAAGAAATTAGTCAAGAAGATCCTCGCCGGAAAGTCTCCGCGTGAGCGTGCCGAAGAACTCGTTGCTGGGACGAAACTCGGAGCCAAGGAACTTCGTGAGACACTCTTCGAAGGTGGAAAAAAGGCCGTCGATGCTTGTAACGATCCGATGATAGAGCTGGCCCGGCTTGTGGATAAGACCTCTCGGAAGATCCGAAAGGAATGGGAGACCAAGGTCGACGAACCCAAACGACAAGCCTACGACATGATCGCCAAAGCGAAGTTCGCCATCGAGGGAACCGACACTTATCCCGATGCGACGTTTACTTTGCGTCTCGCGTTCGGCACGTGCAAAGGTTACGAACAAAGTGGAAAAACCATTCCATTCCAAACGACCTTTGCAGGGCTTTACGAACGAGCCAAAAAACAGGGTAACGCGGAAGCCTTCGAGTTACCCGAAATTTGGATCGAGCGAAAAGACAAGTTGGATCTGAGCACCCCGTACAACTTTGTCTGTACGGCCGACATTATCGGCGGCAACTCCGGTAGCCCGGTCATTAACCGTGACGCGGAGGTCGTGGGATTGATCTTCGACGGCAACGTCCAATCTCTTGTCCTCGACTTCGCCTTCACCGACGTCCAAGCTCGGGCCGTTTCGGTTCACTCACAGGGCATCATCGAGGCCTTGAAGGCGATCTATCAAGCCGATGGATTGGTTAACGAAATTCTGGCAAAGAAGTGATTCGAGGTCATCAGCCGGTAGTGTTCTGATGAGATTTTCGGTAACGTCCGGTCTCGGCAGTCTATCTTGCCGAGACCGGACAGCCAAGGTTTCTCGGTTTACTGGTTAGCCGGAGATCGAACAGACCCGCCCACCCCTCGCTAGAAGAAAGGTCCTCGGGTTTGTGGACCTCTACAGCCCAGCAGCAGTAATGTCGGAACCCGTGCCAGGCTTACGCTCTCATGCAGAGAGTGACAGTCCTCACCAGCACACCAAAATGTATTCTGGTGTGCTGACTTCACGCTCGGTCACTTCTTCGTTAGTTCGAACGTGACACTTTCGATCCTTCCGGTGAACGGGAAGTTACCCTTCTTACTGTAAGCCGGATCAATCGGCGTGATCGAATCCCGCCCGACCTCGAATGGCTCGATGCCGTGCTTGAAAATCGTTCGTTTCAGCTCGCCTTGCCCGTTCAGTTTTCCATTCACGTACATCTTCAGCTTACCACTTCCGAGTTTCGAGCCATCCGGGATGAATTCCGTCTTGAGTGTTACGTCCCCGGAAGGCAATCCTTCGTCTCCATGTATCGTAACGTTGGCCAATTCGAAGAAGGAGTAGCGGAAGTGAGGTTTACTGTCCTTCACGTACAAGGACCATCCCGCGGAAAATGCTCCGGCACAAGTGATAACGCCTTCGGAACCTTTTTCTGGGATGTTTAACTTGGCGGTGATAGTGTGTGCATACGGGAAGATGAGCGGACCAACGGGTTCGGGAAGCCATACTTTGTTGCCGTAGTAAGTCCACTTCGTTTTTGGGTCGCCTGAGCCACGCAACTTGGGATTGAAGCGTTCGGAGAGCCTTGGATCGAACGGGAGGACGTCGTACTTTTTCGCCTCGACCAAGAATAAATCCTGGAGTTCTTTGAGTTTGGCGGGATGTTCTTTGACCATATTGTCAGCCTGACTGAAGTCCTTTTCCACATTGTAGAGTTCCCACTTCGCGTTCTGGAGCTCCTTCAACGTTCGGCCGCCCGTCTCCCAGGGAACGCCGCTCCGGCTGCATGCAAACCACCCGTCGTGATAGATCCCACGGTGGGTGAACATCTCAAAGTACTGCGTCCTGCGCCGACCTTTCGCCTCGCCGTTTTCGAAGGAGTAGAGCATCGATATGCCTTCAATCGGTTTTTGCTTGATGCCGTTGACGAGCTTGGGTTCGGGTATCTTGCAGGCCTCCAGGACTGTCGGTACGACGTCAATGACGTGATGGAACTGAGTTCGCAGTTTCCCCTTCGTCTTGAGTCCATTGGGCCAGTGGATGATCATCGGGTTTCGTGTGCCACCGAAGTGGCTGGCGACTTGCTTAACCCAACTAAATGGGGCTGACATCGCCCAGGCCCAGCCAACGGGGACGTGGGGTTCACTGGTGGGTTCGCCGATCTCGTCGATACGGTTGATGGTGCTTTGCAATCCGAGTTGAACACCGAGCAAACTGGCCATTTCGCTGAACGTTCCTTCGAGGCCCCCCTCAGCCGACGCACCATTGTCCCCAACGATGTACATGATAAGGGTGTTGTCGAGTTCCCCGGAATCCTCCAAGTTTTTGATGAGTCGCCCGACTTCATAGTCCGTGTGAGCCATGAAAGCAGCATAGTTTTCCATTAACCGGGTGTAGACTTTCTTGGCCTTTTGGGGGATATCTTTCCACGCGGGAATTTCCTTGGGACGAGGTGTGAGTTTCGTTCCCTTCGGAATCACGCCCATTTCCAGTTGCTTGGCGTGAGTCATTTGTCGTTGCTTATCCCAACCGAAATCAAATTTGCCTCTATATTTATCTCGCCATACTTTGGGAGCATGATGAGGGGCGTGAACGGCACCGGTGCTAAAATAGGCAAACCAAGGCTTGTCAGGATTGGCGGCACCAACATTCTGAATCCATTGAATGGTCCGATCCGTCATATCCGTGGTGAAATGATATCCCTGCTCGGGAGATTTTGGTTGGGGGATTGGAACGGTGTTCTTGTAAAGGACCGGATAGTATTGGTGAGTCTCCCCCTGGTTAAAACCATAGAAGTAGTCGAATCCCAACCCTGTGGGCCAACGGTTAAACGGTCCAGCTGGACTGATGTCTGGCTCGGGCGTGTTATGCCACTTGCCAAACATCGACGTCGCGTAACCGTTCATCTGTAAAATCTGCGCGAGAGTACAGCAACTTTGTGGGATAACGCCGGTGTAGCCGGGGTATCCTGTTCCCAATTCGATGATCACACCCGTTCCACAGCTATGATGATTTCGGCCCGTCAACAAGGCGGCTCGAGTCGGACTGCATAGAGCTGTCGTGTGGAATCTCGTGTAGGCGAGACCGTTCTTGGCAAGCTTGTCCATGTGGGGGGTGGGGACAGGTCCGCCGAACGTCGAGCACATGCCGAACCCTACGTCGTCGAGCAAAATGAGGAGGACGTTCGGCGCACCTTTGGGTGCTTGGACGGATTGCGGAAAGTCCGGTTTCGAGTCCTTGTAAGTTGCTCTGATCTTTCCCTTGAATTTGGGATCCGGTTTGGGGAGTTGGGTACCGTTTCGACGTTCCACTTTTTGTTGACTTCTCGGGGTGCTCGGTGAGTTTTCGAACAGCGCAGTGAGACTGGGACTGCCAACGGCGGCAACATAGCCTACCAAACAACCGATAACGACACCGACACCGGCGAGAGCCTGTGTGGACCACGACTTCATGGAGTCACTCCTTGGAAAAGAGTATTGACGTAACGAAAGAAGATGTGTGGCTGTCGAACGGGCTATTCAACCCGGATCATTTTGACTCTCTGTCCCATTTCACTTCGCAACGTCATCTCGCGTGCATTGATGTGTGTTATGGTGTGAGTCTCGACAGCGGATTTTCCGGTGGATGGGTTCGTCCATGTGAACTGGAGTTTGCTCTTATGGTGTTGGACTCGAGCGGTAACCGTTTTGGGTCTACCATCAACCTCGACGATCACCCAGAAATCACCATCGCTTTCGAATTGGACAGTACGACCAGCCAGCTCTCCATTGACGACCTTCCATTTCCCGATGATAGTCGTTGGTAGTTGGGGTGTGGTAACGAATTTCACAAAGAAAAATGTCAACAAGGCGGCTCCGAGAAAGGAGCCGACGCTGACAACCCAGCGAGTCCATGGAAGACCTTTTCGGTGTTTCTTGGAAGTGGAGAGTTCTGAGGATGTAACTGGTTGGGTTTTGCCACGACGCTTGCCATTCTGGTCGAGTTTCGTCACAAACTTACTCATGGAGGATTCACTCGATGGAGTCTTGGGAAGAGTCTCGCAATTCCTCGCCCGGCTTGTCCAGTCTGTTGGGTTTCCGGACCATGAAAACACCCTGATTTAGTCGAGTTGACTCGAGATGGCATCGAACAGTGGCCCCGAAATACTTATGCCACTTGCTCGCTCTATCTCCCGAATGCCGGTCGGACTGGTGACGTTGATTTCGGTCAGAAAGTCACCAATGACGTCGACTCCTGTGAAAATGAGTCCTTTTTCCCGAAGGAACGGGCGGATTTGCTCGCAGAGCCATTTGTCTCGGAGAGTGAGCGGCTTCACTTCGGTTGTTGCCCCGGCGACCATATTGCCTCGGTGATCGCCAGGGGATGGAATGCGAGCGAGGGCCATGGGGATCGGATCTCCATCGATCAAGATGATGCGTTTATCGCCGGAAGTCACAATCTCAGGGAGGTACTTCTGGACCATTGCGGTGCGTGTGCCGTTATTGGTGACTGTCTCGAGAATCACGTTCGAGTTACCATCTTGGGCATCCGTAACGAATACAGATTGTCCCCCCATCAGGTCGAGCGGTTTCACGACTACTTTGTGATGTTCCTCGACGAAGCTCCGCATCTGGTCTTGAGAGCGACTAATTAATGTCGGTGGAGCGCAATTGGGAAACTTTGCGACAGAGACTTTTTCATTCACATCTCTCAAACTCTGCGGTTGGTTGACGACCAAGGCTCCCTGGTCTTCGGCAAGTTCAAGGATGTAAGTCGCTGTTATGTATTCCATATTGAAGGGAGGGTCTTTACGCATCAAGATGACGTCCATGTCCCCAAGGGGAGTGATGTCGACGTCACCAAACTCGAACCAAGAAGCTGGATCGTCTGCGACTTTCAAACCGGTCAGCCGTCCCAATGCTTCGCCTTCGCACAGCCAAATATCGTCGATCTCCGCATAATGGATTTCCCAACCGCGGGATTGGGCTTCCAACAACATCGCCAGGGTGCTGTCCTTTTGCGGCTTTATGGCCGCAATGGAGTCCATGATTACCGCCAGTTTTCGATTGGTCACGTCAAGGTTTCCTCGCATAGGACACGAACGGCTCTATCGATATCTCTGGACCATTCCTGGTCGAATCGTTGCAATAACTCCTCAGCGAACGTTCGCCCTTCGCGCACGGCGTCGAAGAGTGGCTCCAGATACTTGGTCTCGTCTTCGCCTTGGGTGTTTCGCAAGGCACGGCGATCCAAACCGTCCTTCGCAAGATCCAGTATCCACTGACACAGGTCGCGTACAGTTCCCTCACGAAACGGAGTGTCGAAACCGTGAATGGGGACACCAAGTTCCAGGTTTAGCCGCTCCTCGTTTGTCCATGTCCGAATACGTTCCCACGCGGCATCGAGAACTGTTGGATCGTACAGGATGCCGGTCCACAAGGCAGCGAGCGCGGGGCTTCGCGAACGACCAGGTCCTGCGTCCGCTCCTCGCATCTCCAAAAAGGTCTTTAGACGAGTGCTTGGGAAGACGGTCGTCAGGTGATCGATCCAATCCTGGAGACGGGGGCGCTCGCCGGGCAACACAGACAATTGCCCAGCTAAGAAATCACGGAAGGAAGATCCGGTGGCGTCGATATATCTGCCATCTCGATGAACGAAATACATCGGGACATCGAGCACATAATCCGTGTACCGTTCGAAACCCATATCTGTTTCGAATACGAACGGCAAAGAACCACTGCGATCGTTGTCGGTATTTTTCCAAATGTGAGCGCGGTAGCTGAGATAGCCACTGGGCTGGCCCTTGACGAACGGTGAGTTGGCGAAGAGTGCCGTCACCACCGGTTGGAGAGCCAAGGCAACGCGAAATTTTTGAACCATGTCCGCTTCGCTGGCGAAGTCGATCGCGACCTGGAGCGACGCGGTGCTTTGCATCATGTCGAGCCCGAGGGAACCACGCTTGGGCATGTAGTCCCGCATGATTCGATACCGCTCCTTGGGCATCCAGGGAAGATCCAAGCGTGCGTGCTTGGGTTGATGGCCCATAGCCAAAAAGGAAAGGCCCAGTTCGCTACCCGCTGATTTCAGTTCATTTTGGTAGATTTTCGTGTGCTCGAAAATGTGATGGACATCGCTTAGTGGGGGACTCGAAAACTCGAATTGTCCGCCGGGTTCGAGCGTGATTGTGCAGCCCTCTCTCGTGAGTCCCACGGCCAAGTCATTCGCGTCGGTCGGTGTCCAACCGAAACGTAGCATCTGGTTCAACAAGTCCCGAATGCATGGACTTGGACTATCGTACTCGGCTGGTGCGAATTCTTCCGCACGAAAAACAAATAACTCCAGTTCGGTTCCTAGTCGGAATTTCTCGGATGCTTTACAACCGGATTCCAGATAGGCCACGAGTTGTGACTTGTTTTCAATTATCGTGTTCGCGTCGTCATCGGAGGTGCGGGCTACCATTAATTCATCTCGCTAAGTCATTCACGACTGGCTCTTTTCCCGTTTCCGCAAGGCATCTCCTTTCATCATAGGGATTGTGTCGATGCCGAGGCGGATCGTTCCTTTTCCAGGTCTCGAAAATATGTTCCAATTGAGGTCGCGAATAGCTCAGTTGCCTGTTTCCTCCCTGAGATAGTCACCATTTGATCCCACCGTTGCTGGGTCCATCCCCGAAGAGTTTTTCCGATGACGTGCCGGACGAAAAAGGACCAAGGACCACGGCAGAAAAGGATTGCGAGTGTATCACCTGTTTAGCTCCAAGTCCCTTGCCCCCCTGTGGAGTGAAAATTAAGAGAACCGGAAAATGCTGGGGCGAGAGGCAAAGGCGAGCTTTCCAAGGGAACGAGGTTTCAGCCTAAGTGATCTGCTTTAGGTCAGACCTGTTCTTTGGGATCCGAGGTGTGTCTGGTCATTACTTCTCCATCGTTAGGATCCAAATGTTCTTATAGTAAACAGGATTGCCGTGGGCCTGTAGATTAATCGGCTGTGGCGTGTGGCCACGACGAAGATTCACGTTTTCGTGTACCATGACGCCGTTGTGCCATATCGTCGCCGTGAGTAGTCCCTTGTTGCCCACTTTATACTCGGCGTCAAAGGTTTGCCAAGTCAGGGGTGGGTAGCACATGTTGATGCGAGGGGCGGCTCGACCGTAGATGGCACCACATTCGTTCCGCTTGCCATCAAGACCGAAACTGTCGAGAATCTGAATTTCTCGTCCGTTGATGTAAGTTCCGCTGTTCCCGCGACCTTGCCCACGACCATACGGGCGAAACGGAGTACGAAACTCGAGGTGAATTTTTTTGACGAGATACGATTTTTTACTCCGCGTTCCGCTGTGTAACAGGTTGTCCGCCACGATTTTCCCACCGGCCCAGGCTTCCGTCGTTGTGCCATCGAAGAGCACGATAGCTCCTTTCGGTGGCTTGGCCCCTTCCGTTTTACTCTTTCGTTGAATCTTTTTCATCGCGATTGTTTCATCGCCGCTATCGAAGACCAATTTGCCATTAACGATTTCGGCGACGTTCTTTTTGTCGCGAAAGACTACTGTCCCTTTGGAGTCAGTCTTGCCAGAGATTTTGGTTCGAGTCTTCGTATCCCATCCATCTCCAGGAAGACCACCACCAAGCACATACAAATCGAATTGGCCGCCACCTAAAGCGACAATCTGGACAGCGACTTTGGCGGTTTTAGGTTCCTTGACCGCGACGTATTCACCCTGAATTTTGTAATCGGGTCCCGCTTTTGCTGGGTCCGTGTAAGTCACCCTTCGTTTGTCCTGGGCATGGGACACTTGGGATACTGCAAGCAATGCAATGCCACAAAGAACCAGATAGTTCGCTCTCATGGAACCTCCTCCACTGATCAATAGGGTTGGGAAAGTCCTGCTAGTTGAGCAATCAGTCAGGGCTTCCGTGTTGGTAGGAATTATGTCGAAAGGGCTGATAGTTCAAACGTTCCGCTGAAGTTACCAGAAAACGGCAGCCAAACAAGCCGATACTCACAAATGCTCTGGGAAAGACGGATAGAGCTTGGGGACGGCACCCTGGAACTGCCGATGTTCCAGGTTTTCGGCTCGTTCCATTTTGGTTGTGAGCTACAATAAAACCATCGTTGTTTCGTTATTAGACAGGGCAACCAGCCAATGTTGGAACGACACGCTTTACGGATCAGTCACGCCTGCTGGTTTCGCGCCGGCACGCCCGCACCCGATGAAATTCTTCCGAGAAGTCGAACAAGTCCGTGTCCGTCATTAATTCGATCGGTTTTTGACCTCCAGACCGGTGAGGAGTTGGGGGTCGTGAGGAGTCCCGGTCTACGTTGGTCTCTGTTGCGATGGCTTCGAAGGCGACAGTGGTTTGTCTTGGAGACAGCAGACGAAGCGTTGCTGTGCTCGCTTCGCAGCTCCTGGGGATTTTTTCGTTCTTGGGAAATTGTGGACGCGGAACACCGGCTCGTTTGCACGTATTCAGGTAATTTTATCTTTGACAACCGTGGAAGAATCGAGGCGGTTATCGATAAAGATGGATTCCGAGGCGGGTGGAAGTTTTTGTCGCGTGATGGTTGCGAGTTGGGTACAGTTTATCGCACTCCTGAAGCTACCGAGTTGCTCTTCACTGAGATGATTCGAAATGCACCATTCGCGAAGATGGGGTTGCTCGGTGCGACGCTTGCTGCAACCGATTCTCGAATCGTCAACCACTCGAAGCAGGTCCTGCAACCTACGGTGGAGGGAGGAACTCGGTTTCTTTGCTAAGAATTCGGTGAAGAACAACGCGGCGACCAAAAACCTCCTTGATTGCCTTTCGCACAAACATCTGGCCAAAATAGCCCAAGCTACGATGAGCTTCGCCTTTCCGCTGCGGCATGCTCGTAACGTAGAATTACTCGTCTATCACTTCGTGCCTTTCGAAGCAGTCTTGAGCACCAACTCCAATATTTCGCTGGCCTCATCCATCGTGGCAACTGCACAACGTCCGTTGACGATTTGATAAGTAATGATCCATCGATTTCCATTGGGCAAGCGCGGCTGATCTGGTTTCGGGACAAAGTAAGTTGCCTGAACTAGCTGCTTTACTGGCAACTTTCCGCGGAAAACTTGCAAAGCACGGATCGAAAACGATAGTTGGTTCCCGCCCGGACTGAAACCTATTGCCGTGTTGGGGCCACCTCCTTGCACAACAGCCAATCCTTTGGCGTTCAAAAAAATCTTGTACCGAGGATGGGTTGATGGATTCTTGCGCCATTTGGCGAGTTGGGCTCGCACGTCGGCTGTGGCTTTGCGTGCGACCTTCACGTTGGCGTCCTCGGCGAGTTCGAGCTTCCTCACGAAGAACCGATCGTTTCCAACGGCGCTGAGCGTAACCAACACTTTCTTGCCGACAGGCAGATTCGGTTCGTTGACTTGTCGCTTGGAATACCGAGCCTGAAACCCGATCCCTTTGCGAAGCGAGCCTTTGATCGGCAGCACTTGCGAGAATTCCAATTCGTAGACATAGATCGGCGGAAAACTCTCGGCCACTGCTTTCAAATTCGCCGTTTTGAGGGTTGCGACGGCGATCGTCTGGGCCTTTCGAAACTCATCGTAGCCTCGATCCATTTCTTTCTTTTGGGCAGCCAAGAGCGGTTGTCCCAGTAGAGAAAGACCCAGGAGAGTGCTCAAAGTGGTCACAGAGGTCATTGTTCTAATCATGGTCCATTCTCCAATGGCAAGTGAGAGGGTCACTCAGGAAACTTCACGATACAGACGAGACTCCCCTACCGTTGGATTGAAAACCAACTACAAGCCATTCAGTTGGCATCCGGTTCGCCAGTCGGCTTATGTTTCCGTAAGCGTTCGGCGATAACGGTGTCAACAATGAGCTGCCCGAAGTGATAAAACGCAATCGGCAACACTGCCAGCGGATGGGTTCCTCGATAAAAGGTGCCGAACAACAGAAGGGCTACGGGAAGAGTCTTCTGGCTCGACGCGAACGCGATTGCGATTTGATCCTTGTGTGCGAATCCCAGAACCTGACTCGTGAGCAACCCCACGAACAGCGTTGCCAAATGCACACCGACTGGCATCCCAACGGCTGTCACCAATAGCACGACGCTAATATCTTCGGGCGCTTGTTGGAACCGAGTTCCCATGTCTGCACAAGCCTTCCACACGATCAACAAGATGGAAAGTTGAGCGATAGAACTGAGCAATTTTTTGTGATCGGTCGCGAACCTCGCGGCGGGCTTATAGAGCCGAAACAATTGGCCAAGCCCCATGGGTACGAGCATGGCCTGGAAGAGTTTCAAGGCCATGTCCCAAGCACTCAACTCGACACTTGTACTCGTCGTCCAGGCTAGCCAGGCCGATGTGGCCCCAACACTAACACAGCTAGTCCACACGATCACAAGGAGAGCAGTCGCTTCATTGCCATCGGCCATTCTAGTCCAAATGACGACAGAGGCGAGGGTGCATGGCCCACTCGCAATGATCAAAAGCCCTACAGCCACGTCGTCGGGAACAAAAGAAAAAAGGCCTGACACCGAAGCAAGTCCGGGGACGACGGTAAAACTCAAGAATGTGGCCCAAAGACCTGGCCAAGGCCTTGAAAGGGCCCCTCGAAGGTCGTCGGTAGGTAACGTCCAGGCCATCAGAAAAAGACCTGGACCAATCACCAGTTGAGGAGTGATCGGCAGAGTCCAAACCAACGCCTCAGGAGCAAACCATGCCAAGACAACCCCGACAATGATCCCGAGCAGGAACCAACGCTTTCGGACGAACTCAAGCATTAGGGCACCAAAGGTTTTGGCGACGACCTGTCGGAGCAAAACCGACCGGGAAACACCAAAGGTTTTGGCGACGACCTGCTCTTTTTGACCGCATGGCAGACCTAGTTAGTGCAGGAACGACACTCGGTAAAGTAGGCCGCCTGGAGACCACTGACAAGAAAGCGTCAAATCGTTCGCGAATTTACAACTTTTCCAACCGCAATTTCGCCCCGTAAGCGATCCACTCGAGACTACCCCCATCTTCAAGCGAAGCAAAAATGTTCTCGATTTGGCGTCGGATGCGTTGTTCGACTCGATTTCGGACAGGGCTTGGGAGTTGTTGAAGGATTGGAAATGCCTTGCTTGCTCCTTCAAGTAACTTGCGTCGCGTTTCGGCCAGTTCCGGCATGGCTCGCCATCGTTGGATTTGTTGAATGAGGGCTTGAAGTTTTTGTTTGGCTTCAGTCGTCTCGTTTAATCGAATCAGAACATCGGCTCGTTCCAATTGCATTGCAGCAAACCGATTCAACTTCCGCATCAAAGCAGCGCATTCACCCCAGGCAAACGGCGTGTAGCGGACGGCTGCAAACTCTTCCAAACGGCTCCTGATATCGGTGATCGAAACCGTCTCAAAACTTTCGTATTCTCTCCCATAGGCCGATGTGTCTCTCCAACTATCGTTCAGCGTCTGAAGAGGCTTCTCGGGAATCGGGTAGTTCCTTTGTCGGTTCCACTCGATCCGCCCCCGCAACAGTTCCGCCGCTTCACGTCGACATTTCGTCAACAAGAACCGCTGTTCCTTCGAAAGTGTTGACCAAGCCATCGTCATCAGTAAGCGGGTCAGCCTCCGTTTTGGCAACTTTCTTGGCAGCTCTTGGGCTTCGCCTCCCATCGCCAACAAAGGCTCCAGGTACTCGTCGAACCACAAGGATTCGAGCAACCTGGGGATCTCATCAGGATTCTTAGTGTCCTTGGCGTACGCGCGTTCAACGTCTCGACACCACTGGTCGAGTTCCGTGTCGGTCAAGCGAGAGCTTTCGTAACGATCCATCGCTCGTCCCAGTTGGGTCAGACGCTGGATCGCAAATTTCGGGTGCCCCCTGACTAATTCACGGTGAGGAAGCAGGATATACTTGGCAACCAGTTGACTCGTCTTGTCCAACAAGATTTTTTTGACTCTAGCCGGGATTTTTCCTCGGTTCCATAGTTTGGTTTGGTACTCTCGCAGGATCGAAGCTAGTGGGACAGTTTCGTTTTGGCACTTCTGGCTGAAACCTTCCCCTGTTTCGGGATCGGTTAAAGCTTGAATGAAGTGGTGAAGAACCAACACGGCCGAATCGACGGATGAAATGGTCCCTGATCCCACCTGTTGGTGCCAAACTCCCACATTCCCCTCCGAAGCTTCTCGAAGCGCTTTCCATTCGGCTTCGGGTGATACTCCCAGATCGACTAGCGACGCCGACGAAAGAAAGTCCTCCAAAAATCGCATCCTCGCGGACATCGTCGATAGCGGACATGCCACCAACGCTTTTAGTTTTTTAACGTCCTCGTTACTTATTGGAAGCGGGTACCCCCTATCTTTGCTGACCCGTTCGAGAACCTTGGAATTCGTCTTGAGTTGCTTGAAAGTGGCGATGCCCTTACCATCTGGACTTGGAACAGGGGTTCCAAGCCTGGTGTCGAACAGATAAATGTCGCCCACGGAACCCTCTTTCGGCACCAGAACTCCTGCGAAGACGAAACGTTTCTCGCTTTCTTCTTGGACCGAAATGGCACACCCTCGAAGGCCCAGTTGACGAACGAGAGACAAAAAGACTAGTGCTCGCTCACGGGCATTGCCGCTTCCCCTTTGCAATACAAACTCGGGCGGCAAAATCTCCAAAAATGGAGCTTTGGAAAAAATCCCTTCCTTGGAAATGATCTGAATCGAAGTACTATCAAAGTAGACCCTTCGCATGGCCCAATCGAATGCCAGTTTGACTTGTGTCAACGGTGGTCGCTCGTTCAACAAGAGGCTCGCGTAAACTTCCCGTTGTTGATAGCAAAAAGCCAAGTGCCAGGCGTCCAGGGCCGATAACGTCGGTTCGCCGAGAGTCCTCGTGAGGTTCTCCGGGAGACGAAAGTTCTTTCGGAGGAAGTCTAAGTTGGTCGCATCACTGCGAATCTGATCGACTTCATTGGGGGATTCGGTCAGCCATGTGTTGACGAGCACCTTGATTTCGTTAGCCGTCTGCAGATTGACGTCGCTGCGAGCAGCAATCTTGGCGACCTCGCTTCGGATGTTCATTTCTGGTTTGGGAAGCTCGGTTGGACCCGTCTCAGGTTCGTCCGATCCACCGCATCCACCAAACTGGGTGATTCCAATTCCAACCAACAACAACCCAGCCATGCCGCCGATCCAATATGCTAACTTCTTCATGTCCAACTCATTCAGGTGTTTGGAAATCGGATGATGTTCGAAATCTTCGCTCTGTATTTTTCTAGCACTGGCAAAGACTAGCTGAAGAACCCCTCACCTGGGATGGTGTTGCAGTGCCCGAAAAATTGGCCGCACGCCTTGTGGGAAACCGTTCTATCTATCGAACCGCATCGGCTTGCGGTATCGCGTACTCTCTTCGTCAAGTCTCCAGGGCCTGTCGAATGCGAACACAGCACGCCACAAGTTTTGAAAACTCCTCCAATGGAATCATGTTCGGGCCATCGCTTAAGGCTTCGTCGGGTCGTGGGTGCGTCTCAAGGAACAAGCCATCGCAACCGCAAGCAACCGCGGCTCGAGCCAAATAGGGAACCATTTCACGATATCCCCCGGTGCGATCGCCAAGTCCCCCAGGCATCTGTACGCTATGAGTGGCATCAAAGATCACCGGCGAGCCCAATTCTTGCATCCAAGGGATGCTCCGCATGTCGTTGACAAGTTGGCCGTAACCGAACGTCGTGCCTCTTTCGGTGAGCAGTAACCGATCGTTCCCGACTTCCTTCATTTTAGTCCGAACGTTCCGCATCTCCCACGGCGCCATGAACTGGCCCTTCTTGACATTCACTGGCAAACCGGTTTTGCCCGCGGCCTGAACCAAGTCTGTTTGGCGGGCCAGGAAGGCCGGAATCTGAAGGAGATCGACGATTTCCGACGCCGGACCGACTTGGGATTGCTCGTGAATGTCGGTCGTCACCGGAAGGCCTGTCTCTCGCTTGACTTGCTCGAGCGTTTTGAGCCCTTCCTGCAATCCTGGACCACGAAACGACTTGCTCGAGGAGCGGTTAGCCTTATCGAAGGAAGCCTTAAAAAGCAGAGACAACGAATGGGTGTCGGCAATCTCCTTGAGCCGCCGGGCAATCGTGAGCGTCAACTCGTGTGACTCGATGACACACGGACCAACGATCCACAACAACGGAAGACCAACTCCGCACGAGATCTTATCTGTGATAGCCACCAATCGGTTTTCCGACATGGTGATACCCTCCCTGGAAAAAACGCCCCCGAACCCTTCGAAGCATGTAGCAAAACAGAAATCCAAGACCGCGACAAGAAGACCTCGGATCAAAAAGGCCTACGCTATCTGCGATTGTGGTTGCCGTCCGTACCTGACACCTTGTACATTGATGGTTAGGAAAATTTTACGACGAATACAACCCATGGAGAATGGTCGTGGCCCCAAGCCGGAAAAACGAAGTCGATCAAATTCTGCCAACCATCGATTTGGACAGTACCGAATACACCGCTGAGTTGGAAACGAGTCAAGGCCCCATCCGACTGACGTTCTTTTCGGACAAGGCTCCTGGGCACGTGAAAAACTTTGTTGCCCTGGCCAAAATCGGCTACTACGATAATCTGATTTTTCACAGGATCATCAAGTCCTTCATGATCCAGGGCGGTTGCCCCGACGGACAAGGCACCGGCGGACCCGGATACCAGATCGACGCCGAGTTCAACGACATGCCTCACGAACTGGGCGTTTTGTCGGCGGCCCGAACGAATGATCCAAATTCCGCTGGATCGCAGTTTTTCATCTGCACTGGAAAGCACACCCACTTGGACGGTCAATATACAGCCTACGGCAAGGTCATGGATGACGAGTCGCTCGATACGGTAAACAAAATTGCGGCCCTCCCGACAAAATCCCAGGACCGACCTGTTAAAGATGCCGATGCCACGATCACAAAGGTGACCATCCACGAAACTCCCAAGTGAGTACGTCAATAGAAAAGAAAGAAGACATCGCCGTCCGCTCCCAGAAAATTGGGCGGGGACCCACGCGAAGGGGAGTTGTGAACCTGGTCAGGCCGGAAGGAGCAGCCATAAGCAATGCACTCTTGCGCAGTGGACAATCCTCGCCCGCCTTCTGGAGGCGGGCGGTTTATTTTGACGACAACTGCACTTCTTCATCCAATCCAATGGACGAGACTCCCACCCAAGACGACCTTCTCGAGATCATCCGTCTGGACGTCTGGAGCGGCTTCTACAATGCTGAAGACTTGTTGGAATACTCCGTCGGAGGCTGGATCCAAGAGGGAGTCATCGACGAGTTTTGGGCCACCGAAGTAATCGAGAAAGAGTTCAAAAAGAAACTCGCGGCGGAAAAATCTTGGCCCAAAAAAACTGATTGCGATAGGCTGGACACCGTTTTCGACGAACTCAACGACTCTGGGATCATCGCTCTTCAGAACGCCGGAATCGACCTGGATGACGGACTCGAAGATGTTGAGATCGAATTCGAGGAACGCGGCGGACACGACGCCAACATCCGCGGCCACTGTTTTTATCACCGCCAAGACCTCCATTGCACAATCGACGGTGGTGGCTTATATCTCGCCTTCGGTGACGTCGATGGAGACGATGAAAAAGCCATCGAAATCGGCCACGAAATTGTGGCCAAATGCCGTGAGCACGGCTTCGAAATCGAGTGGGAAGGGACGATCCAAACGCGGATTCTGGTGAAGATGAAATGGCAACGAAGATTGCACCAATCATGAACCAAAATCCCAGGGGTAGCTGATGCTATTCGCTTATGTGAACATGGTCCCCGTGTATTTGATTGGCAACCTGTTGATTGCCATTGTGTTAGTCCGCTGGGCTGCAGCACGTCGGAGCGGTGTCTGGAGAATCGCTGTTCTGGCTTGTGTGCTCACAACATCTGTGGTCTTTTGGACGACGTTCTTGGTCTACACCGATGTACAACAAAGGAAGACGTTCGATATGATTTGGTCTTGTGGAAAAAAATCTCCAGCTCATCCAAAGGCCGATCACATTGTGCTCCGTTTCGAATCCAATCCCAATCACCATATCGGGATCTATTCTGACGACCTTGGGAAGTATCTGAAAACGCTCCCAACCAAAGAAGTGCAGGTCGAAGTTGACGTAATACTTGATTTTGGGAAAACGCGAGGGTTCGAGTTGATTCGCATCGGCGAATTATATGCTTGGAATGAATTGGACGGATATTCCGGAGTATCTGGTGGAAGCCCTGGAGCTTCCCCGTTCCCTTGAATAAGTCCGAGAAGGAAACAGAATTCGCAGCGATGAATCTCTTGAATTCGTGTGACGGTCCTCATCAGAATACGTCGAAAGATACGGAATCTCATCATGGCAGAACGGAAGCCACAATCACCTTCGAAAGACAACTCCGCCACGAAAAGCGACCACTACACTGTTTTGGCGAGACGTTATCGGCCTCGCCAGTTTTCCGAACTCATCGGACAGGAGCACGTCGCCCAAGCTCTAACTAATGCCCTTAAATCGAACCGGGTTGCCCATGCGTATTTGTTCACGGGAAATCGGGGAGTTGGGAAAACGAGCACGGCTCGGATTTTGGCCAAGGCCCTGAACTGCGTGGAAGGCCCGACAACGACGCCATGCGACAAGTGTGACATCTGCAAAAGTATTGCCGAAGGAGAAGACTTCGACGTCCTCGAGATCGACGGAGCGAGTAATCGCGGGATCGACGAAATTCGAGAAATTCGCCAGAACGTCAACTTTCGACCAAGTCGTGCTCGATACAAAATTTACATCATCGACGAAGTCCATATGCTCACGCGCGACGCCTTCAATGCCCTGCTAAAAACTCTCGAAGAACCACCAGAACACGTCAAATTCTTCTTCGCCACCACCGAAGCCCAGAAGGTTCCGGTGACGATCCTTTCGCGTTGCCAGCGTTTCGACTTTGCCGCCATCAATGTCAAAAATTTGGTAGCACAACTCCAAACGATCGTCACCAGCGAAGACCGCGAAGCCCAAACCGAAGCCCTCGAACTCGTGGCTCGTCGGGCTGGCGGCTCGATGCGAGACGCCGAATCCATCCTCGACCAACTTCTAGCCTTCACCAACGAGAAGCTCACTACCGAACAAGTCCAGGGGCTTTTGGGAATCTTTAATGACGAGCGAATCACAACGCTGGTCCAGTCCGTAGTCGATCAACAACCCGCACAGGTCTTACGCCTACTCTCCCAGGCCGTCGATGACGGTTTGGATCTCCAAGAATTGTTGAATCAGTTGATCGAATACTGGCGTGACTTGATGGTGGTCAACTGTGCCGGTACCGAAGGCCAATCCTTGAGCGTAGCAGGAGCGTTCCGCGAACAGCTTGCCGATCAAGCAAAAGGCCTTTCGCTGGACAGCATCCTTGCTGGTCTCGAGATACTCGTGAACACGAAAACCAAGCTCGGACGAGGCACTCAACACGGACGAGTTCTCGCGGAAATGGCCCTCGTTCGACTCAGTCGGCTCGGCGAGTTGCAGTCCCTCTCAGAAATCGCAGCCATGTTGAAATCCGGTCTGGGGGCTCCCCCGACCAAAACACCAACAACAGCTGGTTCGACCCGGCCTCCTGGTAGACTTACGGGCACCGAAACGAGTTCACGAAATATTCCCGCGTCAGGAAAAAAAAAAGTGAGTCCGTAAAGCCGACCGAACCATCGGCTACCGCCACTCTTTCGGAAGCCGAGTTGCTGGCCTTATGGCCGCAAGTTTTGGAGCAATTAGGGATCCTTGCTTCACGTGAATTGAAGGATATTCAAAAGCTAGCAATTTCTGGACCAAATTCTCTGGTAATTCAGGTGGCTGCCCGCTATAATTGGCTAAGTGAAAACCAAAAAAGTACGGATCGGGTGAGCCAGATCGAGAAAGCCTTTTATCAACTAACTGGCCACCACTACAAAATTCGAATCGAATCTCCTGTAGACGACACCAACAAGATGCCCGAAGATGAGGTTCACACTGTCTCATCCCAACAACCAACGTCCATACACAACAAAAAAGGATTCAACCTGGAGACAGCTCCCGAACTCATCAAACGGGCTACAGAAATCCTTGATGCATCCATCATGCTGGAAAAAACTGACCCAGACTTTGGAGAAGATAAGTCATAAAACGACTAGAGACTAAGCATTACGTCAGAAACGAAGAACTCCCTCCTGCGAAAATCGGGAACAGTTCTTTTCTAAAATTCACGTAAGGTTAATTGACGGCATATAATTTCCTTGTAAGACATTTCGCGGGAAGTGACAATTACTCGGAATCAGTGGGAGCTAACACGCTGATGTTTAAAGAATTCGGCCAAATCATGGGTATGCTGAAAAACCCTTCCAAAATTAAGGAGGAGTTGGAGCAGTTCCAGCAAAAAGTTGGTCAAATTACGGCCGAAGGCACCGCAGGCGGTGGCATGGTGAGTGTCAAAATGAATGGTCATTGTGAGATCGTTTCTTGCAAAATCAGCGACGAAACGATGCAAATGAATGACCGAGAAATGTTAGAAGATTTGTTCCGGGCTGCGACCAATCAAGCCCTTCAAAAAATACAACAGTCCATCGCCGAAGAACGTACGAAAATGGCTACTGGCCTCGGAATTCCTGCGGGAATGGACCTACCGGGCCTTTCGTGATGGGTATGTTGAACGATTCTGAGGAGGTTGGCAAACCTCACAAACTTTGTCAAAGTCTCCAACCACGAAATCGTTCCACGCCATCCCTTTCCCAGATTTGCTAGTGAAGACTGACATTACCAAGACCAGAGCGTTCTTGCTCAGATGAGGTGCGCCAAATGATATTCCCTCTACTCCGCCGAGCACAAATTGCGGTGGATAGAACTGATTGGCTCTATCCTGTAAGTTCGCAATATTCTCTTCAGGTTCTGCTGCGACGGAAAAGTTGGCTCCCCCTTCGACCGTCGATAGAATCGTGCCTCAACATTCGAGCTTGGAGATAACGAGCATGGCAGGCATGAGCTTTCAAATGGGCATGACGACCAAGATGTCTCAATCTATGGTCTTGGCCCCGCGAATGATCCACTCGATGGAGATTCTCCAGCTCCCCATCATGGATCTTCAACAAAAGATTTCCGACGAGTTGCTCGAAAATCCCTTCCTGGAAGTTCAGGAAGGGGCGAAAGACACTCCAGACGCGGATGCGGCTGATACAACCGACACTTTCGAAGCGAGCGAGCCTCAAGATCCAACAGATCCCAACAGCGAGTTGGTCATCGACGTGAACAGCGATGGGGCTGAAGATTTCGACCGACTCACGTCGATCAACGACGATTGGTCGGATCACTTCAACGAGGAACATCGCGTCTCCAGTAACCGAATCCAGGAAGAGGCCGACAAGAAACATCTGGCCGAAACCAATATGGTCGCCCGGTCTCCTTCGCTTGCCGAACACTTGGAAGACCAACTCGGGTTCCTCGACGCAGACGAAGAACAACTCTCCCTGGCTCGCTACATCCTCGCCCATCTCGACGCGAAAGGATATCTGGAAACCACCCTCGAGAATATCACGGTGTCTTACGAACGCTTGGTGGAAATTGAAGATGTGGAAGAGGCCCTCCACCTGGTTCAGATGCTCGAACCCGCTGGCGTTGGCGCTCGTGACCTCCGCGAGTGTCTGCTCCTCCAAGTGACCCACGAAACCCCGCACGCTGACGTCGTTCGTGTGATCATACAGCACCACCTCGAAGACGTTCGTTTCAATCGACTTCCGAACGTTCAAAAGAAAACGAACTTCCCGATGGAGACGATCCAAGAAGCTGTCGAAGTCTTGCGACACCTTAACCCTCGACCTGGATCGCAATTTTCAGACGAGAGCACCCAATACGTTGTTCCCGACGTCATCGTCGATCGCACCGAGGATGGCGACTACGAAGTCCGTCTCGTCGATGACTGGACCCCAAGTTTGTACATCAGCAAACGCTACCGCGAATTGATCCGGTCGAAGGTATCCGACGAAAAAGCGAAAAATTTCGTCAAAGAAAAGATTCAATCCGCCAAATGGCTCATCGAAGCCATTGAACAACGCCGTAGCACACTTCTACAGGTGACGAAAGCGATCATCGAGCACCAGAAAGCCTTTTTAGAACACGGAATCGATCACATTCGTCCGCTCAAGATGCAGCAGATCGCAGACTTGGTCGAGGTCCACGTCACGACAGTGAGTCGAGCCGTGGACAAGAAGTGGGTGCAAACCCCACGCGGCATTTTCTCGCTCCGTCGCTTCTTTGGTGGTGGCAAGGAAGCTAACGGTGAAGAAGTCGCCTACGAGGCCATCAAAAAGAAACTCGTCGAACTCGTCGAGAACGAAGATAAAACGGCCCCGCTCTCGGACGACGCTCTGGTCAAACAGTTAGAAGCAGCCGGTTATCCGGTGGCCCGACGGACCGTCACGAAGTACCGCGATGCTCTGAACATTCCATCTTCACGCCAACGGAAAGTTTGGTCGTAGTCTTCTCGATTGAAGCGGTTTACGTTTTGATCAAGCCCGCTTGCATCACAGATTGAGGTGGCCGGAAGTCGCAAACGCATCCGGCCTTATTCATTTCATCGAGTTCTGCCCCATGGTTCTAACCATCACAACTTCCGAGGCGTAGAAAAAACGTCGGAATCCTCCCAAGGCCGAAGCAGCCCGGTCGATTCCTCCAACAAACGGGCTGTACGGTTCTTGCCAACGCTTCGATCCCATCTGTTCATACCTACTGGCGATTTCCTTTTCCTATGGCACAAAATTGCCATCGCCTGCTGATAGGCTCCACCTCTAACTTCACCCATTGCCCGTTTTCCTCGTATCGGCGACAATAGCACTATTAGTCGTTAGAAATGAGGAATTTGGTAATGACGTTGCTCTTTCAAGATGACCTGTTTCTCAAACACGAAACGGGGCAACATCCCGAATGTCCGGATCGTCTGCGTTCGATCCATGATCGTTTGGCCCAGTCCGGCTTACCCGCCCGTTGTCTAAAAGGCGAATACCAACCGCTTGCAATCGACGAATCGATCTTTTCGAAGGTTCATGAGGCCGACGTCGTCGCTAGAGTGAAACAAGCCGTAGAAGCCGGAGGTGGACGACTCGACCCCGATACCGTCGTCTCTCCCGATTCGCTCACGGTGATGCTGGCAACAACCGGGGTCTGTTTGTCGGCCGTTCGTCAGGTCCTTGAGGGAGTGGACAAGAACGCCCTTTGTCTCGTTCGTCCGCCTGGACACCACGCCACTCGAGACCGCAGTATGGGCTTTTGTTTGGTCAACAACGTCGCCTTGGCTGCCGAGTATGCTCGTCAACAACACGGACTTAAACACATCCTAATCGTCGACTGGGACGTTCACCATGGGAACGGCACCCAAGACATATTCTACGATGACCCCGAGATAACATTTTTCAGCCAGCACCAATATGGCTTCGGCTTCTATCCCGGCACTGGTAACTTCGACGAGACGGGCACGGGAGCAGGACGCGGCCACACGATCAATGTTCCGGTACCATACGGAACCAGACGCGTCGAACTGCGCAATTGCTTCCAACAAGCCCTGGAAAAAGCCGCGGAAATTGCGAAACCGGAGCTAATATTATTGAGCGCAGGGTTTGATGCTCACTTCAAAGACCCGATCGGAGGGCTTGAGCTAGAAACGCAAGATTTTCGGGAAATGACGCGCGAAGTGTTGGAGATTGCACGAACTCACGCCCAAGGACGCCTGGTGAGCTGCCTCGAAGGTGGATACAACTTGCAAGCACTTGCCGAATGCGTTGAAGTCCATTTGGAAGAGATGGTGAATGAAGGTTCGAGCACCTGAACCGAGTTTGTTTTCGAAACGGTCGTCTTTTCCCTCACTCTTTGGCATGCACCAAACCTAAACGTTTACTGCTCGAAGCACAACAACCAATGTCAGACTCCACGATCTACATTTTGATCCCTGGCCGAACGGCTCGCCAAGGCACCTCGCTCAACGAGGGAAAATTTACTAACGAGTACATCGACGAAACGACCACCGTCTTGATGAACACCGACGACATGGCCAAACACGGATTGTCCTCTGGCGACAAGGTCCGACTCCGGAGTGATCAAGGCGAGGTCGTCCTTGCGTGCAAGCCAGGGAAAAAAGATGAACTCCCATCGGGCATTTTGTTCCTGCCGTATGGCGATGCTTCGAGTCGGTTGATGAGTGGCGACACTCATGGTACGGGAATGCCAAACAGTAAAGGCATCGATGTCGAATTGGAGAAAGTCGAAAGCGACGAAACGAATACCTCCGAATTTTCACACTAACGTGCCCTCATGACGCAATTTACGGTCAATCCTGAGTACAAATTCGAAAGTCATGGATTTCCCGTTACGAATAACCCTGCTACTTGGCTTCACTACTCCCATAGTCCTCAATAAAGAAGTCTTGTGGGTCCGCAACCTGATACAATCACATCAATGAAATTGGCCGCGAAAGCTGTTCGTCACCGGAGAACCACATGGGCGAGTACTCACTATACCTCCAATTAGCCGGAATAGGCCTCGCAGCCATCGGGGCTTTGTGGGTCATTATCATGGCCTTCCGAACGACATGGTGGTGGGGGCTGATTGTGTTATTGCTCTTTCCACTCGGGGCTGTGATTTATGTCTTCCGTACACGCTGGGCTTTGCTCCCCATTGGTGTGATTCTGCTCGGGGTCGGTAGTTTTTTCGCCCCTATGCTCATCCCAGAGCAGATAAACCTCGATAAACATATTGCCATGGAAAAGGGACCAGACGGAACCGACGAACTCCGAGTCACTCTCACCGGTTGGGACAAGGACGATTACGAAGCCCTCAAGGAGTATCCCGAAACTGCCGTCCTACAGATGGCGAACAAAGACGTGACCGACGACACACTGAAGTACCTCAAAGACATGTCCAAGCTCCGCGTCATCGATCTGAACCGTACCCAAATTACAGACAAAGGTCTCAAAGTCCTCGCCGAACTTCCGGCCTTGGAAGAATTGAGACTCGAGAGTACTCAAATCACCGACGAGGGGTTCCGCAAGTACTTGTTGCCTGTCAAATCGCTAAAGAAGTTGCATCTACAAAACACGCAAGTCCTCAGGAAGACGGCCCTGGAGTGGAGGGACTTACAACCTGATCGAGAGTTCTCTGGCCTGCCCAAGGGCGGCACCCCAAAGAAACGATCTTGAAGGCGACGAATACAAACGACGTTCTCGTTCTCTCATGAAGTCTTGAAAGCCGACATCCGAAGAAAGTTAGAACCATGCAACTCAATCCAAACGCACTCGACGACATTGGAAACGCAACGTTCCTCGGGACGGCAGCCAGCCTTGCCTACTTGCCCGCCGAGGAAGGTAAGACCGAATACGAGTCACAGCTTGGCCTCGACGCCCAACTCATAACTGTTGACAACACCCAAGCCTACGTCGGCAAGAACGACGAAAATGTTGTCGTCGCCTTCCGTGGTAGCGAATCACCGACTACCCTCGATGGCTTCAAGGATTGGTTGTTGACGAACGCGAAAAACTACCTCATCCTTCCGGAAGGAGACCTCGGAACGGATTTCGTGGCTGCCGGAGTAGGTTGTCGGTTCCATCGAGGATTCATGGAGGCTCTCGCCGAAATTTGGGACCCATTGTTGGAAGCGACGAAGCCGGCCGTCCGGGAAAACGATCGGTATTTGTGGGTCACCGGGCATAGTCTCGGCGGCGCAATCGCGTTGCTGGCAAGCTGGCGATTCAAACGAAAATACCTCGACGTCCACGCCGTATACACCTTTGGCGCCCCGATGGTCGGCAATACAGCCACAGCGGAGGCCTTCGGGCAAGAATTCCCGGATCGCATTTTTCGGTTCGTCGACACACAAGATTTTGTTCCGCTGCTACCAACCGTCAGTCTCACCGCCAACGAATACGGACACTGCCTCAAAGAGATGCGACTGGGCGAAGCGACCGAATCTGCCGTCTCGAAAATGCAACTATTGGCCCAAGGTCTTGCGGAACAGGTCATGAACTTGACACTCATGGACGATTTGTGGTCGAACGTACAAAGGGCCGTGGATGCTCACCTCATGCCGAATTACCTTAACGGCATAAAGGAACATCTGGAAGGGTAGAACCTGCTCTTACAGGTTCTCGCACTCCATGAACGACCCTAAAGATAATTCAGCCACTGGAGATATCTAACTATGACGGAACTCAAACTCGTTTCGAACGCAACCTGCACTTTTTGTGGCTGCGTGTGTGACGACATGGAGCTAACGGTCGAGGACAACAAAATTACAAAAGCCAAGAACGCTTGTGTGCTTGGCAAGGCGTGGTTCCTGAACCACCATATCGAAAACCGACCTGTCGCAATGGTTGCGGGACAACCGGCATCACTCGACGAGGCCGTCGAAGAAGCTGCACGCATTCTTGTCGAGGCGCGTTATCCCATCGTCTACGGACTCTCGGACACGACGTGCGAAGCACAGCGGGTGGCCGTCGGCATTGCCGACCGGATCGGAGGGTGTGTCGACACAACGACATCGGTTTGTCACGGTCCCAGCGGGATGGCCTTTCAGGGAGTCGGCGAAGTCACCTGTTCGCTTGGGGAAGTCAAGAATCGGGCAGACTTCGTCATCTTCTGGGGTTCGAACCCTGCCGAGTCCCACCCTCGCCATTGGGGGCGGTATTCGTTAATGCCCAAAGGTCTTTTCGTCCCCAAAGGCCGGAAAGACCGGACAATGGTTCTCGTTGACGTCCGAAAGAGCAAGAGTGCTCCAGCTGCCGACATATTTTTACAAATCAAACCTCGCAAGGACTTCGAGGCTCTCTGGGCATTACGGGCTCTCGTACGAGGCGAGAAACTCGACGAATCCATCGCGGAAGAAACCGGCATTTCGCTCGAGCAACTTGTGGACCTTGCCGAGCGGATGAAAAGTTGCAAGTTTGGCGTGTTGTTCTTCGGGATGGGTTTATCGATGACACGCGGCAAACACATGAACGTCGAAGCCGCGCTGAGTCTCGCCCGCGACTTGAACGAACACACACGATTCTATGCCAAGCCAATGCGAGGCCACGGCAACGTCACTGGCGCCGACAATGTGGTCAGCTGGCAAACGGGATATCCCTTCGGCGTGAACCTCGGGCGTGGTTATCCCCGCTTTAACCCAGGCGAGTTCACAACGTCCGACACTTTAGCCCGGAAAGAGGCCGACGCCGCCATGATCATCGCCTCCGACCCGATGGGCAACTTCTCCCAGCCAGCACGCGAACACCTTGCAAATATTCCGTACGTTGCCCTCGATCCCAAAGAAACAGCCACAACGCGGCACGCTCGGGTGGCATTCACGACGGCAACTTATGGGATCAATACGGATGGGACGGTTTATCGAATGGATGACGTTCCAATTCCGTTACGACCGGCTTTCGAGTCGCAATATCCCAAGGACGAGACGATTCTGCGGAAGCTCGATAAACGAATTCGGGAGCTGCAGGGAGTGGTTGTGTGACGCAACCTGGGGAATGGCTCAAACAATCAACTTCCGGTTCCACTTTCTGGTAGGGTGAGACAAGCGTAATGATGCCACACCCTACTCTACCATTCACGTTCACAAAACAGCACAGAGTCGGTCATAAACCAGCACTGGCCTTGAGCGTCAACTTCATCGTCTTTCCGTTTCGACGAATGGTGGCTTCTGCGGCTTTCCCTGGTCGAACCGTTGCCGCTGCCCGATAACAATCGCTGACCGTATCAGTCCAGTAATCACTGAGAACCAACAACCGATCGCCCTTCTTCAAACCAGCCGTTGCCGCCGCGCTCTTCGGCAACACTTCCGACACGTCCACACCGGCCTTCTTGTCTGTCTTGGCCTTGCTCACCTGCATCCCCAACAAGGCACGGGGCGCGAGGTACTCTAAAAGTTGTTTCTTGCGTCCCGAAAGCATCTGTTTCGTCAGGCGCTCTTGCAAATCCTTAAGCAAATCCGGTGGATTGTAATTCGTGGGAACGAACGTCATTTTCTTGGCTTGGTAATCCAGCGTCATTTTAAACTTCGCAAAAAACGGCATTCCCACGATCCCATACAGCGGGCGGTTGAGATAATCGGAAATAGCCTTCACGGTCGGGTGGTCGATCACCAAGACGCTAAGGTTCTTGGCTTCGACCTGACCGAGTTGGAGCCCTTTGATGTTGTATGGCCTGTTACTGAAAATCGAAAATCGAAAGTTCTTCGGAACGACCCCGGTTTCGCGGGCGGCTTTGGGATTCAACAACATCGTCGGGGCCCCTGTGTCGAAGATCATCAAGTAGGGACCTTTACCATTGATCATCACGTCAACAACCATGTGTTGGGTCTTGAGCAATCGAAAAGGTACGGCTTCCGGGGACGTTGTTTTTTTCGTTCCTTGCGACTTGGTCGTCTCGGCGAGCCCAAACGATGATACGAGCACAACCACAAACGCACTGACAAAATATCTCATGGTGAGGTGTTTCCAATCGGCAGGTTCATTATTTAGCTTAGTTTGGAGAGTGAGCACTGGCCCACGAGCAGTATCAACGGACAAGGTGAACAGAACGTGTTACTCACAGACCATTTGCCGTCGTCAGGGTGATGGATTTCTTTTGATCCCCACGACGGATTTCAAACGTGAGTCCTTTTCCGGTGGGAACGCGAGACAGTTGTTTCAGCACGCCCTCGATGGTGTTGTACCTCTTATCGTTAATTGTCAAGATGACGTCACCGGCCTTTAACCCTTTTTTGGCTGCAGGGCTACTCGGAAGAACGTTGGTAATCTTGATCGTGCCGTCTTCGTCTCTCAACTCGACCCCGACGAATCCTCGCGCGACGATCTCCGTCGTCGGGAACTTACCAACGAATAACCGCATCATCCGCATCATCGCGCTGGCTGCGTCCAAGCTACTCATTCCGCTTCCGGAAGGTTTTTTGCCTGTGATCGGCTGAGGTGCAGGAGGAGTGAATTTCAGATCGGTCCAGCGCATCTTCGGTTGGGTAAAGTCGATTTCCATTTTGTACTTTGCCAACAAGGGAAAACCGATCACCCCATGGAGAGGAACGCCAGCAAAGTTCATGGCGTTCATGCCGGAAATTTGAGGAATAGTCTGGACGAGCACTTGCAGGTCCTTGTGTACGATTCCACCCTCGATCGCAAACGTCTTGGCCGAAGCCCAACCCCGTTTACCGAGTCGGAACGTCACCTTTTTGGTCTCCTTTTTTCGACGAACGACGAAAGACACCTCGGTCTGCGCACCAGCCCGCGTCAACACCCGTTGGAGCTGATCGACGCTCGAAATCTTGATCTTGTTCACTCGTCGAATGACGTCACCATCCTTCAAACCACCCTTGGCCGCGGGCGAACCAGGAACGACCTGCGCGATCCGGATACTCTTGCCTTTCTCCTCCAGCAAAATCCCTGCAAAGCCGCCTGATTTCAGATTGATTTCCTCGGCTCCCTCGCTCGATATAATGACGATCGGAGCACCGGTGTCCACGATGAAGTTCAAAGGACCTTGCCCGTTGATCTTCACTCTCACGAGGATGTGGGAAGTTTGAGTGAGTCGGTAGGGGACGTTGTACGTTTTCCCGGTACTTTTCGAGTCGCCAGCCACTACCGTAGTTGGCAAGAAGAAAGTTGCGATCAGCGCAACAAAACAGTTCCATTTCATATTCGAAACTAACTCCATGAAGGCGAGTTCGATGGTTTCGTCTGGTAAACCATTTCTCTAAATCTGTTAACTCGACTATTGTATCAAACTGACCTGAAAAAACAGAACCCACCGCCAGTGGCAGTGGGTTCTTTGGGGATCTGTTTTTGGTTAGTTGGATTTCGTTTGGTTGTCCTTCACCGATACCCGATGGAGAGAAAAAGGCAGCAACGGTCCGCCTCTATTGGATGACCCGCCGAGAAACGCAAAACACATCTCGTTCGTGGTTTCGTCACCGAACGTCACGGTTCGAGGAGGACTAAACGGATTCAATGGGTTATCGGCGGTGTTGTCATAATAAGCCTTTACTGTCAGCTTGGTTCCGCGCTTAATCTTCAGGGGTTTCTTGAATCGATATTCTTCCTGCCACTGGTAGTCCCAATCGTCGATCCCAATGATCGTCTTCGTCTTGCCGTCGGGAGTCGTCATGGTGACATACATCTCCTTGCCGAGCATGTGCATGTGAGGCGTAATCGAGTACAGTTCACAGTCCTCCATGGCCCACGCCGAGCCACCCAGCGGAAACCGTTTTTTGTTCGGCGGGATGGTGAAGAAAATGCGGTACAAACCGGGAGCTTTCGTTCCGCCCGGAAGCGGAAATGCCTGGATCGGACGACACTTTTTGTTCTTGGAAAAATGCAAGCCGATTCTTGTACGATCTTTTTCAAGACGCCCATTCCGATGATAGTGTACTTGCATCACAATGTCGGCACCTTTCGGCAGATAGAATCCAGCACCTTTCGGAAAATACCTCGGAATAACCCCCGGAGCCCAACCCCCGAGGTTCCCCTCGGGAATGACACCGACACCGATACCGCTGCTTCCTGCCGGGACCGAATAACCAGGTCCTTTGTCGTCGTAGCGACTCGGTCGAGCCCTTTCTCGGGCTTGTGCTCGGACTTGTCGGCGCCGTCCGCGTCCCTTGGTATCGACGAACAACAAGATGTGGTGAACGATCGCTCGATTCGAGGGTCGGAGTTCCACTGCCGAGCAGTATTTGTCTTCAGAAAACTTCGTCGGAAAGACGAAACAACGGAAAACATCCGGGCCATCCGGACCAAGCTGCCACGCCGACGGCATCTGCATCACCATGTCCGGGTCCCCAAGTTGCCAGCCCTTCGGGAACTCGACCGGAGGCGGAGCGTCTTTGGGATTGCCCTCAGGTGTGCCCGTATCGACCCACTTCGCAAGAAGAGCGATTTCCTTCTTCGGCATCTTCCGTTCGTCATGAAACTTCATCCCAGAAGTTGCCTTCCACGGAGGCATATACCTGTTCTGCGTAAACGTCTTGATGTCGGCGGCCCAGTTCACGGCTTGACGATACGTCATGAGTGAGAACGGACCAACCTCGCCAGGACGATGACATCCCTGACAACGCTTCTGAAGGATCGGCAACACGTCTCGGTGATACGTCACGGGACCCTTCTTGGCAAGTTTTTGATCACCGCGAAAAATGAGACAACCGATTGGCTTCGTTGCCGGATGGCTCACCGGCCGTCCAGCAACGACTTCGTCCACTGCCTTCAGCAAGTCGTGGGAGGTCACCTTGGGATTGCGTTTCAAGCGAGCGTAGTAACTATCATCGATCCGACCACGATATCGGACGACAAAGTTGCCGTCGAGGACAAAGACCTCCGGAGTGTAATCGGCCTCGAACGCGTTGGCGTATCGAAAACCATGATCATGGTAGACGGGAAACGGTAGCTCAAACGGTTTTGCGTCCTTCTCGACTTGTCGTTGATTCTTGTCCGGGTGTGGCACAATACCCAGGACCGCAACTCCTGATTCCTTGTATTTCAAAAATAATTTGGCAAGCGGTCGCGAGTAACTTTTCGAGACAGGGCACTCGAACGAGAGGAAGGCGATCACGATGGCTTTGTGATCCTTGAGATCATAGAGCTTTCTTTTCTTCCCGGCGGCAGTCTGAAATACCAGATTCGGTATCTTCTTTCCGAGCTTTGCTCGCGACGCATTTTCCCCTTGTTCCTGTGCCGTTTCGTTCGAACTGGATTCTTCGGCAACGATCAAACTCAATCGTACTCCGACCATTGTAACCAATACGAAACCGACAATTCCTAGGAACCGAGACGTCTTGTCAAACATCGTTTCGTTTTTCTCCCATCTCTGGTTACTGTCACTCTGGGTGGTGAAATGGCCACGCGAATTCCTACAAGGAAAAAGGCCCGCGGTTGTTTCCCACGGAAACGCATTCCCTATCGTCGTGGCACAAACTTCTCGCTTGTGGTTGCGTCCGAAAGCGAACAACCATAGCTATTACTTGGAGCAAAATAGTGAAGTTTCAATATTCCGATTGAAGCCGCCTGCTGTCCACTTCTTGTTATCTGCTCCTGGTCGTCTTCGGTTATCGATGCAGGATGTTTGCCTGGGTGGTTTACAATAACGGTACACAATAGTCATAAACGTTTAGAGGAATCTCACACATGGCCAAGCGAGTAATTAACGTCGGACACAGCCCCGATCCCGACGACGCGTTCATGTTTTACGCCCTCGCCCACGACAAGATTGATACTGGTGACTTAGAGTTTCGACACGAACTCCAAGACATCGAGACGCTTAACCGAAGGGCAATGAAGGGGGAACTAGAGGTCTCTGCCGTAAGCATTCATGCTTATGCCCATCTGCTCGACAAGTACGCATTGCTGGCCAGTGGTTCTAGCATGGGTGACCAATACGGACCGATGGTCGTCGCTCGGGAACCGTGGGCAATCGAAGACCTCAAAGGAAAAACAATAGCCGTCCCAGGAACGATGACGACGGCCTTTTTGACGCTCAACTTGCTGCTGCCCGATGGTTTCAACTACGAAGTGTTGCCGTTCGACGAAATTCTCAACGCCGTCGAGCAAGGAAAATTCGATGCCGGCCTAATCATCCACGAAGGTCAATTGACATTCCAAAACCAGGGTCTTCATTTGGTCGTCGACCTCGGCGTGTGGTGGCAAGAAAAGACAGGTCTGCCTTTGCCGCTAGGTGGTAACGTCGTCCGGCGCGACCTCGGCGAAGAAACCATCCGAGAAATCAGCCGTCTGCTTCGAGAAAGCATCAAGTACGGACTCGAACACCGACAAGACGCCCTCGATTATGCCCTCCAGTATGCACGCGACATGGACAAGGACTTGGCCGATAAGTTCGTCGGCATGTACGTCAACGATTGGACGATCGACTACGGCGATCGTGGCCGCGAAGCTGTCCATCGGCTACTCGAAGAAGCTCACAAGGCCGGAATCATCGAACAGTCCGTGGACGTCCAGTTTGTGTAAAATCGTTCGAGGTCACTCTTGCCAAACTAATTCAGACCTTCTTGCAAACAAGGGAAAGTTAACCTGAAGCAAGAAGGTCAATCTCCATTCGCCCCCAAAGGTTCACATTATACTCTCACTTTGCTCATAACATCTCCAACAAAGTCTTCGACGCAACCTCCGCAAACTTCGGATCGTTGATATGGCAATCCAGATCAAACACTTTGACCTGCGGACTGATCCAATTCTTGATGCTCTGAAATAAGGCCTGGTCGGCTTCCGGATGCCAAAACGGCTGCCCTTCCTTGTCGATCGCGGAAACGCCCTTTCTTGGGATCAACACAGCAACAGGTCCCTGCGAAGCGCTAGCCTTCTGGGCAATTTCTTTGCCGAGTTGATCGTTTTCCTCAGGCGTAGTTCGCATGAGAGTCACGTTCGGATTGTGTTGATATAACAATCGATTTTTGAACTTTTCCGGAACGGTGTCTTTCGGTCCGAAGTTGACCATGTCCAGGGCACCGAGTGAGATCACTTGGGGGATTCCGCGAGAAGCCGCCGCCGTTAGTCGATCAGGACCCGCGCTCAAGATTCCGCCTACCAGTTCATCCGCTAGCTCGGTCGTCGTGATGTCCAACACGCCACTGATGATTCCGTCGGATAGGAACGATTCCATAGTTTGCCCACCGGTTCCAGTGGCATGGAATACCAGTACTTCCTTATCGTTCTCCTGCACGATTTTGCGAGCCGCCTCGACGCACGGCGTCGTCACGCCGAACATCGTAGCTGCGACCAACGGCTTATCTTGCCCTGTCGTGTCCGGGGAAAGTCGGTGCTGGACCATACCGATAATGGCTTGTGCGGCGTTGTGCAGCACGGTCCGGCTTAGCCGATTCAGACCGCACATGTCAACGACCGAATGCATCATGAGAATGTCACGCACGCCGACGTATTGACGGACTTGCCCGCTAGCCAACGTGCTGACCATGACCTTCGGAATCCCAAAGGGCAACGCTCGCATCGCTGACGTCGCAATAGTCGTTCCGGCGGAACCACCAAGCCCAAGGATTCCGTCGACTTTTTTTTGAGTGTGAAGATCACTAATTAACGCGGCAGAACCCCGTGCGGCCAGTTCGATGGCTTTTCCTCGGTCGGCCTCCTTGCGAACTTCCTCATAGGTCTTCCCAGCAGCACCGTAAAGTTCTTCTCGCGAGAGATCTGGCGAGAACGCTGGCGGCTCCATGACTCCGGCGTCGATGGTGAGTGTCTCCACCCCTGCGTCTCGAATCAGGTCGCGAACGAATGCGTACTCGGTGCCTTTGGTGTCAAGCGTGCCAATGAGAATGACGGCCATGGTTATCGTTTCCTTCGGGACCGATCGTGAGGTACTTTGAAACTTTGACAACTACTCTATTCGTGTTCGTGAGGGAATCAACCAATGGACAAAGTTCTCATCATCGTCGGCGATGCAACCGAGACGCTCGACACCATGTATCCTTATTATCGAATCATCGAAGCAGGACTCACGCCGGTCGTGGCCGCTCCGGAGAAACGCCTGTATCAAATGGTTCTACACGAAATCAAACCGGGCTGGACCATTACGAAAGAGTGGGAAGGTTACACGATCAACGCCGACATAGCGTTCGCCGATGTCGATCCGACCGAATATCTCGGTATTTTGTTTTCGGGGGGGCGGGCTCCCGAGTACATCCGCTATGACAAAGACTTGGTTCGCATCACCCGGCATTTTTTCGAAGTGAACAAACCTATCGCAAGCGTCTGTCACGGAGTCGAAATTCCCGCTTACGCCGACTGCGTCAAGGGGCGACGAATGGCCACAGTGCCCAAATGCAAGTTTGACCTGGAGGTCTGCGGCGGAATCTTCGTCGACGAACCGTGTGTCATCGACGGCAATCTTGTGAGCGGTCGAACGTTCCACGACAATGGCCATTACGTGGGACCGTGGATCGAGTTGCTCTTGAAAGCTCAGAACGATTTCCAGACCTAAATCAGTAAGAGGACTTCTCGCGAAGCGAGAAGAAGGACAAGAGCGAAGCGAGAAATGTCACAGATTTCCCAGAGAAACCACATCCCAGGGATTCTTGATAGTGATGGTTTGCTCGTTATTCTTGTTCTCGCCCTCGCGTGAGGTTCCGATCTACGGAAGCACTCGAATCCGCAAGTTCTTGAACTCAATCGGTGATCCCTCGGATTCCAAACAGATATACCCATCCGCCGGCGAACATTCGGTCCCCCCTGAAACCTCTTCTCCATTGACCCACAGCCGGACTTCTCCGTTGATGCAGCGAATGTAATAGTGGTTCCATTCCTTAACGCCCTTGCTCAAGTTTTTCGAAGGAAAGCTCCGTCGCTTGTTTGGAGCGAACGGTGGAAA
The DNA here is from genome assembly GCA_964423615.1 of uncultured Alcaligenaceae bacterium. Taxonomy (GTDB): domain Bacteria; phylum Planctomycetota; class Planctomycetia; order Gemmatales; family Gemmataceae; genus CAYRFQ01. The sequence goes on along the minus strand of CAYRFQ010000001.1, from coordinate 204,060 downwards.
CGGCTTCATTTTGGACGACTTGACCGGGAACACGTCGCCGTGCGTTGTAAACCAATCGGGGGTCTTACCGGTGCGTTTCTTGTACCGCTCGGCGTAACCGTGATCGAGTACTTGACACTCGATCCCGTGGGGGAGTTGTCCCGGCTTGAGTTCGTTCAAGTATTTCAAGGGAGCCCAAACGAAGATGCCCGAGTTTCCTGCAAACTTCAGGTGCCGCCATTGTGCGACCAACTCGAAGTTCTTATATTTCCTGTCCGTCCGAATGACACCTACTGGTTGGCCAGTGCAAAAGACCAGGTCGCCTTTCCAGGTCCACGTGTCCTTGTTGCAGTTCACGTTGACGAAATCCTTCTTCAATAATTTCTTCCAACCAGGCCCGGTGCCGTTGATGAACGCTTTGGGAAGGGAATTCGCGTCCTGTTGGGCTTGCGCCGGAAGGACGCCCATCACGCCAAAGGCGAGGACGGTCAAGCATGTAAGAGTTCGCATGGATATTCCTCGATTCGAAATCATGTGGTGGGATTCATGAAAGGTGACTTGGAACCGTTGATCCAATCCACCATTCGCCTCTTGAGCTTATTGCGAAGACAACGCGATTGCAATAAACTCCACCAGTTGCCCCAAACACGAACCACGAGTTAGAGACGGAGTCCTCACCATGCGCTGTCGCAAAGTTTCGTTGTTGATCGTGATGCTCCTGTTACCCACAAACCAACTGTTGGCAGACGAACCGACTCGGCCCAACATCATCATCATCGTGGCTGACGATCTTGGCTGGGCTGACGTTGGTTATCACGGCTCGCCCTTGAAGACTCCCACGATCGACAAACTTGTTCGGCAAGGTGTAGAACTGGATCAGTTCTATGTCGCCCCGATGTGTACGCCCACCCGAGCCGCGTTGATGACCGGGCGTTATTGGAGTCGATTCGGGGTCACGGCTCCATCGAACACGCAGGTCTTGCCGATGGACACTGTCACGCTTGCCAAGGCGTTACTGGAGATTGGTTACGACACGGCCATCACCGGAAAATGGCATTTGGGTTCGTTGCTTCGATGGGGACCGCAACTCTTTGGTTTTCGGATTTCGTACGGCTCTCTCGCAGGAGGCGTCGGACCTTGGAACCACTTCTACAAACGCGGCAAGTATTCGAAAACCTGGCATCGAAACGGAAAGTTGATCGAAGAGAAAGGCCACGTCACCGACTTGATAGCCCGGGAGGCCACCAAGTTCATACGCCAAAAGCGTAAAAGTCCGTTTTTCCTCTACGTGCCTTTTACGGCAGTCCACGTTCCTTTCGACGAACCCGACCGATGGATGGAAGCGAACATAAATATCCCCAAAGAACGACGTCAATATGCCGCTGCCGTCCAACACATGGATCACGCCATCGGTCAGATCGTCAAAACACTCAAACAAACGAAGCAGTACGACAACACGATCATCCTTTTCTTCTCCGACAACGGGGGAACCGATCGAGATGGCGTCGGTTCTTATCCGGGAACGTATCCTTTCGCGACAATCTTCGGTCTGAACCACCCGTTGCGGGGTTGGAAACGACAACTCTACGAAGGCGGTGTCCGCGTCCCCGCCTTCATACACTGGCCAAAGCAATTGCCCGCTGGCAAGGTAACGACTCCACTGCACGTGATCGATTGGATGCCGACGCTCTGCAAACTTACCGGATACAAGGCCAAAAAGAACTTGAAGTGGGACGGCATCGATGTCTGGCCGGCCTTGAAGGGCAAACACAAGAAAATTCCCGATCGCGTGTTGTATTGGCATGGCGTTGGAGGAAGGTCGGCCGCTTTGCGGAAGGGCGATTGGAAGCTCATCGTCTCTCGGGCCAAGAAAGCACAGAAGGATCGGACCGAACTCTACGATTTGAAGAATGACCCCTACGAGAAAAACGATCTGAGCCGACAGAATTCGAAAATCATTTCCGAATTGACGAAGGTTCTCGAACAGGAAACTGCCAAAGACAATGACGCCGTCGTGCGGCGAAAGTCATCGAAGCCTACCTCATCGATGATTCTGGAGGTGAACGCTGGGAAACATGACCGTCCCTGGGCCATAGCTTCCTGGAAACTTCCGGAAGCCTGGAGAAACAACAGGAACATTCGTCTCGTCTCCGTCGACGACAAGAAAGCCGTTCCGGTACAACGTTTGTCGTCGGGAGAACGTCTCTTGTGGTTGATAGAACGCCCCCTCAAAGCGAACACCAAACGATATTATCGGCTCTCATCGGATCCTTCCCAAAGTTCGTCACTCGATCGCCAGCGAGTTTATTGCAAGGAAGACAAAAAGGGCCTTTCTCTCTCCTTGGGGAAGAAACCCGTGCTGCGGTACCACACGAGCGTGGTCCCGTGTCCTGTTCCAGGAAAAGCTTCATGTCGCCGTAGTGGATTTCTTCATCCTGTGTACGATCCGGCCGGTCGCGTTCTCACGGATGACTTTCCTCCCGATCACGCACATCAACACGGAGTCATGTTCGCCTGGACAAAGACGACCTTCGAAAATCGAAAAGTCGATTTTTGGAACCAAGCCAAGAAACTCGGCACAGTCGAGCACACCAAAATCCTTGCGAAAACGAGCGGCTCTGTGTTCGCCGAGTTCAAAGCCCGCCTCAACCATGTAGATCTGTCGGCTCCGAAAAAGCCCAAGGCAGCCCTCGAAGAAAGTTGGACGGTAAGGTTATACAACTTGCGCCAATACTATGTCTTCGAGATCGAGTCCGTGCAAACCACTAACACTCGGTCTCCGCTTCTTGTCAATAAGTATCACTACGGTGGCATGGCAATTCGCGGAAATCGTCAGTGGCTCTCGAAAGGCAAAGGCGATTTTCTGACGAGTGAAGGGAAGACTCGAAAAAACGGAAACCACTCGCGTCCCAACTGGGTTGACGTCTGGGGAATGATCAAAGGAAAGCCGAGCGGGATAGCTATGTTTTGTCATCCCAGGAATTTTCGAGCTCCACAACCCGTACGGCTTCATCCCAGCAAGCCCTACTTTTGTTGGTCGCCGCAGGTTCTTGGCAGATTCACCATTTCGCCAGGCAAACAATACACTTCGCGATATCGCTTTGTGGTTCATACGGGACAGCCAGACCCGAAAATGCTTGAGCAAGTTTGGCGGGACTACTCAGAACCAGTGACGGTTCGAGTCAGTGATCAATAACTCAGTTGCCGAATCCGCATTGCCACGTTCGCAACTGGCCAAACTCGGCACAGAGTTCCTTTAACCCGCACGAACACTCTCCAAACTCGGGCAAGAACAAACCGTCTGGTATTCCTGCTTGTCCCAATCCTTCCCGGCGACTACTATGTATTGGTTGCTTTGGAATCGTCGTAAGGACTTCGTATGGCAGAAACACCGGGACATACCTCAGAAACAAGCCGACCATGTTCCCAGAACGTGACCGAAGACGCTCTGTCCCAAACGTTTCCCAATCCAACCCCATACTCAGCTCCCTCCCATTCGTATGGGCGACTGTACGAAGATGCCACCGACGCAGCCCTCGTCGGTTGGTACAATCATGACGGCGACGAAAACGCCTTGACGGCCTTGTTGGACCGGTACGAGGCGACGCTATTTCCGTTCCTTGTCGGCATTCTGAAGAACTACCACCAGGCTGAAGATGCTTTACAAGAAACCTGGTATCGCGCCCTACAAAACCTCGAGAAGATCGATATTCACCACCTCCGAGGGTGGTTGTTCACGGTCGCATACCACCAGGCCATGCTGATCAAGCGCAAGCAGAAGATCCAAGAGAGAACGGACACGACTCTCGACAGCGCTTCCATTCTCGCAGACATGGTCATCGACATGGGCCCAGGCCCAAGCCAACAGCTACAAAACAAGGACGATTTGGAGAAGGCTAAAGCACTTCTGGACCGCCTCTCGCCTGCACAACGGCAAGTGATTTGCCAACGAATTTTCGAAGGGAAGCGCTTCCGCGAGATCGCCGAAGCAATGGACTGCCCGGTCAACACGGCCCTTGCACGCATGCACGAAGGGCTCAAACGATTGCGCCGCCTTTGGGGAGCAGAATATGTCTCAACCGAATGATCGATCGTCCTGGTTCTCACCCGAAGAGTTCCAGCACCTAAACACACCAGGCGACCTCACCCAACCCCAATGTTTTCCGGATGCCAGCGGCGGCGAACCAAGGGAAGGAAACAAAGACGTCCAGGTCTTGGCGTTTCTCTACGCGGCGGAACTTCTCGACGAGGAAGAAACAAGGCAATTCGAGGACTTGATGGCGGAGAGCCAAACGGCCCGTGAATTTCTTGCCAACGCCGTACGCTGTCTCCATTTCGCTGCAGAATCCGAAGTCAAGCCCCAGGCAAATTATCAAGAAGAACTGCTCCTGCGACTGCGCGATCCATTGGACCAACACCGTCAACAGGGAATCGAAACCAGCCAAGCAGCAAATGTTAATCCGGCTACCTACCAGTTTGAGAGTCAACGACCTGAAGACGAAAGCCAGCCTACACTCAAAGCAGATTGCTCAAAATGGTACCGCAATTGCAGAAGATACATCGGTCCTATTGCTCTCGCGGTTGCAGTACTATTGGCAGTTGGTCTGTCCTGTTGGACTCCGCCAAACAACCCCACTACTGAGCCATTGCCAGCCGAAATCCCTGCCCAACCAGAGATATCCCAGGTGAAGAAGCCCAAAGTGGAAAAACAGCCGACAACTGATAGACTCCCTCAAGAACAAGTTGCGAAGACTAAAGAGCTGATCCCGCCGCAACAACCCATGTCGTCTCGACCCAACGTGGAGCAACTCGGCGAGTGGCTACGTTTGCCACGATCTCAATCCATTTACGACGCTCATGCAGAAGAATCCGACCGACGCAAACAACTGATGTTGGAGCGGCGATTGCGGAACAAAGGCGATTTGACCCGCCCGAGCCTGATCTATACCTCCGATCCTACGGATGGAATTAACTAAAGGTGAAAGTCCTAAAGCAAAGTCAGAAATCATCTCGATCTTCTGCTACCAGCTTTACGCCTTTCTTTGCGAGTTGTTGTCATGAAGAACCCCCCACACTTTGCGATCTTGGTCGTTACCAGTTTATTCTGCCAATGCTGGACCGTCGCTGACCTTTCCGCTGGGTCAGAGGATCTATCCCTCAAAGTAACGCAGGTCCAGCTTCTTCCGCGCTTCACCGAAGTCCGCGAAGCAGCAGTTCTGTTCTTCGTCAAAAAACACGTCCCGGAGATGTCTCCCTTCCTCGCGGAGCTGAAACGGACCTCACTTCCGAGATACCAGATGGAAATTCGGTATATTTTCCAGGTGACTGAGCTTCTGGCCGACATCCGTGAAAATCGCCGCAGACACAATTTGGAGCTAAAAATCTGGATCGCACAGAACAAAGCCCAAGTCCTCGTGGCGCAGTTGGCGACGCCAAATTCCTCCAACCGGGAAACACTGATGGACCGTCTTACCAAAGTCGCCAAACAAATGGTCCAGCTGGACATCGAAGTGTTGCAGTTAAAACAAACAGAACTCGAGGAGAAACTCAAAAACGTCAAGCGTCGTTTGGATCGCACACGGGAAGACCCGAATCGTTTTGTCCAACAGAAAATCAATCGCCTACTGCGACCAGTACCCACTCAAAGCAAAAGCCACGAACAGTTTGATGAGGAGCTCTCGGGATCGAATTCGACAGGAAAACGCAGAGAGTTCGATGAGGACCTGTCGGAGTCGAACTCCACAGGAAAACGAAACTTGTGACCACGGACTCGCACTATAAAATGCAAAAGACTTGGGACTTGGTGGTGGTTGGCTCTGGTATCCTCGGGATTTTTCACGCTTATCATGCGACTCGACTTGGCCTCCGAACTCTCTTGCTCGAGAAAGATTCTCGGCCGCTGCGAGCCTCCGTCCGTAACTTCGGGATGATCATTCCCAGTGGCATGCCAGTTGGTGATTGGCATCGTCGAGGCGAAGAAAGCTCCAGACTGTACCAAAGTTTATCCGATGAAATTGGCTTCCCGATTTGCCATCGCGCAACACAATATCTTGCTTCCACACCGGAAGAACTCAAGGTCATTCACGAGTTTGCCGAACTCGGGCCGGACCACGGTTATCACAGTGAATTGCTCGACCGCGAACAGTCGCTCGAAGCCAACTCCGCCATCCACCCGGACTACTGCCTAGGAAGTATCCTTTTCCACTCTGACTTACGAATCGACCCGCGAGTCCTAGTCAACAAAATGGTGAACTGGTTGTCGCGGCAGCAGACCTGTTCCTACAGTCCCAGGACGATGGCAATAAAGGCGCGAGTCGAGGGCACGCAGTGTCGTGTGACGACCGCCGATGGAACCCTACATGTGGCCGCCCAGGTTTGTATCTGCAACGGCTCCGACTTGCGTATCTTGTTCCCGGAAAAACTGGCCGAACGTGGTCTCGTCGCTTGCAAGTTACTCATGCTTCGGACGACTCCGCAACGAACCCATCTCCAAACGTCCCTCGCGTCTGGACTCTCGATCCGACGGTATGCGTCATTTCGACTTAGCCCAAGTTGGAAGACAATGCAAGAAAGCCCTGTCTCCAACCCCGCCTTGACTGCTGCTGGAATTCACATTTTGGCCGTCCAAGACCAGGATAGACGAATCGTGTTGGGGGACTCCCACGAATACAGCCAGGACGATATGGATGACCACATCGACGCCAATCTCGAACGCCTCATCCTTTCCGAATGCCGACGGATGTTGCGTTTGTCGCACTGGGAAATCGATGAACGCTGGCACGGTCTTTACACTTCTTGGACCGATGGAGAGCTCTTCGAAGAGACCATTGATGGACGAATCCACATTGTCACCGGAATCGGCGGAAAGGGAATGACCACAAGCCCGGCATTGGCCCGAGAACGCATCGAGCGTATCTTTCGATAACCAGTTCACACTCCCTGATGTTCCGCTCCAATCCGTATTCCCAACCCCATCAACTCGTCAGACCGCTCAACGTCCTTGATCCACTCCTCGGGAATCGCCTCGATACCACATCGTGCACCAGTCAAGGCCCCGGCAAGGGTGGCCAAACTGTCGCTGTCTCCAGGAGTGTTTGCGCCCTCCAAAACCGCCCCGACGAAGTCATCGGAATGTCGCGCAAAGATATACGCAGCTGCAGCAATCGCTTCGTGGGCGGCCCATCCCTCGAGTCTTTCGAGTGTAACGCGAGGTTCGATCCCGAGAGTGGCCTCACGGATGGCTTGTTCGACCAAGTCGGCGGTGTTCCCCGAGTATCGGGCACAGGCTTCGACCATCTCCGACAAGATAAAACTGGTTTCCTTCTCGTCAACTATGTGAACCATCGCTACTGTCATCGCCGCACAGGCGGCCATGGCAATCGGATCACGATGCGTTAGCTTGGAATGCTCCGTCGCCCAGTATTCCGCTTTCGCAATGTCGTCGGAGAAGATCAACCCGAATGGATAGACACGCATCACCGACCCACACCCACCAGCGGTTTCTCCTCCCGCTTCGGACCAGTGGATTCCCGACTCCAAACGGCGACACCCACCCATGCAGGCCATTCCTGGGGCTCGGTGCCCGCCTTGTGGGTTCTTGGCCCAATCGACAAATCCTTGGGCCATCCGCGTCATCGTTTCATCGAGTTCTTCGTGCCCTTCGAGCAGGGTACGTAACACGACCTCAGCCATCTGAGTGTCGTCAGTGTACGGAGCAAAGCGTTTCCCTTCTCGCTCCCAATATTTTTCGAAGCGAGTCACGCCCTTTGGGCCATATCGTTCGACAAGCCCTTCGAACGAACTGACGAACTCCGTCGGATGTCCCATAGCATCGCCTATGGCCGCGCCGACCACAGCACCGATATTTCTAGATTGTCGTGTGATCGTCATGAAAAGAACTCCTTCTCCCAAAATGGGATTTGTTGTCGTGGAGGGTCATGTCAACAAAGTCGAGGCGATTCATCGTGAGCCTTTGGATGTACCAAGGAAAGACTTTGTATTCCCGCCGAAACTGACACAAATTTAACCTTCCAATGTTTTCTGGCTGATCACAAGGGTGGTAGGCTTCCAAAAACGAACGATCTATGGCGAGGTCTTCCGCCACGAGCGATGAATACAAACCCCTTCCGGTCATTTACGACGATCCAAACAACGATATCCATCGTTTGGCATTCGCCTACCGACGCAACGAAGGCAGTTATTCAGACTTGCTCCAGTTCCCACAAGTGATATGGCTCGACTGGAGGTAAGCCGCGTTCCACATGATAACGAAAAGCGAAACGATAAAGCTATTCGGTGGATGGTGAACAATGCGGTTAGTATCCGTACGGGCTTTCATTTCGCTGCGATAACCACTTGTAACCGGCAGAGAAAGAATTGAACTGACTGGTGGAGTGCGAAAGACAACCGAATCGGGAGTCCGTGGACTAATCTTTCAAGTCGAACTGGGCAGCAGGCAAGCATATCTTCTGAGTCACTTCCGTCAGGTAGGATTTGATTGCATCAACGCGGTGCATCCGAAGAACGGTTCGAGCGATATCTTGGGCCGTGTCGAGGTCCGTTGAGAGCAACAACTCTTTCACCGTCGGGACGAACGCAGGACTCATACTAAACCGCCGCAGGCCCATCCCGAACAGGGGCAAGAAACAACGAGGGCGTCCTGCCATCTCGCCACAAACGGAGACAGGTTTGTTGTGTTCGTTACAAGTCTTTATGATGTGGTGGAGAATTTTCAAAATGGCCGGATTGAAAGGCTCGCATAAATGAGCGACTTTTGGGTTGTCACGGTCGGCAGCCATGACGTATTGGATCAAGTCATTGGAGCCAACGCTGACGAAATCGATTTCGGGCAACAACGAACCAATCGTCAGTGCAGAAGCGGGCACCTCCACCATGATGCCAATCGGGATACCTCTTTTGAAGGGGATTCCTCGCTTGGTCATTGTGTCTTCGGCTTCTCGGACCATGCTCTTGAGGTGCAGAACTTCTTCGAACGTGCTCACCATTGGGAACAGTAACTGGATGTCGCCGTAAAGCCCCGCACGCAAGATGGCCCGCAGCTGGGTCTGGAAAAGTTCTGGATGGGTCAGTGTCATCCGGATACTACGCCACCCCATGAAGGGGTTCGTCTCGCGGACTTCTCCAAGATAAGGGACATGTTTGTCGCCCCCGAGGTCGAGCGTCCTGATTGTAACTGACCGGTTCGGTGAGGCTTCGATGACACCCAGATAAACGCCCAGTTGTTCCTCTTCGTCTGGAACGCTCGGGTGGGCCAAGAAGAGAAATTCCGTCCGATAAAGACCGACCCCGCAGGCTCCCGCCTTGCTCGCAGAGTCGGCGTCGTGCGGGTTGTTCACGTTAGCGAGCAGTTCGACACGCGTCCCGTCTGCGGAAATAGGATCTTGATCGCGGTTCTCGATCAGTCGATCGCGTGTATCGACGTACTCGCGTTGAAGCTTGCGGTAGGCCGATTCGACCTCAGGTCCTGGATGAACGTAGACATGGCCTTCTCGTCCGTCCACTGCGATGAGATCGTTGGTGCTGACATCGTCCATAATTCCAACCAATCCGGATACAGCAGGAATTCCCAACGCTCGGGACAGGATGGCGGCATGCCCGGAGGGACCTCCTGTCTCGGTCAAAATTCCGGCAACGTTCATTCGATTGAGCATCATCGCTTGGGACGGCAGGATTTCGTGAGCGACGATGATCACAGCTTTGGACGAGTCCTCGTGAGTCTCTTCCTCAAACCGATTAAGGTGGATTAACACCCGACCCAGGACGTCGCGCAGATCGGAGAGACGTTCTTTCAGATGGGTATCTTGGATTTGAGCGAACAACTTGGCGTGCTCGTCGAGAACGTCGTATAAGGCAGTCGAGGCATCGACTCTCCGAAGAATGATTCCCGACTGAACCTTGGCTTTGAGCGTGGGGTCTTCCAATATCAAACGATGGGCTTGGAAGATCGCTGCCTCCGATTCGCCAACTTCCTCACGGACCCGAACAGCGATGGCCTCGATCTCCGCAGCGGCCGACGCGCAAGCTTCTTCGAACCGGCGGATTTCGTCCGTCAGCTTTGTCGATTCCAGATAATGAATTTCCCGCCGGGCAAAGACTTGATTAACAACGAAAGCGGGGGCGACAGCAATCCCAGGCGAGATGGGCACTCCTGTTCTCATGATCGTACTGTACCATCGCTACGAACACGGGTCAATTAGGCACTTTCACTCCTTTGTGGCCTGAAGAATTTCTAAAGGTAAACCTCAACGCCAAAATTCAGCAGACGTGCCACTTCCCGAGAACTAGTGTTTCCCATCCAGCTTAATCCAGAAAGTTGGAAAAGCGACAGGATTCGCTCACCTTTTCACGATGGAAATCGTCCAGAATTTCGGAAGGATCAATACGTAACACTGGTTTTCCTTGTCTTATGAGCCAAATTCTAAACTCGGAAGCTTCGATGCTCCCTAACCCCCAAATTCCGGCATCACGGCAAAGTTCTCGAATTTCATGTATTGCTTGAGGTAAGAGAGCGTGATCTCACCAGTGGGGCCGTTCCGTTGTTTGGAGATGATGATTTCGATGACGCCTTCGTGCTGGCCAGGTTCGTGATAGTCGGGGCGGTGAAGTAACATGATCGTGTCGGCGTCTTGTTCGATGGAACCAGATTCGCGAAGGTCGGACATCCGCGGGCGGTGGTCCTGACGGTCCTCCGAACTTCGGTTCACCTGGGCTAACGCAATCACCGGGATTTCCAGTTCGCGGGCCAGAAATTTCAGACGTCGCGAAATCTGGCCGACTTGCTCCTGGCGACTATCCCTTTTACTCTCAGGCTCGATGAGTTGGAGATAGTCGATCACCACCATCTTCAGATCGTGACGACGCTTGAGGCGACGAGCATTCGCCGCAATCCGCATCATTCCCTGGCCAGGGACATCGTCGATGAAAATTTGAGACTCACTCAACAGATGACCGGCTTCGAGCAACCGGTCAGTATCTTCTCCGTTGAGGTACCCCTTCCGAATTTTGTGGCTATCGACGCGAGACTGACAGCACAGCAACCGTTCGGCAATTTCGATTCGTGATTGTTCCAGGCTCACGAAGAACACTGGGATGCCATTATCCACTGCCGCATTGCGAGCGATGTTCAGGGCAAACGCCGTTTTCCCGACCGACGGACGGGCAGCGATGATGATCAACTCGGAAGCTTGAAATCCGGCCGTTTTCTCATCGAGATCCAAAAACCCCGATGGAACCCCGCTGAGTGACACATCTTCTTTTTTCGTCCTGGCATCGATGCGCTTGTACGCTTCCTGAAGCGCGTCGTGGAGCGTGACCGTTTGTCCGGTGGCTCCCATCTCGGCGATTTCGAGAATGCGGCGTTCGGCCGATTCGAGCAACTCGTCCGCAGGAGCTGATTGGTCGTAAGCATCTCGAACGATTTCGGTTCCTTTGTGGACCAGACTCCGCAAGATGCCTTTTTCCCGAACGATGCGAGCGTAGTAGAGAGCATTCGCCGCGGTTGGGGCAGCGTCCCATAAGCCCGCGATGTATCCAGCTCCACCGATGTCATCGAACTGTTTTTGCTGCATCAGGTGTTCGGCAAGCGTCACCATGTCGACTGGATGGGCCTCCCTGTTGAGGTCCAGCATAGCTTGGAAAATTTTCTGGTGCGCGTCGGTATAAAAATATTCTGCTTTGGCCAGGACGTTCACCACGTCGTCAATGACATGGTTGTCCCGCAGCATGCTCCCCAGGACGCTCTGTTCAGCTTCTTTGTTGTAGGGGGGTAGACGATCGGTGAACCCAGGCGAATGTGACATCGGACACCTCGTTTCAATCTGGACGCAATTTCTTCCCGACTGACGCCTGATGGACGTCAGTTGTGCTGTCTTAACTGCCGTAACTCGACATTGGAAGTCGCGTTGGCTGGGAACCACGCCCAAAAAACGAGTTGCTCGTCAAAGAAGTGTAGATTTGGGGACGATATCGTTCTTCCAAACGTCCTTGTTGTAGAAAAACGCGGGACAGGGTAAGACCTGTCCCTCTGCGATACTGGATGGAAGACCGGGCCTGACGACCTCCGTTCTGGGGTTCTGGACTACCCTTGCTCTTGCTGAGGGATTACCATCACCTGAACGCTAGCTTCGATCTCAAACCCAAGATTCAAGTCGACGTCGTAAACGGCGCAGTCTTTGATGGGAGCTTCGAGGCGAACCATATCGGGTTCGACTTGGAGGTTCTTCCCATGCAAAGCCTTGGAAATCTCCGGACCACCAACCGAACCATAAAGCTGACCAGATTCGTTAGCCTTCGCTTCGATCAACACGTGTGGCAATCGAGAGATTTGCTCGGCCAACATCTGCAAGTCTTGAATGCGGGCTTCGCGAGCTTGTTGGATCTTGATCTTGTACCGGTCGAGCATCCGCAGGTTGTGAGCCGTTGGGATCGTCGCAAGACCTTTGGGCAACAAATAGTTGCGGGCGTACCCCGGTCGCACTTCGACCTGTTCGCCTTGGCGCCCCAAATCCGGAACGTCCTCTACGAGGACGAGCATTGTCCCACCGTGTGGACCTTTTGGTATCTGTTGTCGGTTTTTGGTCTTCCGAGGCATAGTCAAAACCTAATATTTCAGTCGCAAAGGGGGTAATCCCCTAGATGGCGACTTTGGGCCACTTAAAATGGAATATTTGGGTCGTCAGCAGTCGTTGGTTCGTCGGCGAAGCCATCCGAAGCAAAGTCTCCAAAGTTGTCATCAGAGGTGGACGTCGATCTCGAACCGGAAAAACTCTCGCGAGAGCCACTGTTGCCTTCCTCGGACCCTTTCGTCGGGATGATTTGGAAGTTGTCCACGTAGAGCAACGTTTTGTATTGCTTCTGGCCTTGGCTTTCCCAGCTTTCCATAACAAGGCTGCCTTCGAGCAATACCTGACTTCCTTTCCTTAACTTCTCCTCTGCTGCGTCAACAAGACGTGTGTAATCACCACGAGAAAAAATCTTGGCGTCGAGGAAGATCGGTTCGTCTTCCCATTCTCCCGTTTGTTGGTTCTTCGTGCGTTTTCCTGTGCTCACGAATTTCAAAAGTACGACTTTACCACCGTTCGAAAACGTTCGGGCTTCAGGATCGCGATACAGACCACCAATTATGAATACTTTATTGAGTCGAGCCATCTTCGGACCTCCTCAGCGTGGAGAAATGGGTTGCAGCTTTAGTTGATAGTATTTACTATACATTCGTCACCCATTGACTGCAAGCTTGAGCGGTAGTCGAAAAAACTTCTAGGTTACCCGGCCGAGAAGTCAAGAATGACCCTATTTTCCCCAAATCAAGAGGAAACCGATTCTTCCGCAGGGACCTCACCGTCCTCTCGCGAAACATCCTCGGTTTCGGCTGCTGCTTCCTCTCCTCCTGTATCCTCCCCTTCCGCTTTCTCTTCGCGTGGCTGTTCCTTTCGCTGTCGGCGGGGTGGTGGACCCGAACCTTCGTCGTCTTCGTCCTGGATATTGTGGTATGCAACCATCGCGTGCTCGTCACGGGCCAAAGCCAGCATCGTGTCGACCAATTTCGGGTCGATCTTGAGAGCCAAAAATCGAAGGATGACCTCGGACAAGTGAAACTCACGTTCGAGAGTAGGCAGAGCACCTCCCTCAGCTCGGAAATAAATCAGATAGTACAGGGCTTTTTTGTGTACAACATTTCTGTCGTCTTTGATGGAATACGCTAACCGACGCTCATCCCACGGACGACTTGCCAAGATCTCAGCGTGTTGCTTCTCGAGCAACGCATGGATTTGCTCGGCTGCGCCCGTGACATCGCCGGCTACCTTACTCGTATCCAACATCAACATGCATTCGTAAACGTTCGCTGGCACTGGTTTTGTCCTTGTAGAGATGGAGTCTGGTGGGAAGGATATACCTCACCCGCCATTTACTCTTTGTTGTCTCCGTTGTATTCATTCATGCACTTCTCGATTCCTTCGCGCCACCACAAGGCAACCCCCTGGACTGCAGCAAATAGTGCGTCTTCGATGGCGTCTTTCTCGGAAGGTCGGAATTTCCCGAGGACGTGATCTACGGCATCGTCGTTGGGAGCACCAACACCGATCCGAAGTCGCTGATATTCGTTAGTCCCGAGACGATTTTGGATGTCGCGTAGCCCATTTTGGCCGCCATGACTTCCTTTTGGGCGAAATCGTAGCTTACCTAGGGGCAAGTTGATGTCGTCAGCGATGATCAATAGGTTCGCAAGATCGAGCTTGTAAAAATCGACAATTTCGCGAACGCACTGCCCGCTTAAGTTCATAAAGGTCTGAGGCTTGACGAGTATGATTTTCTCGGCATCGTCTTGCAGTTCCGCAAGTTGAGCTTGAAATTTCTCCCGAAACGGTTCTGCATTAGGGTTCTCGGCTAGTCTATCAATGACCTCAAAACCGACGTTGTGGCGCGTTCGTTCGTAACGTTTTCCAGGGTTACCAAGTCCAACAACCAGGTGCATGATGGGCCACCAGTAAAGGCAAAGCGGTTACTCGGCACTCTCTTCTTTGGGTTTGCCGATGACTTCAGGCTGGCTCGGAACCGCCGCCTCTTCGCCTTCGACCGGAGCTTGAGTCCCACTGGTGATGTGCAGGACCACTTCTTCTGGATCGAGCAGAGGTCGCACTCCATCCGGAAAAGTCAAATCCTTGACTTGGATGGCTTGACCCAGGTCGAGTTGCTCGACGTTCACCTTGATGACCTCTGGAATTTCCATGGCAGGGGCATCCACCCCAACGGTATGATGGGGTTGTTCCAAAACCCCACCGCGTTGGACACCAAGGGCCATGCCGGTCGCTTCGATCGTCACCTCGGCCTGGATTCTTTCTCCCTTGGCCACTCGAACAAGGTCAACATGCAAAATATCGATTCCGAGATAGTCCCACTGGACCTCACGGATCATCGTTTGGTCGACTCCACCTTCCGTTTCCAGATCGATGTAGCGGATATGATGCCGCATCACTTTCTGGAAATCATCCAACGCGATGCTCAGCGATACGGATTCCTCTTTGTGCCCATAAACAACGACAGGTAAACGGCCATTCTTGCGCAAACCTCGCGAAGCGTTCGTTCCGACTTTATCCCGCTTCTTGGCAACAATCTTCATCGTCTCGGCCATTGAACTTCTACTCTCTCTCTGACTCGATCGCCCGGCTGGTCAGTCAAGGCGTTTCTGGTTGTACTCGAATGGGCCGTCTAATGATAATACCAATGAGGACAGACAAGACACTCTAAATGGTTCGAAGCGTCTTGCAGAATGTTTCAAATACGAAAGAATTATTATGGAAGACTGCAGCCGAATGAGCAAGGGGGACACGTGAAAATTCACGAAATCCTTCGCATTTCCCAAAACTGCTGGTCCTCCTATCGCATTCGAAAGGCCAAGCGTGCCAGAAATTTTGATCGAACAGGCCACGTTTTTGCTGGCGGAAACGCCACTACCGAAACTCCTCGGAAAATCACCCGGAGTCCTGGACGCCTGGATTCCGGAACTCCAAAGCGTTGTAATCGACTATGGCACCCCTCTACATGGGATACGATGTCCAGAAGCCATGTTCGCGCTGCCGTTTGGAAAACGACACGTTGTGATAGCACGCGTTTGTGACGATGTTGAGACGGTCTCCGAGGACCATCCCTTGTACTACCAAGTGCTCATCGTCCGAAAAAAAGTCTATCTTTACGGATTACCCGATCCGTTTTACATACTCGACCAGTTCCCACCGGAATGGCGGAAGACCGAATTGCCGACGCTCGAATGGACGTTTGGCCCGCTCCCACGTCGAACCGTGTCCGAAGTACAGGCCATTTTGAAACGCCTCAAATCGAATGCCCTTCTCGAAGATCAACCTGTAAGACAGCAAACAGAGGAATCCGAGCGAGAATACACAGACGAAGAAATAGCCAATGCTTGGGGACCGACGTTCCTTGGTGGGGTCCAAATTCTCGTCGATGGCGGCAGACTCATTTTCCAACGTCGAGCCCCCGACCCCGAATTGATCCGCGCATTTTGGACCCTCTTGCCGAACAGTTCTCGTGCTGACGTTTGGCCAGCGACCTTTGCTTTCAACAATGCCCTGCCGTTCGACTTGTTGGTCGTTCCAATCTACGACGTGGAGGATTTTCACGACCACGTCACCGAAGACCAAGCCGCTGAGTATCCGGAAGGCCGTTACGAAGTCGCCCTCCAACGAGCCGCCGAGACGGACGACCAGGAAGAACTCGACATCCTTTTCCACCGACGAGGATCCCGAGAAACGCTACGATTGGCGATCATTCTTGTCATCGCCATGACCGTACTTGTGTTGGTGAACAATTTCTTGAGTGGTCCGCTTATCCCACCTCCTCCTAGAAAGTCAACATCGCCGACAACGCAAACGATGGCGTCGTCTCTGGCTGGGAAAGACAAACTCCGGGCCACTGCAGGAGTTTTTGCTTTTCCGCAATCGTTTCCGACTCTTATACAACTCGGGGCGGCGTACGAAGCCTTCGCGATGGAGAACGATCAATGACCGACCGCATCGAAAAGCACGTGCTCGTGGTACCCACTCAACTCTTCCACGACGTGGGAGTCTTTCAGGGCTTTTCTTCCGAACCAGAAAAATACCTCCCAAGTTTACTCGATCCTCAACATTTGCGGTTCTACCCGCGAGCCAAGGCCGAAGCAGACCCGAGTTACAAACAACTGATTCCTTACGTGGTGTTTCGCCACCAAGACCAAATTTTCCACTATCTCCGTGGTTCGAAGGCTACCGAAACCCGGCTCCAGGCGTTCCGCTCGGTCGGAGTGGGAGGGCACATTGAACCACAGGATGCCGACCAACCGACCGACCTTTATCGCTCGGGAATGATGCGAGAAGTCCTTGAAGAAGTCTTCTTGGAGACCGAATTTGAGGACCGCTGTCTAGGGCTCATCAACGACGATTCCAACTCTGTCGGGCAAGTCCATCTTGGGATTGTCCACTTGTTCCATCTGAACGAACCCAACGTGCGCCCACGCGAAGCTGTACTGACAGAGGCAGGATTCTCACCTCTGTCGGAACTAACGCAAGTCAAGTCCGAATTCGAAACGTGGTCCCAGTTCTTGTTAGATCCGGAGATACTTGGACGAAGCTGAAAGACATCTGTAAAGGTCTATTCCATGCCATCAGAAACACCGTTTCCGCGATCCTCACTCTCGCAACTTGCAGACCAATCTCTCGCTGCCGACGGTCTCCAAGAGTGGCCAGCCGATTCCTGGGAAGTTGTCAAAAAAACCGACGCCCTCCGATGCTGTATTCCGCGAGAATATGGCGGCCTTGGTTCTGGATCGTGTGAACTTCTCGAGGCCTACGAATGTCTCTCGAGTGCATGCCTGACGATTTGTTTTATCTTGACCCAAAGGGATGCAGCGTGTCGCCGTTTACTCGCGTCCGAAAACGAACAATTTCGGGACCTGTTGCCGCGACTCGCTGAGGGGGCCACTTTTGCTACGGTAGGGTTGTCACAGTTGACCACGTCGCGCCAACACGGCCGACCTGTTTTCTCGGCCCACGAAGACGGCGATGACATTGTGCTCGAAGGAACAATTCCCTGGGTCACGGCGGCAAGTCGCGCCGATTACGTTGTTGTCGGCGCGACGCTTCGAGACGACTCTAGGCAGATTTTGATTTTGGTTCCAACGCGCACGCCGGGAGTTCAAGTCGGGGAACCGATGTCTTTGATGGCTTTGCAAGGTTCGTTGACCACCGAAGTTGAGTGTCGGAATGTTCGATTGGACAGAAGGTGGCTCTTGGCAGGTCCCGATGAGAAGGTCATGCAAGGGAAAAGCGGCGGAGCAGGCGGCTTGCAGACTTCGGCGTTGGGCATTGGTTTGGCACGCGGTTGTATCCAATTTCTGAAGCAGCAATCTCAACAACGTGAAGGGCTTCGATCAGGTGCTGAACGCCTGGAACGAACTTTCAACGAACTCCGAGAACAATTGCACCGGCTTGCCCGCTGCCAAGACGAGTCGCAAGATAAACCCTCTCCGAACGCAATGACCCAACTCCGCGCTCGCGTAAATCAGCTTGCTGTCCAGGCTTCCCAAGCCACACTCATTGCCGCGAAAGGCGCTGGGTTCCTTCGTGACCACAAGGCACAACTCTGGGTACGACAGGCAATGTTCTTTCTCGTGTGGTCGTGTCCGTGGCCCGCAGCATCGGCGACACTCGACTACTTGACGTTCGCTCCCGTTCAAGATTGTGAATGACAGGAGTCGGATCAAGTGACCGTCCGCTCGGCCGAAAGCCCAACTCAACCTAAGTTCGGCTGGTTACCCACGAAATGCAATGCGGCCTCAAACGAACCCCGTCTTGCGTTTGCCTCAATGTCGCTCTATCCTCGCCACTACTCCTAATCAAATATCACTGTCTTGCGATCCGACACCAAAATACGATGATCCAGATGCCAATGGACAGCACGCGAGAGAACTACTTTTTCTAGATCACGTCCTTTCTGAATAAGTTCTTTCAATCCATCCCGATGGGAAATTCGTTCCACATCTTGCTCGATGATGGGCCCTTCGTCCAAATCGGCAGTCGCGTAGTGGCTCGTCGCACCAATCAACTTGACACCGCGTTCGAAGGCACGATGGTATGGCTTGGCTCCAGTGAACGCAGGGAGAAACGAATGATGGACATTGATGATTCGTTGGGGGTAGTGGGAAACAAAATGGTCTGTGAGAATCTGCATGTAACGAGCCATCACGACCAAGTCGATGTCATGTTGGATCAACAACTCGAGCTGTTGTTTCTCGATATCAGCCTTGTTCTCGCGGTTGATGTAAAAATGGTGATACGGGATTTGATAGAAATCCGCCCAGTGTTTGGCGTCCAGATGATTACTAACGATGATCGGAATTTCGCAAAGCAGCTCACCCGTCCTGTGTCGATAGAGTAAGTCAACCAAGCAATGATCAAACTTCGACACGAACAAAGCCACACGATGTGGTTTCGTCGATAGTTCCAATTTCCAACGCATTTGGAACCGCTCGGCGATGGGCGTGAACTGTCGATGTAACTCCTCGATCGAAAGATCAAAATCAGTCAAGTCCCACTCGACACGCATCAAGAAAAGTTGGCGTTCAAAATCTTGGTGTTGGTCAGCATGAAGGATGTTCGCGTCGTGGCGATAGAGAAAGTCGCTGATGGCGGCAACGATTCCCTTCCGGTCCGGGCAATCGACCAATAGTATGGCTGTGTTTTTCAAGGTCGTATCTCGCGTTAAAATTCCAGTTCCGAGGCCTGTCTGGAGAACAAGTTGCTCGACGTCAATTGTCATGAGTCCCAGTGCTGGCTGCCACCTACGCACAAACCGCTTCCGACAATCCACACGAGCACCCCGATGATAAACCACCTTGTTCCGTATTTGACAATCATTTATAACCCCGATCTGGAATAGAATAGTTCATCCCACACCCTTGAACACGCCGGGAGAAGAACTGATCTCTCGGGGCGGAACCGGTCCATGAAGAACTTCATTCGAGCCCTGAAATTTGCTTGGCCGTACCGATACCGGTTGGTCCTGTCGATCTCCTGCGCATTTCTTGCGGCCATGTTTTGGAGTCTCAACTTCACGGCCATTTATCCGGTCCTGAAGATCATAAGTTCCGACAAAAATCTTCAACAGTGGGTCGACGCCGAAATCTCGGAGACGCAAAGCCGCATCGACCAAGAGAACAAACAAATTATCGCTTGGACGAAGGTCGCCCAGAAGTACGAGGAGATGGCCGAAAAAGATAAAGATAAGGCCAACTCGTATCGAAAAGCGTCCGCACAACTGGCACGAATCGAGACTCGATTAGAAGCCGATCGACACACCCTTTACCGCTACCAATTGGGCAAAAAATACATCGACACATTCTTCCCGACGGACCGATTCCTGACGCTCGTCTGGGTCCTCGGACTCGTCGTGGTTGGTGTTGCCCTCAAGGGCTTCTTCGAATTCGGACAAGAATTTCTGGTCGGGAACGTCGTGGGCTTGAGTCAGTTCGACCTACGCAATTCCTTCTATCGGAAGGTAATCAACCTCGACGTTCGTCATTTCGGAGAGAAGGGCACACACGAACTCATGGCCCGCTTCACCGGTGACGTGGACATGCTCGGGGCGGGAATGAAGACCCTCTTCGGGAAAGTCATCGCCGAACCGCTTCGTGCAATCGGTTGTGTCGTCGTCGCGTGTTGGATCAGTTGGCAACTGACGTTGATGTTCCTCGTGATCGTACCCGTGGCCCTTTTCGTTTTGACCAAGATCGGGCGAACGATGAAGCGGGCGACGCGTCGGTTACTCGAACGGATGTCGAACATTTACAAATTACTCCAGGAATCCTTCCAGGGAATTCGCGTCGTCAAGGCGTTCACGATGGAGCCTTACGAACGAAGAAAGTTTTCGATCGCGACCAGAGATTACTACAAGCGAGTCATGAAGGTCGTGCTGCTCGACTCACTCTCCGGGCCAGTCATCGAGTTCCTGGGTATAGCTTCCGTCGTAGGAGCACTCCTCGTCGGGGCGTATTTGGTGCTCAACGGCGAGACCCACATCCTTGGAATGCGGATGCTCCAACAGCCCATGGATTCGGAATCCCTATTGCAACTCTATGTTCTTTTAGCGGCCATTGCAGATCCGGTACGACGGCTTTCGAACGTTTACACCCGTCTCCAGTCGGGAGCCGCAGCTGCGGACCGAATCTTCCACATTTCGGACATGGAATCGGAAATACAGAAGAACACCAACGGTCCCATACTCGCGAGACATTCCGAAAACATTCAATTCCGTGACGTATGTTTCTCCTACGAACCGAACCGCCCCACACTAACGATGATCAACTTGGAGGTAAAACACGGCGAAACGATTGCCATCGTCGGAAAGAACGGGTCGGGCAAAACGACTTTGCTTGGTTTGCTGCCCCGTTTTTACGACCCAGATCATGGGTCGATCTTCATCGACGGGATTAACATCCGGGATGCCAACTTACGCAGTCTGCGGCAACAAATCAGTTTGGTGACGCAAGAAACCACACTCTTTGACGACACGATCCACAACAATATTGCCTACGGCCATCGACGAGCGACCCGCGAACAAGTCGAAAAGGCGGCCCACCAAGCGTTCGTTCACAGTTACATCGCGAGTCTCCCCGAAGGATACGACACTCGCGTCGGAGAAGCCGGAAGAATTTTTTCAGGTGGATTGCGACAACGAATCGCGCTGGCCCGTGCGTTCCTTCGCGATCCGAGCATTTTAATTCTCGACGAGTTCACGAACCAAGCCGATGCCCTCAGCGAATCGGAAATCCATAGGGTGTTGCGTGAGTTCATGAAGAACCGTACGACATTCGTGATTACCCATCGGCTCAACACCCTCGAGATCGCCGATCGGATCGTCGTTCTTGAACAAGGTCGGATCGAATCCGTTGGAACCCATCAAGAACTCCTCGCTGGATGTGCCGTTTATGAATCTCTCCATGAAGCTCAGTTTCAACGCAAAGTGGCCTAACAAAACAGTTCACAACGACAGCCATACACGCTTACTGTTTCCACCATCGTTACCTCTCTAACCATTCCAGCGGGAACATCGCCAGAGAAATCCGCCGATAGCCATCCTTCTCATACAGAACGCCGATCTGTCCGTTAGGCATTACGACTAAGTTGGAATACGCCGCAGCTCCCTTGTAAATCAGCCGATGAACGGGCCAGGTCTCGCCTTCGTCATAGCTGAGCCACACGGTCAATCGGGAGCGACTTCGACCTTTCGGGCTGGAGAACAGGATTCGGCTTTTGCTCCCTTTCTCTTTTTCTTCGGGCCACGAATATCGTTGGATGCTGGCCTGGCAAACCGGCGTATCCAACGCTTCATCAAGGTAGACCTTACCCCACGACTTTCCACCGTTCTGGCTCACTGCCATTGCACGACGATTCTTGCCATGATAAGAACGCATGGCTTGTAAAACGGAACCATCCTTTCTCTCGACGACGGCGGATTCATTGGTGCGATGTTCGTGGATACCGCCGAGTTGCCAGGTTTTGCCGTGGTCGTCAGACCAAAAGACATGACTCCGGTAGGGATGCTTTTTCGGATCGGAATGGTCCGAGTGATTCGCGGGGATGAGTAAACGACCTTTGTGCTTTCCCCGCGTCAATTGAATCGCGTTGCCAGGACCTGTGGCATACCAGCGCCAGTGCGGTTGACGAATGGATGTGGTGATTTTCTTCGGTTCGGCCCACGTCTTCCCATCGTCCTTGGAATGGGTGACATACACGTGCCGGACGTCTTTGCTGCGACCGGCCATGATTTGGCGTTCATGGTCCGATCCAAGATTCCACGTCATCACTAACCAAATCGTTCCTGTTTGTTGATCGACTACCGGACAAGGGTTGCCACACGTGTTTCCCTTGTCATTCCACACAACTTGCGGGTTTGCCCATGTTTTTCCGCCATCTGTGGAACGAGAAACCAACAAATCAATGTTTCCGGCATCACCTCGACCCTGCTTTCGTCCTTCACAGAACGCCAACAAGGTATCCTTTTTTGAAACTATAATGGCCGGGATGCGGTACGTATGGTAACTACCTTCACCGCTGACAAACACATCAACCTGGGAAGGACCATCAGGTTTCTGTTTCGGACCAGTTTCCGCAAAGGAACTACGCTCGGCAACGCATAAGGTAACAAGGAGTACGAGGGTGGTTCGCATGGGTCTTTGGGAGAGAAAGAACTTGGCCTGACACAACGGACAACTCCGCGAAGCCCATCGAATCGAGCACGTAACGTATTCAACTAACGTAACATAGGCGATTCACGGTAACAACAAGTCAGTCCGAGGCCAAGTATGTTTGAGTATCTACGCGGTCTTCGGAACCTGCTTGGCTGCAGATTTCTCATAGGAATCGATTCTTTGTGAAAGGTCATACCGATGTATGACCTGAAATCTTCCAAGAATTATCCCTCTCAATGAATCTTGGGAACAATCCAAATGCGCTACCGATTATCGTTCACGATCCTTCTTGCTTTAGTTGTGATCGGTGTCTTGACTCCCCAGGCCACGGCCCAACGAAGGCGTGGATCAGACAACCGATCCATCGAACAACGATATTTCGACTTCATGTCCAAAGGCAAAGGGACAGTCATAGTCGCTCATTTGAAGGGATGGGCCTACTTCGAGGAATTCAAGAAAGAAACGGGATTCTCCGAAAAGACGATGAACAAGGAGCAATTTTTCCGCTACTTCAAATTTCGAAAAAAGGCCAACTACGATCGGATCGTCAAACGAGCAAAAGTCAAAACCAAGGAATATTTTGATAAACAAGACAAAAACAGGGATGGCCAACTCGACGTAAGCGAAATGTCCGAAAGGCTCAAACGTTTCCATTACAAGCAGTTCGACAAGAATGGCGACGGAAAGATCAACCGCTCGGAAGCCGAAGCCTACGTCATCGCTTACCAAACGAATACCCTTCGCAGGCGTGGAAACGACCAACAGACCAATCCGAAAAGGCCCAGTAAGGCCGGAGTTGCCCGACGCATCGTCATTGAGGAAGTCGATCCCACTCGACCTACCGTTTTCGCAATCGGAAAACTGCCGAAAGATATCATGAACTGGTATACCGAAAATGATATCGACAAGGACGGCCAAGTAGGTCTCTACGAATGGCGGAAGACTGGGCAACCCGTGAGCAAATTCCTTGAGTTAGACTGTAACTCAGACGGACTCATCACCCCGGACGAAATCGTGCGACATCAAGAACGCATTGTTCAAAAGAACGAGCAAGCGAGTCAACGCTCCTCAAGCTCTGACCGGAGGAGACGATACCGCTGAAACAAAATCTTGCGTTTCTCACCTCAAGGTCAGTGATCCCGTCCTTTGATTAGGGCGTTTTTCGGTTGAGAATCAGACAAGAATTCTGGCCCTGCTATTCTTTTCAATAAAAGCATGGGTTTCGCCAGTGGGCACGTTCTTTGGTACGACACTTCTTTGCCACTCAACAACATCTTCTGTGGAAGAATTGTTACCGGAGTGATTCACGTCTATACTAATCCGATACAAAGGCAAGGGTCGGAGCGTACAAACGAACCCAATAACAACCGCCGACACCACCGAAGCGCAAGCGAGAGTCTCGGCACGGTGGAAAAGATGGCTCCAGACCTCCTCTAACATACGTTGGACCACCGATCCTCAAACGTGTCCTGGGCAACTAGACATAAAGGAATCCGACAGCCATGCCAAGCCTCTTCAAGTCTATCTCGAACTGGTTTCGTGGGAAAAAGGATCAAGCTGCGGAAGCTCTGGCCAATCCCATTCGTGACGGAAAATTTGCAATCGAAGATAGTGAGAAACGAGTGAGACAATTTCAATCCAAGGTCGCCAAGTTCATCGCCGTCAATAAGCAGCTGGAGCGAGAAATCGACACTCAACAACGAGAAGTCGATAAGTGGATGACGATTGCAAGGAAGGCTGCTGCCGCCGGAAACGAGGCAGACGTGACCCAAGCCATCGAGGCCAAGCAGAGGGCCGAGCAAGTAATGCAAGAAAAACAAAAGCAATATCAGCGAAACGAGCAAATCGTCGACCAACTCCGCAAACAAGTCCAAACAGCCATCGCTAAAGTCGCAAAGGCCAAGGCCAACTATTCCCAACTTGTAGCTCGGCATGAGGGAGCCCAAGTCCGCAAAGAACTCGCCGATGCTGCCAGCGACTTTGGAAGCGAAGGTCCGTTGGCCGAACTCGACGATCTACAAAAAGCTGTCGATCAAGAAGAAACCGAAGCCGAAGCCCTCGAAGAAATGGCCACCGTTTCCTCCGGACCTACCAGCCTGGAAGAGAAGTACAACACCGCTTCAAGCAGTAGCGTTCAGGACGAGGTGTCTCTGTTGATGGCCCAAGCGAAGAAATAAATCGGTTCGAAGATTTCAGGACGAAGTCAGCCGTTCGATCGAAAACCGCACCGTAAAATGAGCCATACGAACGCAGAACGGTTGAAACCAACAAACGGCAAGTCGATGTGAGTCTGTGCCTAGGAAGTGAGAAGGATGCGGCACGTCGATTGGGTGATCAATCTCCAGGCGTGGAGCTCAAAGTGAATTCACTATTCCAATCGCTCCCGAGGAGGGTGTCCGAGAAGTGGCCTCTGAGGAAAAAAATCCCGACGACAAGTCGGGCAATAGCCTTTCGGTTCTTGATGGCAGAACGTTACGCCTTGAGCGATCACAGCGCGAGGTTCTGTTTTGAGCGAACACAGTCGTTGACACTTTGGACAAGGATGTTCTTGGGGGATTTGTTCGGCTTGCTGAGCTGTGGCTTGTTCGAGCGTTCCGGCAATGAGTCCTTTGGCTGCGGCTGTGGCGATTTGTTCCATTTGGGTCAGATCCGATATCCAACCCAGGACCTTGCTCGCCGTAAACACGGCGGAGAACAATTTTTCCTCACCCTTTGGCCAATTCGGTGATAGTTTGGAGTGCTCCGGGGGTCAGTGGCTTGTTGGCCACGGTCTTGGCCTCCTTGAAGTTAGAGCAAAAGGTCCAACGGATTCATCTACATAAAATGTAACAATTTCGATTTACGCTGCAAAGGGGCCGATGTACCCTGTGTCACGCAGTTCGACAATCAATTGGTGACCTATCGACCACCTCTGCGGTACAATGAGCTGAATTCCCGACTGTGAAAAGTCCAGCAGAGACCACGCAAAGTTCTGATCACCCTCTGCGACAGCCGGATCACGGCAAACAAATTGTCCCCCACTTGTGGCCGTCGGCGGACAAATCGTCGACGGGATTGTTCGAGCACAGAATCAGTTGCCATGTTTGTACTTCCGAGTAATTGTTGATAACAAAAAACTCGTTGGCGTCCAAATTAGTCAGAAAGTTACATGGTCTTGGGTGACCAGATCTTCTCCGGGTCGGAACTGGAACCGAATCCAACATACATTGGAGCGATACTATAAGAATGATAGCCTGTTAGGGCGGTTTGCGGTGATCTCCGAATTCGTGACAAGCGAAGGCACAGCCGATCAAGGGCACACAAAATAGAGAATGGGTGAGCCCCTGACACATAGCCGCCTCTCACTCCACGACAACGGACACACCACCACAGGTGACTACAACCATTCGCAATGCCCTCCAACTC
Source organism: uncultured Alcaligenaceae bacterium (assembly GCA_964423615.1). Taxonomy (GTDB): domain Bacteria; phylum Planctomycetota; class Planctomycetia; order Gemmatales; family Gemmataceae; genus CAYRFQ01. The sequence goes on along the minus strand of CAYRFQ010000001.1, from coordinate 177,920 downwards.
GAAACGCAACCGAGAACTCGATTTTCGAGTGAGGCTGACTTCACGAAGTCAATCGCACAAATACTTCACGAAGAGGTTTCATCATGAAAAGACTTTCTTTTTCGTGTGTCATTGCGTTGTCACTGACACTGTCTGTTGCTCTGGTGGTCCCTCCAAAGACGGTCGCCTCACTCGGAGAGCAAGAACGAAAGTCGGAATGGATTTCACTCTTCGACGGCAAGACTCTGAAGGGTTGGGACACATGGCTAGGATACCCACGCACCAAAGGGCAAAAGCAGAGGCTCCCCCTTGTCGGCTTGAACAAAGACCCCAAGAAGGTTTACACCGTCGTGCAGTTCGAAGGGAAACCAGCTATTCGAATCTCAGGAGAAATCTTCGGCGCGTTGACTTCAAAAAAGGAGTTCGGGAACTATCACCTCAAACTCCAGTTCAAGTGGGGCAAAAAGAAATGGTTTCCTCGCGAGAACGCCCGTCGCGATAGTGGCTTGCTTTATCATTGTGTCGGCAAGCACAATGGGAGAGGAGGGTCGAACTGGCTGGAGTCTCACGAGTGCCAAATCCAAGAGCACGATTGTGGCGATTACTGGGGGGTGGGTGCAGCAATCGTCACGGTCGAGGGTATCAAGAAGGGAAATACGGTCTACTACAAGAAAGGCGGTATGAAGTTCAGAGCACCAAGTAAGGGTGTCAGTCGTCATATCGTCAAGGACGGCGATTACGAGAAATTCGATGGCTCGTGGAACACCATCGAAGTGTTTGCCGTTGATGATAAAGCCATTCACATTGTCAACGGAAAAGTCGTCATGCGACTGAGCGGATTAAGCCGACGAGACAATGGCAAGGTCGTCCCTCTCATCAAAGGAAAGCTGCAAATTCAATCAGAAGGGGCGGAAGTCTATTATCGTGAGATGATGATTCGTCTCGTCGATCAAATTCCGAAGAAATTATGGGAGGAATAACTACCTGCGCACCGGCAGTCAGGGTGGGGGTTCGCCCACCCTTCCATTGGCTCCGACCTATTCCGGAACTCCTTTTTTCTCTCTTAGAACCCATTCACATTGGCGTCGCATACATGCCGCGGTGGCTTGATCATCGGAGCCAGGGCAGCAAACCAACAGAGCCTCGTAATTCGTCAAAATGACCCCGCTTTTGCGTTCAAAGCGAATTCGCCAGACTTTGGGACCCACCGGTTCAAGAGCTTCCAGCCGAGCCCCGAACAGAACTCGGATCCGTTCTGGCTCTCCTTCCTGCTGCTTGATCTGCGATTTACAATACCGTTCCAGAGCGACCAAGTTACGGACTTGGATCGTTGCAACGCATCTATCTTTGCCGTAAATCCGATAATCACTGACCAGAGTGCCACCTTCCACTCGCAGGTAAGTGTCCAGGATGACGCTTTTCCCCTGATATCGGTTACGCAACGTCTCGACCCAGTCATCTTTATCCAGATCGATGGCCTGGTCGAGCAAGTCTTCGAGACCGGGGGCCAACAAATCCGCAAAAATCGCGAGTTCCCGAAGTTGATGGACTAGTGTACCAGTGTTGGCTACGAATTCGGGGTGATACTTGTGGAAGTTGGCGATGGTCTTGAGGTGCGATTGAGCTAAGTAAAACTGTCCTCTCGAGATGCATTCTTTGACGTGTTGTTGGTGCTTTTGGATAGCTCTTTTGGCTTTGACAGTTGTCAACTTCGGGGCTTGGCTTGCAGGTTTGGTACTGGATGAGGTTGGAAAGCATAACGGCACAACTGTACCAGTTAATAACGCCAGAAAAACAATGACAATACCGACCATGGCGGCACGCTCCAGAAACAAACTTGGAACCTTGGAATTCGTTGTTGATTGGGACGTTTCTTGTTGTGGGATGATCTCCGAAAACGGACTCAGGGGTAACACGAAACGTTTGGATTTACACGCTGGACACACAAGAATTTGATGGGTCGCTTTTCGTGTGCCAGTCAAAACGTGACCGCAATTACACGGAATTGTGAAGGGAGTGTACTTCGTGGGGGAAGACGAACTCGATTTCCAGAACCAGTCCATGAGGAGATTCCTGGTCGTTTCGGGATGTTCGAAACTTTCTGGTGCCTATTGATTAGAGTTGGTTGTATGCTTGAAGGTTTCGTTGTGCGTGGGTTGGTGTCATCTGCCACATGTGGGCTTCCACTTTGGGTGTACCACTGATTCCCCAATTACGTAGTCGGGTGACATGCTTCTGCCTTGAGCAGCAGCATGCTTTCAGATAACCAATTTTCGGGCGCATCTCAATTAGGCACTTGCTACAAGCGGCTCGGCTGGTCCCAAGATGCCGTGAAGAACAGCATCAAACTGTTCGAGGTGATTTTCCATCAACAAACCTGCCAGTCTTGGGACGTCGCAAAGTCCGCCTTCACGTCGGAGGCGAGTGACCTCCTGAAGAAAGTCGTCGGTCTCTTGATCCAGACGGGACTGTAGCCAAGCCAATCGCTCACGGACCATTTTCCAGCAATCTCGATCAAAGCCCATGTACTCGCGAAGTTGGGCCCAGGCGTTCCACATATTTTGGTAACGGAACTCGACGGAGTCCTCGGAGAAAGCAGTTGGCAGAGCTCCTTCGGCCAAGATCAACGGGAAGTAGAGGCTAATGCACGGAGGACCAAACGCGCACCATGCAATCGCAATGCCATCTGGTGCGTCGACCAATTCGACGATGAAGCTTGCGCTAGTAGCCAAATTGCTTCGGCCGAAGTCGTGGCGACAAAGCGGAGTGGGGTTCATTGGTCCGTGGAGTGGGTCGACCTCGTAAGGTGTGGTTTCGTAGTGATCGCTCAGGACTTGCCGCAAGAACGCATTGTCGATCGCACCATTTTGACTTTCCATCATGTACGTTAACCGACCCCAACGTCGAAGAGCCGAAGCCCTTCCTGTAGGATCAGTGTTCAGGCTACCGGCGAAATCCAGTTTACTCCCGTCGGCCATCCACCAACCGTTGTCGATCGCGTGTGCAGCGAGCCCAGGAGAAATTCGGTTCCAATCTTGTCGGATGACGCTCACGTCACCCGAGGCCCGAATTTCCAGAATTTGTTGCAAAGCCCAGTATTTTCCGGCGGCTTCGACAGTGAAAGCCTCACGAGGGTCCGCCACCATGAAGACATGGTCTTCTTCTGTGGCGGAAGGAAAGCCAGCAAATCGTCCCTGGCCGTGCCGCGTGATGAGGCTGGTAAGAAGTTCGACAGCATGACGAGCACTGTCGGTCCTCTCCAGAGCCAGCCGCACTAAGTCGGTTCCTAGCAAACCTTGCATCTTACTTTTGACCAAACTGCCCCAATTCGAACAACCTATGGCAACGTGGTGTTCGTTGATCCCGTGAAGATAGCCCCAACAGTTCTCCGGTTGACAACCGAGAGTAGTAAAGGTCCGTTTGGTCTGAGAAAGCTGCATGTGTTGAACGCGGACCATTTCCCCTGGGGAGTGCCGGGCACCCGAATTCAAAACGATGTTTTGAAGTTCCTGGGCAGGTCTATGGCTGTTCAAGCCAAAAATGGTCGACCGGTTTACGGTTGCCGGTCCCAGTGCCACCACCATGTCACAACCCATTTGTCGGTGCTCCGAGAGGAATGGTCTACTTAATCTAATTTGACCACATAGACACGGGAACGAAGGTGGAAAGTTGAAGTTCCCTTATGATTTGTTCGACGATTCGTCAGTTTCCTTTGCACAAACGCAAAATTCGTCAAGTTTTCATTCAACCACACTCGTTGCAACATGGCAACGACTTACCACCCCGGAATCCGATTTTCTTGGAATTACGAGGAAAGGTGTTGTCGGAAAAATGATGGTGACAGACTTACTCTCTGGGTTAGACGGATTTTACTGCTTGCTTCTCCCCAGAAGTGGTGGCTTTTGTAAATTACGAGGCAATTGAGACGAAAATCGTAAATTGGAGGGAAGGTCTGCAGAAACAAAGAATTGTCTTCGGAGATCAGCCTCTATCGCTAGACGCAAGCCAGCAATGAATCCAGGTCCTTGATCAGGCTTCAGGTTGTTTCCAAACCAGATTACCAACATTCAGTTACGATTAACTGCGCAGAGGCACCCAAAGACAAAACTGAGCGTTTGGGCGAAGTTCAAGTTGCCTCCGCAGCAGTACTAGAAGCCAACGCAAATCCACACGGAACGTCGAAACGTACGTTAGTGGTACTTGTGTGGCAGCTCACATCACTAGCTCAGGTTGGCGCCGACAACCTATTGCTGGCGCCATTCTCCAGTTTTTGAACAATCCCGAACTCAGGTTTTCCGGAGACTTTCAATACGTTTATCGCGACTCAAAATAAAGTGCGACCAACGGTGTTGATTTCGTTTCGTGTTTTGCCAGGGTTCTTGGCTCGACTGGCACACAGGGTCGATCGAGCCGTTTCTGCCACCTACATTTTGCTCCATTCAGATAGCACTGATATCGACACGTTCCGACAACTTTTGAAGCGATCGCTCTAGAATTTCCTCAGGCGAACCATTTGCCGGAACAGTTACCAACTTCTCATCCTTCTGGTAGTGCTCGACGAGGGGCGCTGTTTTCTCCTTGTAAGTCTGCATGCGTGTACGGATCGCCTCCGGCTTGTCGTCGTCTCGCTGGTAGAGGCTGCCTCCGCACTGATCACACACATCGGCCACTTTAGGGGGCCTGGACTCGATGTGGTAGATGGCTTTGCACTTCGAGCAGGTCCGGCGTCCACTCAATCGTGACACGATCTCTTCCAGAGGAAGGTCGTAGTTGATCACGGCATCGAGCTGGATATGCTGCTCGGCGAGGATTCCCTCCAGTGCTTCCGCTTGCATCACTGTTCTCGGGAAGCCATCGAGGAGGAAACCACCTCGGCATCGCAAACAACCTGAGCGCTCCCGGACCAAAGCCACTACCATCTCGTCGGAAACCAACTCTCCCTTTTGCATCGCCTCCAACGCCTGCGACAGTGCGGGAGTAGGATTGTCCTCACACTGAGCGGCTCGGAATACATCCCCCGTCGACAAGTGACAAGCTCCCAAAGTTTGGCTCAGGAGTTCCGCTTGTGTGCCTTTCCCAACTCCCGGGGCGCCCACCAGAACCAATCGAACCGGACGGTCCACCAATGGGGGGGGAACGTTACACTGAGCCTCATTCCCTTTCAACCACGCATTTCGATCAAAGATTTCACTCATAACTGATACCTCTCTGGGTTCTCACTACTCAGTTTATTTTAGTAACAAACCCGAATTAAGGTCCCCCCATTTCGAAGTTCGTGGACCTTTTTTGGTTACACTTACCCAACCAGGTCATGAACCTGAGAACTTCGATTTAGTATTCCAAACTGGTTCACAACTTCGATCCAATCGAATTGCGAATCGTGAGGAGCGAGACCGCAAGGTCATTGTAATGGCTCGCCGGGAACTGAAGGCCATGTCGTTGAAGGTCTACTCCCGATGGTTCCGGTGTGTCGATCAGACGAGTCGTTGAGAAGGTCCACAATACTCTCCAGCGAGAACAACATCTTACACGAAAAGAGTCCGGCCCTTGAGGTGCTTTGGTACATTGAGAAGTGACGATAGGGATGTTTGAGTCTGCTGGACCGTTGTGAAGCTCTGGGGAATTTGGCCGGGCGTGTTCGTCCTATTTTTTCCAATAGCTAGTGCGTATCAGAATACCCCATCCGATACCCAAGACCACCCCATCGTTCGTTTTGCATCCATCCATCAAGTCGATCTTTCTGGCTACAATTCCAAAATCGAGAGCACCCTTCAACGATTGTCGATTGCGTCTTGGGGTCCAAAATCGTACAAAAATTATGATCCGTCCTGACCTATCCTTCTCGGAGCTTTTTCGAAATGAGATGTCTACTGCATTGGTCGTTTACGACCTTGATGATCCTTGCTTTCGTCAGCGGAAACGGCTCGGTCGCTCTGGCACAAAAAAAGAGTGTAAAGCCTGGAATCAACAAGTCCTTTGAAAACCCCGATCCAGAAGCGTTTGTCAAGAGATTCGAACGGGAAACCCGCGACGTCTTCGAGCACCGCCAGGAAATCTTGAAGGCTTGCAAACTTAAACCTGGAACGGTGATGGCAGATGTTGGGGCTGGGACTGGGTTGTTCACCCGTATGTTTGCCAAACAAGTCGGCCCGAAAGGGAAAGTCTACGCCGTCGACATTGCCAAGACTTTTCTGAAGCACATAGAGAAGACGTGTCAGAAAGAAGGAATAAAAAACGTTGTCTCGGTACTATGTTCTCAGAAATCAGTGGAACTTCCTGCCCAGTCGGTCGATGTTGTTTTCATCTGTGACACGTACCATCATTTTGAATTCCCATATCGCACTATGGCCTCGATCCACAAAGCACTACGGCCCGGTGGTCAGGTCATCTTGATTGACTTTCATCGAATCAAAGGGAAGACGAAAGCGTGGCTGATGTCGCACGTCCGAGCCGGTGAAGAAGTTTTTACAGCCGAGATCGAAAGTTGTGGTTTCCAAAAAGTCGAGCGAAAGGACTTTTTGGGTGAAAATTACTTTCTCCGATTTCTGAAAACAAAGAAGAGAAGTTAACTCTCGGTTGTTTAACACTCAACGAACTTCACGTTACAGAGGTTCCCGGTTGTATTGGCTACAGATTTTTAGCATTCAAAGTCTTTCTCCCCTGGTGGAGAAAGGTTCTTGGCCTGAAGACTCCAAGGGACTACGAACCCTACCTAACACAACCGCGAACCTCTCTAATTACCCTCACCACTATCTATTCACACTTAACCCTCGTAATGCCCATGCCCGAAACGCAATATGGTTTGCTCGTCTGGGACTTCGACGGAACCTTGGCGGATACGCTCGGGTCAGCGCTCGAGGTGTACAACGTTATGGCCGAGAAGTACGGGTTCGAGCGGATCGAAGACCCTGAATCCGTTCGGACATTCACGGCGCGGAAATTCATCCGACATCACAAAATTCCCATCCTTCGACTACCTTCTCTCATCCGAGAGTATCTTCGAATCCAGAACGATCGGATGGAGGAGATCGAGTTAAATGTCGGGATCCTCGATTCACTCCTCGCAATGAAAGACCATGGAGTCCGACATGGCATCATTTCGTCGAACTCCCAAGAGAACATTTCGGTCTGTCTCCAAGCCAACAAAGTGGAAAACCTGTTCGACTTCGTAATCGGTTATCCGCGGTTGTTCGGTAAATCTCGAGCAATCAAGCGGCGTCTGAAGGCCGAGAAGGTAACCAACGACAGCGTTTTATATGTTGGCGATGAGATTCGAGACATCGAAGCCGCTAAGAAAGCCAATATCGATGTGGCCGCCGTGACCTGGGGCTTCAACACAGCGGACAGTCTGGCCGAGCACGCTCCCACCTACCTGGTGCATGATCCCCAGACACTCACCCAACACGTACTGCATGGTTCCAATGGCATTGGAATTGATACGCTCTGAAGCGCTCGGCTTTTTTTCACCCACCCCAAGCTCACTTCTGTTTCGTCCGAATCAACTCCAGGCAGACCAATCTTCCGGCCCCCCTCACATAGAGCAACCCGTGCGATAAGACCGGCGCTCCCCAACAGGGTCGTTGTAAGAGTGACTTTCCGGTCTTGGGATCCAGCACCGGGACGACGGATACAACTTCAAACTTCCTGGGGTTCGCCTTGAATAAGATCAAACTTCCGATCTCACGTTGGGCAATGAAATAATCGTCGACCTTCAAGAGGGAGGATCGAGTTGTGTTCCCCACGCGCCACATGACCTTTCCCGTCTTGAGGTCGACGCAACGGATGTCGGCGTTCTCCAAGTTGCGTCCGCTGCAACCATAGACGTAACCGTTGTGATGGATGGGGGTGTTCCAGTGGCACTGAAAAGCCTTTTTCGCCGGATCTTTATCGTCGTCTTTCCAAAGGACCTTGTAGCTTTTGTCAACGATTTGCAAGACCGCCGAACCTGGCCCATAGGTTTCTGAGATTAGGACTTTGTCATCGACAACGACGGGGTTGGCGGCGTTGACGCTTTCTAAAATGTCAGCACGCCAAGGAAATCGAAAATGGACTGTACCCTCTTTGGGACCAAAGCCGACGAGCCCACCGCGAGTGAACATAAATCCCCAACGCCGGCCTTTGATCGTGGCGAACGTCGGACTCGAGTAGCTCGCCAGTTCGTCGGTCTTCTTGTAGACCTCTTGGCCTGTTTCCAAGTCGAACGCAACGATCCCACTGCCGTTTCCTTTGAGAGCCTGAAACTGGAGTTTGTCGCTACCTTTTGGACTCCCTCCCACCTGAACAATTACCCGTTTTCCCTCGATGGCAGGCGAACACCCGACGCCGAAAAAGTTTTGGATGACGTTATAGCGTTTGGTCGTGTCGACCTTCCAAAGCAACTTACCGTTGCTGGCCTCCAAACAATGGAGCATCCCCTCAGGACCGTAGATTACGACCCGGTTGCCCGAAACGGTTGGACTCGTGCGCGGTCCCCCGTCGTAGTTGTATTTGTCAGTGTAGGTCGTGGGGTAAGTGAACTTCCAGAGTTCTTTACCAGTTTCGCTGCGGAAGCAACGGAGTCGGGCTGTGTTCGTATCCGGTATGCGTTCGAAATGAAAAAGTCGGCCCCTGCTGATCACGGGCATACTGTAGCCCTCGCCCACCTTGGTGTGCCAGACGACCTTGAGCCCCTTCTCAGGCCAAGTTTTGATGATTCCCTTTTCCGTCGAAACGTTGTCACCGGTGGGCCCAAGGAAACGCGGCCAGTCGCTGCCGAATTTGTGTGTCCGCAAGTCCGACAGCGTCTTCTCCTTGGGCTTCTGGACCGTATCGGCGGAAAGAGGTACCAGAACGAGGATAAGGCTAAGCAGAGACAAACCACATCGCATGGCGGAGATCCTTCTTGGGGTGGAGGTCGGAGTAGTCATTATTCACAAAGACTCACTCTACAATCTCTCACCATCCATTCACAACCCGCAATAAAGAATGGGATTTTCTCAACTTGGCTCAATTTCCAATTCTCTGACAATGACCTCCGCGAAACGGCGGTTTACGATTCCTGGATCACAACCTGAAATCGGCCCGTTGGGGTAGGACCATGCCCTCGCACTTCCACCTCGTAGTCGTCAGTCTTTCGAGCTTCGAAAGTCAGTCTGGCGTTGAGCTTTCCGCCGCTGTTATTATCAAAACCGACGGAACGGTTCGTCGACGTTCGCACCCTCACGCTCGGATCGAATTTCGGCGTAAGTGCCATCACGTCCACGGTGTAATTTCTTGATTTGTACAATTTCACGATGAAGGTGGCCTTCGTGCGGGACGAAATGGTTCCCGTTGCAGTGGCTTTCGTTCCAAAGAATCGAAGGCGTTGTTCGATGTCTTCCACAGCCGCCTTCTTGGTCGTTCGCTTCTCGCTCGCAACGATCTGGAATGTCCCGGTCCGATGGAAAAGTGCCTTTGCAGTCAGCAGATACCTTCCCGACTGGACCGGACGGAAGACGATCCGTGAGTTGGTCCCGGTTCCTCCGTCATCGTCCGCGACAATTTCCTGCAAATTTCGGTTTCGCAGCGTTAAGTGAGCATCGAACGCCGAACTGATGAGATCAAAGGTGTATGTTCGGCCTCCCGTCAACGAGACCGCGAACGTTTGCTCCTCGTGCTTGGCTAGCGAACCTGTGGTCGCTCGATTCATCGACAGAGTTGTTGTCCGGGAAACCTTGAGTTGGAAGTTCCCAGGCAAATCATCTTTCGCGTCGGTGACGATCTGAAACAAACCGGTTTTGGCAGGGACGTACTGAATCCGAGCGTTGTTTCCTCCACCTTTTTGGTCGTCGAATTGGAGGCGGCGAGATTGAGCATCGTACAAGATCACGCGGGAATGGAACTGGCTGCTCGTCATATCGATCGTGTAAGGAACGCCTGCGAGCAGTCGCACAGGATAGGTTTTGTGTTTGGCAGCCTCCAGGCGATCTTGAATCGCTTGGCTCACGGTCAAGACTTTGACCGTTTGGCGTGTGGTGGGTTGTTTTTCAGCGTTTTTGACCTTGGGTTCCTTCTCTGGAGTTTTCTTCTTGGGCTGCGATGCTTCTTTCTCTTTGGTGGCTTTTTCTCGCTTGGCTTCCTCCGCCATCCTGGCCCGCATCACCTTTTGCGGGGTTTGGGTGTATTCAAGCGTTCCAGAGTTGGACGCATTGCGGGAGGCGTTGAATTCATGTCCGAGCCATACTCGATTGATGACAACGACTTTGTAGGTTTTTGTGCGGTCAGGGATAAAATTGAGTTCGCAGTGCTGTCCCCAGCCTTCGTCAGCGACGATGAGTTTTTTTCCGTCAAAGACGAAGAGATCAACATCCGACTGACCTTTGCTGGTAACAGAAATATCGACGACGTGGTCTTTGTTGAAACGAATCGGGAAGCTTTTGGCTTCACCCTGGCGCAAGTTCCAAGATCGCTTTCCGTGTAACGTGACGTCCTTGCCACTGCGTGCAATAGCCGTGATGGCTAATCCGATGATCAGAAACAACACGAATAGCCCCACTGCTCCGGCAATCACCATGACCGTAGAGGACGACTTGGGGCGAGGTTTTCGTCGTCGGCGTCGCCGACGGGGCTGGTCTGTCTCTTCCGGGTCGTCGTCGGTCAGGCCAGGAATTGGTCTCGGTCGAAGTGGCGTATCCTTTTTGTCATCGTCGAGGTCGTTTCGGAGTGGTGGTTTTCGCTTGTTTCGCCGTCCCGATGGCAAAGGTCTTCCAGAGATTCCGGCAAGCCCGGGAAGGTCATCGTTCTCCGAGTGCCCCAACGCCCCCTGGCTGGAAACATCTCCACCGTGTTGGTCTCCGATCAACTCCTGACACGCTTGGACTTGCACCCAGTCGGGCATGCCTTCTTGCCAGATAAGGTCGGTGGGATTCAAGGTTCCGTTTCGGACGAGTGACTGGATTTCATTAAACGAGACAGGCCCGTGTTTTCTTCGATTGTTCGTGTAATACCAGACGCCAGCGAGATCGGTCGCCATGAGGTCGTTCTCCTCTCCCGATACGAACGAGGCTGTCGTTGTTTTTCCATCCCTTTTGATCGATAGGGATCAAAGAACAACATTAGTGAAGGTGTTGATTCCTACGTCCACAAAGGTGGTCAATAGTATATAGCTTGGGGAGATAGGAGAAGCAAAAGGGGAGGACGATTTTCCCTTTAGAAAGTCCGTAATCGGCGAGAAAAAGAAGACCCCTCGGAATCTACCGAGGGGTGAGTCGATCAAACATAGAGAGAACATAAATTGCTGGAAATCGTCTTGGGCCTCGTAGGATCAATCGTGGTCGGAATCACTGTATGTTCCGAACGACGCCGAAGTTGAGCGTCAAACGAAGATGGCTTTACTTTTCTTGAATTTGGAGATGATATGATCCATTGCCGACATTCCCACACGAGCTGCAATAGATGAGATACGTCGCAGTGGCTGGTGCCCAGTAAACGATTTTGGCATCAAGACCAATACCACCGTTATCGTCAGATCGCACACGAACTCCTTTGGAATCGTACAGATCCAACCAAGGGTTGAGTCGACCAGGCCCGGGTTTCCTATTCATTTCGATGGTGTAAGTCCGCCCTGCTCGAAACTGCACGCTGAAACCATCGCGTTCTCTCTCCTTCAAAAAGTCGTGCCTGGATATTCTTTTCCCGATGAATGGCAGACGAGTGACTGTCTGCTTGACTGAAGCATTCGTGTCAGTGACGGAGAGTGTGAACCCTCCTGCTCGCCCGAGTCCGCCGTGTCTTGTCACTCCAACATAAACAGGTCCGGTCCGAAAGGCTCGGAACCTAATCTCGGAATTAAGTCCTCGTGCGCCATCGTCGTCATCCCGGCTTTGATTGCCTTGAGAGTCGTAGAGGTACATGTGTGTGTCCCAGTTGCCTGCGGCGATCACAGTAAACCGGTAGCTCCTGTTGTTCGTCAGAGGAACCTCGTACAACAACATCTCGGCACCGTCAGACAAACGATCGTTGACGCTCTGACCCGGTCTTAGGAGCTGTGCTTGGCGGTAAGTAAATTCGAAAGAACCACTGTCCCGACCCCGTCGAGGGCGAACGACTACCTGGTATGTGGCGGTCGAGTTGGCGACATAGACAAGACGGGCGTTTCCAAATCGTTGGACTCCCTGATTGTTGAAGCTTTGTTTCACGAGACGTCCGTTGTTGTCGCGGAGTTCGAGTACGCTGTCGAGATTTTGACTGGTCACGTCGAAGACATACGCTTTTCCTTTTCTCAAGTTGACACGATAATCGACCCTCCCTCGACTTCGCAACCGTCCTCTCTGCGTCTTCCCGACGATAACGTTTCCTCCGCTACTCGAAGAGCCCGAACTGACGACCAAGCCAATGATGATCGCTCCAATAATCAGAAGGAGGAACACTCCTCCAATAACCAGCCCGATGACCAGTCCGCTGTTATTGCGTTTCGGAGGCCGTCGTCTACCGCGAGGCCTCCGGCCACCTCGATCAAAATCATCGTCTCGACGTCGTCGCCTTCGGTCGTAGTCGCGATCGTCGTCTCGTTCGGGACGGCTTCTTCCTCGTTCGGGTCTTCGACGTTCTCGATCGTCGCGGTAAGCATCTCGTTCAGAACCACCGCCTCGACGTCGCCTGGTTCGTTCGGTGCCTCCTCGTTCGGGTCTGCCTCGTTCGTCATCAACGGGACTAAACAGATCTTCTTCACCACGTCTATCGCGTCGTCGTTCTCTTCGAGGCCGGTCGTCTTGTTCCGGTTCGGCCAACGAGTCGGTACGATCCAAGTCTTGCTCCCGCTCCCCCGGACCGAGGATGTCACCAGCACTCAGTCCATCTGGGGAGGCCGACGATGACCCTGAACTCGCATACGGCTCCAAGCCCTCGGCACCAGTTGGTTCCAGAAAGATTTCGAGGGTGTCGCCCGCTCGGTTCCAGTTGGCCATCCCCTCGGTCCAAACTAGATCATCGGGTAGAAGTGTGCCCGAGCGCGCGAGGCGGTTGAGTTCTTCTCCATCCACTGGCCCACATTGTTGACCATTTTGTGTGTAATACCAAATTTGGGCCATCTTGGGCAATCCTCCAGGGGATTGTAGGTTGCTTTAGATTTTGAGCTAGTCTGACAAGACAGAAACAAGAGCCGTCTCATGTCCCAATTAGAAATTCCAATCATACCCTACGCATGACCGTTTGGCTTATTCAAGGTTATTCGAAGGAAAGTGTTTTGGGTTTCCTGAATCTGGAGGCGATACCCCACACCAACGTCATTCCGGAGATCACTATCAATCCAAACGTCCCCAGTAAACACACCCGGTGTTCGCCAAACAGGCGCAATTGTCGTCGTCTTGGAGAAGCGTGCTACTGGGAGCAAACAGACCCAAATAGGTGTCAAGCCTACCACCATCCTCTTTCCATTTCGAGAGTTTAATTCTAACTCGATTGAAAAATTCACTGGAGAACGATGGGTTCTGCCATGCTGAGAGCGTTTACGACCAAGCAAGGCACATGCCAAATCGTACATGCTATTCTGATGTCCTTTTGCACCAATTGGCTTGCCGTAGCCATGCTCAGTTCGTGATTAATTGTTCTTGTGTTCGAGTATGTCCAAACCAATCCCGAAACACCCGAACACAAGAAAAAGGCCAAACGTTGATGAGCACGTTTGGCCTTCGGGTGTATAACTTCGACCTAAATCGGAATTCATTCGATCAAGGCAGACCTCGAAAAGTAAGAAGACGGTCCACAACTATTCACAACCACCAAAACCTGGGATACCCGCGCCTGGGTTTGACCCCATTGGGCCAGCTGTGGAACCTGTAGCTACGACCGCTTCGTTCACCCGTTCGAGCCAACGTTTTTGGCGGTTGAACCGGACAAGCCCGCGAGCCTTGGCTCCTGAATTCCCCGAATCTCCTTCAAAGTCTCGGTTCTTCGAAGTGTCGGAGTCTTCCTGTTCGTTAAAAACAAGTAGTCGTCCGTCGGCAGTCATTAACAGAGCTTCCGCAGCGCTCTCGGTAGATGTTCCCCCCTTGAAGTCAACAACCAGGGGAGGAACTTTGCGGTTGGCAGGACTGAAGTTAACCGCAGTTGGGTATTCCTTTTGTTTTCGCTGGTGCGGGTCGTAAGGTCGGACAACATACTGTCCGGCTTCAGAGTCCCATTTGGGAAGTGCGGTGGAGATTTCCTTGGTTTCTAGATACTCACCTCGCTCAAGGAGCAGCCGACTAGCAATCGCCCAGAGCCCACCAGGAGCCGTTCCCCCTGTTCCGCGAAATTTGAAGGACTTCACCCATTTATGAATTTGGAACGCGACATGCTCGTCGGACCTTCTGTTGTCGTCCATGCCTGGCCAATAACTTTGCCTCGAGCGTGGATTTCTTGGAACCTTGACAAATTTCTTGACCTCATCGCGGAGATCGTTCCAATTGCCGGAACTTCTACCAAGGTTATGATGGTAATGGGCATCCGCGACGTAGTAGTGAAGTTCATCAGCGATGGTAATGCTTGGGCTGATGACCCAAGGCGAGTACAAATATTTCTTGTCGGCGTGGGTTGGAAAAATGACTTTGTCATATTGCTTGTAATTGGGGTTAGCCAAACGAAGTCGGATGCTATACACGTAAGTTTCACCTGGTTCAACATCGACATCAAGGAACCGGATGAATAGCTTCTCGGGAGCGCCCCCGGCCCCTTGAGTTGCCGGTTCGCCTGGGTTGGGCTCTCCACCTGGTTGTGGCCCTGTGGGCGTTTCACCTCCAGGATAGCCAGGAGGATTGTTCGGGTCGCCTTGTGTTGCGACTTTCGCGACCGAGCCTGTCGGCGTGAACGGATTGAACTTCCCAGTGAGTTGATCGTAGAAGGATTTGTTGGGCTTCAAATACTTCTCGATCGATACTTTCTTGAACTTCATCTTCGGTACGCCACCGTTCCCCTGTTGGCCTCCCTCGCCACCTTCGCCACCTTCACCACCCTCACCACCATCACCACTGGTACCTCCAGCTGGGGGGAGGCCGGGGTTATTGCCCCTACCTGGGAAACCAGGTTCACCAGCCGTACTGGAAGGACCTCCCTTGAGTCCGACGATTTTGACTTTGGGATAATCGCCGTGGGCCAGTTGGGGAAACGGAGTAACCAACCCCGGTTGGATATACTGTTGGTATTGTTGCGTTTGTTTTGCTTCGAACGGAGTGTATCTGAGGAGATCCTTGATAGTCTTGCCGGGCTTCGATGCCAAAACTTCCTCTGCGGTCTCACCAGGAGCGTAAAGATCCTCCCAACTAGAGAAAGCTCCGACCATTTCCGAAAAGACCCCGTCCGGGACAAGTCGCCGACAACGTTTCACTTCGATCCCCAAGACCTTCGGCTTCAGTGTTGGGTCCAACGTAACTTCTTCTTTTCTCTTCTTACGGAGAGCTTTCTGGAACTCTTTGACCTGTTCCTCATAGAGGAAACTGGTGTAAACAACCACCATCTGCTGGGGTTGAATCAAATTCTGAAGATCCGGTGTGAGTACCGCGTTACCCGTCTCTCCCGGACCGCCTGGCATGCCTCCAGGATTCAAACCGGATTCTCCGGAACTTCCGGGCCCTCCGGTCGTTGCGGCTCCTTGGGACTCATAGACGTGCAAGATTTGCCCATCGAAATTTTTCCGGAATACTTTCACCGGTGCCCAGATGGAAGCAACTTGAATTGCCGGGCTGCGTTGGCCAGGTTTCTTTTTCTCTTCCTTGAGTTGTTCCTCCGGAGTAAACAATCCGGGTGCGAGGATTCGTGGATTCTTGCCTTTGTTCACCCCGATCGTGCCCGGATTGAAAAAGCTGGTTTTGGTGACAAACGGAGCCGGATCCTTCATTGGGTAGGCGGCTGGGTCGTCGTCACCCTCGGGTGGGGTGAACGGCGAGTCCGGCTTTGCCGAAGCGACTTGAGTCCGAAGCGAGCTGATTTGGGTGTTCAACTTCTTGATCTTACTACCAGCGCTCTCACCTAGAGTATTGGAGAATCCCCAATAAACGAAAAGAAGTGCGAAAAAGATGCCCACACCGAGACCAATACGCTCGGATTTGGCCATGAGCATATCCATCAACGAACCGCCATCGCCACTCTGTTTCTTGGGCTTGGCGGCCTTTTCCTTCTTCTCGCCCTTTGCCTCTTTCTTGGGCTTTGTGGACTTCTTGGCTTTGGCTTCTTCGGCCTTCGTTGGCTTTTTCTTCTTTGTTTCCTTCGCCATGGTGGGTTACCTCGTCAGACGGATGTTCTGTTGGACACCAAGTTATCAGTGTTGGTCACCCCTGCGGGGCGAAAAAAGTAAAAGGAAACGCGAACACCAGGTGGGTCGCGCTCCGTTTTCCGAATGTAGCCAACCTATGGAATTAGCTGCCCGAAGCAGGTACGGCCGGCACGCCATCCTCACCAGGTTCGCCAGCCCCCGGCAGAGGGTCGGGCTTGGCAGGGTATCGCTGGTAGAGAGAGACAATCCCATAGACCACCAGTTCCATATTGGACTCAGGAGTCTCTGAGGCCGTTTCCACTTTTTTCGAAGCAAGTGGCCCGGTTTGACCAGGGTAACCCCCAGGGTAACCCCCTGAGGCTCCTTCCCCTGGACCGCCGAACCCCCTTCCGGGAGAAAATCCCCCTGGCCCGAATCCTCCTCCAAGACCTCCGGGTGCACCCGGATTACCAGCCTCGTTTGCGTCGGGATCTCCCTGTGCGTCTTCCGGCGTGCCTGGTCGGACACTGTCCGGATATCGATTCAGCAACACCTGAGTAGTTAGCATGCGGAGCTTCGAATTACTAAAGGCTGCCAACACAAGCCCAACGTGACGTTGATCAATGATCAGGGAAATCCCAACGGGAAGTTTTCGGGTACGACCTCCCACCTCAATGTAGCGTTTGAATTCAAACGGACTGCCGGTTCCTTTTGGGGCGGTGGGAACCCCTCCTGGTCCGGCTCCTTCCCCTTGAGGCATGCCAGGCCCTCCTGGCATAGCACCGGGAAAGTTGGGATCGGAAAGTTCTTCAGGCTCTTCTTCCGACTTGAAGGCTGGGAACGGTTTCAACTCGGCGACCACTGTGCGGTGGGATTGTCCAGTTGGGCCCGTTGACGCTGTGGCTCCCAGTCCACCGGGCACCCCTCCTCTTCCAAATCCTGGAGAACCCGCGCCTGGAGCACCTCCCTGCGTTTCTGGAGATCCAAAGGTCCCGAGCCCTGGATTTTGTCCGTTTCCGATGACAATGTGGTCTATTCTCTTGACGGCGGCAGTCTGCCAGGTCAACACTTGCTCCACATTGTAAATACCAGTCGGTGTTATGTCGTTGATCCGGAATTCCAACCACGGGGTTCCGAAGGCTCGTGATTCGTCGGTCGAGCCCTGCAGACCGGAAAGGGGAACAGCCTTCCCCTCTTCCAGGCCGTTCTTTGGTAGATGAATCACCAGTGGGGGAGTTTGACCTTCACCTCGAGTCGCTGGTTCGACCACCGTGATCTTGAACTTGACATCCGTTGACTGGCGACGAGTGAGACGATTAAAGGCCCGTACCTTCAAGATGTTCTCTTCGAGGGTACCGTCACGAGACCGGACTAGCTGCATTTGCATGGTCCAGTACGGATTTTGGAAGTAATAGATCTGGCTCGTACTTGCCTCTTGGGTGTTGGAAAACGTGGCTCGAGCTTTTTGGTTCTTTGCGTCGGGATGAACTCGGAAGTTGGAAACGTATCCGTTGGCCTTTCTGACCAACTGAAACAGCTCGGACTGGATCCAGATATCCTCTTGGGCCGTCCAGACCTCTTTGAAAGCCAGTTCGTTTCTTTTGGTGCCCTGGTCGTCGAAGTCCCACTTAGGCCACTTCGGCACCCAGTTCAACCACGGATAAGCTTTATCCGGAATCTCCCCCTCTCCCGTCGAAGGGTCGTACCGCCAGGGGCCACCTTTGGGTGATGTTGTTGGCCCAGTTCCTGGAGCCCCTGGATATCCTCCTTGTTCGCCCAGAGCCCCACCGCCTCCCTGCCCACCAGCCTGCTGTGGGCCGTAAGGCACCTTGAACTGAACCACGCCCGTTCCGTCGGGACGCAAGGGGTCAACAATTTTGAGCAACTTCGCGATTTGGTCCGGGTAGGACCGGATGTAGTCGTTGTACTCGGGCTTAGTGATCTTATCTCCAAAGTACTTTCCCTTGATGTACTTCACTTTTAAGTAATCGCCTTTGCGAAAAATCTTGGAAAGTCCGAAGCTTTTATCTTTTTTGTAAACCGCGCCCTCTTTGTCTTTAATGATCATGTCCACGGTCGGACGAACAATGACGAAGACTGGCCTACCGTTGGCGTCCTTCTTGAACTCTCCCTTATCATCAAGGACTCGAACAGGTGCCATTCCACGGAACATGTCCTTGACCTCGACGAGTTGGCCGACCAACTCCTGGTATCCCCCTTCTGTGTTCTCTTTCTTTTCCGAAGACGTGGCCGAGTCAGCAGGGGGAGTGGTCGTTTGTTCGCCAGATGCAGGGACATTGGGAGGTGTTTGGCCAAGCTGTGGTATTCCGGTCTTGGGATTTGCCTGCAGTGGTGGGGTACTTCCCGCACCTGACTGAGGTTGAGAGCCTTCGGGTACCGATTTTGGTGTTTCTTGGACCTTGGGCTTTTCCTTGAGAACGGTCACTTCCACCGCAAAAATCCCGTCCGTGAACGCTCTCATCCTCTGAAATTTTTCCGGCCATTTCATCAGGACTTTCTGGCTTCCCCAAGCCTTTTTGTGGACGAGTGTCTCTCCTTTGGCGAAAAAGGAGAATTCTTTCTTGGCTTTCTCGATGTGAGCTTTCCCGAGTATTTCTCCACCCGGTCGTGCTTTTTTGAGTTCGTCGTCAATCTTCTTCTTCTGAGCTGAAACGGAACCGGATACCGCTAACGACCCAAGCAGGACGACTAGCAACTCTAATGGGATTGCAACTCCAACCAAAATCCAGAACAATTTCTTTTTTGCGAATTCAGAATCAAAGTTCATATTGCTCACACCTTCTGGAGGGATGAAGGACGATTTGTTTGACTAAGAAAAAAGTAGAAGACCAAAGCGTGGTTGTTTTGACCTTCTGACTTCTGTTCATGACTGTTACTGAAAGGCCCCTGGCACGCCCCCTGAAACTTCTGCGTTTTCTCCGTCAGCTCCCTCAGCGAAGCCAACGACAGGTTCCTGCCACACAAAAACAATCACAAATTCCGTTCTGGGGGCGCGTGGAATTTTATCGAGCGGAGCTGTGGGTTGTGCGGGGCCCTGCCCGGTTCCTGGTCCACCTGGTCCACCTGGTCCACCTGGATTGAGGCCTTCGTTTGCACCACCTGGTCCAGGTGCGCCACCCGGGCCCCCTGGACCCGTTGAAGCGCTAGGCAGACCCAGGGCTTGCATGGCAATGGTGCCGATGTTCGCCCAAGTCGATCGAGGGTCGGGTGGCGCCGCTGCGTTTCCACCCTCACCCCCAGGCACTCCAGGTCCACCACCACCACCCGGCATTCCTTCTCCCGCAGGCATGCCAGGTCCCGACCCACCGGGGTTCGCTCCTGCTGCATCAACTAATTTCGTCGTCAACTCTCGCAATGGACTCGATTGAGCCAAATTCAGAATCCCAGGAGAAGGGTTCTCGATGGTTTTGTACTTGTACAAGACAACGTAGCCGATTCGTTTGTCTGGAGTTTTTGGTGCTGTTGGATCCTCTTCTCCTCCCGGTGCGATTGGAGGTGTGGAAGCAGAAGGTTCTGACTCGGGTGAGGTGGCAGTCGGAGATTGATCTTCAGATGAGGTGGATTCTGATTGTTTCGCGTTTGGATCAACTTTCTTTTTCCCAGTGACCCATTCGTGAAGCGGCCCATCTAGTTTGATGTCTTCCACACCTTTCGCCAGAGGCCTCCGAAGGTTCTCCACGTAGGTGTCGTACACGAATTGAGCTTTGTCTTTGTGATAGGTAAAACCTCGTATCGCCACAAGCCAGCCCTTTTTCGGCAGTTGCTCTTTTTGGTTCTCGATGCGCTTCAAATCTTCCGCATCGATATAATCCTTGATGAGATTATCTTTCGAAATTTTATCGAAGAAAATACTGAGATCATCCGTGTAGATGAAGTCCACGCCTTCGACGTTGACTTCGACAAGATGTTGTTTGTAAAACTCAGCGATCCGTATTTCTTCCTTGATGTCTTCCTCTTTGTCTTGTTTATCGACGTCGGGATTAGGGTTCAGTTGGGTCAACATCCACTCGTAGTATGCTTTCTGAGCATTCTTGTTGTTGACCCAATATTTGTCGTAGGCCTCGACGTTGTAAGCCGTCAAATGGGACAATTTCTTTCCGTCCGGACGAGGCAAGCAGTCGTTGATGTACCGAATGATCCAGTCCCAGTTGAACCGCTCGGGGCCACCAACCGCTAGTTGTTTGATGATTTCTTTACGATTGGCGGTCTTGTTTTTGACCTCGTCGTAAGCTTGCTTGTTCCCCGAGATCTCTCCCAACGGTCCCTGCGCACTGGGTACTGTTTTCACCTTCTCACCGAGCCACTTGTTGTAAAGCACGCCGAGTCCGAAGAGTTGAATGAAGACCCCAAAAAGGATCACAGCCGCTGTGGCAGCGACCCAAGGTTTTTTCTCGCGGATGAACCGTTCTCGGTGAATTTCTTGGGGTAACAAATTGGTTTTAATCTTGCTCAACTTCAAACCTTGAAGGGCAAGACCGTAAGCCACCGCGAAGCTCATCACGTTCTCGGTAAACTGGGGCGCTTTCGTGACCTCTTCTCCCTCGACTCGGTGAAGCGTTTGGAGCTTGCGAACTTCTATGCCGAGTTTTTCTTGCAAGAATTTCTGAAGGCCAGGCAAACGGAAAGCATTGCCCAGACCAACCATGTAGGCGACTTTGGCGTCTCGATGGGTATTCGTAAAGAACGTCAAGGAACGTTGAACTTCATTGACGAAATCGTTGAGAACAGGCCGCAAGGCGGTCAAAATTTTCTTCAAGTCGGGAGACTTGATGGCATTACGTTTGACATGTTCGGCTTTGGCGAATGTCAGTTTCAGTTCTTTCGTCAGGGCTCGAGTGAAGTGACTTCCTCCAAGGGGAATGGCGCGCTGCCAGATGATTTTGCTGGCGTCGGTGATGACGAGGTTGGAATTGTCAGCTCCGATGTCCAGGGCAACGACACAATGGCCTTCGGGAACACTCGGAGCTTCGGTCTGTTTCTCCGTTTTGGGGGCTCGCCCTTTGTTGAGAAGTTTTTCGCTCACGACTCCTTCTTCGGGTCGGGGTTCACCAGCTTCGCCCTCCGCGTCACTGGCACCTTCGGCCGAATCGGATTTCAGGAATTCGTAGGCGACGAAATTACACAAAGCCAGCGGAGCCATCTGGATACAGTGTAGTTCGATGTTGACTTCTTGGAACTGTTGGATGGCTCGGTAGACCATGTCCTTCTTGATGGCGAACAGGCCAATCTCTGTTTCCATCGCAAAGTCGCCGCTGACCGTACCAGCGCTGATTTTCTGGTAATCCCAAATGACCTCTTCGAGCGGAAACGGAATTTGTTGCTTAGCCTCAAAACGAACGATGTCGTCGATTTTCTTTTCTTCCACGGGGGGCAGCTTCACGAATCGCGTCAGCCCACTTTGACCGGGGACGCTGATGGCGACATGGTCACCCCTAAGTTCGTTTCGAGAGAGAAACTGTTCGAGCGCTTGTCGTGTGAGTTCATCGGGGTCAGCATCGGGCTGACTGAGGATTTTTGGGTGCTCGATATAATCGAATGCAGTGGCCGTGACCTTGCCATCGATGTTTTCCATTCGGACGGCTTTGAGGGCACATTGACCAAGATCAATTCCCCATATACCGGGTTGTTTAGTGGCCATTCGCTATGATCTCCAAAGACTCACTCAGTCTGTCAAGAATAATTATCTATATTCGGTCTAATCAATCTCAAAAGTACGAACGGTCAAAACTGATTGTTGGTCGGCTTCAGTCAATTCAGAAGTTTTCATGAGCCCAACTAAATGGTGGCATGGAATGCGGCGTTTAGCCCTCAAAGACAACGCATTTGTCTTACGAAAGAAAGGTTACAATGTAGCTGCAAAGCTGCAATTCCTAAACTTTCATTCGAAGGATTCTTCAGTGTTTGTTTGTCGGCAGCCGAAAACTTTTTTGTGCAGGCCCGATAGCCAACCTGGACTTTGTCTGTTGGTGAGCACCATTTGGTCAATACAAGATTTTGTTGAAGAAGATGAGCAGAGCGATGTTTTTATTAACTTCAACCGAGAATACTGGTCACGGGTTGAAACCAAGGGTGACAAAGGATTTGGGTCGACCAGCCATCCTCATCTGCAAAGTTACCACGAGTTGACGTATGATGTCAACAGGCTGCAACATTCTCATCCTCACATACTTAACACTATGATAGAGACAGGTTCGCGAAAATTGGTTTCAAAAATTCTGAGAGACGTCGGAATCTGTTCCTGATTGGCCAGGACATTGGACGCGAAGGAAAATGATCAGGGCAAAGACCTAACGCCTGGCTCCTCGGATAAACGTTTCCTTGTATCCGATGTAGAAGCCAGGACTCCCCCACAAGAGTGGACCGCGAGGTCTGGCCTCGCACCCAAGACAGACCCCAACGATGCATCCGATCACTTTTGTTGGGAGTCGTTATAAAGACCAGAGATGAATCTCCCTCGGCTCTCCCACTAGTCTTAACCACAAGCGACAATGCTCCGAGAACTCACTGTACAGAATTTAGCGTTAATAGAAGACGTGCGGGTCGAACTCGAATCTGGCTTTTGCGCTTGGTCCGGAGAGACCGGTGCTGGCAAGACGTTACTACTCTCGGCCTTGGGGCTACTTCTGGGTGAGCGGGGGAATGCCGAGTTGATACGTGCCGGCAACGAAGAACTTCGGGTCGTAGGTCGGTTTGAACTCGGACGCACTGAACTTCGGGTCGCCGTAGAACAAATACTCGATGGGCATTTCGAAGACAACGAAGTCGTTCTTATGCGTCGTTTGACCAAAGCCGGAAGGTCCTCCGCCTACGTCAACGAAATGCCTGTGAGTCTCAGCACACTCCGCCAAATCGGTACAGTCCTCGTCACAATTCACGGGCAACGCGAAAGTCACGCGTTACTCGATCCTGGTTATCAGCTGCAACTACTCGATGCTTTCGGAGGACTCGGCAAGTACAAAGCGAAATACCAGAAAGAAGCTGAAACTTTTCGTGCTGTCCGTCTCAAGCGGAGCGAACTAATGTCGACGCGAGAACAACGCCAACGAGAGCTTTCCCTCGTCCGTTTCGAACGAGAAGAACTCGACAATGCGAACCTGATCTCGGGTGAGAAAGAAGAACTGCTCCAACAGCGAGAGCGGCTGAGCAACGCGTTCTCGCTCACCGAGTTTGCCGAGTCGGCGTGTGGAACGTTGTACGAAGACGAGGGTTCGATCTTCGAACTGCTCGGTAAAGTACAACGCGCCGCCGAAGAGTGGAACGGCATCCACGAAATTAAGGATTTGACGGATCGTTTGTTGGGCCTGTCTTCTGACATCCAGGACATCGCCGCTACCATGCGTAACCTGGCTAACGACTGGGAGGCCGACCCGCAACGCTTGGCCGAAGTCGAGGACCGGCTCGACCTCATCAACAAACTTGAAGTGAAATACCAACGCGAGGTCGACGCGCTCATCGCGTATCACACCGAACTCGACGAAAAAGAAGCATTCTTACAACAAGCGGAGGATGATCTAGAAAGCGTCGAAGAGCAACTCGCCGCCGCCTACCAGAAAGTCCAATTGGCTGGTCAAGACCTCAGGACCCAACGCAAGAAAGTCGCCAAGAAACTCGTCTCGACAGTTCAAAAGCATTTAGCCGATTTGGGAATGAAAGAGGCACGACTCGAGGCCGTTCTCGAACCCGTCGATTTGGCGGAGAGTCCTGACCAAGCTGAAGTTCCCGTTCACGGCCTCGAATATCTGGAGTTGATGCTCGCGGCTAACAAAGGCGAACCGGCTCGTCCGCTTCGCAAAGTAGCTAGCGGCGGCGAGATGTCCCGAACGATGTTAGCCCTCAAATCCGTCCTGGCTGCCCAGGATCACGTCGGGACGATGATCTTCGACGAAATAGACTCCAACGTCGGTGGACGACTTGGTGACGTCGTGGGTGAAAAACTTGCGGCGCTCGGCCAAACACACCAGGTCATTTGCGTGACTCACTTGCCGCAGGTCGCTAGCTATGCCCGCAACCAGTGGACTATTCGAAAAACAAAGGCGGGCAAACGTACGACCACGACGATCGAGCGACTGGACGAACCAGAACGTCTCGACGAACTGGCGAGCATGCTCCGAGGTGAATCACGCGGCGAAACGACTCGCCAGGAAGTTGCTGCCATGCTCGAAGCTGCACGGGCGAAATGGTGAGCAGTGGGATCACTTCTCAACGAGCCATCCCTCCCAATTCTTGGTGTCGAAGAGCCTGCCGAGCATCCGCTCAACAACGTCTTTCGATTGAAGAGATTGGACGGCAGTAGCGATCTCCGGTCCTGGGTCGCCTCAGTTGCGTCGCCCCAAACGTAATAAATTGGACTTCGTTGAAAGACTCTTCTTGACGTTCATCTTTGAGGATGGCTTGGTAAGTCGAAGATTCTTTGAGCTTTTCTCTTCCATAATCAGTGGTGTGATGACCGCATTGGGGAACTTGAATCCGGCTAAAATCTCGGAAACCATCCAAAAAGATGCGATTTCGGAGTAATCACATTCGTTCGTGAATCGTTCGTTCATTTGCCGAAGCACGTCCGGTAAGTCAGTGGCTTGCACATTCGTCGCGGGAGCCAAAGGAAGAACGCCGACGCCACTTTGGATGATATTGGCCGGAGAAAGTTGCCACAACCGAATCCCTTTATAACGAAACAGCAAACTTTGATCTTTACCGGCAACTCGGCCTTCGAGTCCTCCCTGAAAGGAGTAATGATCCGCTTTCGGCGACAATAATAGGATCGTACTCTCCATGCGTAAGGTGGGATTGCTTACACGATGCCGAACGTCGTACTCCAGGGCTCGAAGGATAAGATTGGCGTCGTAGTTGGTTGAGAATTCCAAGTTCCAGATGTAACTGCGGTCTGAACATTGCACACTGAACACCTAGTCGGGATGAACCGTCGATGACGTGAGCGATGACGATATTTCGTTGTTGTACCGTATGGAGAACGTCGCAAAAACGCGAGCTTCCATGCCGCCAGAGACGACTTTGACCAACTGACTCCGAGATTTGCCTGACAAATCTCCACCTTCTAAGATATTCTCTTCTTAACCCACGAGAGTTGGTTTGGGTTTTCCTTTCCTGTTTCGAAGTCCTTTGATGGAGAAGGTCTGATGGCCGAGTCGCCACGATATCTGCACCAAGATGCGATAATCACTGGTTGGGATTTCAGTACAGGTGCCGTGAAGTGTTTGGCGTTTGACTTGGGGGGAAACGTCCTCGTTGACGTCCGGCTGCCGACGGATTTATGGACCGAAGACGGTGTGGCCGAACTGAACTTGATGCAACTCGAAGGCCAAGCCTATGCCAGCACCCGTGGAATCGCTAACCAACTGCTTGAGTTGAATCGACTACACCATTGGCTCGCTGGAGGGATTTCAGCAACCCATCATACTGCGGGTCGGATAGACTCGGACAAGCTGCAAGTCCGACGAGCGATTTGTTGGAACGACCATACGTTAGCCGACTATCACAAGCGCGGGCTCGAACGCCTCGGGGGACAAGAGAAGGTTCGCGGACACATAGGGGGACCATGGGCCATTCGTTATAGTTTGAGCCATCTCGTCAAAGATGAGGTCCATCTCTCGAAGGAAGACTGGACCCGAACGTACAAGATCGGTACTCACGGCGTTCTGGCAGCTGGGTACCTCACCGGGAATTTTGACGTCACGAGCGTTTCCTCGGCAGCATCGACAGGCGTCATGAATCTTCGCACGAACACATGGTGTCGGGGAATGCTCGAAGCACTCGAAAGTACAGAGTATCGTGAACTGGCTTGGGCTCAACTCCCTCGCATCGTTGACCAGAGTGAACCGGTCGGTCGCTTGCGAAGGGGACTGGCCGAAGACCTTGGAGTCACTCCCGACGCTGCACCTTTTGTGTTTCCGACGTCTGACGACCAACAAGCTGGATTGATCGGAGGTGGAGCCGTCGATGCCGGACAAATGGCGATCATCCTCGGCAACTCCGCAGTCGTCAATTCTTCTGCCATGGAGCCACCACAGACGGACTCCCTCGACTCGATGAAACTCAACTGGGGTCCGTACCTGTGGATGCGATGCTACAACAACGGAGCTCAGTTCCTCGATCGGGTTGTCGGGGAAACGCCAAACTGGAAGTTCCTCGAAACCGAGGCTCGGAAATGTCCTGCTGGTGCCAACGAACACTTCGTACTTCCTTTCATCGCTCCAGAACCTTCTCTTGGGGTCAAGACCGCCCAGTTGAAATGGATACCAACTCAGCCTGCCGACATCGGAATGCAGTTCCGTGTCTCGTTGGAGGCCATTGCGTATCTAATCGCTCTGGGAGTTCGCGCCCACGAAGAGAACGGGCAACAAATCTCGCGTATCACCGTCTCTGGTGGAATCGCCAAAAGTGAACTGATGTGCGAAATCCTCGCAACTGTATTGAACCGACGACTCGAGCGTTTGCAATCTGACGAAGGTCCCGCCTTGGGTGCAGCAGTGACGGCCTTAGCGGCTCTTGAAACTCACCTTCGCAGACAAGACGGTGTCGATGATCCCTTCACAGTAGCCCATGCCGTTACGACAATGGTCCAATTTGGGGAGCCTGTTGATCCCAATCCGCAATGGGGTGCAGCCTACGAACATGGATTTCGTCAGTTCGAAGACAAGTTGAAGATGTTGGGGTGAAATTTCCAGTAGGATCATGTTGGTCTATCTTCGCTAGTCACTTTTGACACCAGGCGGATGTACAAGCGAGTAACACACAGTTCCGAAACGCGAGAGAAGAAAGGAAAAAGAGAGCCTAGTTTGTGCTACGAGTTCGTTTTTACAACAACCTTTATCCGACAAATCACCATTGACCGATCATTCGTTTACCGCGATTCCGATCTCTCGTTAAGAATTCTGCTCATGACCATGCCACTCCGCCAACTCCCCGTGATTCAAAAATGGGAGTGCAACAGTTGTACTCATTGTTGCCGAGAATATGACGTAGTCGTTTCCGAAGAGGAACGCAAAACAATCACCGAACAGGGGTGGCACGACGATCCCGAAGTCGGTCAGTTACCACTCTTCGTGCGACAGAGTTGGTGGTCCGATTCGTACACTCTAAACCATCGTCCGGATGGTCGATGTGTGTTCTTAAACGATGAAAACCGCTGCCGGATTCACGAGAAATATGGAGCCGAGGCCAAGCCTCTCGCGTGCCGTTTATTTCCGTTCGTGCTGATTCCCGTGGACGATCACTGGCGAGTGGGAGTTCGGTACGCGTGTCCCTCGGCAGCGGAGAATAAGGGACCAAGTCTAAGGAAACAAATCGATGCTGTTTCGAGTGACGTCGCCCAATTCGAGAACCGTCACCAAGAACAACTCCATGACCTGAAACCACCGCCGCTGCAACAAGGAGTCAAGGTCGAGTGGACTGATTTACGCCGGTTCGCCAAAGCGCTGCAAAACATTCTCGAAACGAAAGAAGAACGATTCGAACGCCGGTTGCGCAAGTGTCTGGCTCTGGCAAAAAGTTGTCGCGACGCCAAACTCAATGAAATCACCGGACCAACGTTGTCCGAGTTTTTGCAAGTGATGAGTGTCGAAATGGACGACGAAACGCCTGAGCAACCGTCGCAGGTCCTCGCTCCCAGTTGGCCTGGTCGAATGCTCTTCCGGCAGTTGTTGTCGGTGTACGTCAGAAAAGATCGAGGCGTCTACAAGGGAAACACCCAACGCGGGAGGTGGACAACGTTCCTGGCGAACTGCCGGTTCGCACTAGGAACCGGTGAGGTTCCCATGTTTAACAATCTAATTCGTGACGTCACTTTCGAAGAACTCGCACTGCCCAGTGCCTCCCTTACGCCGGAGGAAGAACAACTTTTCGAACGATATTACCTCGTAAAGATAAAGTCGCTGCAATTTTTTGGAGCGACCAATTTTCGCTTCCCTTTCTGGGATGGTTTTGAAGCTCTTTCGCTGATTTTTCCGATGAGTCTTTGGCTGAGCCGGGCAATTAGTGAGCAGCCAAATCACGAATCTCTGACGAAAGCGATTAGTCTTATCGATGATCATTTTGGTTGGAACCCAATACTGGGTCGCGGCTGGGGAAAACGGGCCGTACGCATCTTGCGAAAGCAGGGGGACATAGCTCGACTCATTGCCTGGTATGGGCGGTAGTGAATAACCGAATCCACTCCACTTTTTCCCATCAAGTAAATGTCACCATATTTCGGGAATATTTTTTCTTCATTTGTCTCAAGTATGCGAGGGGAAAATTGTCGATTGAATTCGATAGGAAATGCTCCATCGAATCTCACGGATTCCTATGGTGAGGGACTGTTGCCGTGGCCAACAGGCAAGATCATGCATCATTTGTGGCGGACGTCATTGCCAGAATCGTCGCAAGTTCCGGATTCGGCTATTTGGCCACTACTTACACGATGTCGAAATGGTTGACCCGTATGGCCCGCGCGAAAGCGAACTCGTTCCCGTGTGAACGCGGTCTCTCTTGGGAACCATTGGAATGTCGAACCTCAGATAATTTTCTTCTCCATGGGTGGGTTATTTCACCCGAGAACCCACGAGGCACTGTCGCTTTGTTTCATGGATTGCGGGGCAATCGCGGACAGACACTCGATCGGGCAGCCTTCCTGGTCAAGGCTGGATTCCGGTGTGTGGCCTTCGACCATCGAGCCCATGGTGAGAGTACAGGGCGGTTGACGAGTTTCGGGTTTTACGAACACCAAGATGTGATGGCTGTTGCTCGACTCATTCGGAATCAGTGGCCCGAACAACCGTTGGGCGTTTTGGGGATTTCGATGGGAGCCGCAGCCATTTGCTTTGCGGGATCGAATGGAGTGCGTTTTGATTCGGTGGTGTTGGAAGGGCTTTATCACGACATCGAGACGGCCTTCTTCAGCCGCATAGGGACTGAGTTTCCGATTTGGTTCCGGCATTTTTTGGATGGGGTGATTTGGGTCACAGAGAGACGGTTGCGAATCCGGCTCGGAGAATTGAGCCCTGGCAAACACATTCACATGTTGGGATCAACGCCTGTATTGCTCTTGACTGGGAGTGACGATCCTTACGCCACGCCCAACGCAGTTCGGCAACTTTATGAGAAGTGTTGCGGGCCAAGGGAACTCTATGTTGTTTCCGAGGCAGGTCACGAAAATGTTTTTGAGGTCGGTGGGGAAGAGTACCAAAAGACAGTGTTGCGATTTCTGACGAGAACACTATCGGGATCACGAATGGCCGCCTGAAGAACAATGAACCGAGACCCGAGAGACCGTTTGGCACTCTAAGGTCGGTTGGAGCTCTCTTGTTTTCGATGGAAGGAACACGGGGGCACTCTCCCACCTTAGCATCTCCTCACGACTCCTACCAAGACTCCGACGATCGAGACGGCGGACTTCGGGACTCGGATGTCTTCGAGTTCTTTATTGGCCGGTTTGAGGCAGATGTGATCGTCTTCTTCGTAAAATCGTTTGAGAGTCACTTCGTCTTCGATTTGGGCCACAACACACTCTCCATTCATTGCCGTGTTGCGTTTCTTTATGACGACGAAGTCGCCATCGTCGATATGCTCCTCGATCATCGATTGTCCCCGAACTTTCAAGACGACACAGTCGGATTCGTTGAACAACTCATTGAATTCGAGACGCTCGGCGTTCTCAACAGCCAACAGAGGAGAACCAGCGGCCACTGTCCCAATCAACGGCAAACCGTTTGAGGCCGTCGGACGTTCATAATCGACAAGTTGGATTGCCCGCGCCGATTTCTCTTCGCGGTTGATTAAACCCTTCTTCACGAGAGCTTTGAGGTGACACATCACGCCGTTCGGGGATTTGATGTCGAAGAATTCCCCGATCTCGCGTACAGTGGGCCCATAGCCTCGTTCTTCGATCTTTTCTTTGATGAAGTCGTAGATCTCGCGTTGCCGTTTCGTCAGCTGGTCAAAATTTGGCATGATCGAAACTCCGGAGGAATTTGTACCGCGAACAACAGAATGTCCGTTTCCCGTCGTGACGGTTTGGTGATGGTGCGGATAACCTGTGTTGGGTTCCCAAAATCACAGCGTGGAGCTTTGTCCAACTGAATAAAAGTATATTAGACGTCCGTACACAATGGAAGAGAAAATTTGTGGCGGTTTCCGGATTTTTCGATATCTTCAATGAAGAAATGGCTTTCGACTCGCCCCGCCTCCTGGATTGTCGAACTTCAAGTTCGTTTGT
Source organism: uncultured Alcaligenaceae bacterium (assembly GCA_964423615.1). Lineage (GTDB taxonomy): Bacteria > Planctomycetota > Planctomycetia > Gemmatales > Gemmataceae > CAYRFQ01. The sequence goes on along the minus strand of CAYRFQ010000001.1, from coordinate 147,528 downwards.
CTCGTATGTCTGGTTTGCTTGGTCGGCATTTATTACTCCACTCACGATTCCTATGACCAATTCTCATACGGTTTCGGATTATCTAAGCCCGTTGGTACAGCGCCGCGATCTTGGTCCTGCGCAGATGCGTACCATGATGGAATATATGATGTCTGGCCATTGTGGGGATGTGGAGACCGGTGCCCTTCTCGCGGCCTTGCGAACCAAGGGCGAAACGATCGAAGAAGTTGCCACTGCTGCGGCCGTGCTGCGAGAACACATGGTCCGTTGGGACCCTGGAAGCGAGGAGGTTCTGGACACGTGCGGAACAGGTGGAGACGGCCTCAAGACATTTAACATCAGCACGGCGACGGCATTGGTGGTTGCTGGGGCCGGGGTACCGGTTGTTAAGCACGGCAACCGAGCCGTTACGAGCCGTAGCGGTAGTGCGGATGTACTGAGTGAGCTTGGAATTCACATCGAGGGAGATGCAACCACTGCGAGGGTCTCGTTGGAACGTGCGGGCCTGGCCTTTTGCTACGCTCCATTATTCCATCCTGCCATGAAACACGTCGCACCAGTTCGCAAAAGGTTGGGAATTCCAACTATCTTTAATTGTCTTGGGCCACTCGCCAATCCGGCGGGAGCGAAATTCCAGTTACTGGGGGTCGGAAGGCCTGAGCTGCTTGACTTGTTGGCAGGAGCTTTGGCGAAACTCGCAGAGAGTCGTGCGCTGGTCGTATGGGGGGAAGACGGGCTCGACGAAGTGACTTTATCCGCAAGGACACATGTGCGAAGAGTGACCGGCGACGAAGTCACGGCTCTGGTGTGGAGCCATGAAGATTTTGGATTGCCCCTTTGCCATCTCAAAGATTTGGAGGCCGAGAGCAGTGCCGAGAGTGCGGCATTAATCCGACGCGTTCTCGTTGGGGAAGACATCCCCGCGACGAATGTTGTGTTGGCTAATGCGGCTGCAGCCTTATTCATCGCTGGGAAAGCTAAATCTCCGAGAGAAGGCGTTGAACAAGCCAGACAAGCCATCCGAGCTGGAGCTGCGGCCCAAGTCCTTGCGAAACTAATTGAACTTAGCGAGTAGGCAACAGCGATTAGGTAAAAACGACCACAGGCGCAAGGTTGGTCTTGCCCCACACTGCAACAATCCAAACGGATGGTCATTCCCTTAGAGTTCCCTGTCCGCTGAATACGAACTTTTGCACATCACATCTTGCTGTGGAGACAGAAACCATCGTGACTACGTCGGAATTGAAAGACGAAATCGTCAGCTTTGTCCGGACCCACTTTGACGTGATGATCGTGATGGCGACGTCGGCCATAAGCCTCATCGGTTTGCATTACTATGTGATTGGCTATGGACTTACCGGAAGGCCGTTCTCCGCCGATTTTCTGTGGGTTTTGGAACAGCTCGGTATTCTCGAGCAGCTAGACTTGTCTCCAAGACTTCTCGATTTGATTGGCTGGAGTTTCGGGTGTTTCGCAGTATACGTCGTCATTCCCATGACGGTGCTCGCACTCTGTCGCAAAAAGCCTAGTGAATACGGATGGAACGTTCATGGGTTGTTTGGCCACATGCCGATCTATCTGGCTATGTACATCGTCGTGGGAATCGCTCTCGTGTGTGTGTCGTTCCGAAAGGATTTTCAGAATTATTATCCTTTCTATAAAAATCCGATTAGTTGGAGGGAGCTCCTGATTTGGGAGTTCGTTTACGCGTTACAATTCATTTCGCTCGAGTTCTTCTTTCGAGGATTCCTGGTTCACGGGCTCAAGGAAAAACTCGGTGGGATAAGTGCCGTCTGCGTGATGATGTTCCCCTACTTGATGATTCATTTTGGAAAGCCTTGGTTGGAGTCCATGGGCGCTTTCATTGCCGGAGCCATTTTGGGGACTGTGTCGTTACGCACCGGAAGCATTGGTGGAGGGGCCGTTGTCCACATCATGGTCGCGTGGAGCATGGACCTCACTGCACTATGGCAGCAGGGTTGGTTCTCGAAGCAAATACCTTGGTGAATGGCTGAGCTTCAAAGCGGAGTGCAGACCTGAGCCGATATTCTTCGAATCTTCTCGTATAATTAAGAACCTTCGCCTCCTCGATGGATCATTACGCCCACTTCGACAGGAAAATGAAAGGTCGTCGCCATGCCGGAAAAAATTGTTATTACCGCAGATCCAGGGATCGACACGGCATTCGCAATTGCCCTAGCCCTCCACGACCCCAGACTCGAAGTTCTCGGTTTGGCAGCCACTGCGGGAAACGTTTCCTCTGATCAAGCCACAAAGAATATCCACATCTTGATCGAACAGATGGATCCACCCCGATGGCCGAAACTGGGAGCTGCTCTTCCGTTGGAATACGACATCGACGGAACAGAATATCATGGGCCGGATGGGTTGGGTGGACTGTCCTTTGCGTGCTCCCAACTGCACAACATCCATCCGAGCGACAAGATGCTTCTGGATTTTGTCGATTTTTATCCAGAGGAAATCGTAGTGGTGTGCATGGGACCACTCACGACCTTGGCAACGGCCTTGGATCGAGATTCGTCACTGGCCAGTCGCGTCAAACGGGTCGTTTGTCTTGGCGGGACGTTATCGGAACCTGGTAATGCTGGACCTGTAAGTGAATTTCACTTCACTTGCGATCCGACGGCCGCCCGAGCGGTCCTCCAGGCTGGTTTTTCCCTGACGTTGATACCTCTCGATGAAATGCGCAAGTTACTATTTTCTCCCACAGATTTGCTCCAACTTCCATCTCCCAACTCGAGCACTTGTCAATTCCTAAAAAAGATTGTGCCGTACGGGATTCGCGGGGCTTCAAACATGTACGGAGTTGAAGGGTTTCACCTCAAAGACGTGTTGGGTGTTGTGGCAGCCTCACACAGTGATTGGATCAAGACAGAGCCGATGTTGGTCGACGTTGAATCACAAGGCGAGCTAACTCGGGGCATGATGGTGGTCGACCACAGACGCGGACGCACAGTCCCGCCGAACGTCGAGATGGCCGTCGATGTGGATGTGGAGGCCATACGCCAATACATCAACGACACTTTGGCGAGGACGACCTGAGGTTCGAACCGGAGCACAGCCAAGGAAAAACTGTTGTGAACCTTCATCGATTGCTCGACCGCATTCTGGAACACTACACACTCTCGTTCTCGGGCATCCACGGGATCTGGCATTGGGGACGAGTGATGGAGAATGGCCTCCGACTTGCCGAGGAAAATGGGGCGAATCAAGATGTAATCCGGTTGTTCGCTCTATTCCATGATTCCCAACGTTTCTCCGACGGTTACGACACAGATCACGGCGAGCGAGGCGCGGCTCTCGCCACTGAGTTTCGCGACCGCGGCCTGATTGAACTCGACGACCAGAACTTTGCATTGCTTCACTACGCTTGTTGCTGGCATGAAAAAGGTCTGACCCAAGGCGACCTCACGGTCCGTGTGTGTTGGGATGCCGACCGTCTCGACCTTGGGCGAGTCGGCATCATTCCTAATCCAGATAGGTTATGCACAAGCGAAGGACGATCCAAAGAAATGCGTCAGTGGGCGACTCATCGAGCGGTTGCTGGGATTATCCCAGAGTGGATCGAAGATTGGTTAGACCTCAGACGGAAGAAGAGAATGTAGGCAACCAACAAAACAGTGGGCTAAGCCCACCCGGGGATTTACGACCTTCGTTTCTGGAGAAAATTATCGTACCGGCTTTGGAGAGGCGCGAGTTCTTGGCTCTCGCCAATTTCTTTGTGTGTGCGTTTCAATGCCTCTTCTTTTACGTACTTTGCCAAATCACGGTTGTTCCCTTTCTTCGGCTTCTTCTCTTTCACCTCCCCCTTGACCGTTTCCTTGTGTTTACGAAAAAGTTCGTTGACCTTGGGGTCTCGTTGCTTGAAATCGTCCATTGCACGCACTTGAAAGGCTTGCATTGTTTATCCTCCCGATTGCTCTGGGCTTCATGACCAACTTAAATTTCCAAATAGAGATTGTACAAGACGAGGATCAGAAATCGAGTCGTTCCTTTGGTTCGACCCATTTGACTCTGCGAAGAATCACTGCCAGGCGAGAGGGAATTTGGTTAAACTAAAAGAACGTTCTGTCGTTCCTGTTTATTGGTGTTTTTATGATTGATGGACCTTCGATCACTCAGGCGTTGGTAGATTGCGGAATCACCCACGTTATTTGGATCCCGGATAGCGTTATGGGGACTTGGGAATCGTCACTCCTGGGATCTTCACAATTGCAACTCGTTCGCGTATGTCGCGAAGGAGAAGCTTTTGCAGTTGCCGCTGGTTTGTACCTCGGCGGAAAGCAACCGTTCGTGATGATCCAGTGTACTGGTCTATTCGAAGCGGGTGACTCACTGCGCAACATTGTCCATGATCTCAAATTGCCACTGTTTGTACTGATTGGATTACGGAGTTACAAAGCCCATAAACAGGGAACTACCAAAGACTCGTGTCCTGTCTTCGCCGAGCCGATACTGAAGGCGTGGCAAATGCCGTACACGATTCTCGATGACCAGGCCACCGCTGAAGACCTCAAGTCCGCGTACCAGAGAGCTCAAGAAGAGCAAAGAAGTGGAGCCGTGTTTCTCCCGGAGTAACTCACTGTGTTAATGACTCAACAACAAGCTCTGGAAGTATTGGCGAAAGATCGTGGCGAACGAGTCGTCATTACGACCATGACCGCAGTGGGCCTCTGGCCCCACATATCGGATACACCCATTGACTACGCCTATTTGCCTTCTTCGATGGGACAAGGATCGGCCCTTGGGCTGGGTCTCGCACTCGCACAACCTGATCGAGGTGTTATTGTGGTTCACGGCGACGGTTGTACGCTTATGAATCTTGGCAACCTCGTCACGATAGCCCAGTATCCGACCAGTCTCTATTTGATCATCATGGACAACGGAATTTACGAAGTCACCGGAGGACAACCAACCGCCGGGAGCGGTCAAGTAAACTACGCCGGGTTGGCTCGTGCGGCTGGGATTTCCAGGGTGTATTCGTTCGATACGCTCGAAGACTGGCAGGCCAATTGTCGCGAATCGCTCTCGGGAGACGGACCAGTGGTGGTTTGCCTGAAAGTCGAAGCTCGCTACGGGCGAAAGACTCCAAAACCTCCACGTCCGATGGCCGAACAAATCCAAAGATTGCAGACCGCATTGGGAGTTACGACATAAAAGTCTTGGCGGAGGAAAAAACATGTCCCAGTCAACAGCCCACTCTCCACGAGTCCTCAACCTTGAGTGGGGTAAAATGACCATTGAAGACATCGGAGAGGGACGAGACTTCAAGCTTTGGCCAGGTGGTGGCCGCGAATGGGATTGGGCGGAGACGGACACCCACCATGTCCCTGGAATTCAGCCAGGTGACGTTCAGGAATTATTAGACAAAGGTAGTCGGGTAGTCGTCCTGTCGCAAGGTATGAAACTCCGTCTCCAAACGTGTCCGGAAACGAAGGCCCTGTTGGAAGCTAGAGGTATCGTGTTCCACATTGAGGAAACGACTGAAGCAGTCCGTATCTATAACGAACTCGTTCAGAGAGGAGAAGCGGTTGGTGGTTTATTCCACTCGACGTGTTGATGGAGCTTGGAAGAATGGTCGGTACGCTTGATACGGGAAGTGGAGTTGTGTCCGGTTCTTCGTGGGAGCAGGGCTCTTGCCAGTCTGACACGCACAACAAAACCGGACAAACCTAATTGTCTTTTTTGTCGTCAACGGCTCTCAATCCCCAACATATCTTTCCGTATATTCACTTTGGAACATGTAACGCGTGTTTTTCCCCTGGTGATTCTCCAGTTCCTTGGAGATATTCAAAGTGACCTGTTCGAGTCTTCCTGCTTTGGTGTTGAAGGTCACAGTGCCTTGTGGCTGTTTTTGGAGGAGCGGAATTTGGTCGAACGGATTGTCCGGCACCTTGTTGAAGACAGTTTTTAATCGAAAGGTCGCGAGCCCTTTCTTACTGTTTTTGTATGTATACGTTTGCACGGCTGGATAGCTGGCACTCTCACCGCGTGGGTTTGTTTGGAGCTTATACTCTCTCTCCCAACTTTCACCCAGTTTGACTGACTTTTGGGAAAAGACGATTTGGAATGGAGGTTCGGACTGGTATCGTTTCAAAGAACCCTTATCAGCTTTTATTACCTCTCCTGATGGAGCCACGCGTAACACTGCTAACGGTATCCCGATCATCTTGCTCATGCCCTTCAAGCTGGGCGTACTTTTATCGAGTTGTTTTGAGTCAAACAGCCACGTTTTGCCGTCGGGAAACTGTTGTTCGTTTCGCATCCACTCCAATGAAAACTGGACTGTCGCGACACCTTGCTTATCGACCGCAACGATCTTCCATTGTTTGATGAGTTGCAGGTTAGCGGACGCTTTCACACTTGACTCTCCAAGTTTCTCAACTACGAGAGTCTTATGGTGCACTCGATATTTTAAGACTTGTCCGGGTTCCCAACGAAACTGCCACGATTGTTGAGCTTGAGCCTGTGGGAACAAGATGAGACAACAGGCAATGGTGATGAATACATGTGTCCAAGCATTCATAGAACTGTCCTCCGTGACAAGTTCAAGAAAGTACAGTGAGGTTGGCTCACTTCGGTCAGAACGAATAGTGATTATGCCGCCATTGAGGCTCTCTACTTCTCGGCGTGGTTCTCGAGAAACTCTGCTACCTCCTCATACACTTCCTCGGGCATCACGTGATTATGATCGTGCCATGCGAGGCGAACAAATTTCTTCGGTTCGTTGGCTGCAGAGTAGAGTTTCTCACTGTGAGAAATTGGGATCAGTGAGTCAGCTTCTCCGTGAATGAGAAAGATAGGGGATCGACATTGGGAAACTCGGGAGAGATTCGGGAACCGATTTCGCATCAATAGCCTAACGGGAAAGTACGGATACAACCGCTGTGCAGCATCGGGTAGGCTTGTAAATGGCGACGACAATACTAACGCTTTGTGGTCGTGCTTCGTCGCGAGGTAAGTCATGATTCCACTACCCAACGACCTTCCGAAAAAGACTATGGTCTTTGGCGACAATTTCTTTTCCTGGACAAGCCAGTTGTACACGACCTCGCCCGACTCGTAACAACCTGATTCAGTCGGACTGCCTTCACTCTTTCCATATCCGGGATAGTCGAACATCACGACAGAGGCATCCAACTTGCTTTGCCACAGCGGAACGACGAAACTACGGTGACTCAAATTTCCCGCGTTCCCGTGGGCGATTAACATAACCGATTTCGCTTCGTCTTTGGGACACCACCAAGCATGGATCTTGGTCCCATCGTCGAGCGGAAGCATTATATCTTCTTTGACATATCCTTCAGGCTCTCGCCAGAACTGTTGGGCGGAACTGGGTAGATAGACCAATTGATTTTCGAAAAGAAACAACACGAAAAGAACCACACAATAGAAAAGCGTAACTGCGCCCAAGAACCACACCATTACACGTAACCACCGAAATGGTCTGTTGGCTTTTTCCTCGGGCTCTCCCGCCATTTTTATGACTCCGAGGACTGTTTTATCTTTCGTGAGTGTCGGTTTGCAAAATAGGCTCCGACGAGCAAACCTGACACGAGCACAACACTACATGTTACCGCAAACCAATCTCCCCAGTGGACATACAGGCTGTATCGATCATCAATCGGGACTGGTCCGGTGACGATACCCTGTTCCTTGACGAACTGATCCCATTCGGAAACGGGGAGTTCTCCAGGCGTTTCACTGAAATGGACGAAATCCCAAAAATGAATGTCTCGTTGTTCCGTAACTCGGTTTGGCTTGAGCACTCGCCCGTTACCATCAATGATGGCGGAGATACCCATGTTGACAGAACGAGCCAGCGAACGACGTGTCTCGACGGCACGAAACCTTGAGATCGCAAGGTGTTCGCTGTGTTCTGAACTTCCGTTGAACCACCCGTCATTGGAAATATTCACGAGGAAATCCACGGCGGCTCCATCATTCCCTGGACTCCCGTATTGGCGGGCCATGTACGGATCTGTGTCCTCGTAACAGATCAGCACTCCGAAGCGGTATAGTTTTTCCGTTTTGGTAGAGGCTTGGTTTGGAGCTTCCGGAGGTGTTTCCTCAACGGTGGTGATTTTGAAACGCGTCAATTTTTGTCCAATGGAAATACTGTAATCGAATTTGTATGGCGAAAACCACTTCATGAATGGCAGTTCATAACGCAACGGCATGTACTCACCGAAGGGGACTCGGTGCATCTTGTCGTAACGTCCACCGATCGTCCCTGTCTTGTTCAACAGTAACGCGGAGTTATATCGCTTTGTTTGATTGCCGCGATTTTTCTTGGGATCGACGAGTTCGAGCGTGCTCCAGCCAAGGAGCATATTCGCACGACATATATCTGTCATCCAGCGCAACTCGCGATATTTCGTGATTTGCTCTCGCGCCCATTGGGCCGGGATGTCCTTAGGACTCAAATCTTTGCGGTCATAGTCGAGCCAATACCCCCACATGCTGCTTTCGGGCCAAATGATGAGATCCACATGGGAGTCAGTTCCTTTGGGAAGCTCCTTCAGGTCTGCATCACCGGTAGCCGCCGCTTGGCAGAGTGTTCCGAACGATTGGATGATCTTTTTTTGGAACTGGGGAGCGTTCGGGTCGTTTGAGGCAGGGTCTGCCCCGTTACGAATTCTTTGGTCAATGTTTCCCTGGAGTAATGCGATCGTTGGTCCCTTTTCGAAGTCTGTTTGGCCCAATCGCCAAGAGCCGTAGACTAACGCGCCGATCACCACCGCCGACACGGTCACGCTTTGCCAGACCCGTGGCCAAATCATGTTGGTAAACCGAATGTGGGCAGGTGGCTCGCGGAGCTGAAGTCTTTGCCGCACTTGAGGAATGGCGTAAACCCATTCGGCCCACAGTCCGTTGAAGGCGGCCAGAACAAACGTCACGGCATAGACTCCGCCGAGGTCAGCAATCTGGATCATCGGCAAAACCATGTGTTGCGAGTGCCCGAGAAAGTACCAGGCGAAACCAGTGAGCATGAAGGATCGAAAGAATTCCAGAGTGACCCAAACGATTGGCACCGCGAAAGTCAGTGGTACCTTGGTGACTTTGTCCGTGAACCGCAACAGCCAGATTCCAACAAGAGTATACAGCGAACAATAAGTTGCCAGGAGGAACCAGAGGAGAATCATCCGGTTGTCGGCCTCACCCATCCAGGACAAAATGGGAACAAAGAACGCAAGGCCCGAAAGCATGGCGAACAAGAAAACCCACCCCTTCTTGATCTCCGTACGAACGAGCATCAGAAGCGGGACCAGAGCGAACCAGGCCGGAGCCGCCCATGCGACGGGGAAATAGGACAAGAATAATAATCCAGACGTGGTGAACGACAATACGAACAAAAGGAGTGTCGCCCGGACCGAACCGTCAGGCTGCCTCGGAGCAATCTTGGTTGCTTTCTTGAAGCTGGATTTTGCGTTCGTTTTGGCCTCCTTGTTGTCGGAAGGCTTCGTCTCACCGCTCGTGTTGTCGGGTTTGGCAGTCACGTCGGTTTCGTCACGTATACTTTCCACTTGGGGTTTAGCTTTCAACAGCGAGCCTTTCATGTCTCCTCCTTGAGATCGTGATGCTCGGGGTGATCAAAAGTATGCGATACTTTTTTTGAATGTTTTCCTTTATTTCTCTCAACTTCGCACAGCGAGAAGTCCCTCAATCCCGCTTCCCAAAGCGACAAGGGACTTTGAAAACACTGGGCAAGGCTTTCAGAGCCCTTCTCTTCGAAGGAGCGGGCTTCAGGAACCGGTAGGAATCTTATCTCGAGAAGGATTATTGCGATGTACTGCTTAATTGATCCTTTGTTTTCGTTGCCGAACTGAAACCACGACTCTCGGATGGTTACTCTACCGAAAGGACGTCCATAACCTGTCCCGCGTGAAATTGATTGTCTCCCTTGGGGATGATCGCAAATGCATTCGCCGCCGCCAAGCCTCGCAAATCCGCCGACCCAAACCAGGGAACGATCGTGACTCGAAACGCTCCATCATGCTCCTCGAGTTTGGCCGGATGGTAGGTCGGCCTGTCGTTACGGTATTGAAAGTCCTCAGTCAGGACGGCTTTGGTAATCGGAGGCAAGTGCCGACTGTGATTTTCCATCTTTCGGATGGCGGGCCGCACGAACAACTCGAAACACACCAACGAACTAACTGGGTTGCCTGGGAGTCCAAACACGAGCTTGTCGCCTTCCGTGCCGAAGTAGACTGGCTTACCTGGCTTCATTTCGACTTTGTGGAACTTGGCCTCAACGCCAACTTCCTGAAGGACCTCGGGGACGAGATCGACCTTTCCAGCGGACACACCGCCCGACAACACCAAAATGTTCGCAGCGAGCCCTTCTTGGATCAACGACCGCAGTTGCTCCTTGTTGTCTCTCGCAATTCCCAAAAACCTGGGAACGCCACTCGCTCGACAGATTTGTCCGACGAGCATCGGGCCATTGCTATTACGAATTTGGCCAGGCCCCGGTTTGAGGAACGGTTCGATCACTTCGTCGCCTGTCGAAAGGACCGTAACCAGCGGAGCCGGATGAACCATGATCGACGTTTTTCCAACCGACGCCAGCAGCCCGAACTCTTGCGGGCGCAACCGAGTCCCGGCTTTGAGGACGAGTTCATCCCTGCGCATCTCCTCCCCCTGCCGGAGAACATTCAACCCGGCAGACGGTGGCGTATCTTCGATTGTCACTCGGTTCTTGTCAATGCTGGTCCGCTCGATCATTACCACTGAGTCAGCCCCCTCGGGAATCGGCGCTCCGGTCATGATACGCGTGGCCTGTCCGCGAGTGATCGACTGTGACGGCGTTTGGCCGGCCAGGACCTCTTCGACGATGTCCAGTTCGGCCTTACCTGAAGCCAAATCCTCGGAACAAATTGCGAACCCGTCCATCATGGCCTTGTCGAAGGGAGGCATATCGAGATCGCTAGCGACGTCATGGGCGAGGACGAGCCCGAGTGTAGTCGAGCTAACCGGGGCAATCTGCGGCGGCAGGACGGGAGTGTTTTCGAGGACGATGCGCTGGGCTTCTGAGACGGATATCATGAAACGGACCTACCCAAACGGACAACGAATCAGGCAACCAAATTAATATTGTATTGGTCGAGTGGATGGTTGGGAATTGTTGCTCCTTGAGACCGGGTCGTTGAAAGCGAGACCAACAACCAGATGGTCGAGCCTCGAAATTATACCGTGTAGATAAATGGAGTCTTCAAACCCCAGACATTAAGAAATGTGGGTTCGGTACGAAGGAAATTACGGACATCTCGCTTTGGGACTCATCGTTAGTCCCCGGTGTTGAATAGAGGGGCCAGTGAAACATCCGACATTGCGGTGTGGCCAAAATGTAGGTTGGCGTTATCTGAATACCGTAACGCCACCTTACATTTTTCCGTTTGCCTTCCATTCACTTCCGGAAACCGCCCTTTTGAAAGTTGAAGGCTGCTATCCGTGGAGACTCATCGAACGAAAAAGAACTCGTTAGAACTCAGCAGCACTTGCGTATACTTCTCCAAGGGTGACAGATTCGATTTACCATCGCCCTTGGTGACCTTCGTCGTTAATCGTTTGGGATCGAGTGCCCGATTACTTTGGAAGATGTGATCGATATTAATATGGCCCCACCCTCCTTTTCGTTGATCGACGATTTGAAAGATCGCTTGTTTACCCATGAGGTCGGACACATCCCATGTCTTCCAAGACAATTGTTCGCTGCCACCTGATCGGTTGTTTGGGCCAGTCGCAGTCCTCACAACTTTCCCGGACACGATCAAGTTCATGCAGGTCTTTCCAGGATAATTACCACCACCAATCAAAAAGTGAACAAATCTCCGTTTGATTTCCAGAGGAGGCGAAGTCAAAGTCCCGGTAGAGCCATCGCCACGATAAAACGAATTGACCAACCCACGACCAAGAAATCCACTGACTACCATCTGTCCGCGTAGAGTTCCACGAGCAAGAACAGAACCGAACGCCTGTCCCGTTGTTTTCCAATCGCCATACGTGTTGCCTTCGAAATCGGCAATCAGTAGTTCATCGTTCTTTGACCGGGGTTGCTTGGGTCTTGCAGGTTTCTTGGTGAGTGGCTTCTGCTGCAAAAACGCGACCCCAAGTCTCAGTTCCTCGGACAATGGTTTCCGACTGAAGAGCAGTTGATAGGCGTTTTCGATTCGAGTTCGGTCATCCTTCGCGGACGCCTCCAAACGCCGGGCCAGTGCCCGAGCCCTGTCGGCCATGAACTTGCTATTCATCAAAAAGAGGTATTGCTGGGGCACGATGCTCCTGGGACGTTTCGCGATCGTCGCACGCATCAACGGAAAGTCGAACAATCTCAACAGCTCGTCAGTTGCAAAACGATCTCCATTTCGGCTCACTTTGAAGTAGAGAGTCCGTCGGCGACTGTGGACATCGGTGACGGGCTGACCACCGAGTTCACGATCCAGTTCTCCCGTCACGGCCAACAACGTGTCTCGCCAGGCTTCGGCATCGAGTTTGTGCAAGTTATAACGCCACAACCATTTGTTATCGCCGTCCATACGAAAATGGTTTGCATTGTAAGCACTACTCATCTGGTAGGTTGCGGACAACATGATCGTGCGATGCATGGTTTTGATGGACCAGCCGGATTTCACAAAATGATCGGCCAGCCAATCGAGTAACTTCGGATGCGTTGGAGCTTCCCCGAGAGTGCCGAAATTACTCGGAGTTCTCACGATGGCCTTCCCAAAATGGTGCAACCAAATGCGATTCACCATGACGCGGGACGTCAAGGGGTTGTCCGGGTTCGCGATTACCTGGGCGAGTTCGAGGCGGCCACTCCCGTTGGTGAATCGTCTGGGTTCCGGTCCTGAGAGGATCCTCAAGAACCGACGAGGGGCGACTTTTCCGGGTTTTCGCAAATTACCACGCAGGGCGACACGCATGTCACGATTCCCGGCTTCTTTGAGCGTGTGCAGTGGATTCTTTTGGTCCTGCAAGGTGCGGGTGTTGTTGAAAACTCCGGCCAGCGAGTAGTAGTCCAATGTCGGAATCGGGTCGAATTTATGGTCATGGCAACGAGCACAACTGACGGTCAGCCCAAGCAGACCACGAGACATAGTATCAACGCGATCGTCAAGCGTTTCGGATTTGGCCTGAGCAACACTATCTGGATCGCCTCCATCGGAACGATACGTCGGCCCGACGGCAAAGAATCCTGGCGCGACGCTGCTGTTCGGTTTTTGCATCAGATCGCCAGCGATTTGCTGCTTGATGAATTCGTCGTAAGGAAGATCTCGGTTGAAGGCAGCGACCACCCAGTCACGATATTTCCAGGCGTGTGGCAAGGGCTTGTTGTCCAGGAATCCGCCGAAGCCATCGCTATGCCGGGCGACGTCGAGCCAGTGACGTCCCCACCGTTCGCCGTAATGGGGTGAGGACAGCAAATGATCGACAACTTTGCCGAACGCATCGGAGGACTCATCTGCGACGAAGGCTCTCACTTCCTTAGGGGAAGGTGGCAAGCCGATGAGGTCGAAGTAGGCACGTCGGATGAGCGTCCGGCGAGCAGCAGGTGGCGATGGTTCCATCCCTTTGGTCTCCAGCTTGGCCAACACGAAATGGTCGATGGCGTTTTTCGGCCAAGTTGTATCGCGGACTTTCGGGACAGTCGGTGTTTTGACCGGTCGCCAAGCCCAGTGACTCTTTCTTGCCTTGTTCCAGTCGAATATCTTGGTGTCCGCGTTTCGCTTGACCACCTTCGCGTTCGGCCAGGGTGCTCCCATCTTGACCCATTCGGTCAATAGATCAATCTCGCGTTTGGGGAGCTTTCCCCGTGGCGGCATTTGTAGTTTGTCGTTGTAGTGCAACGCCGTAATGAGCAAGCTCTTCTCTGGATGGCCGGGCACCAGTGCGGTTCCGGTATCGCCCCCTTTGAGCAGCCCATCTCGGCTGTCGACGAACAATCCGGCTTGTAACCGTTTGGCCTTCTGGCTGTGACATCGGTAACAGTGTTTCGCGAGCAAGGGACGAATCCTAGACTCGAAGAAGGCGGTTTGCTTCTCGGTAGGTTCTTGGGCAACGACCCAACCTCCGCCTGAGAGGACGACGAGAACGACAACAAGAATGCGATTTGTTTTCATGGTGGGAGGTTATTGGAGTGTGGCAAAGGCTGGGTCGAGCAAAATCCGTTGAACTTGTGTTTTATCTTAACTTCTCGTCGATGGTTGTGCGGAGGATTTTCTGTCTATGGGCCATTTCTTGTTTTCTCCGCACATTCGACTTGATTTTGCGAACCCTTCGGTGTCCACTGCGAAACAATGACATTTGACTCCGACTCTGACGAACTGCTTGTCTCCGACCAAGCGTTCTTCCGCTCCAACCCAACAATTCATCGTGATTCCTCTCCCCACTGACTTTGTTCGACGAATGCAGCACCTTCTGTGCGAAGAAGCCGAAGATTTCTTTGCAGCTTTGTCTGGAGAAGGCATGAAAGGGCTGCGGTTGAATCTGTTGAAAACGGACACAGATCAATTCCGCTCTTTGCTCCCATGGAAGCTGAACCCGATTCCTTGGTGTCCCACGGGCTTTTGTGTTGAAGAGAGTGTGTCTCCAGGTAAACACCCCTTGCATGCGGCTGGCCTTTATTACGTCCAAGAACCATCTGCGATGGCTGTCGCTGAGGCTGTCGGACCGCGCCCAGGGGAGTTGGTCCTTGACCTTGCAGCAGCTCCCGGTGGAAAAACCACCCATTTGTGTTCCCTCGTGAATGACCAAGCTATAGTTGTCGCGAACGAAATCGAGTCGAGCCGAACACGAGCCCTCATGAGTAATCTGGAACGTTGGGGCACTCGCCGGGCCATCATTTCGAACGAATCGCCAGAACGCATGGCTGCCAAACTCGGTCCGATCTTCGATCGTGTTCTCGTTGACGCCCCTTGCTCCGGCGAAGGCATGTTTCGAAAAAGCCCGACGACGCGAAATGAGTGGAGTGAAGAATCCATCCAGGGATGCCGGTATCGTCAACAATCCCTCATTAGGACGGCTGCCGAATTGGTTCGTCCAGGCGGTTCGTTGATCTACAGCACATGTACGTTTGCCCCGGAAGAGAACGAACAAGTTGTCGCCGAGTTCTTGAATGAGGGCGATGACTTCCAGCCACAGCCCTTGACGCTTGAGGGAAGCACTCCAGGTCGGCCCGATTGGGTTTCGCCGGAATTCGCACGCGAAGACCTTTCTTGTTCGGCCCGACTATGGCCCCAACGAGTTCCTGGCGAGGGACATTTCGTCGCAGTACTCAGGCGGTCTGGTCATGAAGATCGAAGACCTCGAAAGGCGGATTTCAAACCCTTGCCTCATCGAGTGCGTGGACTTTGGAAGACATTCGTGGACGAAACGTTCCAGCGTGATCCGATCGAAAGAATGGTCCTCAATTTGGTAGGCGATCATCTCTATGCTGTGGACGAGGATGGTCCGAAGCTGCGTGGGCTCAAAGTGTTGCGAAACGGGTTGTGGATTGGTTCGATTCTACGAGAACGATTGGAACCATCTCATAGTCTCGCACTGGCAGTGCCGCCACGCAGCGTCAATCAAGTCCTGGACTTTCATCCTGAGGACGACCGGTTGGGCCGCTATCTCCAAGGACATCCACTCAACGAACCTGGGGAATCAGGATGGGTCTTGATGACTGTTTTCGGATTTCCAATCAGTTGGGGAAGGCGGGCAAAGGGCACCATTAAAAATGTGTACCCGAAAGGACTTCGTCGTCCCTTGTCGTGAAATCCATTTCGAACGGACACAGAGGTCTTTTTATCCGTCAACTGAACGTCAGGTCGGAAACGTCGGAGGAAAGCCAGGATGGCTTCGGCGATGTCCTGATCCACGAGTTCTGCCAGACGCACGCAAGCAGTTCCCGATTCCGCTTGTGGGAGTTCGTCATCACGCGAGAACAGTCGTGAAGTAAGTCGGTGTCGTGGATCACGCGAGGCAGCAAGTCTGGGGGGTTGTTGGGCCACCAACATCTGCAAGTGAATGTCCACGTCGAGGGGATTCTCGTTGAGGACCTGTTGGTATTGCTCGATTTCGTCCTCGGAACGTCTGACCTTGGCGTGGATATGGGCCAAGAGTATCTGGTGGTCTCTTGTCGGTTGTTCGCCGACAAGATCGAGGACAAGTTGGGAGACGGTTCGTAGTTCACCCGTCATCGCTATGGCTTACGCCTGCAAGGCAGTGGCTCACAATTGCACCTGGGTCGACTTTCGATCATTCGACCAAGTACGAAAGAAGCGCGTCAATCCGTTGGCCTTATCGTTTGGTGGTTGGAAGCTGATCTGGTGAGCCATTATTTCTCGGCAAGTGTCAACTACCTTCGGTCCCGCGGCGGGTAGTAATCATCGTCGTAGTCGTCATCGTAGGTGCGGCGAGTTCTGCCACGGTCCTCGTCTGGAGCGGGGTATCGATCGTAATCGTCCCGACGGTCTCCGGAGCGATTCCGAATGCCTTCTCGGTAGTGATCATCCTCATAACGACGATCTCGTTCCTCGTCATAGTGACGGTCTCGATCATAGTCGGCGTACCGACTTCTGACTGGATAGTCGTAATCATCGTAGTTGTAATCTTCTTCGAGCTCTCTACGACGCCTGCGTCTTCGTAATCGTCTCGCCCTCTCTTCTCGGCTGGGTTCACCGTAGGCGTTTGCAATTCCGATGGCACATCCGAACCCTCCAAAAATTAATACCACACTAGCGATCAGAAAAATCAGGTAGAGCCAATCCATCCGCGGGTCATGCACGCCACCATGGAAAATCACTTCCAGGCCAATCAAGACCGTCAACGAGATCAATACTGGAAAGGGGATCAACAAAAGAAGACCGACGATTCGTGCGGGAGTGTCGTAGACAACCTTGTCTCGGGTGAGTTGAAATTTTCCCCGCACCAATGTGATGATCCCAAGGACCATCATCGCGAGCGCCAATCCATCACAATACATTGCGTTTCTCCTGGGCGGGTGAATTCCACCGGATGCTAAAATACAAGCGGATTTGGTCATTATGGTACTGAATTTCGAGAGAATGAGATACGGCCAAGGTGACACCCTACTTATGTGAGAGCGTCTTGACCAAATCTCGACGAGGTGTTCTCCTCTCGATTATGGAGTTTGTTTTGTGCGGAGAAAGTAGCACCTGGGACGAGAAGTGTCCCTTATTACCATTGCACGAAATCCAAACAATGCCTATAGATACGGCCCGTTTCTCGATGGGCAGCAATTGTAGCATGGATTGTGGCTTCTGAACCGATCCCGCAAGATTTCAGAGGCAACCATCAGATCAGGATCAGTGCCAATGCGTGTGTCTGCCTATTTTCTAAGCTTTGTGATGTTGATGGTTTCCATGCCGGTCGTTTGTCTGGGACAAGGGCGTTTGAGCCGTGTCCGCGATGTTGCCCGAGACGAACGCAAGGAGCCTCCCAAACGACAATCCCAACCGACAGCCTACTGTAACGAGTCAGCAGAGCCGTCTTTTCTTGGGCAACTTCTGGGAGGATTGCTGTTTGGGACATTACCTCGTGACC
This sequence comes from uncultured Alcaligenaceae bacterium, assembly GCA_964423615.1. GTDB lineage: Bacteria > Planctomycetota > Planctomycetia > Gemmatales > Gemmataceae > CAYRFQ01. The sequence goes on along the minus strand of CAYRFQ010000001.1, from coordinate 129,957 downwards.
ATTCGAGAGATTGCGACGCTGACATTCAGTTCGTCCAAGAGGTCGACGGAGCTGAAATCGAAACACTTGAGTTGGTACCTCGATATCCGATGTATCCCTACCCTTACGGTTTTGCGGGGTATTTGCGGGAAACTGAGACAGACATTTCATGGGTAACTGGAATCGAAGAGGACACCCTCGACACGAAAGATTGGTCGTTGCGGTTATCGGTCGAAAACGGAAACGATTTCTCTGGCCTCAACCGAGCCAACGGGGAATTGTATTTCGACAATCGGTACTTGGGCGTCAACACTTCTTGGAACCATTTCCACGAGCATCTTGTAGAGGACCAGTCTGACGACTTGGTCATGGGAACGGCAAATCTTTACCTCCAAATTCCAACACAGTATTGGTTGGTGCGGGCGGGCATCGGTGGGCGTGTGTTGACTGACCGTTATTGCACGGATGGGGGCGTGAACGTGTTGTTTGGAGTGGATGTCTTTCCAGCTCAGGGTTGGATCTTTTCAGGAAAGATTGAAGGGGGAAATTTGGGAGAAGCGGGAGTCTTTCGTGGGCGATTTACGGTAGGTTATATTTACCGACGCTTCGAAATCTTCGGCGGGTACGACTACTTGACGATTGGCAGCGGGAAAGATTGGGTGGACCTGGAAGGCCCTTTGATCGGCGTCCGTGTGTGGTTTTGAGAGAAATATCGAAGGACGCCATCGAAATCCTGTTCAGATTCCGCTTCAGAGATGGCCATTCGAATCTTCGCTCTCGAGGGCACTTGGGCTTGTTTGTTCCACGGTTGGGCTCCGGATTGATGTTGAAAACCAATCTCAATAACTCGGAGCAAGACCCGGAAATAGTGTTCCTGAGCACGGGTATTGCGGAATCGAAGGGTTGCTTAGAAACTTCGCACGGTTAATACGAAGACAAGGGCAGTCAGACCGACGATAATTGGCGCACCAAAGAGCACAGCGGTCCCTGGTTGGGACAAGACGTCCGGGGTGATCCAAAAGTACCGGCCAACGAGCAAACTTACCCCCATGACGAGCAACACCACAGATGACCAGAAAACCGTATTCACGGCCGCTACAGAAACACTTCCCCTTTGGGCGTTGCCATGGACAACGACGTAGGCAAAAAATGTGATGAGTGCTGCGATGAAGCAAAAGGCACCAGAGACACTCATCCACAAGGCCTCGTGCTCGAAAACAGGCCCTGGGGTAACAAACGAATCTGGGTCATACGACTTCTTCACTGCGCCGATGATCAATCCACCAAGGGCCGACACTCCCGTCCAAACGATTGCCGTCAACAAACACTTCTGCCAGAACAAATACTTAACAAACAACAACGGCATGGCTCCAAGTAAGCCCCCCGGGACGATGGCTATCGTGGACATGCGAATCCATTGGAACGCCGTAATACCCCTCAACAATGCGTCCCCGGGCTCCTTTGGAAATGGGAACGCAACGACATACAGGCCGAATCCAAGGAGAGCACCGAGTCCAATTCCCACCACAGGCTCAACTTGAGTGACAACTCCCATAAACGTTCCAAAGACCATGCCGACCAGCAAGCCAAGCCCGGTTGAGGCAAGAACTGGATGTCTGTCCATGAACCAGTCACTTCGCATTTCCATCATCCTTCGTGGACTAGCGTTCGAATCCGCACCAAAGTTCGACAAAGGGAGGTATCATACCTTTATGCCAGAAATCGTCTTCCGTGTCCGGAGCCGGAAACGAACTACGGAGGGCGGACTTCGGGGAGTTTTGGAACAAAGGTAGCTCGAACAGTGACTGTGTCTTGGCTGAGGGATGTCCCATCAAGATCCCGAAGAAGAAGGCTGGCGAATGGCAAGGACGGTCATCTGGTCGTGGTGCCCGTTGCTTGTTTCCGAACGCGAGAACTTGAAATTAATAATCCAGGGACCACGTCTTCTCTCACGACACTGCCCCTCTTTTAGCCCCTCTATTCGACTTCTCCGAGCCATCCTCTGCGTACTTGGCCATTGCGGATGATGTAGAACGACAACGGACTGAACGTTGCCAAATCCGGATGCATGAGGACAAAACCAACGTTATCCATCGACGTCGTTTCCCATCGGTGTAAGCCGACCAAGATGTCGCCTTCTCGTATGCCAGCACGCCCTGCGATTCCGTTCGGAGCGATCGAGACGACTCGCATCCCGCCATTGAGTTGTTGATTGACTTGCCCCACGAGATCCCTTCGAACTGGAGCAAGTTTGAGTCCGAGCTTGGCCCACACCAGTTCGATCGGCGAACGTCCACTGCCAGAACTCTTGCCGAGCACAACTGTCGTGCGGAACTTCTTGCCTTTTCGTCGGAATAGGACGGGGATTCGGGCGCCTGGTTTCTGACCCAACAAGGCCCGATCGATGTCGTAGCTGCAGTTAACCGCGACGGCCCCGATTCGAAGGATCTCATCATTAGTTTGAAGTCCCGCTTGCCCGGCTGGAGTCTTTTCACCCACGGACTGCAGGACGACTCGTCGTTCTGCTCCATCATGGCCCAGTTGCACTTTGTCTTGGTAGTTGAGTCCGGCTTTCGCTACCTTGAGCCGTTCGGTTCGAAGGAGACTCGACACCACCCCGACCATCGTATCTACAGGGATGGCAAACCCAATACCTTGGGCTCCGGCTCGAATGGCGACATTGACACCAACCAGTTCGCCATTGATGTTCACAAGAGGACCGCCCGAGTTACCGGGATTGATGCTCGCGTCGGTTTGGATCAGTGACTTGTAGAAAATCTCTTTGTTGAGTCGCACATCGCGTTTGACGGCACTTACGATGCCCCGACTCACCGTGTGGGTGTATCCGTAGGCGTTGCCAATGGCGATCACGTCCTCACCGGGCATCAGATCGTCGGCTGTTCCAAGTGGCATCGTCTGGAGCGGTTGACTGGTATCGATCTTGAGCAACGCCAGGTCGACATCCCGTCGTCGTGCGACGACGGAGGCGTTGGTCGTTGTCCCGTCATGAAGTTGAATTCGGATGACGCTAACGTCTTCGACGACGTGATGATTGGTTACAATGTAGCCCCGTTCATCAACGATAATGCCCGTTCCCATGCCATTGATGCGATTCTGTGACGGAGCCACCGAGAGCAAGTCGGCCCCTTGAGGTTGCCGAACTGTACGTTCGCTGTGGATATTCACAACCGCAGCTCGGACTTGCTGGACTGCCTTGACGATCAAATTGCGTCGATTTACAAGTCGCGTTGATGGCCGTTGTGGTGTTGTTAGTAATGGCTCAAGTGAAGTTGGTCTTTCGTGTTTGACCTGGGTGTTGTCGGCGGCTGCGACTCCGCCGGAAACGCCATGAATTAGGAGAGTTATTGTCAGTAGAAGCGGTAGACGTTGCGATCTCATGGTGTCCTCAGCGACAGGTGGTTGTTGCGAGGGGGAGAGAGTGAGGCTCCTTAGACGGGTCTCCTACCCTGAACTCCCTGGCTCTCTTTACCCTTGACGCTCGAAACGCGACAGTAGATGAGATCTTCTACGCTGAACTCTCGAGAAGGTCTCTTCAAAGCCATGTACGATGCCCAGGTTCACTTGATTGGTTTTCGGCGAAAAAAACCTTGCTTGGTGAGGTCAGATGCCGGTGGGGTTCGAGATTCTCGGGAATCGAGGACGGGGTGAATCAAACGTTCGGGCTGTACCAAATGCGCCGGACTTTTCTTGGTGTTTGGGGCGTCAACTTGAACCCAAAGAATGGTCAAGGGTGAAACCTGGTCAAAGTTCTATAATGGTCGTTGGAACGATCTCGGCATAAGCCGTAAATTCCAAACAAAATGTATTATTCATTCCATTGAACGAAGAGAAACAACATGACCGCCAGTCGAATTGAACAGTTCCTAGCCATGATCGCTGACGACCCGCAAGATCACGAAATGCGATATTTTTTGGCCATGGAGTACGCCAATTCCGGGAACGATCAAGAAGCTGCGAAGTGGTTCCAGGAGGCGATCAACATCAAGCCCGACTATCCTCCGGCCTACCACATGGGCGGGCGGGCATTGACACGTTTGGGAGAAATTGCTGAGGCACAAACAATGCTGCAGAAGGGCATTCAAGTTGCTCAGTCGGTTGGAGATCATCATGCCGCCGGTGAAATGACTGAGTTTCTCGAAACGATCGACTGAGCCCCGGATGAGTCACCGAGGTGTCGAGCCTTCTCCACAGAAAGTCTCTCGCCTTTGAGGATGGAGAGCGATTCCAAGCCGAACGGTTGAGAAGTGGCGGGATTGGAAAAGAAAGCTCAGTCAGGCGAGAGTGATGGGATTCGGGTGTGACGGGTGCAAGGAGAGAACGAGAACAATGCCGCACCGGTGGCACACCCAGACGAGCCTCAACACCACAAGACCTATCCGAGCAGTTGCTGGACTGGACGGCCAGACGGAACTAATTCGATTGGTCGACCGTCTTGAGCACGATACCAAGTGTGGAGCGGGATACCGAGCGTTTGATAGACCGTCGCAGCTAGATCTTGAGGCGTGACGGGATTGTTGACAACGACTTCACCTCGGGCGCTCGTGGCTCCAACGACCTCACCCATTTTGACGCCACCACCGCCGAGGCAAGCGACTCCTGCGGTTGCCCAGTGGTCGCGACCGGCAGACGGATTCACCACAGGAGTTCGACCGAAGTCGCCAAACCATACGACCAGGGTGTTCTCAAGCAGCCCGCGGTCGTGTAAATCAGAGAGCAACGCCGCGTAGGCTTGGTCGAGCGGAGGGAGACGTCGTGTTTTCAAGGTTTCGAAGTTCTTCTGGTGAGTGTCCCAGCCTCCGTCGGTGACCGTCACGAAGTGAACGCCAGCTTCCACTAACCGGCGGGCCAACAAGCACGATTGACCGAGTTGAGTTCGTCCGTACGTATCTCGGACACGGTCCGGTTCGCGATCCAAATCAAAGGCGCGTCGTGCATTGGGTGACGTGATTAAATTGTACGCTCGCTCGTAGAAGACATCGCGAGATTGGAGGACTGGAGAATTGGTGTCTTCGACCCCGCGCTGATAGCGGTCCATTTCGCTCAACATCGCATGGCGGCGCTCGAGACGGCTCCGGTCACGCGACTGCACGCTCAGATCGCGAACGCGAAAGTTGGAGCGGTTGGGGTCTTCGTGGACTTCGAAAGCGTTGTACTCGTCACCGAGGAAACCGGCCACGCCTCCCCCGAAACGTCGATCCACTTGTCGACCGAGTTGAACGAACGGGAACATTCCGTCTTGATAGCCTCGCTCTTTCGCCACGACCGAACCAAAACAAGGGAACGTCATTGCGGCGTTGAACTGTCTTCCGGACATCATCAGGTGGTCGGCACGACCATGACTGCCGTTTTGTGGGTTGTGTCCGCGGATGATGCTCAATTTGTCCAGTTGCTGGGCAATACGCGGCAAATGCTCGGAGATTCGCACTCCTGGAAGTCTTGTTGGAATGGTGTCGAACTCACCGCGAATTTCCGCAGGAGCGTCGGGCTTCGGATCGAAGGTATCGATGTGACTCGGGCCGCCACGCATCCACAGAAGGATACAGTTGACCTGGCTGGAACGGTTCGCTGTGCCCTGAGATGCCTGAGCTTGCAACGAAAAAAATGTCGGCAAGGATAACCCGAGGGCGGACAAACCTCCCACTCGGAGAAACTCACGACGCGAAACTCCGCGACAATCCGTCGCTTGTTTGCCGGTAGCGAAATCAAACATGGTAGAAACCTCGTTCAACGGTCTCAAAGAGTTGAGGAAATTTTGGTAGGGGGATGTTCAGGCGTGGTGACTTATTCTTGCTAGTACAGATTGACGCAATTTACGGCAAAGTCAATACAAAATAGGCTCGAGTCTTCGAGCATGGGGTTCTTGTGAGGAAGCTCAGGAGCGTCCAAACATCGGAAAGTTGAGGAGTTCTCCAAGGAAAAGAATGGGCCATTTACTAACTATATTATACTATTTCCTTCCGACACCCAACACACTGCATTGCCGAGGAGCTATCAATGCGAGAAAACGTTAACCTCCCGTGGGCTGTTTTCATTGCAGTCCTGTTCCTCTGCGTAAGTCTGCCACCAGTTGCGTTATCCGACGAATTTCGTGCCGGGGCTGCCAAGATCGACATCACTCCGCCTACGGGATATCCGATGTGGGGTTACGGTTCTCGTCATGATTCACCTTGTCTCGGTCTGCTCGATCCCCTTCTGGCGCGAGCAGTTGTTCTCGAAGTCGATGACAATCGCTTGGCGATCGTTTCGCTGGACCTTGGTCGGCCGCCAACCCGAGAGTCGTTCGAACGGATTCGAAAAATGGTACTTGCGAAAGCCAAAGTCAACCATCTCTTTCTGGTGGCGTCCCACACACACCACGGCCCAGTCTTGGAAGTTCCTAATTGGCCCAAGGGCAAGAAGCCGTATGTCCGAGTCCTGGAGGAGAAAATCGTGGATGTGATTCATCGGGCTTCCCAGCGACTGCGACCGACCCGTTATGGCATCAAGTCCACAACCGTCACTTACAACCGCAACCGTCACTCGCGAAAGCAAAATCCTCCTGTGGATTCCGAGTTTTTAGTGATGCGAATGGAGCAGACGAACGGAAAACTGATCGCACACCTCGTGAACTTCGCGGCTCATCCGACCATGCATTCTGCGAAAGTCCGAAAGTTCTCAGCGGATTTTCCTGGAGCAATGACCAAATTCGTGGAAAAGAAAACCAACGTCCCTTGTTTGTTTCTTCAGGGCGCTGCTGGAGATCTCTCACCGAATCCGGGAAAAGTTCAAGGCCCCGATGCCTTTGGCAAGGTCCTTGGGGCTTTGGTTCTCAAGCTGAGCAAGGACCTAAAATGTAAATCGGGACAGACCTCGATCCTGAAAGTCCAAGAACGTAATTTTCAATTCAAGATGAGGTTTGATCTTTCGAATCCGTTGGTCCAGGCGATGTTTTCGTACGCGTTTTTTCCGAAACTTGTTGCCTTCTATGCTCGAGAATACCGAGCGGGAGTCAGGCCTCGCATGACGACCGCTGTCTTGGATCGTCGCATTGGATTTGTGGGCGTTTCAGGAGAGTTCTTTTGTGACCACGCCCTCTCGCTCAAGCGTCGCTCCCGGTTGGAGCACTTGTTTTTCCTTGGGTATTGCAATGACTACCACCAATATTTTCCGACGATCCAAGCTTGTGCGGAGGGAGGTTACGGAGCCGATTTGCAGGTTTCTCCTGTCGAAGTGGGAGCTGGGGAATCCATGATGAATCAAGCCTTGATCGACTTATACCGGCTACGAGGTTCGATTAAAAAGTAGAAAAACGTATTCGGATGGAGAACTCCGTGGTGGACTTTTCAGCCTGAGTAACCTGACCGGAGTATGGATGGCTGTTCAAAGAATCCGGAAAACAAAAGAAGGATCCCATTGATTCTTCGGAACGTGGTGCGGAAGGTGTTGGGTGACACTGTCGTGGGGGGTGTCACAAAAAATGCAGCGACCGTGTGTCAACACTTGGGCGCGCCAGCGCTTTTCTTACACCACAAAAAAACGCAAACTTCTATCACCGTCGTAAAATTCTCAAAACGCTTCAGTGCCGACGCTATTTGACTCCTCCAGGTAAATCGACATCATCGCCGAGAACGGCGGTCCCGTCGATTTCGATCGCGGCTTTTGGCGCGAGTTCGCCGAAAGTGCAGTATCGAACGGAGATATGGTTGGTGTTCGATGGATTTTGAATTTTCCGATTTTTGTCGAAAGTGATGGCCTTCTGGTTTTTATTCTCCTGGGGAAAAAATTCGAGACCTTCAAACTGGACTTTCTTCTCTGCAGTGCCTCCCAGGTTCGAAACGTAAATTCCCTTTTCCGTGAAGCCTTTGAGTTCGGTATCTTTCAAAACTAAGTTAGGAGCATTTCCGTAAGCGCGAATCAAGAACGGGTGTTCGTTTCTGCCATCTAGAGTTAGACTTCGATTCCCTTCTAATCGAAATCCTTGGGCCGAGTGCAGAGTCAGGAGAGGCTTGGTTTCTTTGCTTTGCCAGACGACGGTTTGATTTTTCCCCGGACGAATGGTTATGTTTGTCGTCCTACTTCCCCCTCTTTGATCGATCGTAATGCTCTCGTCGTAGATGGCGTCCCACAGCTCAATCACGTCTCCTGGTTTCGCTTTTGCCAGGGCCGCAGCGATGGAAGGAAACGCACCCTCTTCCGTTCGACTCACTTTCAGAGGAGCCGGGGGACCTTTGGGCTCCAGGTCCGAAGGCAGCAAGAGAACCCAGACGATAATACCAGCGACGACGAAGAATACGCATCCGATTGCCAACGAGATGAGAAGCGTCAGATTGAAGTTTGGCGTAGTTGGTTGGCGGAGTCGTGTACCTGAGGCTTCCTCACTCAGGGCACGAATTTCCTCGTCGAGTCCCTCGAGTTCTAACGGTGGGCGAGCCTCTGATCGGGAATCTTGAGAAAACTCGCTCTGGCCCGAGCCGGGTAAAGGGGGCAGTTTGGGCGTATCTCCGGTTCCATGGCGTGGTGCATGACCTTGTTGTTGGGAAGCTGTACCTCCAGGCCCTGCCTGTGCTCTAGCGGAGGAACGTTCGCTCGCGCCCTCTTTCGTTGAGCCCGGAAGTGGTGGCAACTTGGGAGCGTTCCGAGTTTGTTTGGAACCTACTTGCCCGGCTGGAGGGGTGTGCAATGATTGTTGTGTTTCGGTTGTAGATGGAGACTCGGCCCCCTCGTGAGCGGTTTCTCGTATCGTAGGAGGGGCCCCTTGCGGCGTGTTTGGATGGCTCGATCTCTGGGTTGGAGGCTCTTGGGAGGTGGCAGCCTGAGTCGCCGGCGCTGGGGTTTTTGGAAATCCGGAAACCTGCCAGCTTCGCCGGGAAGAGGTAGCTTGACTCGTCCCTGTTTTTGGACCCGTTGCGGCCCGGCTGAGCCGCGGCATTTCCTCTTCGGTGGGTGGAGGAACAGGCGTTTGACACCATTGAGCCAACGCTTCACTCACTTCGGTTGGATGCTGGTACCGGTCTTCGAGTTGTTTTTCCATCATTTTGTGGAGAATGGCGAGGAGGTCCGGAGGGACATCTTGACGAAACTTCGTGACCGGTTCGGGCGACTTCGTTTGGTGCCAGATCAACTTCTGGGCAACGGTGCCTCCTTCGAATGGAGGTTTGCCAGTGAGCATGAAATAAAAAGTTGCACCAAGACTGTAAATGTCGGCTCTGGTGTCGGCCTCATGGCTGTCAACGGCCTGTTCTGGCGCGAGATAATCAGCGGTACCCAGGACGTTTTCGTCGTACTTCCGGGTGAGCATGTCCTCGTCGTCGTTGAAGAACCGGGCAAGGCCCATGTCCAACACTTTCACCGTCCCTTGCCGGTCGACAAGAAGGTTGCCTGGTTTGACGTCTCGGTGCACGAGGCCAGCTTCGTGGGCGTGCGCCAATCCGAAGGCCGTTTGGTAAACATAGTTCGCGGCCCGCAGTGGATCGAGTGGGCCACTTTTTCTCACGATTTCTTGGAGACTCGCGCCATCGACGTACTCCATCACCAGGAAGTGGAGGTTGTCTTCTTGATCGATGTCGTAAGCATGGACGATGTTTGGGTGGTCTAGAGCCGCGACAGCTCGAGCTTCGCGGTAGAATCGTTGTAGTGAGGATTCGTCTTTGGCCTGCGCCTTGGCTGTGGGCAGGACCTTCACGGCCACGCGTCTTCGCATGAGTTTGTGTTCACACAAATAGACGCTGCCCATTCCCCCGGTCCCGAGACGTTCCAGAACCTTGTACTTGCCGATGGAAAAGCGTCGCCATTTCCCCATCAAAAGTTGTTCGGCTTGGAAATGGGTCAAGAATCCGTCGCGGATTAACAACCCAGCCAACCGTTCGGGTTTGTCCGGAAGACCTCCCCCTTGACGAATCTCTCGGAGGTGTTCGGATAATTTCTTGTCATCAACCAGATCGCTCTTGCGAAGCAATTCCAGGAATTCTTCAGAATTGGATGGAGGTGGCATCTTTTACTCTCCGGCCTCGAATGCTGGCATGCCGCCAACGGCTCGATGCCTCCGACGGTCGGCCTTCGGCCTGGGGCCTTGGTCTTGAGCATCCTCAGTTGTCCAAGAAGAGGACTCCTTGGAAAGTAACATTTCTTCCAATGAAGTGTCGCTCAGAATTGGTTTTGCTGAGAATGTTATATTGAGTTTTATAACTCCGTCGTTCGGAAATGTCGACAGCACGAACTGGCTCTTTGGTTGTCTCACTCTATCATCCGAGATTGTTTTCCAAGGTCGTCTGAACACGTTTAGCATTTTCGTGACAAGTTTAGAAAGTCGGGGTTCAAAGGGATCAGGTGACTTTCCGACATGGCCTAACAAATTCAACACTTGTTGATCTCCATCAACCCTCTCGGCAGCTTTTCCAATTTTGTACAGTTCACGATGGCGGAATCTACCACTTCCAGTGATCGTTTAATATTCTCGCTAGCTAGCTTTCAGAAAACTAATTTCTAGGATCCGAAACGCTCGACCGACACTTTGGGATTGGTAGTGTAACATGACAAGAATGTGTTTGGAACGAATATCTTACTAAGTATAGGATACCAGGAATTGGTTAAACCGGAAAAGTTTACAAAGGCCAAATTGTTTCCAACCTGCTCAGGGTTGTTTGCGAAAGATGCCGCTCGTTGAGCTGGTTTGGGTACCACGCCGTAGATCAAAAACAGTATACATGACAGAATTATGGCTGAATTTGCTCTGCGAAACCAATTTGTTCTTTGGGCTTTTTCCTCTGTGAAGTTTTGAGATGCCCGAAGCTTTCAATTCGAAAAGGAAGATCCATGCCATCGTACGGGGAGTACCTCAAATTACCCGAATTGCTCTCCCTGCAGCACCCTGGGAACGAACACGATGAGCTGCTCTTCATCATCATTCATCAGTGCTACGAGCTGTGGTTCAAGCAAGTTCTACATGAAATCGATTACCTCCAACAACTGCTAGGGAACGACGACTTACCCCGTGCGAACCATACTATCAAACGGGTTTTGACAATTCTGAAGATGTTAGTGGCCAAGGTGGACATCCTTGAGACGATGACTCCCTTGGAGTTCCTCGGTTTCCGAGACAGGTTGGAATCGGGAAGTGGATTCCAATCGGCCCAATTTCGCGAATTCGAATTTGCCTTGGGTTATAAGCGGCCTGCTATCCTGGAATATTTCTTGCCTGGTAGTCCTGAGCGTCTCCGGCTCCAACGCCGCTTGGAAACCAAGTCGGTCTGGGATGCGTTTTTGCAATTTCTAGCTTCTCGACAATTTCAGGTTCCAGAAGAATGTCTCCAGCGAAATCCGACCCTCGCGACCCAACCCTCTCCAGGCTTACGACCGGTTCTTCTCAAAATATATAGAACCGATCCGCCGATTGCCGAATTCTGTGAGCGACTTGTCGATCTGGATGAGGGACTTCAAGAGTGGCGGTATCGTCACGTCCAGATGGTAGAGCGGACGATTGGCTCGAAACATGGAACAGGAGGCTCCAGTGGAGCTGACTACCTTCGAACGACATTGCTGCGGCCCGTTTTTCCCGATTTGTGGGACATCCGAGCTGAATTCTAAACGCTCAAAAAGGAGCACCCAGACTCGGAACGACAGGTGTCGGACTGCCTGGAGTTGTTGTGGGATGTGGCCTGCTTGAGCGAAAATGAAAACGATGGTACATCCTGAACGACAAGTATGCCATCGTTGCCAGCTGCCACTGACACCTCACGAAGAATCTCGCAACGAATTCTAGGGGTTATTTGTTGCGTGTTTCTCGTAAGCCTTCACCACAATCAATTAAAAACGTGGACGATCACCTCTTGGGAGAGATGGGTCGTCCCTTTCACTATTTAACGTCGACTTTGTACTCTGGCGCGTTTTGGTATATCTCGTCGGACACCTTCATTCCTTCAACTACTCGTTGCAGGGCTTTCGCGGGAGTGATCACACCGGTCCGCAGATAAGTATCGATGATCTTTGATTCTAACGCGGACTGCGCTTGATCATTGATCTTTTGGAGTTTAGCTGAAGCCGGACTCGTTGGCGGGAGGTTTCGTTGAAACGTTTTTAGAGCTGTCTGCAATTCCTCTGCCATCTTCTTCCAAGGATACCGATGAGGGACGCGGACATCCGTTTTGTTGCTCGCCAAGACGAGTTCCCGGTCGTTGATGTAAGAGTCGATCAAGTCCGAGATATGCTGCCCGACGAGTTTTACGGATGCGTCAGGATTATACCGCGACATTTGACGGGCTTTCATGCGGCAGAGCGCCACGGCTGCGGCGTGTTTTTCGGCGAACGTAAGTGGGGGGTATTTGGTTTGCTGTTCGGAGAGCAAGCGGATCAGTTCGTAGGCCACCGGTAAGTACATGGCACCATTGAAATCACCGGCCGTGTTGGCCAACATCGGGTAGGCCGGGATGCCTCCAGCCCCCAGTGCCTTGATGGCTTCGCAACGAAGATAACGATATCCATTGAGTTCGGCCTTGGGGAGATTCTTCCAATTGGCAGGCGGTTTGGTCAGACAATCAAACGCCGGTTGCAGGAAAGCCGTCTGGGCCTTTCTGTCCTTGTTGCTCAAGAATGGACTGAGTGTCAGAGGGGCTTTCAAGAAATAAGTCTCCATTGCCTTAAACGCAAAGAGTTGGGCAATGGGCTCGTCTTTACGGCTCGCCAGTTCGAGCAAAAGGTTTCCAAACTTGCGTTGTTCTCCCTCGGTCTGCCGATCTATGATCTGCACAACTATTGGAAGCGTGAGCCCAAGATAGACCTGTGCTGAATGGTATCGCTGTTTAGGAGTTTTATTCCTGTCAACGGTTTCGTAGAACGTGTAGAGGCTCTTGGAGAAGCCTTTGCGAAGTGCTTTGACCAATTCTTCAGAAAACATCTGGCGAAATTTATCGTTCTTTCGCAGCACCCTTGTATCGATCATGCGGTTGACTTCATCGACCAAATTGCGGCGGCGGCCAGCAATCCGGCGGCGAGTCTTGCTGGTTTTCTCATCTTGCACTTGGGGTACAATGCCCAGGTACAGATAGTATCGTGCTGCTCTGGCCAAGAGGTCCCGGTCGGATTCCTTGATGGGTTGGGTCCCTTTCGCTAATCGGAAGAACTGGGATTTCAACGTGATCCGGAACTCATCATCGATGTTCCTGGGATCCGAAGGAAAGTCCTGCCCGAACGTTTTCGGAGCCGCCGCAAACAAAACGGTCAAAAGGACTACAACAAGGGCCAAGGTTCGAAGTTGGAATGTGTTTTGCATTCTCAGTTATCTCGATCTAGAGGAACGTTTGGATGGGTGCAACTTGCAGGTCGCATCCAGTCCCTTTTTCGCAAGTGAATAGTTGTTTTCTGGTGGGAGTCTCGACCCACCAATGACTCTGAGGCTCATTGCTGTTGTTGCAGCGGCGATCGGCTTGGGTGTTGCGAGGACAGGTTGAAGTAGTCCCTGTGTTCGAAAAGTCCCATAACCAACAAAAGCCTTGTGCCTTTTTCTCGTGTACTGCTTTTGGGGGCCTGCGGCGAGAACGATGACCAGCACCGAGTCTTCAAACGGCGTTCCCTATTGGTAGAGTCTGTTCACTTCAATACAGTTTCACTTCTTCAGAAACTTAGTGGTACGTGATTCCACAGGTTTCAAGCGTCCCATTGTTCTTCGGCCGCGCTCGGACGGTGATAGGTTGGCTCCAAGCTGTAGAGATCATCGACGTCATTGGCACCAAGACGACGCAAACCAACCGTCAACAGGCTTTTCGGTTTGGGACGCCAGGAGGCCTGGTCGACGAGGTGGACGTTGGTCGGTAGGCGGGATTCTTTTCCACGAAGTCCGAGCCCCATGAGCCAACGAACACCATTTCGTCGGACGCGCCACTCTTCAAATGCGAGAATTCGTAATTCACTGGTTGGTTTCGGTACTCCCAATTCGTCTCTTTCGAACCGCTGGACGTATACTCGATCTTGTTGCGCGTCTGCAAACGTTTCGATGGTACATGCTGCTGCAGGTGCTTGTTCGGCGAGCGCTGCAAACGTGGAAATGCCAAGGATTCGACACCCGGTCGCGTAGGCAAACGCCTTGGCGGACATGATCCCCACGCGAAGTCCGGTGTAGCTACCCGGACCTTGGCTCACGAACAAGGCACAGACATCTTTGGCCTTGAAATTGTGAGTTCGGAGCAATTTTTGCGTTGCCGGTGCCAGATCACAAGCGTGGCGACGGCTTTCGTTCAAGGGGATTTCGCCAACGACATCGGAACCCACGGCAATTGCTACGAAGCCTTGCCGGCTCGAAGTTTCGAATAACAAAGTTGTTGGGGAATCTTCAGTCACGCGACCTCTCCAACCACGTTGACGGGCACTACGGATACCTTCTACAATCTTGACCAAGATCGTCAGGAAGACGACATCCCTGAAAATACGCCTGTGAGAACGGCGTTGTTCTTGGTCTAGCGAAGATTGCGTAGAGATTCAGTATATCAGCGATGCCAACGACGAAACGAGAGAGCATCCTCAAGCAAAGGATTTTTTGTTCATGAGTTTCCGAGAAACCCTCACCATTCATACCGACGGAGCGTCCCGTGGAAATCCCGGACCGGCGGCCTGCGGTTACGTCATTTCTCAGCCTGGGGAGCGATCGATCGAAGTCAACGAATGCCTCGGACACACCACGAATAATGTTGCGGAATACACAGCGTTGGTCAAGGCTTTGGGACACGCCCACGAACTGGGTGGGCGAAAAATAAAGGTATTCACCGATTCGGAATTGATGGTCAAACAACTGAAAGGTGTTTACAAGGTCAAGAATGAAAAGATCAAGCCCCTCTATGAGCAAATTCGCGACCTACAAGAGCAGTTCGAGTCGGTAACCGTGACGCACGTGCGTCGGGAATACAACAGCGACGCGGATGCACTCTGCAACGAAGCTCTCGACGCAGGACGAACGACCAAGCCAAAAGGCGAAGTTACCGATAAACCGTTGGACCCAGAGTCGACTGGTGCCGAACCCGGAGAAACAATTCATGATGTGGCAATTCAGTTTCTTCAAGAGGTGGCAGTCGCCTGGCAGGAAGGAAAGACGACGACCCCATCACCCGAGGAAGTTTGGAGCCACCTTTGGGATGCCCTGGTCGACCATGGATTGGTTGTTCCCGAGTAAACGTATAGCAATCCCCCAACACGTTGGTTGCGTCGGCTCAAAGCGTATGGGGATTTCAAGCCAAGTTCACACTCCAGAGCGCGACCAAGAATCCCGACCCCTCCTGACTTCACGGAAGGGATCGGAAAGTTCTATCCTTCCTCAATCAGGACATTGGCTAGTTGCCACATCCGGAACTTGGAATTCCGCCAGGTCCTGGAGTTCCGGCACCCGGGTAGGCCGGTGCTGGAGCTTTTTTCTTTTTCTTCAGCCCTTTTGCTTCCTGCTCAGCTTCTTCGCGCTCGCGAATGAGCTGAGTGCGGAGGCCCCACACCGGATACTGACTGCGGGTGACGAAGTAGATCCAATCTCTCCCAGGTGTTGCGTAGTTCTCAGAATTCATGCCAGCTTGGTCGTGACTGAACGGACTTCCCCAAGCGTGAGCAAAGGAATTGGCGAGGACCGGAGCGTCGTACTCGACGTCCCGAGGTAGCTGCCGGAGTTCGTGGAAGTACCCTAACAACGTATCGAGTTTCTGGTTTAACATGTAGTGGGTCAGGGCCCAAGAGGTCGCTCGTGCGATGGTCAGCTGTTCCTTCGCCAAGGCCGTTGCTTTCTCCCGCTCCTTCGGATTCTTGAGCTGATCTCGAAGTCGGACGGTGGTTCTCGCATCGTGGAAAAAGCGGTCCGTTACCACTTTTAACATTGTTTCCCCGCAGGCTTGGGGATTCTTTGGGGTAGGAATTTTCTTGAGACGTTGGAAGTCTCGAAAATCGATGTATTCTTTCCAGTTGGGAAGTGCGCTACTCTGATAAAAGGCGTCCCGCGAGGTTCCAAAGAATCGGGCCATTCCCGTTCGAATCCACTCCCCGGCAAGAACGTTCTGGGGGAGTAGCCCAGTGGCGGCTAACAGTTGCCGGGTCCCAGCGTAAGTCACGGCTTCCACTTTTGCCCGTTCTTCCATGGCCTTTTGGATGATCCCAAGGATTTGGCTCGCACCATCGACTTGGGCTTGGGCGTTCTCTACGTTACCGGCATCGAGAACCACTTTGGCAGACCACGTCTTCGATTCCCAGTAGCTTTCGTTGATACTTTTCAGCTTGGTGTAGGTGGGAATTCTCGGTCGTTGGTAGAGGTAAGCAACGTTAGTTCGGGGCAGAACAAACTGGTTCGAATGGAGAGGAGTAGTGAAGTAGTCGTTGTGCACCTTTCGGAACAATTCGTTGCGGTGTTCCAACACACAGACGAGGCGATAATTCGGTTGAGGGATCTCAATTCCTTTCAGTGCAAACCACCCGAAGAAGGACGTGTACAGAAGTTCGAGTTTCTCCAATCGAACGGTCACTTCAGGGTCGTTGGGCGGCAAGGAAGTCAACAACACAAAATGGCCGCCGGAGCTTGTGACGGGCCGATACCCATACTTGCTACTAAGCGAGCTGATCAGTGCCCTGGCTCCCGGATCTGTCTGTTTGGGCTTTTTCTTGATGGCTTCGAGGGTCTTGAGGAAAAGGGAGAATTCTTTGCTCTCGAAATTGCGTTCTTTTTTGGCGTCCTCGATGATGCCTATGGCCTTTTCGGGAAGACCTCTTTGGATCGCACCGAGGACTACGGCTTCGTAATTCTCCAGACTAGCCTTTCGGAGGTTGCTCAATTTGTATCGTTCGTCTTGGAACCATTGGCGAGGGTGTTTTTCGCCGTAGGCCGTGACAAATTCAGTAGGAACGACGGATATCCCAAAATCGTGCTGGATGACGTAATACGGTGAGTTTGGATTCTTGCTGTGATAGTTTCCATATCGAGCCCAGAACCGGGCCTCGACCCAAGTACTCTTGGCCGGTTCCTCGGTCTGCTGGCCTGCCCCCTCACCGCCGCCTGGATAGCCGGGTGGCAACCCTCCAATTGCACCCCCACCAGACTGCCCCGATTCACCACCTCCTCCAGCACCACCTGGCGCAGCGGCTCCGTTCGGTGCCCACTTACCTGGTTGGACTTCGGTCAAATTGACACGGAGTCGAAGGTAGCGGCCTTGGTTCTTTTTGCGGGATTGGGCTTCGGCGACCGGAAACCCGAACGTCAGGAGAGTGAGAAATGTAAGACTCCAACGAAGCATAATTTAATGTCCTCCAACGACTGCAGGGCGGAACAATGCGAAAGGTGAAATGTCGTGTTTGATCCGGAGAGATAACAAGCATTCATTGTCCCGTTATCAGTACAGACCCGCAATCCTAATTTCAAATTGGGTTGGGCTTTCGGAGTGGAAGAGAGTAAGTTACGATTTCTTGGGGATTGGGGGGAGAAAACTGTGCACCTCGCCCACCAAAAAGTATAATAGAAAGCACATATTTTCTTCACGAAAGGAGATTTGCCATGAGCTTCAAAATGGAACGCGTCCATGTCTGGACCGGAGAAGTCGAGGACCGACCAGGCGGAGCAGCAGCCATCTTGGCTAAACTGGCCCATGCCGGGGCAGACTTGGAGTACATTTTCACTCAACGTTTGTTGGACAAGCCGGGTTCGGGCATACTCTTTGTGGCCCCGATCACTGGACACGCCCACGAAGAGGCTGCACGAGCGGTTGGCTTGAGGGAAACGGACACCCCTATCGTCCATCGGATTGAAGGGGATAATTCTGCCGGTTTGGCCCACCGACTGACTCAACATTGGGCCGAGGAAGGGATCAGTTTTCAAGGCTTGACGCTCAGCGCGATTGCTGACAAGTTTATTGGTTACGTGGCATTCGATAGCGTGGCTGACGCCAATCGGGCAGCCCAAATTTTGGCCGAAGAAGGCAATGGACACACAGTCGCCAACGCTTAAGTCATAAGATTACCGTGTTTGATTTTTGCCAATTGAAACACCGAACCTCAAACGCTTTTTTACATTCTGTCTCCATTAATCCGGAGGCACCGCCAGTTTTGGGTTAGTATTGGACTGGTATGTCCTCGATTTGCGTCCTCACATCAAAAGGTTCCGGAGGCTCGCGAAAGAGATGTCATTGCCCGAGGGAGTCTGCCACAGCGGTTTTCGTGGAGTGTTTTCGATCCGCCAAGATTTGAACTTGGTCAAGATTGTTAACATATGCTAGCTGTGGTTCCTGTGCTTACTTTCGTAACCGGCAAACAAACTCCTCTCTTGACCTTTATCTACGTCAAGACAACGCTCGCACTCGTTCGGTCCATGCCAGGTGCGAGCGTTTTCGTTTTCTGCATTTCGATGTTCGTAGTTCGAACAGCTGGCCATATCCCCATCTTTGAATCGATCTCGATTATCCTGGACACGCAATTTTGAGATTGAATGTTCTTGCTTCGGTTGCGGAAAATAGCCAAATTGCACACGTACAGTTTTTCCCATGTTCTGGAAGAGGAGGTCCATTGTGGCCGCAAAAAAGATACTGATGTTGGTGGGCGACTTCGTCGAAGATTACGAAGTCATGGTCCCATTCCAAGTTTTACAGATGGTGGGGCATGAAGTTGTCGCAGTTTGCCCGGACAAAGAGACAGGGCAGACTGTCCGAACGGCCGTTCACGATTTCGAAGGCGACCAAACATATTCGGAAAAACCAGGACATCAATTCCAGCTCAACGGGACGTTCGCGAACATCAACGAAGGCGAGTTTGACGCTTTGGTGATTCCCGGTGGTCGGGCTCCTGAGTACCTGAGAACGAATCCTCGTGTGATCGAAGTGGTCCAGCATTTTGCAAAAACGAACAAGCCGATTGCCGCGATCTGTCACGGTTTGCAGTTGTTAGCCGCCGCGGACGCCCTGAAGGACCGGAAATGCACGGCCTATCCGGCTTGTCTTCCCGAAGTGAAACTTGCTGGTGGAACAACGCCTGAGTGCGCTATCGATGGGGCAGTGGTTGATGGAAATCTAGTGACGGCTCCCGCGTGGCCAGCTCATCCAAAATGGTTGGGCGAGTTTCTCAAGGTGTTGGGGTCTGAAATTCGACCGTGATGAACTCCACAGCCCCTCCTGTCGAATTCGCGAGGGGCTGCAGATCGAATGGAAAACATGGAGCTGTCAGATTTCTGAACATTCGCAAATTTTTGCGAACGTTCAGCAAGACCTAACCGCAAAATCTGCGCAATGAGCTGCAAAGTTTAGTGCCATGCCTCGTCTCAAAGCGACAGCATCTTCGACGACTCAAGAGAAGCCATACGATCGCTACAATTTTTTAATCATCACCTTTCGGAACTCAATCCGAATGTTGTAACTTTGGAAACCTACGTGGCCGCTCTTGCGTTTGAGTCCTGGATGGTTTTTGTTGTCCACGGGCTTCACTTTACTGATGTCAGCATCGACGAGAGTTACCCCGTTATGGATGACTTTAACCATTGGTCCCTTAGCGATGATCCGCATCGCATTCCACTGACCAACCGGCTTGGTCGATATCTTCGCCGCAGGAACAACACCATAGATCGAACCGGTGTGTTGGTAATTCCGCAAGCCTTTCCAGTTTAAGTCGTCGATGAGTTGAATTTCCATTCCGGTTCGGGAAGGATCACCTCGCAGCGGTGCACGCAACGCCACACCGCTATTACCTTTTTTCTTCAACGTTCGCCATTGAAAATACAGTTCAAAATCGCTGAAAGTTTCTTCCGTCATCAAGAAACCGCCTCCACCGCCTTTGACCACGATCATGCCGTCCTCCGCGGTCCATACCTTGGAATTGCGAGTAGCTTTCCAACCGGTGAGATCTTTGCCGTTGAAGAGTTTTTGGAAACCCTTGAGGTTCAGGTCATCAGCTCTACCCAAGTGAGGGATGGTGAACAAAACGAGGGCAACGATGAGAAAATGCATGCAGCTACCTTTGATTGTGGTTGGTCAAGGGAGAGGTATGGAGAACGAAAATTGATTTGCGTCCGGTTTCATTGGACGTAGGGCAAGCCTTGCCAACTTTCGTGCCGTAGTGGAGCCATGCCAGGCCCTACTCTAACAACCAAACCTAACAAGAAAATATTACTGTTCCAGAATCGGTCGATCCTACCAGCCGTCAGCAGCTCCCCCATCCAAAACAGGAAACTGATTCATCACCCTACTCATGGAGAAAGACCAAAAATGGGGATTCTCTTTTGACAGCTTCGAGACAAATAAAACCACTAAAACTCTAACTTCATCTCCTGCAATCGCTTGACGGTCTCGGCCATCAGCGTGTCTTCTTCTTGTTCGTCTTTAGCCATGTAAGTCACCGAAAATCGCAAAAACGGACCAGCATCATCCCACGGCACACAGACGATGGAAGACTCTTCGATCAAATACGTAGCAGATTCTTCCGCATTGGCGAACGTTCGTTCGCCCGCTGCCACTGGAGCCTTGCAGTACAGAAAGTAACTCCCACCTGGCATCTTGGCCGAAAAACCAACCTGGTTCAGTGCAGCTACGAGTTTTTTCAGACGGCGACGATACTTTTCACGAGTCCGGTCGGCGATTTCCGGATGATCGAGGGCAAACGCCGCAGCCGTTTGGATCGCAGCAAATTGCCCCGAGTCGGAATTGTCTTTGACATCCGCAAAAGATTGCACCAGCTTGGCGTGACCTGCAACAAATCCCATTCGCCACCCGATCATGTTGAAACCTTTGGACAGCGAGTGCGTTTCCATCCCCACATCCTTGGCACCATCGATCTGCAAAAAGCTCATCGGCTTGTCATCGAATGTTAACAATATGTGAGCGGCGTCGTTAATAATGAGAACTTGATTGTTGTGAGCGAACTCGATGACCCGTTTGTAGAAATCTTCGGTCGCAATTTGACCGGTCGGGCTGTTGGGATAGTTGACGACAAGCAACTTGGCTCGCTTGCGGACGTCTTCGGGAATGGAATCTAAATCCGGAAAAAAGTTATTTTCGGCTAGGAGTGGCAACTTATGAACTTCGCCACCGTAGTATCTAGTATGAGTCCCAGCAACCGGATACCCTGGCACCGTCATGAGCGTGACATCACCCGGATTGATGAAGCATGCCGGTATCATCGCCAATGCCGGCTTCGAACCGATCGCATGGTTGATCTCCGTCTTGGGATCAAGCTCGACGCCAAAAAAGTGCTTCATATACCGGGCGGCCGCATCCTTGAATTCCTGAATGCCGTTGTCGGTGTACCCACGGTTGTCGATCTTGTCGATCTCGGCCTTGCCGAATTCACGCACAGCCGGGTCAGCC
The DNA here is from genome assembly GCA_964423615.1 of uncultured Alcaligenaceae bacterium. Taxonomy (GTDB): domain Bacteria; phylum Planctomycetota; class Planctomycetia; order Gemmatales; family Gemmataceae; genus CAYRFQ01. The sequence continues at coordinate 108,688 of CAYRFQ010000001.1, read as the reverse complement.
ATGTCGTCGTTCTCACCGATCCCGAAGTCCAACAACGTCCGGTCCGGATACTTCTCCTTCGCCGCTCGCTTGGCCCTTTTGATCTTCTCGAACTTATAGATTTCGGTTCCCTTGCCATAATTCACGCCGCCAATTCGCTCAGCGAACAGCGTCTGAAACCAGGGATCTTGCGTCGCAATCATTATCGAATCTCACCTTGCACATCACAATATAATTGTTCGCCCGTGGCGGGTGAACCTGAAAAGATAGTACCAATATAGTGATTTCCGAAGAGTATTCCCAGCGTGGGGACCAAGACGAACCTCCTCACCGATTTCTACTACCTCTGGATACGAAACACTTTGCAACGACCCGACACGAGCTTTCTGATGATTTTTTCGTTGGCACATGCTTTGGAAGGGTATATATTGTTGTGGCTGAATTCTACTGGCAAATTGTGGGATCAATTCTTGCGTTCCATCTTGCGTCCCACGTCGGGACGAAGTTTTCATTTTTTGACCCGTTCACCAGGACCAAGTGGACTCCTCTTCATTCTTTTGATTCGTTCACTTGATCCTGAGAGAACTTACCTTTCATTCAGGGAGGCCAGTTTCCATGATTCAGTTTTTTTCCGTTTTGTTTTCGCGTCGCACGGCCAAAATCAAGTTACCGACTCGGCCATTGGGCCGAAGATCTCGGCTCCTCATCGAAAACTTGGAAGACCGGTGTTTGCTCGACGCAGGTGGACTCTTTGGTTTCGAGGAACTCCAACTCGATTCTTCTAACTATGCACCCGATCGAGTTCTTGTCCAATTCGAAGCCGATACGGTTCCCCAGACCTACGTTGGGACTGTCGAATCGCTGGGACTGGGGATTCACGCCGTCAATCTCGACGAAGGCGTTGCCGTCGAAGCGGCCCTCGCGCAACTCAACGCCGATCCGAATGTAGTCTTCGCCGAACCAGACTATCGCGTGTTCGCGGAAGTCGTACCGAATGATCCGGACTACAACCAACTCTACGGTCTCGATCTCATTCAAGCACCCCAAGCTTGGGACTTGCAGAGCACCCCCGGAGACGCCTCAAGCATCGTCGTCGCCGTCATTGACACCGGCATCGATTACACTCATCCAGACATCGCTGCGAACATGTGGCGTAATACTGGAGAGATTCCCAACAATGGCATCGACGACGACGGCAACGGCTACACCGATGACTATTATGGTTATGACTTCTACGACGGTGATGGAGACCCATTCGATACTGAGGGACACGGAACACACGTCGCCGGGACAATCGGCGCAGTCGGCAACAACGACGATGGAGTCTCTGGAGTTGCTTGGGACGTCCAATTGATGGCCGTTAGATTCCTTGGTCGGTTCGGCGGTTCCTTGAGCGGTGCGATTTCCTCGATCGATTACGCAGTCGCCAACGGAGCCCAAATTCTAAACAACAGTTGGGGCGGTGGTGGCTTCAGTTCTTCCTTGCAGGCAGCCATCCAACGAGCAGAAGCCAACGATGTTCTCTTCGTCGCAGCGGCCGGGAACGATAACAGAAACAACGATGCTCGCCCAGCCTACCCAGCTAGTTACAACGTTCCAAACGTCATCAGCGTTGCTGCTACCAACAACAACGACGTGCTCGCCGGGTTCTCCAACTACGGGGCCAACTCGGTAGACATCGCGGCACCCGGCGTCGGAATCGAGAGCACAATTCCTAACAACACTTATTCGTCCTACAGCGGCACGTCCATGGCGGCCCCACATGTCTCTGGCGCGGCAGCTGTCCTTTGGGCCGAGAACCCGGACCTGAGCTACAGCGAGGTCCGAGATCTGCTTCTCAACAATACCGATCCCTTGCCGCCCCAAACCAAACAAGTTGCTACTGGTCGATTGAATCTGTTCAAGGCCCTGGAAGCCTCACAACCGCAAGAACCAAACCCGACGCCTCCTGGCCTCACGCTCACCGAAACCAATGACTCCACCGCAGTCTCTGAGGATGGCGTTAGCGACACCTACACGTTCGTCCTCGAAAGCCAGCCTTCATCAAACGTAACCATCCAAATCCAAACCGATGGACAAGTAACCACGAGCGTTTCCGAGGTGACATTCACTCCGAGTAATTGGTCCTCGGTTCAACAAGTGAGAGTGTTCGCGGTCGACGACTCGGCGTTCGAAGGAAACCATACGAGCGTCATCTCACACACCGTATCCAGCGAAGATTCAAACTACAACGGCTTCGAAGTGGCCAACGTGGATGTGGCTATTTCGGACAACGATACACCTCCCCCACCTCCTCCGCCTAGCAATGACACCTTGTACTTCACGCTCGAGAACAGTACGACAGCCGCTTCCCTATCCGTCGGCACAGAAGACATTGTGGCATTCGATGGTACCAACTACTCGATAGTCTTCGATGGGTCGGATGTCGGGTTGGGTGACCTAGCCATCGACGCCTTTGACGTCATCAGCGAAAACCAAGTTCTTTTGTCGTTCTCGACACCGGCTTTCAATGGTGCCATTGATGACTCGGACATCATCCTGTTTGAAGGAACACTCGGGGAAAACACCAGCGGCACGTTCTACTATTACTTCGATGGCAGTGACGTTGGGTTGACGAGTCGTTCCGAGGACGTCGATGGGCTGACTTTGCTCGACGACGGAAGACTCCTGATCTCGACCGTAGGGAACGGAAGTGTTGTCGGAGGATCATTCGCCGACGAAGACATTCTCATCTTCACTCCGACTTCCCTCGGCATGAACACAGGGGGCAGTTTCCTGATGCTCCTCGATAGCAGTTCAGTCGGTTTGGCCAACGGTAGTGAAGACATCGATGGCTTCACGTTCAAGGACGGCGACTTGTACTTCACAACCGTCGGAAACTTCGCCGTCTCAGGTTTGAGTGGAGCCGACGACGATGTTGGCATCATGGATTTCTCATCCGGATCTTTCAACTCCCAGCTCTATCTCAATTTCACCAGCAATGACTTGAAGGGTCTCGACTTCGCAGGGACAGCCACCGCAAGTTCGTTGGGACTTTTGGGAGGCCGCTCGATTGAAGATGTTCCATTCGGCCGAGCCGAATTAAACATAATCGACCAGGCAACCTCGACCTCTACAGGCCTGACTTCCGGCGACCTTGCATCGGTCCTCTCGGCAACTAGCTCCGATGATTTTATGCTCCAGTCTCGAACTCAAGACGTCAACACCAACAACGTGCCAGTTGCTCAGTCGGCCACCATCGTCACACCTCAGGCTCAAAGTGAGCAAGTGGGAGGTCTCGGCTCGCTCATCGTCTTGGACACTACCGACGACCAGGAGTCCGAACAGGAAAGAGAATCAGACGAAATTCAGCTCGATCACTCGACCAAACAGGTCTCGGTTCCAATCAAGACCGCCGAGGTTACTCCCGTTGACCCCGGCATCGTTGAAGTCGAGGAGATTGAAGTTGTAGTGACTGGTTCGGAAACTTCGGCGGATCTCGACGTTCAAGCCGAAACCGAGGCTCCAAAGGTCGAAGAAGAAACCGTGTCGTGCACAAGTCAAGTAACCATCACCGGCATGGTTTCGGTTGGCGTCATCCTGTCGGCTGGATGGAACTGGAAGCCTTCAAGATCCCCGGAACGACGGAAACGGTCATTGCCTGAAAGTGTCTAAAGCGGTTAACGTTGTCATTGGGTGCATGCCAAGTCGTGCACACGCCTTGCGTGTACTATTTCAATTCCGTGGGTACACGCAAGATGTGTGTACTTTTTGCTCATCGTAACCAAACCAATTGAGAAACGCTCTAAGACTAAGCACGGCTCCCAAATTGATCGACCCAAGTTGGGAGCCGACCTACTCAGCTTCTACCCCCATAACAGTTAAAAAACTCTGCGGCATTCTCAGTCCAACCGCTACTTGTCTTTCCTGAGAAAGATTGAAAAGGGCCACGACCCAAAGCGAGTGTCCGGATTCGGAAAGAACAAAGCCAATCCCTTGACAGGATGGTTCTCAATGAGTTCAATTTCTGAATAATCCCCTTCCAAGATCTTCTGTCTCCGTCTCTGCCACCGATAATAGGCTTTCTCGTACAGTTCCTCGTACTTGCAGCTGTACAAGTACAAAACAGCCAGAATGACTCCGAACAGCAGACTAACCAGAATGAGCCAGATATTTCGATGTACAACGCCAACTACTAGACCTGCTATCGGGAATGCCTCCAGCAACGAGATACCGATCAACACCGCCTTTTTTTCTTTGGAAGACCTTGGCTCGCTTGGGTAGTACTTTCTGCCACGAGCAAAGCACACCTGTTTTTCCCTATACCACTGAGCGTCGATAAGAGCCAAGGCGTAAAGCAATCGCTCTTCGTCAGCATCTTTGGTTGGCCACGAAGAATCTGATTCATTGATGTCATCAAGAAAGGTTATTTGGTGAGAAGAATCGACATCGACAATTCGCTCCGTCTCGTCCTAAACACGTTTCGGCAGCGCTCGCAGAGACCGGTAGGAATAGTTGGTTATTCGTTCATCGGAGTTCGTCTGGTTCGGAAACTTCCAATTGTTGATGATTCACGCGGACATGAACGGCCACCAGACTGAAGGGCTGAGAAACTGGATTGTGAGCTACGCGGCTTCACATCCTAACCATGAACTCATGGGACACTGAGAGCATCATTTTCTGTTCTGTGAGTTGACACTCAAGGCTAGCACCATTCGCTCCTTCGAGACAGAAATCCAAAACACGCCTCCAAGGAACCGCCATACCCTTTCGCCATTTGCTAAAGCAACACGCTTGGGTCACATTGGAGTTTGCGTTACCGAGTAGGTTCAAGCAAAATCACACGTTGAAATCCCAGGGCAGTTCCATCACTGCTGGGGCTACTCACGAAGTTGACGTTCGGACTCGATGGCTTCTTTTCCGTTGCCTGCAACACACCCCGCGGTACCGTGGGAGCCCTGGGAACATCAGTCCTGGGATTCGGAAAACCATTGGATATCTCGGTGCGAACGACCGGCGGACGTTTCAAAAACAGTGGATCGCTCGGATGCCTCGCAGTGGATTTGCACCCCAGATTGGCAATCAAGACCACCACTATTCCACATCTTGCAATCACCCTCAGAACCTGCATGGCTCTTCCTCGCTCCTGTGCTTTCCCTGAATTCTGTTATCGGCACGAAATACCCCAGTTTTTCAGGAAAAAAAGAGACCGGAAAGAGGAAGACCGTGGTGGACCAAAGTCCACCTTGGAAAAGTGCGGTTTAGCGAAACCGACGATCGCGCGGGTTCCCACCAGACATTAGGTAAGCCACCAAATCACGTAGTTCCCCTGGATTGAGAGTATCAAGCAAACCTGTTGGCATCTGTGACACCGGGGAATCCTTCATCATGACGACGTCTTCTCTAGAAATGATCGTTGGAATGGCGTCGGCTTTGATCGGATAGAACTTGAGCTTATCTCCCTGTTCGACCACAAGGCCATTGAGGACTTTGCCGTTCTTCAATTTAAGCAACGACGAGCCATACTGATCTGAAATGTTCTTGCTCGGGTGAATGATGGCCTCGACGACGTAGTTTTGGTCAAAACGGTTCGGGAGGCTCGTCAAGTCCGGACCAATATCACCCCCGAGCCCGCCAAGACGATGACACTTCGCACACGTCGCCGAGAAGAACAAACTCCGGCCTCTTTCAAAATTGGCCTTGCCGCGAAGGTTCTTAATGGCTTCTTTCACTGTCCATTTACGACCAGGCCCCTTGGGCTTGATGATCTCAAAGTCTGGCAATGGATTGAAATTTTCCCCAGTGATGTCCTTCAAGGCCAGGCGTTCCTCGTTGGTGCAGTTCCCCAGGGCCTCCTCACGAATCCGTGTCAGGTAACCGGGAAAACTCGCGCCTCCCGATCCTTTGGCCGCTTGGTTGAGGAACTGAAAATATGTGCGCCGTTGCTTGAGGGTCCAGCCTCGCTTCAAGTTTCGCAAGAGATAGGCATATCCAATCTCCACAGACGGTGGATGGTTGTCGATCATCCTTTGGACCGCGCGACCATAACCAGGGTTCCGCTTCGCCAAAGCTGTCCAGTCGGGAATCTTCGGTCGCGTGCGATTTTTGATCAGGGCAATCCCCTTAGGAATGGCACTCGGTGCACGCAAGTAAGTGAGAACTCGCAACAACTCGGTATTTAAGTCGTCACTTTGACTCGGCAAGTGGGGATCGAGTTTGTCGATGACTTGCTGTCGTTCCATGTCCGTCGGCCGACCAAGTCGAATGAAATTCAAGGAATAGGCCCGTAACAACCCGAGGAACTGCGATTCCGTTAGCTTGGACGGGTCGAGTTCGAGCAAACTGGCGAGTAACCTCCCGCGATGCAATTTCGAACCCATCCTAGCCAGGGCCACGGCTGAGGTGATCCGAGCTTGAGGGTTCTCTTCCGTCAGGACGCGGTCGGCCCATTGGTTAACAGGCTGCGATTCGATGGCGACACGAGCAGCATTCCGAAGAAACCGGTCTTCTGTGGACAGGTGCGGCCACGCCTTCATGACTGCCACGCCTACTTTACGGCCATGAAACGCTTCCAATTCGCGACGTAGTTCTCGCGCCTTCGCCGCTTCGGGAGTGTCATTCCCTTTGCCCGCTTCCGTCGATTCTTTGCCGACGTACCGGACTCGAAACATCGCCGACTGGCTCCCACGACCGCCGATCAGAAAATACATCGCACCATCCTGGCCGATCACCGCGTCGGTCACTGGTAACGGAGACCCATACACGAACGCCTCGCGTTCGCCAGTGTAACCTGCCCCTTTGGGAGTCAAGTGAATCGCGTAGATCGTCCCAAACGTCCAGTCGAGAGCGTAAATCGCGTCTTGATACTTGGCCGGAAACTTTGCTCCGATCCCCGCCAAAACTCCCGTTGGTGATCCGGGTCCGATCTCGACAACTGGGCCCAAAGTATCTTCAAAATACTTCGGCCATTTCACCGAACCACTGCGCCACCCGTAGTCGATCCCGCTGGCCGCCAGACAAATGCGAGTCGGACGATACCAAGGTAACCCCAGATCCCATTCCATGTCCGAATCATACGTGAAGAGATCACCATAACGATTGAGTGCCACATCGTATTCGTTTCGGAATCCACTACAGATCAATTCCTGGGTCTTGGTTTTTAGATCAAACCGCGTGATCCAACCTCCCGGTGCCAACCGACCTCGTGCGTGGCCTCGGGCATCCCACAACCGAGGCAGAAGATGATCTTCGTTCCAATCTTGCACCCGTTTGCGAGTCAGGGCTGCCAAGGGGGCCGAGTTGCCTCCGACGAGATACAGCCCCTTCATGTCTTCGGTAATCACAACAGCATGGTTGCCGTGCTCTCCACCTCCCGAACCGCCAGGCATGACTTCAGCCTTGTCAAGCAGACCGTCCTTATTGGAATCGGTTACACGGTAGAGGTTACCGCCGTTTCGATGGAACCAAAGCGAATCATAAGCCCAAACCAGTCCCTGCGCTCCAGAAAGTCGACGACCTCCGACTTGAACGGGAACTTCCGAAACATTGGCTTTCCCGTCTTCATCCACAGTTATGTGAAACAACCCGGCCCCACCCTGGTCGCTCGCATAAAAACCACCTTTGCTGTCTGTCGCCAACGACACCCAGCTGCCCTGGGATCTCGGCACTACGTAGACGAGATCGACCTGGAATCCAGGCAAGTTCGTGACATTGTCCGGGTCGAGTCGATTTCCTCCGCCACCGACTACCTGCTTTGAGTACGCAGGAATCCCCCAGGGACCGCGGCCGAGTTTTCCGACCGCTTGGACCAGTTTGTTATTCCATTTCCCTTGGAAGTTCACCGACTGCCAGTTGGGTTCCTCTTCGGTCGAAAGCTGCCACGATCGATTCGAAACGATCGTGAGTTCTTTCCCGCTCACAGTCGTCATCCTCAGCTTGAGGACGAATCCAGCGGGGCCGGAATCGTTCTTGCACTCGGCGGCAATGAAGTTCGTCCCTGGCTTCAAGAACTGGGCAACATCCTTCTGGACTGGATATGGCCAATCTCGACTCGTCCCGACAAGTTTCCCATTAATCCACAACTTAAGTTTGTTGTCGCAAGTCGTGTACAGTTGAGCGGTTTTGATTTTCTTGGATAAAGAAAAGGACTTCCGCAGATAAACAGTTTGACCGTCACGGGCCTGCTTGTGCCAAATCCATTGCGGGCGAGGCTTGGCCTTCAACCAGGCTGCCTTGTCCGTCTTTTTTCCACCAACTCGCTGTGGTTGACCCACGGGGGCACCACCAATGCCCCAGCACAAACCCAGGACCAGGGAACAACTAACTACGTATCTCATCAACAATAACTCTCCGAAGAGACAGCAACTTTGAGGAATGCCTTGGCAAGGAGTGTGGACTCGTCAATCCAAGGAGCAGAAAACAGTTTATTGGGACCTACGCAGTAATGAAACGCCTGACCAACAAGCCCGAAGGTGAAGATAATAACCTTTCGTCAACGACCGCGAATCCATCCAAGTCGTGTTTTTAGGTCGAGGAACGCGAAATTTTTAGTTATCCGGTCATTCTGTTTGTCGTACATACACGTCAGCCGCATGTGCCTACGAACCGGACGACCATTCCTTTTCTGTTCCAAGGCCGACCTCATAGTAGCTCGGTCAGAATGGCGAGGTACTGGAACGTCTTGCGTTAAAGTCTCGGGCGACTGTTTCATTAGTCACGCAACTCTCTGTAGTCAGAGATAACCCACCGTTGGCAAGGAAGCACGAAAAAAATGTTGTGAAGTTACCTCGACACCATCAGATAAGCCGAATGCGATATTCCATTCGGTTCTCGTCAAAACCTGGCGAAAGCATTACAATGATAAATGTGAATTTTGATCTGGAGAGCCAACGGTCGCAATCCACACTCGGCTGTTAGCAACTGTTTGGGCCGGATTCTAAAATCCATCGAACCCTGACAACCGCCATTCACAGCATCTGCCAAATCGGTTCAGTAAAGGACGAACGTCATGTCTCGCAGTCTCTTCGCGTTGTTCGTTGGATCGGTCGTTTGCATGGCATTTCCACAAATCTCTTCAGGATATGGTGGCAATTCCTTTCTTGGGAAATCGCTCTCGCACTGGAAAAAACAACTCAACTCAACCAATCCCAAGGAGCGTCGCAGCGCGGCCTTTGCGATCGGAAAAATCCAGGAGCATGCCGTTGCCGAAGTCCCTATGTTGTTGAAAATAGCCCGAAACGACGAAAACCCAGCTGTTCGCGACGCGGCAGCTTACGCCATCGGAGAAATCTGCAAGGTGGGTTTGGGCGGTCCCTCCACGGACGACCCGGAATTACCGGCCAAATTACGGGCGGCCTTCCGCTCGGAAAAGGCTCCTCTCGTCCGGCGGAGTCTCGTGTACGCCATCGGTTGCCTACCAAGGGCAGAGGTGATCAACTCGTTACGCTTGTTGAACGAAGTCGTCAGCAACCCAAAAGAGAATCCAGCCGTCCGACAGAACGCCGCATGGGCCCTCGGCCAGATGGACGCAAGTGCCGTCAACAGTCTTCGCAAGGCCCTCCGAGATTCCGACAACCTCGTCAAACGAGACGCCGCCATGGCCCTGCTCAACTACAAAGAAGACGCGGCTCCGGCACTTCGCGAACTCTTGGAGTGCCTCCCTTGTCCCAATTCCGAAGTACGAAAAGCCGCCAGCAGTCTCTTGGTCGACATCGTTACCCCTCAGGACGCCGACGTTGCCAAAGAACCATTGGTCGGTCGGCTCGTGGACCCTTACGAAGAAATCCGATGGAACGCTGCCCTCGCCTTGGGCAACATCGGTGGACCAGCCGCAACCAAGGCTGTTGACCTGTTCGTCACCGCCCTCAAAAGTAAAAATATCAGGCGTATTCGACAGGCCGCAGGTGCCATCAACACCATCGGACCGACTGCCAAACCAGCCATTCCCACGTTATTGAATCTCCTGGACCACAAAAACAAAGAAGTCCGGCAAATGGCCTCCGTAGCCCTTGGTGGGATACAGAGAGAAGCAACCACCGCGATCCCCAAACTTGTGCAAGTCGTCACCGACAGAAGCGAGGCCGTCGAGGTGCGACGTTGGGCCGCCGATGCGATCCTCCGCATTGGCCAGGATGCCATGAAGGATGAAACCATACAACGAGAGGGGGTTCCTCAGGTGAAAAACGCTGTGCCCATTCTCACCAAAGTGATCGCCGACAAAAGCGACCTCCCCCTGGCAAGGAACTGGGCCATGATCGCCCTGTTCGGTCACGGCGGCCACTTACGCTATGAGGAAGCCCTCCTCCAAACGCTCGAGGAAACTCTGAAGGAACCGAAAACGGAAGAAAACCGAAAGTTCCGGTACGACTCTGCCTTCCTCCTCGGACGGTTACGAGGACCGAAGGCAACGAAACAAACCATCGACACACTCGGCGAGTACCTCAAGGACAAGACGTTCCAAATTTATACTGGTAAAGTGGATTCCGGTACCAGCGGCACCGGCGTCGAAAAAGGTGGCGGAAACGTGAAAGCCCAGGGCACCGTAAGTGGCGACGCTCGCGTACTACCTCTGTCGGCACTCGATGAAATCGGAGGAAACGTCGTCAAAACGCGACCGGCAATTATCCAGGAACTCAAGAACATCCTACAAGAAAAAGAGGCTTTGCCCGAAGTCAAAGCTGCCGCCAAAGAATTGTTGGCCAATGTGAAAAAAGCCATGTAGCCGTTGACCAGATGGAATTTGTCGAAGCAGAGAGCGTTCTGTGTGGAACGCTGCGAGATGCCGCAGCAAGCACGCTAATTGTGTCGTCCGCTAAATGGACCTCGCAAACACGCAACGCAAAATTTCTAGCTGTCCGTTTTTCGTAGGGTAGGACAACCGAACACAGGCACACCCTTACTCAACACGGTGGGTCATCTTCGCTTTGTTTCCCTGTCACGCCCTACACAATTCCACACATACGCTACACGCATTCGTCAAGAGCTCAAACCCGTAGCGCGAGCGAAGATCGAAAGTAATCGCTTTACCCCGACTATTCCAATCAGATAAACCCGACGTTATCTGAGCCTGCATACATCGAAAACCAATACTCAACCAAAAGGACATAGCCCAGTGAACGAGACAAACGGTTACAAGGTCATCGGCACGCGCCCGATTCGACACGACGGGGTCGACAAAGTAACAGGACGTGCGATGTACGGCGCCGACCTGAACTTGCCTGGAATGCTCCACGGTAGGATTCTCCGTAGCCCCATTGCCCACGGCTATATTCGAGGCATCGACACCAGCGCCGCCGAGGCCTTACCCGGAGTCGAGGCCGTCGTGACTTGCGCCGACCTGGCTGAACCCGGTGATCGGATTGCCGAACTCGGTGAAGGGGCCGTCAAGCTCAACGACCTGAGTTCCAACACTCTCGCTCGAACCAAGGTCCTCTACAAGGGACATGCCGTCGCCGCCGTCGCCGCCACGAGCCCACACATCGCCGAAGAAGCCCTCAAGCTCATCAAAGTCGACTACGAGCAACTCCAACACACAACAAATGTCCGCGACGCCATGTCCGAAGGTGCCCCATTGTTACACCCGGACATGGTCACTCAACAAGCGGTTGGCGAGAACGGACAAAACACGAACGGGCAGCCATCCAACATCGCCAAACACATTCAGTTTAAAAAGGGTGACGTTGCCAAAGGATTCGAAGCCGCCGACATCATCGTCGAACGTGAGTTCGAAACGGCAACCGTCCACCAGGGGTACATCGAACCGCATAACGCCACCGCACTGTGGAATCCCGACGGACAACTTACCATTTGGACGAGCACGCAAGGAGCCTTCACCGTCCGCGCCCAAGTCGCCGAATTGCTTGCCATACCGATTAGTCGAATCAAAGTCATCCCGATGGAAATCGGAGGTGGGTTCGGTGGCAAGATCCGCGTTTACCTTCAACCAGTTGCCGCCGCCTTGAGCAAGAAAACAGGCAAGCCGGTCAAGGTCACCATGAACCGCGAAGAGGTCTTCGTTGGAACCGGTCCTACGCCGGGATCGTACATTCGCGTGAAGATGGGAGCCGACAAACAGGGCAATCTCGTCGCAGCCGAAGCCTACCTCGCTTACGAGGCAGGTGCTTATGCGGGCTCACCCATCGGCCCTGGGTGCATGTGCGTCTTCGCTTGCTACGACATCCCGAACGTCCACATCGACGGATACGACGTCGTCGTCAACAAGCCAATGACATCCGCGTATCGAGCCCCCGGCTCGACCAACGCCGCTTTCGCATCCGAGACGGTCGTCGACGAAATTTGCGAAAAACTGAACATCGATCCTCTCGAATTCCGTGAGAAAAACGGAGCAAAAGAAGGAACGCGGCGAGCCGATGGACCAAAGTACGTTCGGATCGGAATGGTCGAAACGGCCACGGCTGCCAAAGAATCCGATCACTACAGGACCCCGATCGAAGGACCATACCGGGGTCGTGGCGTTGCCTCTGGCTTCTGGTTCAACGCCGGCTTGAAGTCGAGCTGTTCGGCGAGCGTCAACGCCGACGGGACAGTCAACCTCGTGGAAGGTTCTACCGACATCGGAGGAACACGAACGTCCTTGGCGATGCAGCTCGCTGAAACTCTGGGGATCACAGCAGAGGACGTCCACCCAGTTGTCGGAGACACCGAGACGGTTGGCTATAACGACGTGACCGGAGGTAGCCGGGTCACTTTCGCTAGCGGCCACGCAGCCATCAAAGCGGGTGAGGACATCAAACAACAGATGATCCAGCGAGCCGCTTTGCTTTGGGAAACGACTCCCGAAAAAGTCGAGTACACCAACGGAACGTTAGTCCATAAGGACGATCCCACAAAGAAAATGACATTCAAAGAGTTGGCTGCTCGACTCCACGCCACCGGTGGTGCCATCCTCGCTCGAGCGAGCGTCGACCCGAAGGTTCCAGGTGGTGCATTCGGAACCCACATCGCTGACGTCGAAGTCGACCCCGAGACGGGCAAAGTGACGATCCTCAGATACACCGTTGTCCAAGATGCTGGCAAGGCGATCCACCCAAGCTACGTCGAAGGACAAATGCAAGGAGGCGTCGTTCAGGGAATCGGGTGGGCATTGAACGAGGAGTACTTCTACAACGATCGGGGCGAGATGGCCAACGCGAGCTACCTCGACTACCGCATGCCAACGTCGCTCGACCTGCCGATGATCGAGACCATCATCGTCGAAGTCCCCAATCCAGGCCACCCATTCGGAGTCCGTGGAGTTGGTGAGGTCCCGATCGTCCCGCCACCACCTGCCATCGCGAACGCGATTTACCAGGCGACTGGAATTCGAATGCAAGAGCTGCCGATGTCTCCCCCAAGGTTGCTCAAGCAAATCCTCAAAACGCAAGAAAAAGAGTTGGTGGCCCAGTGAGACCACAACTGGACATACTTGGGAACGTCTCGAAAGAGCGGCAGAAATCATGAGGATGCTTTTCTTCCAAGCAAAAGCATCCTCATGCCAGAAAACCACTCTTAAAACCAATCGCATTTTGCTGCGGGCCCTTATCATCGAGCCAAAATTCCAATGCCCATTGTCTACATCCCCACACAACTACGAAGTCTGACAAACGACATGGAACACCTCACTGTGGGCGGACGCACGCTCCGCCAAGTCATCGACCAACTCGATCAACGTTTCCCAGGAATGAAAACTCGGTTGTGTGACGAGAAAGGAATTCGACCGGGTGTTGCCGTGACCATCGGGGACGAGGTGGCGACAATGGGCCTGATTCACCCAGTCGAAGAAGACGACGAGATTCACTTCTTGCCTGCCATCGGCGGTGGCCAATCCTCAAAAGAGTAGCAGGCATACTTGGGTTGTCGGAGCAATAACTGTCGCATTCGTCTTGGTTCTTTCAGCAGTACATCGGCCTCAGAACCTGGCCGTGTGCGTGAGCCCACAAGCGCACTATCAGATCGAACGCTCACCCATTCGATGGTGTAGTTGCACCAGAATCTCCCGACTGTGTCTCCGGCTCTTCCAACCGGACCAGCAGGTACTGCTGGGTTTCCTCACCGTCCATGTGAACGAGCATGGTCGTTTCTTCCTTGGTCAAGTTTGCGATCCCCGCTTCGAAAACCGGAGTCTTTTTCTCACCGATGGTCCACGCTGCTCGTTGCGTCTTTGGGTCCACCGAGCCATACACTTCCAGAGTGACGTCACTTAGGCCGTTGTAATAGTTCCCACGGATCACGCCTTTCTTGTTCACGGCGAGTTGGAAGACCGTATTGGAGTTTTTCTCCTCGCCCTGGACCATCGCGAAAACGCCGAGGGGCTGCCATTCGTCTTGTTCCTGGATTGGGCTTGTCCTGCCAACGTTGGCAATCGTCGTTGCTTGTTGGGCGTATTCCTCTTGTGTCGCAAGTTGCTCGCCTTGAACATAGACGTTGTCATTTTGATAGACAACCGTCGTCCCATAATCGTAGTAAATGGGTTGCGCGGGATATCCACACCATGGATAGAGTACCGCCCAAGTACACGGCAGCCATACGGTGGCGGCTGTATACCGCCATCGCACAGGTCGCCAAGCCCTCGGATATCGCCTGTACCACCCCACCGAGAAGGCGCTTCGGTACGTGAAACCACGGCGGACGTATCCTGCTTGTGTCCGGACGACAGTACCAGAGCGGTACCTCGTGCCGGAATACCCTCTGGTCCGAACCGTCGAACGAGTGTATCGAGACAGTCCTGCATCGGTCGGAAATCGACGATACCCTGTGGCCGTGCGACTGCCGACCACGCTCCCTCCCGGTGTCACTCCGGCCCGACGGGTGACAGAACCACCTCTTGTCCCATACGGGCCAGTTGTTCCAGCGGTTCGACCGCTCCCAACACGAACGCCTCCATTGGGTCCAACAGCGCCACCACGTGCAGTCCCTCGGTAGTAACTTTGACCGGTGGGAGTGGTGACCTTGACTCCCTTGGCCGCTCCCCCCGCCGTGCCACCACGAGGCCCAACGGCGCGACCCGCTGTTCCGCCCCCGGTGATGTTGTAACCACCACGTGTGGTGTGTGAAAAGCCTCCCGTCGCTCTCGTCGACGCACCACCTGGAGTAACGGTCGTCGTACGGCGTCCTCCACTGTACGTACTCCCCCGATAAGGCGTGCTCCTGTATGTTCGAGATCCTGACGTGCTGCGATACGAAGGACCAACGACGGAACCGCCTGCTCGATAGCTTCCCGTTCGAACCGATCCGCCACGATAACCCCCAGCTCGGACACCGCCAGCACGGACTCCTCCGCCACGAAATCCGCCACGTCGTTGTGAGTGAGCCAACGGAGCGAAGAGCCCAAGGACCACAATCGCGACCATCGTCGATCCCCAAAACCTGTATTGTCGATTCATCTTGCTTTTCTCCTCAGCTAATGGCAATCGATTGGGAGTTACTTCTTCACTCGCTGGATCTTGACGGGGGTGGTATCGGGCAGAATTTCATCACCCACATTGCGCTCGATCGATTGCCAAGAAAACGCATCTTCGGAAAGAGGCGCGTAGATATTGACAGCGGAAGCCTCGCGACCGTCCACTAGCCTGGATGCGGACTCCGCCACCCAACGATTTTCTTCCAATGTCCAGACGCTGTGACCGTAGCTTCCGTCGGACATGAACGACCAAGCTCGGATGACGTCTTCGACCGGGTCTCGACCGATGATTTGTTTCCCCGAGATGAGGTCCTTCCCCTCTTCCTTCAGAGAAAACTCGCCGTAGAGAAACGTCTTGTTTTTGTTCCACCGGAACGTCATTGACAGCTCGGTGTCTTTGGTCTTCGCCGACCAAGAGCCTACCAACCAAGCGAGAGACTTTAGTTTGGCTTGAGGAACAATTTCCTCCCATTCTCGGACAAGGGCAATCTTCCACTTGCCACCTTCACGAACATGCAACGCGCTATATCGAGTGAACACCATCCGAACCAGTTTGCTATGCTTGGACATAAGTATGCCCTTTTCGACCGCTGTGTTCTTCGAGAGGAAGTAAACCGACTCACTCTTGATCCCAAGAGTGCGTTTTGTTTCTTTCTTGAAGTACTCGACGAAGGCTTTCAGGATGGCGACGCGACCGTCGAGGCTTTCGCCTTCGTTATTGACGTACTTGCCACCCTCCGTCCAGAGGGTCTCGATCGTCTTAGCATCACCTTTGTTGAAAGCTTCGACGAAGGCTTCGAAACCTTTGCGAACGGCACGCATCTCGGGCGTTTCTTGCGCGGCTTTTTGTCCTCCTTCCTTGGTGGACTGAGCTTGGATACCTGTTGGTAGGAAAAACGGGATGCCGATGATAGCGAGGACGAGACGAAGGACGGTCAATCGGTTGAGAATCATGGCTTTTCCTTGGTGATGAAAACGGTGTTTGTCGGACGCTCGACAAGATGGGGGACGAACGGTTTGATGGTATTGTAGCGAACCGACTAGAATTGTCGTGATATCCCTTACCTCGACTTCCTTTGTAAAATGATTCAGCGGGCCTGAGTGTGTTTTGTCGATCGACACGAACCAGGAAACGCGAGCGATGATCCTTCTCTGTCTCCCTCGCTTGTGTTTTTGGGTTGATGTAACAGCTGACTCTCCGAGAATTCTGGTCATATACATCATGAACCGACTCACAACGATCTCCACGGGTGGACCCGTTTCTCGGTTGCGGTGGCATCCGACGCTCCAGTACCTAGCCAGCGGGGATTTTGATCGGGGCGAAGTTGTGCTTTGGGACGTGAGGAATCGCACAACGCCTACTCCTGTCTTTGCCTTTGGTTCCTCGTCGGACCTGAACCGTATTTGGGATTTGAGTTTTCACCCCAACGGCGAAATCATCGCTGTAGCATCCGACACCGGCCTTGAACTCTGGAGGCTTTTTCAACCCAATTCCTCGATTCGCGTAGCCTCGCCCACGCACCTGACCTCTTTTCCGCTTCAAGGAAGGCACGATGGCTTCTTCAGTTGTGCCGAGTTTTCCCCGGATGGCGAGTTCCTATTGGCAACCCAATTTCCAGAAGATGAAATTCAAGTCTTTGGCGTCGTTTCTGGCCGATATCTCGGAACCGGCGACATGACTTGCCAACGACTGGCCTTTCACCCCGACGGAACTGTTTTCGCTGCCACAGCCAATGGAGAAAACGGAGGAGAAATCCTGTTCGGGACTTTCAACGAACCAGGGGAAACCACAACTCTAACGGAGTCCTCTTTCGTTCGGTGGTTCTCTTTTCGGATCGCTATGCCATTTCAGCTCGGAGGCATAGCTTTTGCGTCAGGTGGAGACGCGGTCAGTGTCTGCGGCGGTTGGAAGAAACGAATGG
This sequence comes from uncultured Alcaligenaceae bacterium, assembly GCA_964423615.1. Lineage (GTDB taxonomy): Bacteria > Planctomycetota > Planctomycetia > Gemmatales > Gemmataceae > CAYRFQ01. The sequence goes on along the minus strand of CAYRFQ010000001.1, from coordinate 91,411 downwards.
TCGAGGTCCTTTCCTTTCCTTCGTGTGATCGCACCTTTCAAAACCACACCATCGATTCCTCCACTGAGGCCATTGACGCGATTGCCTGGGATGAGTTCTTCCTACCTGAAGAGCAGTTCCCTGACCGGGTGATTCTATCCGCGGATGGACAGGAGTTGGTGTATCCCTCGTTGGATGGAGAAATGTTCGTCAGTACTTGGCGAAATGGAGAACCAGCAACGATACGAAACCAAGCCCACAAAGCACCAGTCATCACGCTGGATTGCCACCCGGCATTTGGTTTGATCGCGACGGGAGGACTCGACAGAAAAATCGTAATCTGGGAAAACGGAGGCATGATTCAGTTGCCAACCCCCGACTCAGGTCCCACAGCGAAGGATCAACTGTTGTCTTTGGCTGAGCAACTGCAGGCCAAATACGGAGACGTCTTGTGATCTTTGGGCGATCGAGAAATCAAAGAATAACAAATGCAACCTGACTCAACGGACAAGACGAGCAGTCATACAACGAACTCGCTCGTTACCCCAACGACTTCTCGATTAACACCTTTACACGGAGCCTTCTTGGTGGGCCTGTGTGGTTTTCTTTTCTTTTATCAAAGCGCAACTCGCCCGCTCAGCAGCAGTCACGAGGCTCGAGCCGCCCAAAACGCCCAGAGCATCCTGGACCACAACGACTGGCTGCTTCCTCGCTTGTTTGATCGACGAGTTGAGCTTCAGAAACCACCACTTTATTATTGGCTCGTTGCGATCTGCGGCAGGATCAATGGCAACCGAGTCAACGCTTGGTGCGTCCGGCTTCCGGCAGGCTTGGCAGCGTTAATCACTGTGCTCTTCGTGTATTACCTGGGACTATGTCAAAAACGGCCCCTCGCGGGTTTTTTGTCAGCGGTGGTTCTTGCAACATCGCTGCACTTCACCTGGTTGGCTCGAGTCGGACGCATTGATATGCCACTGTCACTCACGACAACTGTGGCCCTCGTCTCCTTCTATCTGGCCCACAGACGAACTGCCGAAACAAGCATCCGAGACGATTCGGGGTTCCTCTTCCTAGCCTATGCCTCGATTGGTTTTGGCGTGCTCCTCAAAGGGCCAATAGCAGTTGGGTTGGTCGGGGTTGTCCTCTGCGGATGTTTCATTGTGAGTTGGTGGTTCGGTCGAGGAGAATCAGGTACCGGGAACCGTTCCTTATTCGCAATCCTCCACCACAACGGCGTTTGGTGGGGAATCCCGCTCATTTTGACGATTGCGCTCCCTTGGTTCGTCATCGCCAACACTCACACTCGTGGAGAACTGTTCCGCGTTTTCTTTTGGTACCACAACTTCGCCCGAGGTTTCGGCGGAGCGGAAGAACTGCCTTCCTATCCGTGGTGGTTTTATCTTTTCCGCTTGTTGATCGACATGTTCCCCTGGAGTTTGACCTTACCATTTGCGTGTTGGAGTTTTTTCCGCAGGCCCGTGCGAGACCCGTATGCCATTTTTGGCTGCGTCTGGTTGGCTGCCATGCTGTTATCCCTTTCGTGTTTACGATTCAAACGAGCGGACTATCTCCTCCCAGCGTACCCAGGACTTGCGATCGTTCTTGGGTGCCATGGAGAACGTCTCTGGCAGCAAACGACTTACCCACGAACACTCTTGCGATGGAGCTTTTTCGGGGTGTCAATGTGCATCGTCATGGGCTGGCTTGTGTACATCCTCGCGGGGACTCCAACGGGCGAATCTATTAGACCCACGAAAGCATTCGCGAAGCAAATTCGAGAGCACACAACCGGTTCGGTCATCTTCTTCCAAGTCGAAGCTCACGATCTGGCGTTCGAATTGCGCACTCCGTTGTACACCGTCATGACGTGGGGAAACTTGGAACGTTTGTCGCAAAAGTCTGAAACGGTGTATGTCGTAATGACTCCAAAGAACGTAGCAAAACTCAATAATGGCCCACTCAAACAGAGACTAAAGGAACTGGCTCGGACAGAGGAATTAACAGACGAGGAGCACGATCGACCGCTTGTTTTGTTGCGGTCACGGTGAGGCCCAAAATTCATCCGATTGAAGACGCAGTGGCAGACTCATAAAATGCATTATCAGAGAGCATCGCGTTTGGGAAGCCCGGTCCAAGGAAGTAAGAGCTTTCCAGTTTTATCGGAAGGCGTGACGAACAAAGTTGCAGCCAAGCACACTCTACACACAATTGGATATCATTACCTGTGCCAAATCCAGACTCCGAAACGCAAGAACTCTTTGTCACTCGATCCTTAATCTCAATGGCAGCGTTGCGTGCTCCATGACCGACATCTTTCACCGCGACCCCATCGCCGACTCTCCAATCAGTGTTGTTTTGTTGGCTTACAACGCCGAACAGTTTGTCACGAGCGTCCTCAAAAAATGGCGAAAGACTCTCGACTCTCTCGAACGCGAATACGAAATCATAGTTGTCGATGACGGTAGCTCCGACGAAACAACAGTGAAAGTCGAAGAATTCGTGACGAAAAATCCCAACGTCCGGATTCTGAAACACGACAAACACCAGGGCGTGGGAACGACACTCAAGACGGGACTGGCAGAGGCTCGACATCCACTCGTATGCTATTGTCCGTGCGACGAAGCCTATGTCACCAAGGATCTCAAGACTCTTTTGCAAGACATCGATCAAGTCGATGTGGTCGTCGGACAACGACAGGTGCATCCCATTCCGCAATGGTTGCTCGTCTTGGGAATCTTCTATCGCATCTTTGTTCGTGTGATTTTGTATTGGACTTCTCGTCCTCGAGAAGTTTGGCTTGGATGGAATGGTTACTGGCGAAGCTGGTGGGCCTGGTGGTTCTTCGGACAGACACTCGAAGATGTTGGAAGTCCATTTCGGCTCTATCGGAAAGACGCCGTCGACAAACTCCCAATCCAATCCACCGGGGATTTTGTCCACATTGAGTTACTTGCCAAGGGTACATTTCGAACTCAGTTGGTTTCCATCAAACCGATCAAGTACAAACTTCTAGACAAACCCGTTCCGGATTTCCAAAGGCCCTACACATGGTCTGACTTTCTGAAAGTCTTGAACAAGCCGCGCTTCGTTCCTCCAGTTTCACTCAAGGAAACCCATGCACAGCCTGTAAGAGAAAGCGCGGGGGAGGTAGAAGCCCAGATAGCCAAGCCGCGACCTGACGTCCATTCCGAGGAGTAATCGCCTTTTCGGCGTATTCCAGTTGCTTGGTCCATTCGGACTGTCACTTGATATCGGAGACTCGAAAGCAGTCTCTCCACATTCTCCCCACCTGTCTCTGGCGTTCGCAATGGAGAACTGATACCTTTCCTATAGGTAGATCACAATCCCGAATGCAACCAACACGATGTCTACGCTATCTATACCTCGATTGCGAAAAGCCGTATTCTTCGTTATCGCCGTCGGAGCGTTTACGATCGTCGGTTGCGGTGCCGGAAAAGGGAAGCCTGAAATCGTATGGGGCGAGCGAGGGGTTCTCGATGGCGAATTCATCAAGCCACGGGCCGCAGCCATCGATGCCTACGGACGTTTGTACATTGTCGATTACTCGGCTCGCATTCAGGTCTACGACACCAATGGCAAATACCTCGGCCCGACATGGACGACTCCCGATTGGAGTGGCGGGAGGCCGAGCGGGCTGAGTATCGACAGGGAAGGAAACTTACTCGTCAGCGATTCCCATTACAGTTGCATTCGGATTTACGACCGCCAAGGCAAAGAGCTACGAGTCCTTGGCGGACAGACCGGCTCGAAACCGGGACAATTTGGATACATCAGTGACGTCGTCCAGGATAGCGACGGTCACTACTACGTCTCGGAATTCGGCCCGCTCACTCAACGAATCACAAAACTCGATCCTGACGGCACGTACCTCACAAGCTGGGGGGCTCCTGGGACCGAAAACGGTCAGTTTGCTCAAATCCGAGGTCTCGAACTCGGTCCGGATGGCTTGATTTACGCTGCGGACTCATGCAATCACCGAATCCAGGTATTCACCCGTGACGGAAAGTTCGTGCGAACGTGGGGACAGCCAGGCACAGAACCAGGCAGCTTACGTTATCCGTATGACGTAACTATCTCCCCAAAGCCGCCGCACCACGTGTACGTCATCGAAAAGGGAAACAACCGCGTACAGAAGTTCACCCGGGATGGGGAACCACTCGGCATTTGGGGTGGACCGGGACGCGAACCCGGGAAACTATATGCCCCCTGGGCGATCGTTGTCGATCCACGAGGACGAGTCCATGTCATTGATTCGGGCAACAACCGCGTCCAAAGATTCCGTTTTTGATCGTCCAGACACAACGTAGGCATTCCGATCATGGACCAATTCCAGACATTTCTGGCCCAACACTGGTTTGACGGGGCCTTACTCATCGTGAGCATCTTGCTCCTCGGAGTTGCCATTTGGCGGTGGGATAAAGGTTCACCACTGGGTTGGGTCATCGTCGCCGGGCTCGTTGCGTCGACCGGGCTCGGCGGGTTCCTTCTGCCCCTCGTCGGTTACTCCCTGTGGGTGGCGCTTGGCGGCCTAGCGGTCTTGATCCTCCTGGGACTGGTCCTGGCCGTGAGTGGTTCGTGGTCTTCGGCAACTGCTTGGTGCGTCCTCGCGATTGTTCTGGCCGGACTGGGGGGGCTCGGCTCGCAAGCCTTCGGAGACGCCCTTTGGACAAGCACCTTCTGGCTCGGGAGTGTTCGGCCATTCGCCCCCTGGTGGCTTGTCCTGCTGGTCGTGCTGCCGTTCGTGGTGTGGCTCAGCGTCCGTGGTTTAGCTGGCCTGGGACGCACGAGACAAACCCTCGCCATCGCTTTTCGTTGCCTCGGCATGACATTGTTGATACTCGCTCTCGCCGAAACAAACGCCCGCAGAACGAGTGATTCGACAACCGTCCTCTTTCTTTGGGACCGGTCCGCGAGTATCCCGGAGGAACGCGATGGCCCCGATGACCTCCGCGAACTTCGCATCAGCCGATTCATATCCAAGGCCATCGAGAAACGACCACCCGGACGCGAAAAGGACAGAATAGGCCTCATGACGTTCGGAAAATGGCCTCGCCTGGAGTTCGGTCCCGATCCGGTCAAACAACTTCACGCCTCTCGACTCCGCAAGTTCGGCAGGGTCATCGACCGAACGCGAACGGACATTGGCAGTGCCATCAAATTGGCCTTGGCGTCGTTCCCCGAAGGAAGCGCCAAACGCATCGTGTTGATTAGCGACGGCAACGAAAATCTCGGTGAAGCCCTGCGACAAGCCACCATTGCCAAGAAAAACGGCGTCGAGATCGATGTCGTCCTGCTTGCGGCTTTCCGAACTCAGCGGAACGAAGTGCTCGTCAAGCGGATCGAAGCCCCCTCCGTTGCCGAGAGAGATTCACGATTGCCCCTGCGTGTGGTCGTCGAGAGCCATCACAAAAAACCTGTGACCGGGACACTTACGTTGGTCAAACGTTGGTTGCGCGGGGGCCTAATCAAACGTGAATTCGACCAGGAAATTTTACGGAGTGCAACCGTCACGGTCCGCGAAGGACTCAACCCGTTTTACCTCCCCCAAGATCGCGTCAAGGGAGACGACTCGTACATCTACGAGGCCAAATTCATCCCCAATAAGCTACCCGGCGACAATCCGATCAACAATCGAGCCCAAACAACCGTCGTCTCGCGGGGCAAACGGTCGGTGCTGCTCATCGAACAAGAACTCGGCGAACACTCTCTTCTTGTCGAACGACTTCGGAATGCCAAGAAGACCATGCGAATCGTTCGCGCTCGACCCACCGACCTGCCCCAGAACCCGACACAACTGGCTCTGGTACTCAATAAATTCGATTGCATCATCATGGCCAACGTCCCAGCGGAACAAATCTCCAAGGAACAACAAGTCGTAATCCGCAGCACGATTCGCGACCAGGGAAGCGGATTCGTGATGATCGGTGGCCCCAACGGGTTTGGAGCCGGTGGGTGGCAAGACACCGAGTTGGAAAAGGCTCTGCCAGTTCGGTGCGATCTCAAATCGATTAAAGTCAAGACGAAGAACGGACTCGTTCTAATCATGCACGCTTCGGAAATTCCGCAAGGCAATACGTGGCAAAAAAAAGTAGCCAAGCTCGCCGTCCAAAAACTCTCACCCGTGGACATGGTCGGATTGGTCTATTGGGACGGCCGTCGAGGACGTGACCTCTGGCACGTGCCCTTCCAACAAATTCTCGGAAACAAAGCAGCCATCCTCCGTAAACTCGACAGCATGTTCCCCGGCGACATGATGGACGCAAAGCCATCGATGACAATGGCCTACAGTGAATTGACCAAGGCCCAACACAGACTCGGGAACAAACACATCATCTTCATCAGTGATGGCGATCACTGGCGACCACCCTTGGGCATCCTAAACAAAATCAAAGCTGCCAAAATCACTTGCACGACCGTTTGCATCACTTCGCACGGCCAGGCCCAATATGCTCAAATGGAACGGGTCGCCAAGATGACCGGCGGGAGGAACTACCCCAAACGCGGACCCAACGGACGGTTCGCACCTCTGGACCCAAAACAGCTGCCCGCGATTTACACCAAGGAAACGCGACTCATCAGCAAATCGTTCATCTACGAGAAAGAGTTTCCGCCCATTCTACGGGTCATTGGCGGCCCGACCGCTGGACTCAAGGATTTGCCCAATCTACACGGGTTCGTACGGACGACCCGGAGAAATTCGCCACTCGTCGAAGTCCCGATCGTCACGCCCAAGATCGATGGATTTACCTTTCCCCTGTTGGCCCACTGGCAATACGGACTCGGCCGTAGCGTCGCGTTTACGAGTGACGCCAAAACGCAGCCCGGCGGAAAAAAGTATTGGGACCACGACTGGGCGAGTTCAAACATGCACGGCCAGTTCTGGGAACAAGTCGTCGAGTGGGCGTTGCGAGCCGTCGAGAAAGGCTCGAACTTGACTCTCCGTACACTACAACAAGACGGCAAAGTGCGGCTCATCGTGACCGCCGAAGACGAGAACAAACAACCTTTGACGAACGTCAAGTTCGAAGCGGGAGTGACTCTGGCGGACCGAATGGACATCAAGCCTCGCAAAATCGAGTTCGAGCAAAGACGCCCTGGAGTCTACGAAGCCATCATCGATGCCGAGGACAAAGGGTCGTATTTCTTTCGCGTCCGCGGCCAGTGGAAAGGCAAAGATAAAAATGGAAAACTCGTCACCAAACGCGACAGCGTTCGGGCCGGAGTCACAGTACCCTACTCTCCGGAATTCGCAGAAATGGTCAGCAACGCTGCTTTATTAAAAGAGTTAGCCGCCAAGACCGGCGGGAAAATCTACGAGAACGAATACGAATTACTCGAAGTCGCCAACAGTGGTGTGGTCTTCCGCAAGACCTCCTTCTTGAGCCAAAGCATCCAGCCGTTATGGCAATGGTTGGTCTTTCTGGCAGCCATCTTTTTTGTCCTAGATATCGGCGTACGACGAATCTCTCTCGATGTTCAAAGGGGAATGTTGTTCGTCCGCAACACTTGGTTCCGAATCCGACGCCAACCGGACCAAGTCATCACTCCGAAGGAACAGATCGCTCGGATGAAAAGCCGACCAGCGCCGGTTCCGGAAACGGAACGGAAGGCATTTATCGCCGATGATTCGCTCGCACCAGCACCGTCGGCAATGGACGACGATCAACCCGCTACCGATCAACCCGAACAACGACGGGCCCAAGATCGACCCAAACCGAAGCCCAAAGCCAAGAAAGATGACGACGCCCAAGATTACATGAGCCGGCTTCGACGGGCACGTCGGAAAGCGCTCGAAGATCGAGAAGAGGATTAGGTTGTAAGTTCTGCTTCAGGGTGTTGAAATCTGCAGGGCTTGACGATCGCAGCGTAAGCGCAGCACTTCGTTCCTCATGGTTTGCCGACGCCGCGACCGTCACACCCTAGCTCTACGACATTCGTCCGCAACACAAGCATCACCGGAGTCCCGAAACGATATGTCTTCCATGCCACCTCCACCGCCACCGCAGTTTACGAGCACCGCTCCGATGGACGATCGTGCCCGTGAGTTTCGTCAGCGGTATCAACAAATCTTCAATGAAGTCAGCAAGGTGATCGTCGGTCACTCCGACATCATCCACGGCGTACTAGCTTCGTTGTTTGTCGGCGGCCATGTTCTACTCGAAGGCGTCCCAGGATTGGGAAAAACCCTGCTTATTCGAACGTTGAGCGAAGTGCTGGATCTCCAATTCAATCGAATCCAGTTCACTCCAGACCTGATGCCCTCGGACATCACTGGTACCGAAATCATCAACGAAACCCCCGAGGGCCATCGTGAGTTTCGGTTTCTCCCTGGTCCATTATTCGCTCAGATCGTGTTGGCTGACGAAATCAACCGTGCGACTCCCAAGACCCAGTCCGCGTTGCTCGAAGCGATGCAGGAAAAAAGTGTGACAGTCAGTGGCACGATCCACCAACTCGACAAGCCATTCTTCGTGATGGCCACGCAAAACCCGCTCGAGCAAGAAGGAACGTATCCCTTACCCGAGGCACAACTCGACCGGTTCTTGTTCAAGCTTGTGGTCTCGTATTCGGGAAGGAAAGAACTCGCCACGATTCTCGACCGCACGACGCGAAACGAATTTCCAGTTCCCGACAAAGTCATGGACGGACCGGAGATCATCCAGTGGCAACAACTTGTCCGGGAGGTCATTATCTCCGAACCAGTCCAGGACTACGCCATCCGATTGATCCTGGCAACCCACCCCGGTGGAGAGTTCCAAACGCCCGAGACGGAAAGGTACATCCGCTGTGGTTCGAGTCCTCGTGGTGCCCAAGCCTTGGCCCTCTCGGCAAAAATTCGCGGCCTACTTTCCGGCCGGTTCCAAGTCGGATTCCAGGACGTCCGGGCCATGTATCTACCGTGCCTTCGACACCGCATTTTGCTCAACTTCGAGGCCCAGGCCGAAAATACCTCACCCGACACCATCTTGAAGAAAATCATCGAGCAAGTCCCGGAACGGGGACCGGAATTCGCCGGAACTTAACAAGGAAGCTCCCAACGACGACTAGAGATTCGGTCCCGGCTGGAGCACGCGGCGGCGAAAAACCGGACAATCATCCATTGTGTCAAGCTAGAGAGACCAAAAGGCAGTTTCATGAATCCGACCAACGATCCGGCGCTGAAGTCTTTCCTGGACGTCCCTCAGGACTCACACTTCCCAATCCAAAATTTGCCGTACGGCATTTTTTCCAGAAGAGGCAGCACGGAACAACATATCGGTGTTGCCATCGGAGATTCCATTCTCGATCTTCGCGTCCTTTTCGAGGAAGGGTTGTTACAACATCCTTGTCTCTGCGAAAATTCTCTGAACCCCTTGTTGAGTCAGGGTAAAAACGTCTGGACACAGATTCGAACAACCACCAGCCAACTCCTTCGTGCCGAGACCGCTACCCTCAAGGACAACGCGTCCGTCCGAGAAAAAGCTCTCGTGCCGATGACCGATACGGTCATGCACTTGCCGGTCGAAATCGGCGACTACACAGACTTTTATTCGTCCAAGGAACACGCTACGAACGTCGGGACGATGTTGCGAGGCCCCGACAATGCTCTGATGCCCAACTGGGTTCACTTACCCGTGGCCTACCACGGCCGGGCCAGTTCAGTCATCCCAAGCGGAACCCCAATCTACCGCCCCAAAGGACAAAAACTCCCACCGACCGCCGAAGTTCCGGTGTTCGGCCCGAGCCGCAACCTTGACTTCGAATTGGAAATGGGCTTCTTCGTAGGTCCCGGAAATGTCCTCTCAGAACCCATCGCGATAGGCGACGCGATGAATCACATCTTCGGAATGGTCCTGGTCAATGACTGGAGCGCTCGGGACATTCAAAAATGGGAATATCAACCGCTGGGTCCGTTCCTGGCGAAGAGTTTCGCGACGTCGGTTTCTCCCTGGGTTGTACCGATGGAAGCTCTCGAACCCTTTCGAGTCGCTGGCCCGAAGCAGGCTCCACAACCTCTTGAGTACTTGCGATCATCGAAGGATTACAGTTACGACATTCATCTCGAGGTATGGCTCAAGGGCGAGAAAATGGATGCTGCCGAGCGCATCTGCCTTTCGAACTACAAATACCTTTACTGGAACTGCTGTCAACAACTGGCGCACCACACAACCAACGGTTGTAACCTGCGACCCGGAGACCTCCTCGCCACCGGGACCATCAGCGGCCCCGACTCGTCGTCCTTCGGGAGCATGCTCGAACTCGCCTGGCGTGGAACCAAGCCGATCGAGTTCGCCAACGGAGAGACCCGCAGCTTCCTTGAAGACAACGACACCATCACCATGACAGGATGGTGTCAAGGAGGTGGATATCGCGTGGGTTTCGGAGAGGTCAAGTCGACTATCTTGCCTAGCAAAGTATAGCCCAGACCTGAGCGTCGAGAGAAAAGAGGAGAAGGGCTGCGACTCTTTCGCCAATGGCCAAACTCACATTATTGGGGCTTGCGCGGTTAAAGTAGCAGGCACACTCCGTGTAGCTGCTACCATGGTTCATGGCCCGCGTAGTACTCAATAGCCAGGCAACCTGCCCAGCAACAAGTGACATACTTTGTCTTTCCTTACAAGATCACGACTCACGATTACTCTGCGTTTCTCGCCACGCGAATGCCGATCGACACAGGCGTGAGAGTTTGGTACGCGATGCCAAGTGGCATTCTGGCTGAAGACCGTGTTTCGTTTGGTCGCATGTTCCACCCACCACCACGATAGACTCTGACAGTTCCAATCCCAGCGCCGGCAGGATCGATGAGGGGACTAACTTCATAGGACCGCTTTCCATACCGATCCCAGCACCGCTCGGCGACGTTCCCGTGCATATCGTAAAGACCAAAGTGGTTCGGTTTTTTCTGACCGACCGGATGAGTCCTCCCCTTGGAATTTTCTCCATACCACGCATGTTCCCCAAGCAGGGTCGGGCTGTTACCGAACGACCAACGTGTCTTCGATCCAGCACGGCATGCATATTCCCATTCCGCTTCGGTCGGGAGCCGGAATCCGTTACCTCCGTTCACAGTAATAGTCTTCTTCGTAATAGCGTAATACGGCTTGAGCTTGTGTTTCTCACTCAGCTTGTTGCAGAACTGAATGGCCATCATCCAACCCACGGACTCGACAGGATGCTTGGATGTGTCGATGTTTTTCACGTTGTGGCTATGGCGTCCTTTCGGAGCAAAGGCGCTGGGGTTGCGTGCCATAACCTTCGTAAAAATCCGCTGGGTGATTTCGTACTTACCGAGATAGAAAGGTTGAGAAATCTCCACCCTATGAGTTGGGAATTCGTCAGCCCGTGCAGTCGAATCACGGTTGTTCGCTCCCATCTCAAATTGACCGGCCTTGATCCAAACCATCTCGACACCGCCGAACGTGACTGTCTTGCGAAGTTCCGATTCGTCATCACGACCTGCGATTGTATTACCACGAACCTGTCGAACCTTGGTATCCCTAGGCGGTGGAAACAAGGGGAGCTTTTCGAACCTGCGTGCTGGGTTTGCCCGAAGAACCACGGAAGATGTTTTCATTGAGTCCGAAACGACAGGAGAGGAAGCAGGGGCCTTTTCGTTTGGTGACCAAAACAGAGTGAGGACTGCTACCAAGCAACAGGTAAGTGTCATACCTCCTAGCAACCAAACCCAAGTCAACTTGCGCTTCTTAAATGAACTCGACGGCCCACAAGGTCTGGTTGAAGATGGAGGCTTCCTTTCCGAAATCGCCTCTAATTGTTCCAAAAGAACTTCCGCGGATGGAATTCGATCCTTGGCCGACTTGGCCAACAATTGCTCAATGAGCCTTCGAAGCTCTCGCGGGCAGTCGCTGCAACGACTTTGAATCGAGGGTATTGGCTTTTCTCGGTGATACGTGAGCGTTTCCAAACCGGTTTTTCCACGGTAAGGCGTTTCGCCAGTCAACAGGAAGAAGGCAATACATCCGAGACTGTACAGATCGGCTCGCCCATCCACAGTGTTCGGAGACCGCGCTTGTTCGGGAGCCATGTAAAACATCGTTCCGACAATCGAATCCTGGCGAGCCCATTCGTTTTCAACCGATTCGTCTTGGCTAAGTGTCAACCGGGCCAAACCGAAATCGGAAATCTTCAACGTTCCGTTCGAACTCAGGAGTAAGTTCGCTGGTTTGAGGTCGCGATGGATTACGCCTCGCTCATGAGCCGAGACCAGTCCAGTCGCAGTTTGCCGAAGATAATCCACCACTTCGACCCACGGGAGCGGACCACGGTCCTTCACAACCTGGGACAAATCGGCTCCGTCGATCAGCTCCATGACCAGAAAGTGTTGGCCGTTGACTTTTCCCGCATCAAACGCCGTCACGATGTTCGGATGATTGAGCTGAGCAATCAGTTCGGTTTCAGTCTGGAAACGAGTTCTAGCGAATTCCGACTGGAGTAAACCGGGAGCCAGAAACTTGACGGCTACGGCGCGTTTCATGCGTCGGTGGTAGGCACGGAAAACCTGACCCATCCCGCCTGCTCCGATCGGTTCGAGCAACACATAATTATGGAACACGAGTGGCTGAAACGTTGGTCGTAACAGCATCGTTCCCTGATAGGATGTGAGTTTCTTGCGGGAGACAAACTCCTCGCAAAGCCACTGAGCATTCGCATTCGGGTCCAACGCTGACGTCTCAGAGAGGATCGACTCGATCTCTTCCGTGGAGAGGACCGCACTTTCCCGCAAACGCGCAACAAACGCGCCCACGGTGAGGTCGGTCCTCCGAAACGCCAGGGGCAGTTCCGGTTGAATCCATAGTTCTAATCGGCCCAGCTTTTTCGCCTTACCCACAAGTTCCGCGTAAAAAGGATCGTCGGCTCCCGTCGAATTCGTCGAGCCACCCAACCATTTGGATAACTCACAAAAAACCGACGAATCGAGGGTATCGATCGCCGAACGGCAACGGGAACATTCGCACAGATGGTGATTGATCCAGTCGGTATCGGAACCAGACAGTTCCCCGACAACGTAATGTTTCAGGAGTTCGGGATTGGGACACTGGTCTACCGGCATGGTTCGGATTCCCCGCCTGAAACTTCGAATCGGCTTCCCTTTATCTAGAACGGTCGCGCGTCCCACACAAGAAGGTCAAAACATCAGGTCGGCCAGTTCCTCGCGTAGCCGTTGTAAGACTCGGTACTTGGCCTTTCGCGCTGCTGCCGGAGTCATCTCGAGTTCCTCGGCCACTTCATCGCTCGGCATGCCTTCTATCTGGAGCATCCAAAAAGCTCGCCAGGTGCGTTCTTCGAATTCTCCACGAATCCAATCCAACGTTCGACAAAGTTGACCACGCAGGATGTCGTTTTCGGACGACTCGTCGGCCCCAAAGGGGTCAGCAACGCCTTCGAGAAATCGTTGAGCTTGACTCCCTCCGAGGGCCGTTGGATTCCCGGCGTTCCGACGAAAGTGGTCATTGATCTTGTTCCGAGTGATCGTTCGGAGCCAACCACGAAACGTGTCACTTGGACTGTCCTTGCGAAACTTCGTGAGATGCTTCGCGACTGCTTGGAAGACATCCTGAAAAACATCTCCGACATCTTCTCTCGAGAGATTCGCACGCAAGCACCAATGGTAAACCAACGGACCGTACAACTCGACCAGTTTGTCCCACGCATCGGGTTCGTTGGCCTGGGCTCGCCCAAGGAGACTCAAAGATGTAACGGAGGCATCGCGCATTGGCAAATCGGAAAGAAGTGTTACAAATGGTTGTACCAAGCCCTTGGTAAGGGCTCATTCAAGATTTTCAAGGAGAAAACGGCCAATCGTCTGTCCACATTAGGAAAACAGTCTCGTTTCCGCCAAAGCCCCCGTATTATACGACGAGGTTGAGGAAAATACGATTTGGTTCCTACCCAGAACCTACCCGGCAAGATCTTGGGAGAACTCGTGAATCCACACACTTTATACACCACCCCGAATTCATTGGCCGCCGATTACTCTCGGTTTCGTGTAGCCGAGAGACTGTTGTTGACAGGCCATTCCCACCAGGCTTGGCCGGATTGCTGTTTCGAAGCGCAACAACAGGCCTGGCTAGATGCCGCCGAGTTGGTCGACAACAAATGGTCAGCGGCGTTTGCCAGGGCCGACGATGTCCGTCGCGGATACGCCAGGTGGCTGGACGATCCCGAAGGCGACATCGCCCTCGGGCAAAACACCCACGAGTTGTTGGTACGATTGCTTTCGGCGTTGTCCTGGCAGACTCGACCGAAAATCATATCGACCGATGGAGAGTTCCACACCGCGCGGAGGTTATTCGACCGACTCGCCGAAGCAGGCCTCGAAGTCGTCAAGGTTCCTGCCAATCCGGTGGACCAACTGGCACCGCGGATCAGCGAAGTCGTCGATGATCGCACCGCGTTAGTGTATGTCTCATCGGTCCTCTTCCAAACTGCTCAGATCGTTCCTGGAATAACCGAGGTCGCTCGATCGTGCCAGCACCACGGAGCCGAACTCGTCATCGATACCTACCACCACCTTGGCGTGCTCCCGTTCTCGATTCGAGGTCTGGAGAGAGCATTTCTGCTCGGTGGGGGTTACAAATATCTGCAACTCGGCGAAGGCAATTGCGCACTCCGGATTCCACCAGATTGTGAATCCCGGCCCATCACAACGGGCTGGTTCACCGAATTCGATGCGTTGGCAAACAAACACGAACCGAAGAAAGTTCTCTATGGAGCCGGAGGCAGTCGTTTCGCCGGAGCGACCTACGATCCAACTAGCAACTACCGAGGCGCTGCCGTTTTTCGATTCTTTGAAGAGAAAGGCCTCACGCCGGAAGTACTCCGCGAAGTAAGCCAACATCAAGTCGGAGTTCTCGCCGAACGATTCGATAGCCTTGATCTGCCTGAGACCTTCATTCGCCGCGATCGAAACGTTGACCTCTCGCAAATCGGTGGGTTTCTGGTCTTGCAGTCGGCTCACGCCGGGGACATTTGTGCGAGACTCAAACAAGCAGGCGTCATGACCGATTACCGTGGTGAGAACCTTCGTCTCGGTCCAGCACCGTATTTGTCGGACAGTCAATTGCACGATGCGTTCGACGAACTCGGAACTATATGCCGCGAACGTGTGCAAACATAACCACTCTGTGGGGACTTGGAAGGGCTATTATGGAGCTTCCCAAAAAAGGCCAGGACTGGACGATCGGCCAGATGCTCGAATGGACGACCAAACACCTCAGAGAACGAGGCTTTGAGTCGCCAACGCGCGATGCCCAACTTCTACTGGCCCATGTTCTTGGATGTGAGAAAATCGCCCTCTATGGATCCCGATTTTTTGAGCTGGCGACCCCCGACATTCGACAAGAGTTTCGAGAGCTAGTGCAACGCAGAATCGAAGGGTGCCCAGTTTTTTACATCATTGGAAAACGTGAATTCTATTCCCTCGAATTAGAGGTGACGCCTGCCGTTCTCATTCCGCGACCCGACAGCGAGACACTTGTGGACCAATGCCGTGAGGTGGCAACACTCCGCGAGTACCCACAAATACTCGACATCGGGACCGGTTCCGGTTGCCTGGCCATCGCCGCCGCTCACCAGATACCCCAAGCCCATGTCACGGCGGTCGATCTGAGCGAGGCAGCCTTGGAGGTCGCGAAACGGAACGCCGAGCGACATAACGTCGTCGACCGAATCACATTTCTCCACGGAAACTTATTCGAGCCCATCCCACCCGGTGAATCCTACGACATCATCATGAGCAATCCCCCGTATATCCCAACCGAAGACGTCGAGAATCTCGAAGTCAATGTGCGTGATTATGAACCACGCCTTGCGCTCGATGGCGGCAACGATGGATTTGCGATTTTCGACCGATTGATTGCTCAGGCCCCGAACTTTTTTGGCCAGACCGGATACTTGTTACTTGAGATTGGTTCTCCGCAAGAAAAGCCAGCACGTGAACGAATCCGAGCCTTATCGTTTTACGAACTCGCCCCAACGATTTTTGATCATGGTGGCTTACCGCGTGTCTTGAAAGCGACTTATCGAAGACCAGTTCATGAATCGGGCACAGAACCGTTTTGAGAGAGATTTCCCAGCTATGATATTTTCCTGGTTCAAGCGTCGGCGCCGGAAAAAACTCCTGGCGGAGCCGTTCCCGGAAGCGTGGCTTGACTACATCGAGCCAAACGTTCCGGCTTATGCCCACTTGAATGATAAGGAACAAACGAAAATGCGTAATGATCTACGCATCCTCGTCGCCGAAAAGGACTGGGAGGGGTGTGGTGGTTTGGAAATGACGGACGAAATCAAGGTTACGATTGCAGCGCAGGCAAGTCTATTGCTCCTTGGCTTGAAACACGATTACTTTCCGAGCGTACTCTCTGTTTTGGTTTACCCGGACAGTTATCGGAGCCAGGGTGGAATAGGCCAAGATGGGTTATTCCACACCGGAACAGAGAACCTCGGTGAAGCGTGGTATCGTGGCCCTGTCATTTTGTCATGGGAAGAGGTACGCATCGGCGGGACCGACTACCGCGACGGTCGCAATGTCGTTCTCCACGAATTCGCCCATCAACTTGACTTTGCCGACGGCACGATCAATGGCACGCCGCCTTTGGAGACGAACGACATGTATGGTAGGTGGCGCGAAGTCATGACCGCTGAATATGAGCAACTGGTACACGACGCCCAAACGGGCGGATACACAGTCCTCGATTATTATGGGGCTACGAATGCGGCTGAATTCTTCGCCGTTACGACCGAATGCTTCTTCGAACGTCCTGGTGAGATGCGCCGCGGTCATCCAGAACTCTATGCGTTGTTGTCCGACTACTATCACCAAGATCCGGCATCAAGGTTTTACTGGTGATGTCTCTGCCGATTGGGTTTTGGAGCAGGGCGTTACCGCACGATCGTAAAGCCAGGGCGACGGCACACCAATAATCTCCAGGATCGGCTCTGTACCCTTAATTCCGGCTCCCAACCTGCTGAACAATCCGGACGGACTGTAACAACTGCCCTATTTCCCAGGTGACTGAAACTTCTATCGGCCGTAAATTCAATAATGTTACTATTTGATTGCAGTACACACATTTTCCGCGGATGGTTTCCAATTGTCGGCTCTACGCCCTCTCGTCGTTGCGACGATTTCTTTGGAGTAGGAAGGAACTTCTATGCTTGCGAATCCGTTTCACATTTCGATCGACACGTTAATCGGAGTTTCGAGTATCCTCGGCCATCGACTCGAGGATCGTTCCGCCGTCCGAGAAGCGCAAAACAGCGAAATTGTACGTTTCGTCCAAGAGCGAAGTACAACTCCACTGAGGAACGAATCACAACAACAGCTATTCTGTGTCGCTCCAATCGACGTGTTAGTGACCCACCACCAAGACCGGAAACGATTCCATATTATTGAACTGAATGGCTCGGGGATTGGTGGGTTAACAAACATCAGTGAGGAAGCGGTTGGTTGTGTGCTCGATGGAATGTTCAACATGGCCGTGGCAATGCCAAAGGAAAATCCCGTGATCATCATCGCCAGTTCGGGTTTGGAATCCGAACAAATGCCACGCCGAAATAAAATGATCTACGAAAAGATTCTCTACGCCGAGGCATTTCGTCGAGGTTTTCAACACAAAGGACACCGAGCCAACATCAACACCGTTGCTCAATTGCGAGACGCACCTTGGGAAATCCGAAACGACAATCCGACCATCGTACTCGGTTACATGAAAGAATTTTTACGTTGGCTACAACTGACCGACGAAGGGCTACTCCAGTTGTTCGGACGAACGATCGACGCAGGTGTCAACGACCGGTTCTGTTTAAACGTCGTCCATCAATTCCCCGACGTCGATTTACAACGCTTCCAGACCATGAACCGCTGCTTCTTACCAGGAGCGGATAAAGCTACCGCCTACAAGCTCATCAACGAATACCTCCAAAAAAATCCCACTCCCGTTTCACAACAAGTTCTATTCGAGTTGGCTCCGACCCGGGAAGATCTAATCGAGAAAGTACTTACCTGGCGCAAAAAGGAACACCGCGTCTTGATCAAGCCCCAAGGAACTGGCCTCGGTCATGGAATCGAGTTCTTCCTCGATCCTCAAGAATCTGCGGAACAAGTCATCGCCCGGATCGACGGCTCACTGCTCCTAACGGAGCGGTATTACGGACTCCAAGGCGGAGCATTACCCTATACCGTTTGTGAATTTCTCGAAACCGCTGTGATCGAACACAATGATCATCCCGCCAAGGGACACCGTTATGAACTCCGCGTGGTCGTTTATCGCGACGGATTGAACTTGAAGGCATTCCCGTCGATTGTCAAAATTTCTAGCCAGGTCTACAACCCCAACCAACCATCTCACTTGAGTTTGATTAATAATATCACCGCTTCCGCAGTCGCCACCGAATCCGCTGGCGCTGAACACATGTTGCCACTTTCTTCCGCGGAGACGTTGGAAGTTCTGGGCCTCAGGATAGAGGAACTCGCGGAACTATCTCATTTTTGTACACAAGTTGTACGTTACGTACTCGACCAAGTAGAGGATGAACCTCTCAAGCTCGGACTCCCTGCTGCATCACTCGTCTCATGATAGTATTCCTTAACGCCTGGGCAGGCCCAAATGTAGAATTCGGCCTCCTGTACGGTTCACAGGATTACTACTTTTACCAACAACGATCCCATCGTCGGGCGCGTAATACTCACGAATAATATCACCGAAGACATTGCGAAGCGTTGCCATCAACGTACCCTTGGCAAGCAAGTCACCGAGATCGGGATATACTTCGAGCAATCCACCTTGGTCAGTATGTATCCAATACGAATGATCACATTCGACTGCTGAATGCTCAGGAAGAACAATTGTTCCGGGCAACATCCCCAAATGAACAAGCGTATTCTGGACTCCCACTTGACCTTTCTGGATAACATCCATTTGATACACGTGAGGATCACACAACTCGACGGTCAACGCAATGACCGAATGGTCCGAGACCACCGACCGAAGTGTACCCTCACCCCCTTTGTTGTTGACGATGATCCTGGAGTTTTGTAATCTTGCCAACGTTGCAATTTCCAAGTTACTCAAGTCTGCTCGTACATAGTGACTGTTGATGCGTCCGAAACTGGCTGTATGGAAATCGAGGAGATAGTCCAATTGGACAAGGAGGCGTTCGAGCAATCGAGCACAGTATACTTCGGACTGATTACCCGCATCCTTACCCGGCATTATGCGATTCAAGTCGGAGTCATCAGGGAAGAACCGTCGTTGTTGCTCGAAAGCGGGAATGTTGAGAACTGGAACACCAATCAACGTCCCCTTCAGATGAGTCGCGTCAAGGTCCTGAAAGATTTGCTGAATCACAGGGATACCATTCAACTCGTTGCCGTGCAGGGCGGCGGTCAGGCCCAATATGGGCCCATCTTCCAATCCTCGAGCGGCAAGGATCGGAATAGAGATGGGCTGAGTGAGGTAGTTCGACGCAATCGAGAGCCAACGTCTTCGAATCGTTCCAGGAAGGATCGTACCAACATCAAGATATTCGCTCAGGGTTCGATCCGACATGAACTAGATTCTCCAACGAAGGGACTGTTGAGACCTACACGATTTCATTTGGCTCTTCCGTTTCTGGGTGCCAAGAATTTCGAGTCAGACGTCGCAAGCTGCGAATTTTTCGGGCTTTCTGAAGACAAGCGGCTGTCTCAAAGTCGTGAACCAGCCCATTTTTACCGAGTTTGGCACCCAGAAACGGAAGAGCCTTTCAGTTGCAAACACAAGCCGCGTGTCATCTTCACCTTGATAGGGCAAAGGCACATTCCGTATCCCTGATACGTCGATGTTCCTCAACCAGTTTTCTCCATTAGCGTCTTACAGAACTCGAATTTTTCGCCAATTTTGATCCTTCTCATATCCACTCAGGTTCCATTATCCGTCATGCTCGAGAAGTTACTCAATCTTCAACCGGGTGAATGGCGTCGGCTACTCCCCTTCTTTTTCGTATACTCGATCCTATTTGGAGGGTTCACACTCGCGGATGGCCTTTCCCTCACGCTCTTTGTGAATTCCGTTGGTAGTACACACCTTCCCACGGCTTATACAATCATAGCCGTTGCCAATTTAATCGGCGTGAGCTTCTACTTTTTTCAAGCCAACCGCTTGGGGAGCGTCGCAACGTGTTATCTCATCTTTGGGACGACGGGTCTACTTTTCCTCGGCTCTTGGACAATCATTCGATTTACGAATTTGGATGTCATTGCATACGGCATATTATTCGTAACTCGAGAGATCTCCCTCAATATGATTTTACTCCATTTCGGAACCTATTTGCAGGATTACTTCGATCGTGAGGAAATCAAACGCGTACTCCCGATTGTATATGCCGGTGGTCGCTTGGGAGGGATTGTGGGTGCGAGCGTGCTGGAGAACGCTAGTGCAGCCCTTGGCCTTATCAACTTAATTTTGCTGGTGTTCGCCACGTGTCTCGTCGCGGTTATCCTGGTAGCTCGAATCTCTCGAAAAATGAGCCCAAGAGTAACCACCCCTTCTTCTTCATCTCAACAGGTTCTTCCTTCCGACAGTGAAGTACAAGCTGCACGATACCTCAGTGGGTTCGTTTATTATGTTTGGCAAAACCAGCTGCTTTTGTGGATCACGGTAACATCCATAGTCTTCATCGTCTGTCGATGGATTCTCTATTACCAATACAACACGTTCTTCCAGAACTACTTCAGCGAAAATGAGTTCAACTCTCTTGTCGAAGAACTTATGTCAGAACTGTCGGGAGAGCCAATCGATGACGATTCTCCTCGACAATCGATGGCCCAGTTCCTGGGCCGTTACACTCAAATCGCACTAGGCATCTCCCTTGGCCTTCAACTCCTCGTCGTGAGTCGGCTCATTCGGTGGTTGGGAACAGCTACGGTCCACTCTCTCTATGCCCTAACGTTCCTGATTGCCCTCGCATTGAACCTGGGAACATTAACGTTATCGTTAGCGGTGGTTTGCCGCTTCGTGGAAACGGAGTTGCGATTCGGAATTCGTAATCCTGTCATGCAATTGGTCACAAATGAATTTACGAAGGACATCCGAACTCGAGTACGAGCGTGGACTCTGGGCATCCTTATCCCAGTCGCGACTTTGATCGCATCCGGATTATTGGCTTTCTTGGCGAAAGCAGAATTGTTAACTTGGCTAAGCTGGATTGGAGTCGTTTTTGGACTTGGATACTTAACAACGAGTTTGTTGATGGGTCGGAGCTTACGGAATCAAAAACCAACAGATACCCCAAAACAAAGTAGGCGGCAGGTCCTTCTAAGGAACAGACTCCCTGATTGATTTTATTCACTGAAATCGAGAAGATCGTCCACAATTTCCCACCGTCACAACAACACGCCTGAGGAGCAAGGTTCCTCATTTCTCAAGCGGCTTTGCGTCTGGAATCCCCCGAGACGGACCCACACCCCAACGCCTCGGCGATGTATGCGCCTACTCGTGCACTGGCCCCCGGTTCCCCAACATTATCTCGTAACTGGCCCAATTCGTCCACCAATCGGCTGTATTCCTCAGGTTCATGGAGCCAACCGAGCAGAAGTTCCGAAAGCTCCTGGGCTGGACAGTAATCAACCAGGAACTCCGGAAAAAGTTCTCTCTTGGCGATTAAGTTCACGAGGCTAATGTAATCACACGTCTTGAGCCACTTGGCAAGAGTCATCTCCCATCGAGTAACTTTGTAAAGCACGGCCGTAGGCGTAGTTCGATACATCAACTCGAGACCTACCGACCCTGACACAGAAATGCACGAATGAGCGAGTTCGATAATTTCTGGGGTTCGTCCCACATAAGTTTCGATGGGAATTCCGGAAGAACCCATTTGAAGTTCAATCAACTTCCGATGTTGCTCTTTGAAATTCGCTACAAGGAACTTGGTGTCAGGACGTTGTTTGTGAATCCGTTTCGCCGTCTCAAGCATGGTCTGAAAATTCTTCTCGACCTCCTGCGTGCGTGATCCCGGTAATAACCCAATAATCGTGCTTCCTTCAGCCCGCTGGCTGTTCAGGAACTCGTCATCGAGTTCTTGTTGAGTTAGTTCATCAAAGTAAGGATGCCCCACCCAATGGGAATTCACGTAGTGCTCAGCATACCATTCTTGCTCGAACGGTAATGCGCATAGAACGTGATCGACATATTTGCGAATCCGCTTGACCCGATCACCGTCCCAGGCCCAAACTTGCGGTGGCAAAAAATAGAAAACCGGAATTCCGTGCAAAGCAGCTCGGCGAGCGAGCATGAGGTTGAATCCTGGATAGTCGATCAAAATGAGTGCATCAGGTTTGTGATGGCGAAAATATCGATCTGCCTTGAAGATCAGTCCCAAAAAAACATGGATGTTGGCCAAGACCCGCAAGAACCACATGACGGCAAGTTGACATAGCGGATAGAGCAGTTGACAACCTGCTGCTTCCATTTTCTCACCACCAAAACCGACAATTTCGACGTCTGGAAGACGCCGGCGCAGTTCGCGGATCAATGTTGCTGCATGGAGATCACCGCTGGGTTCCCCAACACTTATGAATAGACGCATCCTTGCAACCTTGTTCAGAGGGGTAAGACTACGGATATGTTTGGCCGTTTTCTCGAGTGGATTTCCGCTCTCCAGCCTTGGATTACACTTGGTAGACTTTGACTCACTCTAAAACGGCCCAATCACTTCGACGATTTTACCGCAGGCCGAGAAAATTCTCCGGCAGAAAAGGTTTGGCGAATGTGTACGCACCCAACAACAGCCCGGAGGTGAATACAATCACAAACAACACCGTAGACATCCAATAACTAACCATTGACGTAGCAGACTCCGAGTCCGCTGCAATGGGTGTAGGCTCAGATGAAGCACTCGGTTTAGGAATTCCGTTCGTGGCCCCATCGCTATTCGACACTGGCGCCGAGGGCAATGGAGCAGGAGTCGTCCGTTTCGGAGGGGATTGTTGCGGTTTCTTTGGCTGCGGTTGTGACCTTGGCTGTGGTTGAGACTTTGGCTGGCCGTGTGATTTCGTTTGTGGGGAATCGGTTGACGGTGCAGTCTGGGTCTGCGGCCGTTGGGTAGCTGGTGTCTGATGAGGAATCCGAGTTGGACTGGGCGTCTGCGTTTGGGGCGATGTCCTGGATTCTTTCGGCTGGACCTGGGAAGGGATAGACTGTGGTGGGTTCTGTGGCTGCGGACGAGGAATCGGAACTGGCTTTGTAGCGGGCTGTTGGGCAGCCATGTCCGCGCCAAAGGCCATGTCAAGTGTGCTATCGCTGGCATTCGTGAAACCGAGATATTGATTGGACCGGGGCGTTTCAGGCTGCGGAGAGTTTGGAACCTGAGTCCGCAAGAGTTGCGATGCTGTATCGGGTGGATACGTTCGACGTAGATCAGCGACGTAGCTCTGGATGTCGGGAGACTTGAGGGCCTCCATAATGGAGGCAAAAGGTTTCAACAGGTGATGGGGATTGACCGCCAAGAGTTGCGAGCGAAGTCGTTCGGCTTCGTTCTCGTTACCAACGTTATACGCCGAGTCGGCGGCAAGTACCAAGAACCAATCCCTTAGCTTTCCTTGGCCTTGTCGGTCGTACAACTGTGCGAGTTGTTCATACGTCCTGGTCGCTTCCTGGTCCGTCATTTGCATCATGGCGTTGTCCCCAATGGCTCCTTCCATCGCTTGCTCGGGTATCTGGCGAAAATACCTCCAGAAAGGTAACGGCTGAGCGTGCGTATGACCAGACGTATTTTCTTGCCGTCCTTGGATATCCTATCCAGGGATAACGGAGCATACCACGTGGACTATTCCTGTGCGATAGGAAAAAAGAGTCGAGGAAACTCCAGGCGATTTTGGACTTCAGTCATGTGGGCGGAAGGTGTAAGAAACTGTCCCAAAAGGGCTCAACTGCGTAGAATGGGGCATGCGAAATCTTAGCCTTTGCTCTATCGGTGTTGAAAAAAGCTCGAAGCCCCTCCTTCGAGAACCTTCGGTTCGTATGGACAGAAGGTTCTGAAAGAGAGGCTTCGCTGATTCCAGACTGTGAAATCGCCGGGAAAAACACTCCGTTCTTGTTCTCTGGGTTGAGTGTTTATGTTGGTCGACAGAACAACTTCAGACCTCGGAAACGTACTCGGGAGTCAGTTCCTGCGAGTTCCACTCGAACACAAATCATCGGAGGATACCGTTGATCACATTCCCTTGCACCAATTCACGAGGCTGATTCAAATGGTTATGCATGATGCTGTGTGGATTGATCCCCACTGAGTGGTA
Source organism: uncultured Alcaligenaceae bacterium (assembly GCA_964423615.1). GTDB lineage: Bacteria > Planctomycetota > Planctomycetia > Gemmatales > Gemmataceae > CAYRFQ01. The sequence goes on along the minus strand of CAYRFQ010000001.1, from coordinate 67,137 downwards.
GATGGTGGCCAACAGGTCAGTCGGGTGCACAGGATTTTCGAGTGGCGAGGACGAGGTGCGGTCCGATCGCCCGTACACGAAGTTTCTTTTCACGCCGGCACCAGCGATACAGGCCGTATAGCAGTAGGGCCAGTGGTCACGACCATCGTTGCTGTTGTTGTTGCCGGAAGTACTCAAGCCACGCTGCGGACTTCGTCCGAATTCGCCTACAGCGACTACGAGGGTTCGATCGAGCAAGCCTCGCGTGTGCAGGTCAGTGATGAGCGCCGAGAGTCCTTGGTCGAACATCGGTCCTGACTGATTCTTCATTCGGTTGGTCAATCCACTGTGAACATCCCACGAGTGGTTGTTCGAATTCGCGACTTTGGGCCAGTTCACTTCGACGAAGCGAGTGCCAGCCTCGATCAAACGACGAGCCAGCAGACAGCACTGACCGAACGTATTCTTGCCGTAAGTGTTTCGGGTCGTTTCAGTTTCGCGGGAAAGGTCGAATGCATTCCGAGCACGTCCGGAAACTACCAGGTTGAGTGCCGTCTGATAATACGAATCGAGATCGTACTCCCGAGTTGCTTGTTCGAGGGCAGGCATTCCCTGGTCGATTTGTTCGAGCAAGCGACCCCGGCGACGCAGTCGCGTGGCCGAAACTTCGGGACGAAGTCGGAGATCGTCGACACGAACTCGCGACATTTTATTCATATCGTCGTCGTTGCCCGGCGGGAACAGGTAATAAGGGTCGTGAGCTCGACCGAGGAAGCCAGCGGTCCCGCCTTTGTTGACAACGTTACTCTCTTGCAACGGTCGGGGCATCATCACGAACGGGAGCATCGGGACTGTTGGTGGCTTCAGACGAGCCACGTTACATCCGATGTTCGGGAAGTCCTTGGGAGTTGGCGGCTCCAGTTGGCCGGACGGGCTCACGGCCGTTGCCTGATAGCCAGTCAGCATTTGGTAGATGGCAGCCGTGTGGTTGAACAACCCAACAGGGGTATAGCTCATGGATCGGATGAGCGTCACCTTGTCGAGAGCACGAGCGAACTTGGGCATCAACTCGGTCACGCGAACGCCAGGAGTACAAGTATTGATTGCCCGAAAGACACTCTTGACGCGGTCGGGGACGTTGTCTTTGGGATCCCACAAATCCAACTGGCTCGGTCCACCTTGGAGGTAAATCAAGATGACGCTGTCGGCCGCACCAAATCCACGACCACGCGGAGCGTCGCCCTCATTGGCGGTTGCCTTTTCTCGGAGTACGTCAGCAAGGCTCAAGCCGAGAACGGCCGAACCACCGACGCGAATAAGCTCACGTCTTGTTACACCGTCGCAGGTGTCCTTGTTTGTTTGGCCCGGGATGACGAGCATGATTTAGTTCTCCCTAGCAAGATTAAAGAGGATTATTTGTTCTATCGCTGTTCAGACTCGCACGACAGTTTGCAATTCCAAATGGCAAGTGTCATCCGAGTCTGGCAATTACAGTCTTTATCGGTTAAACAAAAATGCCCGGCTATTCAACAGTGCCCAGGCCAAGTCTTGGGCACCGACCCCTCGTGGATCATTCGGCACCGGATATTCGTTCAATGTGGCCCGCAACTTCGGCAACTGTTGATCCTTCCCGCGATAGTAATTCTGGATCACCGCCTTCTGTTGCGGATTGCGTTTCTCTGCGGACACTTCCAGAACTCGAGCAATGTTCTTCGGCAACAACTTCAAGTTTAACGGTGGCGACATCTTTGTAACAGACAATCGGAATCGCCCAATAACGTGCGTGCCGTCTTGATAGTTGTGCATGAATTTTAGCGTCAACTTGGTACCTTTAGGATAACCAACTCGCGCTTGGGTCTCAAAGATCGCGACGTGATTTTTCCCGGTTTGAGGGTGGATCGCCCACCCGGTGTTCGGTCGATTGTCGCGAGCTCGGTTGACGTCGAAGTTTTGTTGTGAGAAGTCAGCGATCGCACGACCGAAGTTGATCCGTCGAGCTTTCGCTTTCTTGTCTATTGGCTGGACGAACAGTTGGAGTTCGTTGAGCACAAAGTTTCCGTTGGCGGATCGTCCCGGACCATTCCCTCCCAGGCTTTTGTCGGTCAGAGCCTCGAGACGAACGGCGGAAATGCTCTGGAGATCGGTGTTCGCCGTGACTGTGTACATTTCCTTCTTCATTGGCGAACCACCAACGAGGACCGAACCATCAGACAGTTTCTTGAAGGTCGTTTTCTTGTTGTTGGACTTCATCTCCAAGACATCGAGCGTTGTCCATTTGGCGGTTTTTCGAAGGCCAGCTTCCCAAGCAGGTTGTTTCGCGTCGAGTTGCTGTTCGTAGTCACGAACGGCTTTTTCGAGTTGCTTGCGTTTGGCGATCATCTTCGCCCACTCGACCTTGCCTTGGGCGATGTATTGAACGCCAAGCTTGACCTCCCGCTCGGTGGGCGGGCGGTTCAAGATCGAAAGCCACATCTCTCGGACGACTTTGGCGTCGTCTTTTTCGCGAGCGATCATGGCGTTGATACGGTTGGAAGGATCGGTGACGGCATTGTTGAGGACTTCGCCGTTGATCAGGTTCAACACCGGAGCGAGCATGAGATTGTTGGAGCGTTCGCACTCGCAAGAACTTTCGCGAGGTGGTCGGCCAAGTTGCTTGAGAAAATCACCAGGCAATTTCACGTTAGCATTGACCAGTTCAGATGCCCGAGCGCCAGCCGGGAGTCCCGGAATCCGGGAAACCGACCCAGTTACTTTGTGGATGGCGTCGAAGAGGACCTCTGCGGGAAGCCTACGAGCCAACGCATGGGAATAGTTAATTTTGTCGTCTGCATTCCACTTGTTCGTTTTGATCGAATGTTGGTAAGTACGCGACGTGCAGATGTCACGCATGATCTTTCGGACGTTAAAACCACTCGTCACGAATTCTCGAGTGAGGCGTTCAAGCAATGCCGGGTTGGTAGGGGGATTGCCCGCACGAATATCGTCGATCGGTTCGATCAAACCGACGCCAAGCAGATATCCCCAAATTCGATTCACATAACTCTTGGCAAAATACGGATTTTTGGGAGTCGTGATCCATTTGGCGAGTTGTTCACGACGGCTCTGGGCCTTGACTTTCATGTCTTCGAGGAAGGGGAAAGTCGGCGGCGCCACTTGGCCCGTCCGTTCGTGTATCATCTTTCCCTTGTTCGTATCGTAAATGATTTCGACAAGAGGTTGAGCACCCATCACGGCCGTCCCACCAATCCGTTTGCCTTTATACTTGGGGTCCCCTTTACGTCCAACCTGGGCAAAGTAGGCGGCCAAATGATAGTAGTCGTTTTGGGTCCAACGTTCGAAGGGGTGGTCGTGACACTTGTTACAGTTAAATCGTACCGCGAGGAACAAGTGCGTTGTGTTCTCCATCGCTTCGTCGGGCTTGCGGAGAATCTTCCAGTAAGCCGCGGCGGGATTTTGCATGTTCGAGCCTTGGGCCGTCAAGATTTCGTAGCTGAACTTGTCATACGGCATGTTCTTTTCGACGGCATCATGAATCCACGATCGAAACTTCCGGGCACCTTCGAGTCCGAGGAACTTGCTGTTGACTTGCAGTAAGTCGGCCCACTTATTGGTCCAGTGATCGACGAAGTTGGAATCGCCGATGAGTTGGTCGACGAGCTGTTCGCGTTTTTTCCGTGATTCGGTTTTGTCGGCCAGGAAACTTTTCACAACCTCGGCGGATGGGGGCAAGCCCGTGAGGTCGAGGTAGACTCGGCGAACGAACTCGGCGTCGGTGCACACTTCTCCGGCCTGGACTTTCACTCTTTTCAGTTTGGCGTAGACCAGTGAGTCGATGTAGTTGTACTCGGGAACTTCTTTCCAAACGAACCCGCGACGATCCCCCATGACGATTAGTGGGGCCGCAACATACTTCCCCTCATAGCGAGCTAGGATCGCCGTTTCACCTCGTCGGATTGCTCGCACAAGGCCTCTTTCGTCGACTTTGGCGACTTCCGTATTGCTGCTTTCGAGAAAAGCTTCGGCGGTGACGTCGCGGGTCTCGCCATTCGGATACGTCGCGATCACCTGCATCTGCTGCTTCATATCTGGCAGCGGGATGACTGCTTCTCCTGGAATCACTCGGATGCTAGCGACTCGAGGCGTATCGGCGTCTAGTTTCACCCCGTCATTGATCCACGAACGGATGATTTCGTACTTCGGGTCTCCGGGTTGCATCAACACGCCACCGACGTGGGCAACTTCCCCAGTCGGCTTGAGCAACATTAAACTCCGGTCCGGGGCAGCTCGGTTGAATCGACGGCCCATGATGTCGTCGGTCAACGCTCGGTAGTCGTACGTCGGGTCATAGCCCCTTAGCGACAGTTGGAAACCGTTTTTCCCCTTTTGGGCTCCGTGGCATGTCCCGGCATTACACCCAGCTTTCGACATTACTGGAATGACATCGCGAACGTAACTCACTTTGTAATGCTTCTTCTGATTCGTGACTGTAAACGGGATATTAACCGATTTTCCGTTGAACCTAAATTCGAGCGTTCCGGACCCGTCGGCAATGGGTCGAACGAGACGACGATCATCCACTTTGACTGCTGTTGGAGGGTTTTTCAATTCGGCCATTCGGGTGAGGTCGAGCGTATCGCCGTTGTCCAGGACTCCAGTCAACAAGACCTGGGCGTAGCTAAACTTGTGAGTCAGCTCGATCTTGGCAGGCGTTGCGGTAACTTTGACGAGCTTCCGACCTGGCGGGAGTTTCTCGGGTTGGTCGGCAGGCAGAGAAGCTACCGAAAGCAATAACGCAGCAAGCGCTAACAACCATCGAGGAGAGGTACACATGTGACTCATTATCTCTTTCTGGGTGTTCGTGGATTTTGAATATTGTTGCATTTTCTCTTGAGCGCGGCTTTCCGTTTATTGCTGCTGGCTGGCTTTCGCTTGTTGTTCTCGTAAGGGAAACGGAACTAACTCGCGGATCAAGGTCCCCGTCTTTGCATCGTGGAAACGCACAACACCTTCGAAACCAGCCGAAGCGATGACTTTTCCATCAGGACTAAATTGGGCGGAGTAAATCGGCCCAGTGATGCTCTTGAGCTTCGTGAGCAGATTACCTTTGTTGGCATCGTAAATCCGGATTTCACCTTTTCCAGTGTCCGAACTACCGCAAATGATTTTGTTCCCGTCGTGGCTGTAGCGGACCGTGTAGACGCGGCCGGGCATGGCGGCGAACTTGCGGATCAGGTTATAGTCATCCCCGATCTTGCGAGCTTTGGTCCGAAACATTTTATAGATCTTAGGTGTACCGTCTGACCCGCCGATAACAAGTTCGTCTTTCGTCGGGTGTCGGTCGACGGTCATGAGTCCGCCTTTTAGGGCACCGGGAGTGATACTCGTGATGTTGTCGACCAAGCGGGAAGTTTTTACCACACTCAACTTCATCGACATGTCTCGGCTCACGGTGACGAGATGATCGTCTTTGACAGAGAATACGGTGTCAAGGACCCAGTCATTATGACCGCCGTTGAAGAAGACCTGCTCTCCCGTCCTTGCGTTGATGGCGCGGGTCGAGTTGTCGGCACACCCGAACGCGACAATGGAACCGTCTTTGGACCAACTCGCTCCGTAGACAGTGTCGAATGTGATGGACTTGGCGAGCTTGAGGCGATGCTTCCGAACGTCCCATATTTGAACTTCTCCGAATCGTCCGGGCGAACCACCGGTTACAGCGAGTAACTTCCCGTTGGGAGAAAACACCACCGAAGAAATTTGTTCCGCAGCTCCGATCAAACGAGCCAAACGGCCCGAACCATCAGCCTTGTGCAAAACTACCTCGTGATACCCCGCCACGGCGAGTATTTTCCCGTCTGGTGAGTAATCAATCGAAGTGATCACGGGAGGTAAGTTATAGACAGGGGGATGATCAGCATCGACAATGACTTTGGCCGTTTCGGGCGTGTCGTCCGTCGCGCCCTCGGCAATCCAGGTTTGGATCAGTTTTACTTGATAATCCGTCAAAGGATCGCCTTCTGGTGGCATCTCAGCGCGTTTTCCGTTGTGGGGAATGATCCGCTCGACCAGATAGCTCTTGTTGGGCTGACCCTTGACTATTCCGAATTCCCCACTGTCGCCCTGTTTGAAAAGACTTGCGTGGGTAGTCATGACGAACCCACCTTTATCGCGGGACGGTTGGTGACATCCTTGACAGTGTTGTTGGAACAAGGGTCGGACTTGCTTGTAGTAGCTCACGTCTTTAATCGTCGCAGTTTTGTCCTTTCCTGTTGAGTCTTTGTCTTGACTCCGTGCATTGGGCAGGCTAACAAGCAAAATCGCCAGGACAGTCAGTCCAAGGCGTGTGGTCAGTTTCATACAAACGGCTCCTATCGCAAAATTCGCAACATCGACACGTTCACGATGCTTCGGCGGCGTGATCGGACAACGCAGCGGGAGATAGCTTGGGGTCTCACTTGGGTCGGGATGACGAAAGTCGTCGAACCGGAATGGAACCGGCATGACAACTGTGAAGGAAGGAATACTATTTCACCAGCTTATCTTGAGATCTTGCCAGATAAGAGCACGACGTGCAAGAATATTTTACCCAGGATTTCTGGGAACTGCGTATCGAGTGTGGCCAATCGGTGTGGCAGCCGGGAATCCCTTCTGCCGAAAAGTGTTATTGTGGGAGACACTCCGAACAAGAAAATGAGTAACTGCGATCAAAGTGCAACCAGAAGACTTTCCGCAAACCAATGAGACCAGGTCTTCGATCCCAAGGAAAGACAACGTTTCGTGGCAGCCGTTCTTGACTTTCGAGGTCTGAGCGGAGAAAACTCCCGATGGAATCTCGAATTTGACCAATTCCCACAACGAGATCAGTTCGCAGATTTGACACTCTCCAACGCCTGCACGACAGCTGGGACAGTCGACTCAAGAGCGTCGCGAATCGCTTCGATACACTCCATGTTGAGTTGGCCCGTCCACTCGTCCATGAAGAACTTCTTGAATTCAATCGCAATGGCTACACCGTTTTCGGGAAAGTTCTGATGAATCCATCGAGGCCAGTTGCCTCCGAAAAACTTAACGTTTTCCCGGACGTCCAGGTTCCCTCCAGGAAATGGGAATCCCCGCAACTCTCTCAGGAACGCATCAACCACTGGGCCCCAGAGTTGACGGTTCATCGTCCCGGTGCCGACATTGACTTGCGGATTCCCCTCGAGATCGGCTGCCGGTCCTGCGGGACCCGAGCGTCGATGGTTGTAAGAATGCAGATCGAATACGACAAAGTGACCATTTTGCTTGACTTTCTCGGACAACAGAGTTTGCATGGTGTCGTAAAACAGGTCGTACTCCGCCAAAGACCGTTGGAACATTTCTTCGGAGGGATTGCCTTTCCAAACAGTAAGGCCCCAAGCATCTGCCGGAGTGCGGTAAACGGCTTGTCCGCGGGGCCTGTTCAAGTCAACCTGGAACCGCGATTTCGTTCCGAGCAAACGCGTCGGTGCGAACTCCGTCCACAACCCCGTGAAGGGATCCTCTTCCCGCAGACGGTCCGCCTTGTCCAACGCGAAATGTCTTGTAACCTCGTCGCGTGTGTCGTGGCCGTCGTGGATGGCCGTTGCGATGAGGGGTCCACTACCAAGCTGGAGAGTCCAGATTTTTTCGACCATGTGAGTAAGTTACAGGAAAAACAAGGAACTGAGAGACAAGAGCCCAGGGGCGACATTCATTTCATTCGTGTCAATAAAACCGTCCTGTATTTTCTAGATCATCCGAGGTTGGTATCTGGATTCTCGTTTCCTGTTTCAACTTGCACGAATGACAACAACGGTCGTGTTATCTGTCGCGCCGCGTAGGTTCACTAAATTCAATAATCGTTTGGCAGCATCTTCGGCCGACCCGGAGGTTTCTCGGGTGAGCATCTTGACGATGTCAGCGTCGGGGACTTTATCGTTCAGCCCATCGGAACACACAAGAAGCCAGTCACCTCGGTTGAGTTTGGCTTGGTACATTTCGGGAGTGACATCGGGCTGCCCACCGATGGCTTGCTGGAGTTCGTTCTTTCGGTCGTGGGTTTCGGCTTCTTCCGGAGTCAGTTTTCCGAGTTCGACCATCCGATTGACCCACGTATGATCGCGTGTCAGCTGCACGAGTTGGCCATTCGTCAAGTGGTAAGTACGGCTGTCTCCGACATGCCCGACCACGACGTTTTGATCATCGACGTAAATGGCCTCGGCGGTGCAACCCATCCCTCGTTTCCCCTCGCCGGGAGTGCGAGATGCTGTGTAGACCGTTTTGTTGGCGTGGCGAAGGGCCTCCTTGAGCAACTCCTTACACGTATCGAGGTCGAACGTTCCGTCAGGTGGTGGTTCTTTTCCGGCTACGGCGGAAAAGATCGGATGTTCTAATAACTTCGCTCGAAGCTCTTTCAACGCCATGGCCGCAGCGACTTCCCCGGCGTCGTAACCACCCATTCCGTCCGCAAGAAGTACCAAAGCGTACTCGGTCAATTCGTCCTCACGCGATTCGGAGGCGTGCAGAAGCGCGAACGCATCTTCATTTCCTGTCCGGATCATTCCGGTCGTCGTCCACGCCGCAATGTCCAGGCGGACTCGATCAAACGTCTTCTGGCAGACGCTCAAGGTTCGGATCAACTCGGTAAATCCAGTCGGATCCGTTTTCGAAGCTTCGTCCGTCGGAAAACGCATGAACTGGTCGCGATTGAAAGTTTTGAGGATAAGACGGTTGAACGCCGGATGGACGTCTGGGTATCGATCGGTGATCAGCTTGGGAGAGAACTGATGTTCGAAGTCGCTTTCTTGAAGATGATGACCAAGATACTCAAGGGCATAGAGCATCGCACCAAAGCTATACATGTCGGCTTGGGCCGTCGCCGTTTCAGGGCTGATCATCAGTTCTGGGGCCGTATACAGCGAACCGCGAATCTGGGCATTGGCAGGCACTGGGATCGGAAGCAGATCGGTCAAGTCACTTAGCACTGCATGACCGGACTCGTTTACAGTCACCTTGTCAGGCTGTAACGCCTCGAGAATCGCCCCGCTTTGATGAATCGCGCGAAGTCCAGCAGCAATTTGAATGAGCCATCCATAACGCATGGCATAGGTCGTTTCGGGATCAGACCAGGCGTCCCACAGGATTGGTCCGGAGACCGTTTCGACGATCAGATACTCAAAGTCACCTTCAACGAACTGGTCCAGAACCTGCGGGATGCTGGGGTGATCGGCGTTGTCCCGGATGGCTTTTTCCCAACTGATGCTCGGCCAATTCACCCCATCCTCGATGAGTTCTCCCAAAGGTCCATCGTCGAAGTCAGCAAGAAAATCTTCGAACCCATCTTCGACGTTCTGGTCAACCGGCTCGACCTCGGCGACTGGGAGACTTGGTTGGGATGTCGTCGTTGGACCGGCTAGAATGAGGACCGGCGCTGGGGTCCCAGATGGGTCCATCAGGTCGGTTCCACGGTAGTAATAAAGACCACCACGTTGGGAGATCAACTCGCCGACCTGATATCGATCCTGGAGAGGAACTTGGGGAGCGACGTGAGATGTGGCGGCGGTCGCTTCTTCAGGAACACCGACGGCAGGAGTAACAGCCGAAGTCCTTTCATTACCTGTAAACATGTATCCGCACTCTGGGCAGAACGTCGGTTCGCTGACAATCGCCGAGCAAGCTGGGCATTTCAACAATGGCTGCGCGGGGGGTTCAGCCTCAACGGGTGGTTCGGTCGGAGGAATTTCCAACGTGTATTCGTCGGAGATGGGACCGGTCACCACCTCGGGCATTTCTGCGAGCGTTGAGTTGCTGGACAGCAGGCCTTCGGGTAGTTGTGGAACTTCGGGAATCGGTTCATTTAGAGGACCAGACATCGGTTCGGCAATGCCGTCTTCGGAGTCGAGCTCCGTCGGAGATTGAGCTTTGAGGAGTTCCTCATCTTCATCTCCGAGTTCAGTCGACACATACCCTTGTCCCGGTGGTCCATCCAAATTGACTTCCGCAAAGGGAAGTCCGGAGGGTTCTGTTTGGGTCTCGAACACCGATTCGACCTCATCTGGAAGCTTTCCACCGGTTTGGTCATCACCTGCGGGTTCGGCGTCTTCCGGAACCGCAGATGAGGATTGATCGACCCTTTGGGCTCTGGGAGGTTGTTGCTGTTCGGTGAGGGAACTAGAAGAAGCTGGCTCTGCCGACTCGCTTTCCTGTGCACATTGCTGCTTCTCATCCGGCTCGGGTGGGGCATCATTCTGGACGCCGAACAAACGGGCCCACAGGCCTCCTGCCTTGCGAGGGGTCGGATCTGGGGCATTCGGAGACATAATTCCAGCCTTATTAGGATGTTTGGTGTAAGGAAAAAGGGCCAGCATTCCTGCCTGGCGGCTTCCACCTCGCACGCCTAGCGAATACGATTTCCACAGTAGATACAAAACCGACTACCCATGCGATTGTCCTTGCCGCACGAGTTGCAGTGGGCGTGTGCTTCGGTGAGTGGCTCGGCGCATTTCTTGCAGAAAGGCACACGTACTTCGTTAATGGTTTTGCATTTACCACAGGCGATTTGGGTGGTGACCCGTTGTTGTTCGAGGTCTCGTTTGAACTCCTTGGCTGAGTAGTAGCGGTCGTCAGTGTCCTCGGCCAAATTAATTCGGATGAGTTCGTAAAACCAACGTTCGTTGGGTGGAATTTTACAATTCGGATCCTTCAGAGTGGTGCCAATCTCTTGCCCGGTGAACGTGCCGTTGGGTTCTTCCCCGGTGACGAGGTGGTACAGCGTCGCGGCCAAAGAGAATAGGTCACTGCGTGCCTCGGGCTTTCCCAGGACCTGCTCGGGTGGAGCGTACCCTTCGGTGTAGACGACCGTCTTTTTCTTAGCCCGTTCCTGCATGGTCTTGCCCATGTCACGCGCCGTCCCGAAGTCGATCATCTTGATCGACTTTTGGTCGTTGAGCAACATGATGTTGTCGGGTTTCAGGTCCCGGTGGATCAATGGTGGTGACTGGTTGTGCATGTAACTCAGAACGTCACAGATGCTGATGCCCCACTTGACGACTTGGGCCACGGGGAAGGCCTTGTTGTTGCCTCGCTCTTCCAACAGGTCTAACAAGTCTTTGCCGCGAATGAATTCCATCACAAGCTGAGCACGTTGGCCTTCTTCGGCAAAGTCGTAGACAGTCGGGACGATCGGAATCTTGTCCAAACCTTTGAGGATTTGGGCTTCACGACGGAAGAAGTTGAGGCGGATCTTGAACTCTTGAGGGTCCGAGCCGATCATATCTTTGATGGCTACTTCTCGGTCACCCTTTTTGGTGTCGACGGCCTTATAGACGGCACCAAACCCACCCATCTTCAGTAGTTTGACGACGCGATACCGTCCGAGCAGGATTTCCCCTTCCGGAACAGGCAGAGGCGAGCCACAACGTTGACAATCCCGGACGCCGGGAGGATTAGCCACGCCACAAGCATCGTTCGCGCACAAGTTGGGTGGACCACCCGCTTCACTTCCCTTGGGTTGCTCTTGTTGGAGCATGTACCCGCAGTCCATACAAGCGATGGCCCCCTCGGTCCATGGCGAACTACAAGCTGGACACGTCGAAGGCTCACTTGCTCCACCAGCAGAAAGTCCCGATCCTTTTTGGGAACTTCCAGCCGAAGTAGGCCCAGAAGCGGCTGCCGCCGATGGGGTTGGAACTTGCTGCTGGACTGCCCCGGGTTTGCCTGGTACCGCAAAAATTTTCTTACAGGTGACAGTGGGACAACGGACTGTTCTGCCTGCCGCATTGTCGGGCACTTGCATGGCATTCTGACAGTGGGGACATTTGATCACTTGGGGCATTGTCGTGTCTTTCTCAACTTCGTTTTTTCGAGACGATTGCCTGCAAAGCCGAATCGGTCTCAAAAAAACCAACAGCATGATTCCCGGACGAAATCCGACGGGTCAGCTTCTACACTTGGGACGACGATATGGAAGTTTCTGTTCCCAGTTTTCGATTATCTCTTCTGTCGTTCCAAAAAGCACAAGATACTATCGCCCACACGTATTCGGTCCCCAGACTTGATAGGTGCACGGCCTGGAACCTGTTGATTGTTTACAAACGTCCCATTGGGAGTATTCTCGTCCTGGACGAAGTATTGGTCTTTCACCTGTACGATCTTGGCATGAAGTTTCTGAACTTTCTGGTCCGAGAAAAGCCCGATGTCACACGATTCGGCCCGGCCGATCGTGGTTTGTTCTTTAGTCAAGATTTTCTCGCGACCGGCACGGAACCCGACTTCCACTTTCACCCACGCTTCTTTAAGGATAACCTGTGTCAAGCCGATCAGAAGTCCAATACACATTCCCAAAGCCACGAACCCGATAGCTGTGGGAGACAACAATTCCGTGGCAGCTTTTTCAGAAAGGAAACCAGGAAGAAGCTGCTTCAACAGATAGGCAAGAGAGCCGCCCAGAATCCCTCCAACCGTTCCACCAAGGAGCGTTCTTCGAAGCTTTGCTTTGGGACCGGTAAGATCGTCTCCTCGAAAAACTCCTTCAATGAAATCCGAAACTCCGACGGCCGCTCCGATCAATGCTCCGGTCAAAGTCCACCCAAGCACGAAAAAGACGATCTCGAGAATTCCATCTTGTAAAAAGCCAAACAAAGACCGGCCAACGAATCCACCCAAGAATCCACCGAAAGCTCCTACGAGCAATGCAACCCCGAGACGTTTACTCAGCAGGCCAATCTGCGAAGTCGAAATGTTCCAGATAGCATCAACACACCCCAAACCCAGACCGACACAAAAACCAAGGAAGAGTCCTTTGATGGCGTCTGAGAAAATAGGGTTGCTTTCCGGAGCGGCGAACAATCCAACGAACCAACCGAGGAACGCAGCCCATCCTCCGACTAGAGCACAGTAGTATAAGAAAAGGCGGAACGACATGTTGGCTCCAGTGTGGCCACGATTGTGGAGGGCGGAAAGGAATTCGGTCTCGAGACGATCCGCTCACAGATTTAGTATTGTAAGATACCTGGCTGTCGTTTGACACGGGGAATTGGGAATTGTGTTGGAAAACGTCCTGGGGAACGTCCTGGGGATGGGTTGGCGAAGGCCACACGCAATGGTGTGTACAGATAAATGCGTTCAGGCCCTGGCAGATTCGGGAACCATCGAGCGGTTGTCAATCGCCACAACTGTTGATACGCCAAGAATTCCTGCCACTGCTTGCACTCCATTTCTAGCTACGATACGCTGAATCGAGTTAGCTTACCACAGACCATTTCATCCTCTGAAGGTACATCATCCGATGAGTCGTTCATCGCTGCATTATTTCTACGTGCAGATCATGCTCTGCGCATGGCTGTTGGGACTGGTTGGTTCTTCGCTCGTCCAAGCTGAGGAGAACGAAGGTGGCCCCAAAGAACTGAAAGGAATCAAATATCGCCTCATCGGCCCGGCGATGGGTGGACGGTGTAGTCGTGCGTGTGGAGTCATTGGCGATCCCATGACCTATTACGTCGCCACGGCCTCAGGCGGTGTTTGGAAATCCGAAGACGCCGGACAAAACTGGAAACCGATTTTCGACGATCAACCCATTTCTTCGATTGGCTCTATCGTTGTCGCGCCTTCAGATTCGAATGTCGTCTACGTCGGATCGGGAGAAGCCAATATCCGAGGTAACGTAGGGGCGGGAAACGGGATCTACAAAAGCACCGATGGCGGAAAGACGTGGAAGCACGTCTGGAAACAAGAAGGCCAAATCGGACACATGATTGTCCATCCCAGGAACGCCAACGTCGCCTACGCGGCTGTCCTGGGTCATGCGTTCGGGCCAAACCCAGAACGAGGTGTCTACCGCACGACTGACGGGGGAAGGAACTGGGAGCACGTCCTCAAAAAGGACAAGGACACAGGGGCGATTGACGTTTGCTTCGACCCTAACAACCCCCGCATCTTGTATGCGGCCTTGTGGCAAGGCCGTCGGCTTCCCTGGGACATCGTCGCAGGTGGTCCAGGCAGTGGTCTTTATAAAAGCACCGACGGAGGAGATACCTGGAAGGAACTCAAAGGCAAGGGACTCCCCAAAGGGGTCAAAGGTCGCATCGGTGTCACTGTCGCTCCTTCCGACAGTAACCGAGTCTATGCCATTATCGAAGCCAAGGAGGGTGGATTGTACCGCTCCGACGACGCGGGAAAGACTTGGAAGCTCGTCCATAAAAAGGGCGACATCCAGATGCGGCCCTGGTACTTCTCCCAGGTCCGAGTTCATCCCAGAGACCCTGACGAGGTCTGGATTCCAAACGTCTTGCTGCACAAGAGTGTCGATGGGGGTAAAACCTTCGCAAAAGTCAAACCACAACCTCACCACGTTGACCATCACGACATTTGGTTCGACCCAACCAACCCTCAACGAATTGTGAACGCGAATGACGGTGGCGTCGACTTCACCCTCAACGGAGGTAAGACCTGGCAGTCCCCGCAACTCCCAATCACACAGTTTTACCACATCAATACGGACACCAGTGTACCATACAAAGTCATGGGTAACATGCAAGACCTGGGGACTGCGTCTGGCCCGAGTAACAGCCTGGTGGGAGATGACATTCGGATTGGTCACTGGCACCGCGTGGGAGGCGGTGAGACAGGATTCTCTGTCCCCGATCCTTTCGACCCGAACATTGTTTACTCTGGAGAGTACAGCGGGATTCTGACCCGTTATGACCATCGTACACGACAGGCAAAATCGATCACCAAGTTCCCATTCCAGACCTCGGGATTTGGTGCTGGTGATATCAAGTACCGATTCCAGTGGACAGCACCTATCCTTGTGTCACGCCACGATCCCAAGACCGTGTACCACGGGGCTAATGTCCTATTCCGGACCAGGGACGGAGGACACACCTGGAAGCAGGTCAGCAAAGATCTCACGACTGACGACAAGGATAAACAAAAGTGGGCAGGAGGTCCGATCACAGGCGACAATACCTCCGCGGAGTACTTCTGTACCATCTTCTCACTCGCGGAATCCCCTCTGAAACAAGGAGTCCTCTGGGCTGGAAGTGATGACGGGCTCGTCCATATCACACGCAATGGCGGAGAGACCTGGACTGATGTGACCAAGAACATCCCAGGCATGCCTCCGTTGGGAACTGTCAGCTGCATCGAAGCTAGCCCGTTTCACTCTGGCACCGCCTATATTGTGGTCGACTGTCACCGCCTCGACAACATGAAGCCCTACCTGTACAAAACGACCGATTTCGGAAAAACGTGGACGAACTTGTCACGAAAAATGCCACAGGACATTTATCTCCACGTTGTCCGATGTGATCCCAAGGATTCCAAAGTTCTCTACGTCGGGACGGAGCGTGGGGTGTCCTTCACTCTAGACGGCGGGATGACCTGGGAGCCGCTGAAGCTCAATATGCCGACCGTCGCCGTTCATGACCTTTCGGCCCGTGAAGATGACCTCGTTGTAGGCACGAACGGTCGATCGATCTGGATCCTGGACGATCTTACACCCGTCCGCACCTTACACAAGATTCGGAAAAACAAGACGCATCTTTTTGACATCCCCACAACGATCCAGTGGCGGTATGCAACATCACTCTATTCCGCACTACGTGATCCTGCGATGTCGAATCCACCTGCGGGTGCGATCATCCACTACCACCTCGCCGGTAAGTCGAAAGAGGTGCTCCTCAAGATTTACGACAGCAAGGGGCAATGCATCCGAACCATCAAGAACAAGAAAAAGGACAAGGATGCCAAAACGGAGGTGAAAGAAAAACTCCCGACCAAGCCAGGATTACACCGAGTGATTTGGAATTTCCGACACGATGGGAGCAAGCCACTCAAAGGAGCGATCAAAGAAGGTGCCGACGCGAAAGTCGGACCTTTGGCCGTTCCCGGAAAATACACGGTGAAGTTGTTTGTGGATGACCAGGACTACACGACCGATGTTGAGGTCAAAGCCGATCCCCGTTCGCAGTTGACACAGGCCGAACGGAAACAGCAGCTTGCTTTCTTGCTCAAGCTCCACAAGGACATCGATACCGTTGTGGAAACCGTTCTTGATTTGAGAACTCTCAAGAAACAACTAGAATCGCGAAACAAACTTGTCACCAAGTACCTCAAGAACAAGAAGTTTGTAAATCAAAACGAAAAACTGATTAACAAGCTCGACGAACTTGAAGCGGAACTCCACAATCCGAAGGCCAAGGTGGCTTACGACATCCTTGCCCAAAAGGGAGGTGCGAAGCTCTATTCCCAGCTATGTACACTTTTGGGATATGCAAGCCGAGGTGAAGGTGTTCCCAATCAGGGGTTACGCGAGGTCTACGCTGATCAGGCCAACATCTTGCGTCGATTAGTAGCAGACTGGGATGACCTCAAACGGGAAGCCAGCAAACTTAATAAGACTGCCACGACAATGAGAATCCCGACGGTCATCATCCCAAGGTGAATGTCATCTCTTGGGTACCGTTAACAACATCGCTCGAGAGAACCTTCCTCACCCAGTGTCTTCCCTGCCTCGTTTGGGTGAGGTCATCTCACCGCTTGCGGCAAAAGGATCAAGGGTGAGTGGTTCTGACTGCGAAGGATTCACTTTCCAAACACCAACCCAACAACACCACCATGCCATATTCCTACTTCAGACACCTGGTGCTTCTATTTCTGTTTTTCCTATGGTCCCAGGAGTCCCTGGCTGATTCGGTAGACCTCGGTCTCCAGGTTCCTGATGGTTTCGAGGTCACCGAGTACGCAGACAGCCGACTGGCCAACGACATCTACACTCTTACTGTCGATCCGAAAGGTCGAATTGTGGTCGCCGGGCGTAAGTACATCCGCATTCTCGAAGATACCAACAAGGACGGAAAGGCTGACAAGGCCATCCCATTTGCAGATACTCCTCGCGATGGTGCGATGGGACTTCTCTGGGAGGGTGACACGCTTTACGTCACCGGCGATGGAGGCCTACGTCGATTCTTCGACAAGAATGGTGACAACAAGGCCGACGGACAATCCCAAATCCTCCACCGTCTCAAGACCGGAGGCGAACACTCGACCCACGCCATTCGTCGTGGACCAGACGGGTGGTTGTATGTCCTGTGCGGCAACCATTCAGGAGTCGGAAAGAACTTCGCTCAACTATCCACGTCGCCAATCAAAACACCAACAGCGGGTGTGGTACTGCGGTTCACTCCAGACTTGAAAAAGAGCGAGATCGTCGCCGACGGCTTCCGGAACGCCTACGGAATGGACTTTAACGCTGATGGCGAACTGTTCACTTATGACTCGGACAACGAACGATGTGTGTCGCTACCCTGGTACGAGCCTACCCGTTTGTATCATGTTATTCCCGGCGGCTTTCACGGTTGGTTGTCTCCGCAATTCGCTAACACTTGGCGTTGTCCTCCGTATTTTCCTGATGTGGTCGAACCGTTGGCGACCTTGAACCGAGGATCACCCACAGGCGTCGTTTGCTACCGACATACGCAGTTTCCCGAGAAATACCGGGGCGGCATCTTCGCCCTCGACTGGACGTTCGGCAAAGTGTACTTTGTCGGATTGAAAAAACAAGGTTCGTCCTACACGTCCACCAAGGAGGTGTTCCTCGAAGCCGTCGGTGACAACGGTTTCGCACCCACTGGTGCAGTCGTTCATCCGAAAACTGGCGACCTGTATCTCTCGATTGGAGGTCGCGGAACTCGTGGGGCCGTCTACCGCATCCGATACCCCAACGGAAAGGTTGCCACCAAGGCCGTCAAACGCCTCCAACCGGCTAAACGACTTCTGCCGCTTCACTCAGAAAGCCACTTCAAAGAGGTTCTTTCCTGGAAGACGACGGACCTCCACGAACTCCGACGGAAGCTCACTTTGTTGGCCAGATACTCGGCATCGCCATCCGCCAACTCCTCTTTGTCTCAGATCATCATGAGCAACTGGGACACCTCCGATAGATACTTGCGTTTAGCCACGGCAAGACTTCTCCGAGACCTTCCTGCTGCCGAGCAAAAGAAAGTTCTCAAACGTGCACGGACGATCCCCCAACAACTCACAACGGGACTGGCACTATACTCCAAGTACCCCAAGGAGGTGGCGTCCTCCATGCGAAAGGTGTTAAAGGACACCACCGAATCGCATTACCGACTTGCTGCCATCCGGATCATCCAGTTAGCATTTGGCAACCTTTCCACAATGGATCGAAAGATCGAAGTCTGGGAAGGATACTCTCCGAGGCGTACTCGCTCGACTGTCGAGAAGGCCATCGATACTACTGAGCTCCAACGAACCAAGGCCCAACTCCGGAAGTTGCTCTGGACAGGACATGGAGATGTGGACCGAGAGGCTTCCCGGACTCTGGCGATGCTCCAGGATGACAGCGAGGTGACACTCACCAGGATGGTCCAGAAGATGACCAAACTCGATGATCCTGTGGAGCAGATACACTATCTCATCGTAACCTCGCGACTATCGGCTCCACGTTCCATCGACATCACCAAAAAGACAGCCGAAGTGTTGGTCGGTCTCGAACCGAGTTTAGATATACTCAAAGCGAACCGTGACCGTAACTGGCCACGACGAATACAAGAGGTTTACCGTGAATTGGTTACCCGAGACCAAGAGCTTCCAGGAGCCATCCTGAACCACAAAGACTTCGGTCATCCAGGGCATGTTCTTTTTGCACGAGTTCGTGGCTTCGACCGAAAGAAGGCTGCCCGAAAATTTCTTCAGCGAGCCAAGACACAAGAAGACTATGATTGGACGCCACAACTCGTTGGCATTGTTTCAGCGTTGCCCCGAAAAGAAGTCTATCCTCTTTTACGAGAACTGGGAGCCACCCAAGGACTCCAGTCGGCAGTCCTTCCCATCCTGGCCAAGAGTCCCCAAATCGAGGACCATGACCGCTTCGTTCGAGGTCTGAACTCACCAAGTTTGTCTATCTCGCGCACAAGCCTCAAGGCCCTTTTGGAGCTTCCTGCACGTCCAACGGGCCAACAAGCTTTTGCTCTCATCATGGCTTGGAAACGACTTCCCCAAGGGAAATCCAATGACTTTGAGAGAGAGATCATCAACCAACTCCAACGAGTTTCTGGACAAAAACTCGGACCTTCCCATGAGGACTGGATGGCCTGGTTGACAAAGACTCATCCACAACTCGCTGCCAAGGCCAACAACCCCGATGGCGTGGATGTCACAGCCTGGCAACAACGACTCACGAAACTCGACTGGGCCAAGGGCCAAACTGGTCGCGGAAAACGAGTGTTCGTCAAGGGACGATGTGCATCCTGTCATTCCGGTCGCCAAGCCCTTGGTCCTGACCTCCAGGGAGTGACTGGCCGATTTTCTCGGAAAGACCTTTTCACAGCCATACTGCAACCGAATCGGGATGTATCCGAGCGTTACCAAACGACCCTCATTAGAACCACCACGGGAAAACTCTATTCCGGGCAGGTCATCTACCAGGCCGAAGACGGGGTCATCCTTCAGGACAGCAACGGGAACGCATTGCGAATTGCCGGCGACCAGATTGATTTGCAGATGCGAAGTCGACAATCACTCATGCCATCGGGGTTGCTGGATAATTGGACAGACGCGGAGATCGTTGATTTGTATGCGTACCTGAAAAGTCTGGGAACACGATGAATCAGAAAAGAAATGAGAGTTGTTATATTGCTCAACGAAAGAATGGAACGATTCCTCCGATGGGCAGTACGCTGTTTAACGTGCTTGACACAGTTGTCACCACAACAGAACCGAGTCGGCATTCTTGTTTCCTCCTTCGACCTCCCTTGGAACAGACGGAGCTTCGAATGAGAGTTATGCTGCTGTTGGCGAAGATGATCAAGCACTTCTCTGACAATGCTTTCGGCATTTTCTTGTCGACGTTCTTCGTCGGTGCGTCTCGAGATTCGAACTGGGTGATTGGACTTCAACATGACGTCCTGCAGATCGGCGAACTGCGATTAGCTCTGTCTTGATCACACAGGTTCTGTTGGTGTGCCCTGTGTGCCAACTCGCGAGCAACTCATCCAACTTCGGCCAGGTCCAACGTCTGACCATATTTGTCCAACACCGCCATCCGCAGTGCCAAATGTTCCGGCTCCTTCAATCGAGGGTCATGGAGGACCATCTCGAAAGCATCTTTCCGGGAGATATTCAGGATATCGCTATCGGTGATCAAGTTACCAACTCGCAGCTCTCCGAGCCCGTGTTGGCGTGTCCCAAAGAACTCACCAAGCCCTCTCAACCGGGCGTCTTCCTCGGCTAGTTTGAACCCATTCGAAGTCCGAGTCATGATCCGGAGCCGTTCTTTTCCATCGGCACTTGAAGGGTTGGCAAACAGGTAGCATTGTCCTGCTACAGGACCTCGACTCACTCGTCCACGGAGCTGGTGCAACTGAGACAGGCCAAACCGGTCGGCGTGTTCGATGATCATCAATGTCGCATTCGGGATATCCACACCGACTTCTACAACGACCGTGCTCACCAGGACATCGATCTCCTTTTCCCTGAACTGCTGCATGATGTTGTCTTTGACCTTCTCGTCCATCCGTCCGTGGAGCAGTCCCAACTGGACCCCGGCAAAAGGCCCCGCCTGCAATTCCAGGAACGTCTCCTGTGCAGCTTTCAAGTCGAGTGTCTCGGACTCTTGAACGAGCGGACAGATGACGTACATCTGCTTTCCTTTCTGGAGTTCCTCAAGTAGTTGCTCGTAGATGTGCTCGCGGTCCTTGTCCGTCACCCACTTCGTCTTCACAGGTTGTCGTCCAGGTGGCAACTCGGTGATCTGCGACGTGTCGAGGTCTCCAAACACGGTCAAGGCGACAGTCCTGGGAATAGGTGTCGCCGTCATCACCAGATAGTGCGGATCGAGACCCAACTTTCGGAATCTCGCCCGTTGGTTGACCCCAAACTTGTGTTGTTCGTCAATGACCACAAGCCCGAGTTTGGCGAACTGGACCGAGTCTTGAACAAGTGCTTGTGTTCCAACGACAAGATCAGCATTGCCTGAAGCGATCTCGGCCAACGCGATTCGTTTTTCCTTCGGAGACAGCGAACCAGTGAGAAGCTTCAATCGAACTTGGCTGTGAGTCAGCAGGTCTCGCAAAGTCCGATAGTGTTGTCGGGCAAGCACCTCGGTGGGGGCCATGAGAGCTGCCTGGTGTTTGTTCGCAACGGCCACGAGCAAAGCGTAGATGGCGACGGCAGTCTTCCCGGCTCCCACATCTGCATGAAGTAGCCTTTGCATCGGCCGTTCGTCGTTGAGGTCCTTGACAATTTCCGAAAGGACTTTGTTCTGGTCGTTCGTAAGTTCGAACGCAAAAAGCCGACGAATACGAGTGTCGATGGTTTTCGTCAACGGCAGCTTCGACGCTCGTTGACGAGAGCGGAGTTCCCGCCGACGGACAGCAAGAGCCAGTTGTAGCACCAGAAATTCTTCATACACAAATCGACGCCGAGCGTTCTTGGCGTCCTGCATGGTTTCAGGAAAATGAATGTCGCGGATGGCTTTGTTAATCGGCGGAAGTCCCCGGCGTTCGAGGACCGCATTGGGCAACTTCTCGATGAGGTTGTCGGCATACTGATCGAGGGCCTTCCGGATAATGACCCGCAGGCTTTCCGTCGGCAAATCACTCGTGGCGGGGTACTTCGATATAATAACAAGGTCGGTGCTGTCCCCGACATCGTGAGCATCCCGCGCTTCGGGCATGTTCATTCGCCACTTCCCGCGCGACCAACTCGGTTTACCTGTGACGGCTAGGAACTGCCCCATGTGATGGCGGTTGGCTCGCCAGTGTTGGTTGAACCAAATGGCTTCGACC
Source organism: uncultured Alcaligenaceae bacterium (assembly GCA_964423615.1). Lineage (GTDB taxonomy): Bacteria > Planctomycetota > Planctomycetia > Gemmatales > Gemmataceae > CAYRFQ01. The sequence goes on along the minus strand of CAYRFQ010000001.1, from coordinate 45,352 downwards.
TGCTCGCCACTACCATCGTCGATCAGCAACGTGACCATCGCTTTACGTGTCGCGGTACGTCGAGACGCGATGTCGATGACCTCTCCCCGAACCGTTTGAATTTGCCCCTCGACGAGTTGGTTAATCTGCTTCAGACCACTGAATTCGTCGTAGCCCCGCGGAAAGTGCCAAAGCAGATCCCCCACCGTTTCGATACCAAGTCGTTGGAGCATCGGCACTCGGGCGGATGCAAGTCCCTTGAGAAATTGAATATTCTGCCGTAGTTCGTCTGGTCCGGTCATAACTCGTGGCCAACCTCGTCTGCCTTGTTCCGCGAACCAACGTCCGTCTCCTATGTACTCCCTCAATTTGTTCATGATATCCCAAGAAATCGAGTGGATGACAAGGTCAGTTGGGAAGGGGAGAATTCCGTATACTTACCGTTTAGAAAAGTTCAGATAGGACCGGGAAAAGGTGATACTGAACGTCCAAAGTCGCCACCTTGTCGTCCTGGCGCAGGCGTTGAATCGAGTCGTTAGATTACTCGATCCCGCCGACCTTGGCGTTTCGAATGAGATACAAATATTCTTCTGGGTCCGAGTAGTTCAGGGTGAGTCGGCCGGTAATGCTCATGAGTCCGCGTTTATAACGGGCATACGTTCCCCGTGGCATCTCGACGAAGATAATGCTCGTCATTTCGGGCGTCTCACAATACCAACACCCAATGGGATATTCGAGAAACATGAACGTCTCGACGTCGAGATCAGTTGTGAACGGTTGCATGAATCCGGAAAGAGTAACCGTCTTTTTATTGAGCTTCTCGATGTAGTCCGGAAAAGAGGGATCGAACCGTTGGCCGACTTCTGTTTCTCGAAGTAACCCCCAAGGCATACGATTGACACCATCCTCAACGATCTTTGGCAGGACACTCTGATCGATCCGAGATAACAATGGTCGTCTGGATTGCGCGACAATTCCACCGGCGTGATTCTTTTTGTGTTCGGCCTTTCCGGCCACTGAGGTTGCTTTGAGTTTTGCCACCACCGTCCGGATGATCAGACGTCGCTTGCGTAGCTCCCGTGATTGCAACCCGAATTGAGTGATGCACCCGTCCATCATGTTCGCAGCAACACGGACGTCCCCGTACGCATTGGCGATCTCTGCAAGTTGCCACAGCAGTCGGGCATCATTTGGAAGCCAGAGAGACATTTGTTGTATCGTCGCAACGGCGTGTTTAGGGAGCTTTTTCTTTTGTCCGGCTGCGATCTTTCCAGGCGTGAACTTCCCATCATTTCCGACGTATCGGACACCGAACAGGTTATCCAACGAGGTGCCGGTCTTGGGTTCGCGTAATCGCAACGTAATTAATTTGAGATGATGCTCCTCGACGACTCGATACTTCTCGGGAGTCAAACTGACGGCTTGTTGGAGTGCCTGAGCGGCTTGTCGGAGATCACCGAACTGTTGCCACGCCGTTCCCAAATTGGCAGCGATTTTGAAATGTTGGGGGTATTGCCGGTTGGCTCCACGAAGTAACGTCACAGCCTTCTCGGGTTGACGCAATCGGATGTAAATGGCTCCAAGGTCGGCGAGTTGGTCAGCCGTCAGTTTCCCCTTCGCTCTAACCTTCTCCAGTTCTTCGGCTTTGAGAAGATACTGCTTTCGGATAGGATTCATGACTCCGCCTGCCTTGGCTGGATTACCGATCATCCGCAATGTCCGTTGATCCAGTAGAAAGCCTCGCCATTGCGAAGGCAACTTGGCCATCGGCTCCCCAGAATAATACAACCCGCCGTGAGTGATGGTTGGCAACGCCAGTAGGCCGAACAGGCCACAGATAACAGACAAGCGACTCACAGTTGCAACCTATCCTTTCCGAAAAGCCAATAAACTACCACTTTGACAGATCAACAAGAAACTGAGTCGAAACCGGCTTCAATTCGAAACCGCAGCTTTCGCCGGGCAACGGACGTGAAAGGAATGACGACCAATTTTTTCCAGAAAATTTTCAAAATCTCGTCCCCACAGATCTCAATCAGGACAATCCTTCACCATTCTCCCTCGTAAACCGGTCCAAAAATGACAAAAACCTGCGCTAAAACTGCACTAAACTTGTAGTAAACTTGTAGTAAACCTGCGCCTAAATTGCACCTTTTTGACACCTCTCGATTTCCGCATGTCTTTACGCTTCAATGCTTTATGGAAATCGACCCTCGAAAAATCGCCATTTTGGCGCGTTTTCGAGTCCTCCGGCCGCTCTTGTGCGCATGTGCCCATAATACAATAGGATTGAACGCCGTCTCATTTTCACAAAAATCGTCGAAATTCCAAAATTAACGACTTGTGACACAAAATAGATTTCTGTTCGGGATTGCGCAATGTCAGACGACGCTCCAGGAAATCAGAGAGTCTACCTCGACTTCTCCACGAATGGCGCTTTCCAATGGAACTGAGAGTCCTCAAACCAAAGCCTTTCGGTTCGTCTCTGCGAACCATGACAGTTCTCTGGAGATGGAACACATGAACAACGACACAGCGACAAAGACTGTTCTCGTTCTCTCCTACAACAACGTGGGCAATTTTGGAGACCGACTCGGGTATCACTTGATCAACGGAGTCCTTCCACCGGATTGTGCTGTCGTTCATGGAAACTTTCGCCCGTGGAACGTTCCAGACCTGGATTATGACCTAGTAGTCGTTGGGATTGGCAATAGTCTTTTTGAGCCGTTGTTGACCGACAATCTATTTCGGTTGTTGGATAAAGCCAAAAGTGCCATCGGGATCTTTGGAACACAATATCGACATGCCATCAATCCGGAAAAAATGGCTCGTGTTATCGACTATCTGGACATTTGGTACGCTCGCTATCGTGAAGACATCGAGACCTATGGGAGAAACAAACCGAATGTCCAACATCTGGGTGATTGGTTGATCGACGCGTGTCCCATGGCAATTCCGACCAACACAGAGGTTCATCAAATCGGCCGAGAAATTTGGAAGGATCTTCCGCTTGACCGCACGATCCAAACAATCCAAAAGTACAAACGCGTAATTTCCAGTCGTTTACACCCCTTGCTTTGTGCGCTTACCAGTGCCGAACAGGTCGCTTACACCGAACAGCCGGACCGATCGGGCATGCCATCCGGCAAATTCACCTCCATGTTTCTCGACGTCTTCCAGACGACTTTCCCAGAGTCGGTCTTCTTCGAAGTCGATACTCCGGCTGTGATCGATTATAAGCTCATGGTGCGGAACAACATTCGACAGATGGAACAACAAATCGACCAGCTCCTGAGCCAGAACTGAACGATCTCGGTTTCGTTTGTGTTGTCCAGCCACAGTGTATACCGATGCCGACCCACACTCTTGGGCGATCAATCAGCCGTGGAAATGCTCCGGTTGACCACCACAACGTCGTCCTTGGGCCAGCCCTTTAGCTCGACAACCTCGCTCCAAAACCGACGATGGATAAGACGAACTTGAACTCGCCGCGTGGATTGCCCAAACCAAAACGTTCGGCGATCCGATTTCCCCGGAAACAAACGAGTGTCGTTTGTCTTGCTCGGGAACAACCAAAACGGGATCGGCGATTTCCCCTTCTCATCAACAAGTTGCTTTGCATACACATATCCAGCTTGCCCGAAGAGCTTCTGACCGACGAGCGCAGGCAACCGTGAGCCCTTTTCCAGTTCGACGCGTTTTTTGTCCTTATCGAATGCCTCGACGACCAGGACCAGGTTCCGATCGACGAACCCTGTCGGCACACGATGCCCAACATTCCGAGCGGACACAACCACATCTACTTGTCGCAGGTCGTCGATTCGTTTCGTCGTGACATCGACGCGGAGGCAGCGTTGAAGCATCTTCTTTGTCGCTCCCGGAAAGGAGTGACTGCCCAGTGTCATCGGATCACGCTCGATCCCTCCCTTACCCGGAGCGATGTTGGTCATTTTCCCAGTCGGCGCCATATGACAATCTTGGCAATGCAGACCCTTTTTCTTCGCCGGACTCGCGAGCCATTCGGTGTAAGTGCTGTAAACGTGGACCCCAAAGACGATCCCCTCGTGGCAGGCCGCACAATACCGACTGTCTTTGTAAAGCGGCGAGAATCCAAATATCTCACCTTTTCGGTGTGCGTCATCGAGGGGGCCGAAGAAAAGTTGGGTATCGTCTTTCGGACGAAGAAGCTCATACCCATCACGACCAAACGTGATGCCGAGCCGCTTGGCCGGAGCGTCGGCTATCTTATGACAGTAATCACAATGGACTCCCTGGAGATCAACGCCTCTGGCCTGTCGAACATCGCCATCGAGCTGCGGGTCATGGTATGTTGGCGCATGACAGTTGACACAGACGCCCGACCCGATGGGCCGTTCTTTCAGGAGGTTCCATGTCGGGCTTGGATTACCTTTCCAGTCGAGACCAGCGAACAAGCTGATGAATCGCTTGTTCTTCGCAGAATGCGCGTGCGAGCTGCCCTTCCATTCTCCGAAGATCTCGCCATGACAATTCCCGCAGTTGTTCGTGCGTTTGGGATCGGGCAACGGGTCGATCCACTTGTACTCGTAGTTGTCGTCCTGGGGCAATCGCCCGAGTTGTAGCTGGAGACTCTTGCCGTGAAAGATACCGGAACCGATTCCGTACCCCTTCTTCCAGGCAGTGATTCGCTTGCCTTTCTTCTTCGATAGCGGGATCGAAAAGTTTCCTTTGTCGTCCGAGGTCACCGCACAACTCTCTCCTTGCCAACGAATGCGAGCCCCACCCACGGGACCATGACCGTCAAAGACTCGACCTTGGACCTGCGTTTTGAGACCGTCATTGTCCACGGGAATGAACGCGAGAATGAGTGCCGGAAGAATCGTTACGGGAAAGAGTTTAGCTGAGAGCATTGGCGAGACGCCGTTGTTGAGGTGATGGCAGTGACATTGAGCATGGTCGCGCGTGGACCCGAAGCCACTTCCTCGCCATTAAACGATCAGTGCGGTTCACGCTCGCATTGGGTACAGATTCCTCGTATTACAAGTCCCCCTCCCCCGAGGCAGTCGGCTTAACAAGTGTCGTGTTTTCGATTCTCAACCCCTCCGGTAGTTGGATAAACAAGTGTCGTGTTGTTGATTTTCAGCCCCGCAGGGGCGAAAGATCCTAGCCGTGGGTGGGAACCCACGGAACTCAAAGAATCAGAACAAGCACAACACTCATTCATTCGTCCACCCCAGGGGAGAAGGCCTTTGAGTACTGCAACCGTTGCCTTCCAAGTCCCTCGCCCCGCTTGCGGGCAGAGGCCAGATCTGAGCGAAGCGGAAAACACTCAGGGTGAAGGGTACTTGGCCTGTAGACCTCGAAGGACTGCCAACCGTACCCTCCACAAGCGTGAACCACTCTAGCTCTCACTGGCTTCATTCACTAGGCTCGAGGCTTAATATTGAATTCCTGTCCGGGCATCGGCACGTCGGGGAAGACGATCGGCGTATCGAACGTAAGGTTCGCCGGCACCAAAGACTCATTCGAGTTCAGAGCCGCTTCCCAGGTGATTTCTCGACCGGTGTATGTGGCCATACGGCCCATGATGGCGGTCAGAGTACTGTGGGCCACGTCCTGAAGAGCGTTGATGTGAGCTCGGTTGCCGCGGATAGCATTGATCAGCTCGATGTGCTCTTGCTCGTAGGGGTTGGTGTAAGGTCGTCGACGAGTCGGACCCCAACTCCACTCGTTTTGTCCGATGATTCGTCCATTGCCACCCGAAGTCCACCGCCCGTTGGTTCCGACAACAGCTTCCGACACGTTCCCAACTGTGCCGATCATCTGGCGGCACATGCTCATGACGTGGACATCATTCGGGTACGTGAAATCAATCGCGTGGTGGTCGAAAATATGACCGAACTTGCGATCGGTTCGCGTTTGGCGGCCACCGAGTCCAACGGCCTTTTCCGGGTGAGCCCGCAGCGCCCAGTTGATGACGTCGAGGTTGTGGATGTGTTGCTCGCAGATGTGGTCCCCCGAGAGCCACGTAAAGTACAGCCAGTTACGAATCTGCCACTGGACGTCGGTCATCTCATCGGTCTTCTGGCGGTGCCAAAGCCCGCCCATGTTCCAATAGCAACGACCAGCCACGATATCCCCGATGTCACCACGGTGAATCCGTCGCATGGCTTCCAGGTACGGAGCCTGATACCGACGCTGCGTTCCAGCGACGACGTTCAGACGCTTGCGGTTCGCGATGGCGTAAGACTCGAGGACCGAGCGAATCCCAGGACCATCAACGGCAACGGGCTTCTCCGTGAAGAGATGCTTGTCAGCGTTGAGAGCGGCCCGGATGTGGATCGGTCGAAATCCCGGAGGAGTCGCCAGGATCACAAGATCACATTGTTCAATAACGCGCTGGTAGGCGTCCAGACCAACGAACTTCTTCTCGGCGGCGACGTCGATCTTACCTTCGAGGAAAGGATATCGACGATAGTTCGTCAGATCACGATACGCATCGTTGATGCGGTCGGCAAACGTATCGCCCATCGCAACAAGTTTGATGTTCGGACCAGCCTTCAAGCACTGGCGGGCTGCCCCTTTTCCTCGGCCACCACAACCGATCAGCCCGACGCGAATCTGGTCGTTTCCGTCAGCGTACACAGCGGGTGCCAAAGCCGAGAGGTTGGCGGCCACGGCCGCAGTACCGGTCACAGCCATCGATTTACCCAGAAACTCGCGGCGAGAGTCTTGTGGAGCGTCGTTCTGGACGCCGTTGTCATTGGGGGTGTTCATGATTGAACCTCCTGGAGAGTACAGAGTCGATCAGTGAGAAAAGTTCTGTGGGCGATGTTGGAATTCGAGTGTTTATTGGGCTCTGGCCGAGGAAACTGTATCGTCCCTTTCAACCGCGTGGGTAGTCGGCTCAACATGTGTCGTGTTCTCGATTCTAAGCTCCGTAGGAGCGACCGATCCTAGCCGTGGGTGCAAACACACAGAGCCCGAAGAACCACAACAAACACGACAAGTATTGATTCATCCACACCGGCGGCGTCAGTTCCCAGTCGTGGGTCTGAACCCACGAGGCACTTTCGGACTCATCCAGCCCGCTGGAGCATCACTTGATAAAATTCGGGCTCTTGACAGTAACGGTCGAACGTATCTTCTTCAGTTCATCATATTCCTCAACAGCACGAACGACACGGAAACCCACGAAATCTCCATCGGTAAGCCACCAAATGCTTTGAGGAACTTGAGGGTCGCGGCGGAGCCATTCGGGACTCGACGGTTCTCGAGACGCACTACGGCAATCCTTCGGGTCCTGCACCCACGAACCGCCGCGTACAACGTGAGAGAAACGGGCCTTCGTAGGCTTCAAAAACGGATTGACCAACGCCGTCTTTTTCATCCTCGAGGAATACAAACCCGCGTTATACATATCCAGACAGTACTCGGCGACGTTTCCGTGCATGTCGTACAAGCCCCATTGGTTCGGCTTCTTCGTTCCCACGGGGTGTGTCGTTTCCTCGCCGTTATCCCAATACCAGCCGTAGTCGTCGAGTTTCGTCGCGTCGTCCCCGAAGTGAAAGGCCGTTGTAGTTCCGGCGCGACAAGCCCACTCCCACTCCGCTTCCGTCGGCAATCGGTACTTCTTGCCCGTCACCTTGGAGAGCCAGAAGCAGTACTCCATCGCGGCGTGATGCGTGATGCTCAACACGGGATGTCCTTGGCTTCCGTGGTTGAACGTCGGATCGGCGTACGGCGGCGTCGGTCGCGTGATGGCTCCCTTGGGCACTTTCTTGACTACCTTTTTGGGAGTATCACCGCGAGGCTTGTTGTTCTTGGCGTCGCGATAGATGTCATACTCGTCCCAACGCACCTCGAACTTGCTCATCCAAAATGGTTCGACTTTGACGGCGTGTTGAGGTCCCTCGTCCTTGTCGCGATCTTTCTCGCTCGGTGGGCTCCCCATCAAGTACGTCCCACCAGGAATCGCAACCATGTCAAACTGGACGTTCCCCTTCGGAATCGTCTCCTTGTAATTCTTGTGTTTCTTCGGCTCAACGATCGGCAAAGTCTTGCTCCCGGTGATCGAAAGCGACGTTATCGGAAAACCCAATAGTGCCAGGAACGTCGTCAGGACGAGTCCCAAGCCGACCGAACGCTGGAAGTAATTCCCCATCAGTGCTATGCTCCACGGGTGATAGTCTGTATTGCATCCATAACCGGAGGAATACTGCAATGATAAATCAACTAGGTGTTGGTCTCTTCGGCTTGGTCGCTTTGTTCGCAGGCGACACGCAACACCAACAAAAACTCACGCGGTTCGACTTCGACGAGCGTCACATGGGCACGACCTTTCGTATCGCCATGTATGCCCCAAACAAAGCAGTCGCCCAGAAGGCAGCGAAGGCTGCTTTCGCGAAAGTCGCAACACTCGATAATATCATGAGCGACTACAAACCCTCCAGTGAATTGCGGCAGCTTTCCAAAAAAGCCGTCGGGACACCCGTCAAAGTGAGCAAGGAGCTGTTCACAATCCTCGCCAAAGCCCAAGCCCTTTCCAGGGAGACCAACGGAGCTTTCGACGCGACCATCAAGCCCGTCGTCGTCCTTTGGTATCGCGCACGTCGTACGCGTGAATTGCCGACGAAAAAAGAACTCCAAGACGCCCTAGCCAATGTCGATTGGAAAAAACTCGAACTCGACCCCAAAGGCCAAACCGTCAAACTTTTGTTGATGGAAATGCTCCTCGACCTCGGCGGGATCGCCAAAGGCTTCGCCGCCGATGCAGCCCTCGCCATCCTCAGACAATTCGGAATCCCCAGAGCTTACGTCGCCGGTGGCGGTGACTTTGCCGTCGGTGCTCCTCCGCCCAATAAGAAGGGGTGGAAGATTGGTATCGCTCCCTTGTACGATCCAGAAGCCAAGCCCAAGCATTATCTCTCGCTCAAGAACGCGGCCGTGTCGACCTCGGGTGATGTGTCCAAGTTCGTCGTGATCAACAACAAGCGTTATTCCCACATCGTCGATCCACGCACCGGACTCGGCCTCGTCGGACGCACAAGCGTTACGGTCATCGCTCCGAACGCCACAACAACCGATAGCTATGCCACGGCCGTTTGCGTCATGGGTCCCAAGAAGGGACTGAGGTTCATCGAAAAAACGCCGCACGCTGCTGCCTACATCGTGCGAGAAGACGAGAACGGCAAACTCCAGACGTATTACTCGAAACGTTTTTCGAAGTACGAGCTCAAGGACGGGAAGTAGGGTTGCGATCGATCAAGTAATCGGGGCCATGCTTCGCCCGGAATAGCGCGACTCACGAATCCAAAAAAACGCTCCACATCTTTGCTAAAGTACTCCTCCATATTGTGGAAATCGTAGCAGGCACGCTCTCCGCCGTCCGCCTGCTACAGGCACAACAAATCCCAAAATACAGAAGGGCAACTCGGCAACCCACCTGCGAGGCTACCGAGGTTTTTCAACAGATAACTCTGGGGTAAAATGATCGGACGTTCAAACAAACCCAAACAACAAAGCCATCTATCTATCATGCCTGAATATCGTGGGGAATTCGAAGTTCATTTGACCACCCAATCCACCACAGAGCCTGAGTTGGAACGGTTTCACCATTGGTGCCAAGAACGTCAGTTCAAATGTGTCCTGATCGTCCTTTCTCAAGGTGACCACGCAGAGCAACCCATGGCAACTTGGCGACGTGGGAACACAGAGTTTTCTCTCGTCCTCGAAGAAGCCAAACTACATGCTGCAAACTTGAACTCCAACGACTTACCCGTCGTTCGAGTGAAGGTTGAAGCAGGTCCCTTCAACTTCGAAATTCCCATTACCGACAAAGACGCTGCCGACCACGACGCCAACAATTATTTCGAACACCACATTAAATTGCGGCGGAGCGAGTCGGCTCTTCAAGGTCAACTCCTCGAAGTTTGTCAGCACCATAATGCCCATTTGTCACGCAATGCCTTCCGCCAGGTCGAGGACGGACAGGAGGAACGCTTCGTCACTTTGCGGACCTACAACGCAGGAAGAACGACCTCCTCGCAACAACTCGAGAGGCTGCTTGGAGCCTTGCGCGAACTCAACGAACAGATCATAGAATATGAATCGGAGTATTGCGTGTACGATTCGAATCTGGACCTTGATTCTGGTTGGCTTTCGCATGTGTCGTAACTTGTCTCTCGAAAAACGTTTCGTGTGATTTTCTATTCCCTCATCAGATTGCAGATACAGCCATGTCCAACACACCTCCTCAAGAAGTCTTGTTTGATTTTTTGCATCTCCTGCGTGTAACCATCAACGGCTTTGAGGAGTCGCTCTTTCCTGTTTTGCGTGGCAGTTTATTACTTCGGCAGTGGTATGGCGAATGCGCCAGGCCCGCAGCCGACATCGATCTGGAATGTTTCGAAGACCCAAAGGCTCAACTCTATTCGGACGAAGAACTGGGCTATCCCCGAGAAGGTTTCGGGCTCGCCGGTGAATTCACCACGCTGGTTGATTTCGGGAAATCAATGTGTCGCTATGCAGCCGAAGGGTCGATGTACGGCCCTTGGCAACGAGAACAGGGATACGACCCTCCTGCCGTCGAGTACCTGGCCGTCGCTCCTCCCGAAGACGGTGAGAGTTTATGGGTTTATGGCACTCCCGGCGCAAGATACTACGCCGGTTGGGTTTGGCATGCCAACGGCGGCCAGGAAGGGGCATTACGAATTGATATCGCGGAACCGGGTTCATATTCGATCGAAGAGATTGGTGTTGTCGATGTGACACTAACCGCTCCAGGAGACACTACCTTTACTTTTCCAGCGTACACTCTGGAAATGATGCTCGCGGCTAAGCTGTCCTGGTTGGTCCGAAGTTTTGTTCGACAACGGAGCAACGGATTGCTGCCTCCAAAATGGCAAGGCGAACCGAAAGATCTGTTTGATGTCCACCTCATGCTCACAAAAGGAAGCATCGACGCCGAGGAATTCCAGCGTTTATTGTTAGTCGTCGGCCGCGAAGACCAACTCGATTGGAACAATCTCGAAGCTCTTTTCGACGTTCGGCGGACTCGGATGACATCCGAAGGGTTTGACAACTGGAAGGAATTTCACCAACAACACGACAAACTACTCTCGTGCGGTCCGGTCGAGATGCTGCGCACCGTTTGTGATCACTTGGAACCATTACTGGGTGACTTCTATCGATCCGACGAATCGGGATTCTTGCTCACCATCGGAGACGATCCCATTGACCAAGCAGGATATCTGATTTACGCCGACTGGCTCGAAGAACGCGGAGACAATCGGTGTGAATTCTTGCGACTCTACACAACCTTGAATTTCCACGCCGAGGAACTCTCGGCTGAAGAACTACCAAAGGTGCGTGGCGAAATGCAGGAGGTTCTCGCCCGAACGTCAGAGCCTTGGTTGCAACGGTTGTTGGGGGCTGCTCGTCTTCGAACGTTCAAAGAACGGCTTGATGCCAGTGGGTTGTTCTTTTGAGCAGATTTACGTCCATTTCGGTAGGGGATCACCAACCGTCAGCGAAACCAAACGCACTCCAAAAAGAGAAACGGTAGGCAACATCACGGGCGAGGTTTCTTTCAATACCTGACCTCCAATCTCGATCACTTCCCCTTCGCAAAAAAACGAAACTTTGCCGCTGGATACGGCGAGTTCGTGGGCGTCTTGTCTCCAGCGAATCCAACGAGTTGCTTGACTTGCTCGGCGGCTTCATTCGGAAACAAATTCCGAGCCAGGATCATGTCAAGATACTGAAACTCCAGAATCGCACTCACCGCCCAGTCGACCGCGCTGCCATATCCCGAGACCGAACACAGCGGGAGCAACGGCCCGTACCAAGGATTTTCCGGGTCGTGATCGAGTGGCAGACACGAGGACAAGTGGACCAACGACACGTCGCCCGCATACTGCAAGACTTCCGGTAACAGTTCGGGCGGGATGATGCCATTGCGGGCAACGAACACCGGTTCGCTGGCGTGAGCATGAGTCGCGATCACCAAAACAGTCGGTTCGGGAAGATAGGCCAGGTCACGACACCACTGGGCGAGTCCCTCCGCATTGGTGAAATACCGCTGACGAACATGGATCGACGTTATCCGAGCGAAGAACTCGCGCAACATCCCGCCGAACGAATATTCCGTCTCCGTGATGTGGTCCTCCCAGTAGGCCTCCAACACCACCAACCAACGAACCCCAACCCTCGGGAGTTCTCGTCGCCCCTCCCAAGTCTTGGACGTGGAACTTTCTTCCGTTTGCCATGTTCCCTGAAACGAAAGCAGATCCGCGGACAATCCGAATTGCCCGGAGCCCTTGACACTCGGTTCCTGGTAATCGAACTCGAGAGTCCCTTGGAGGAACTTTCCTTCGATCGTCGATGCCCCAAATCCAGCCAGATCCCCATAAATTCCGAAAACACGATCATCCTCGTGGATCAACCGCATCGGCCCAAACGAGGTCGTCCAAACGCCATCGAAACCCCGCGTTCCGACCCACCAGTGGTTGCGGCGGGCAGGGTCGTCCGGTGCTGGGCTGGTCTGCCGCCAAGACCCAACGAATTTTCCATACCGGAGGAGTTCGAACGAGCCATTACCGGCCGCACTTGGCTCTTGGTATTTGAAGACCAGGCGGTTTCCTTTGGCCGTTCCATCCAGCCTGCACTCTGCCTCTCCCATCCGGTAGGTCCCGTGCACCCGGTCGCCTTTCTGCTCGAGTTCCATGGGGCCAAACGTCGTGAGCCAGACGCCGGTGAAGTCGCTCATCGATTAGCCTCAGCCGTTTGCACTTCTTTGGAAGCCGCTTGAGTCCGGGTCTGTGTACGAATGAACTCGAGTATTTTTTGATGCACGGTATTTCGCTGGTTGCGCATCCCCAACATGATGGTGACGTGGTTTTGCCTCTTGGCTTCGTAGAGCGTCGCCGTCGCTCCGACCTTGTTCAGAGCATTGTAAAAAGCCCTTGCCAACGGCGGAGTACACCCAGGTAATTCATACTCCGCGTGCATGATCAAGAAGGGCGGAACGGTTTTGCTCACGAAGTTAATCGGCGAACCACTCTTCCGCATCTTCTCCGACTTGCCAAAGACCTGAGTGAACGTCGGTTGGTTCAAGATGGTGTAAACGCCACTCACGGGAATCGCCCCACAAATGCACTTGTGCGACAACTTATGGCGTTTGAGGTACTTTTCGTCTGTGGCCAGCAAAGCAACGAGGTGACCTCCCGCGGAGTGGCCACAAACGAAAATCGCGTTAGGATCACCACCATATTTTTTGATATTGCGAAACGTCCATGCAAACGCCTTGGCGACGTCCTTGATTTGGTCGGGGTGTTTGACCTTGGGAAACAAGCGGTAATTCGTCGAGACCATCCCAATGCCGCTCTTGGCTAAGGAATCGGCGAATTTGCTATAAATTCGGTAATGATCCTTATCTCCGATGCGCCACGCGCCGCCATGGACGAAGAACACAACCGGGAAATTCTTGACTCCCGCCGGAACGTAGATGTCGAGTTTGTGGCGGACTTTGTCGGCTCCACTGCCTTCGAAGTAGCTCACGTTCGGAATGACCTTGGGTGAGAGAGCTGGTTCTGCTCCTCGCGTGGCCGACGCAGTCATAACCAATAGTAACGCTACAATTACAACACGCAAAACCTGCATCTTCCATTTCTCCCTTGTCAACTGAGGAATTATCAACACTTGATTGTATACATCTCGCTCCAAAATGTGTGGCGTGGGCGTTTCGTTCGGTCCGAATGTTCGAAGTATCGGCAAGGCAGCCCTGCGAAGACGACGGAAAAACAGCGATTTAGGGAATTTTGAGAATTGAAGCGAACCACAGGTTTTGGGCGATTGGATCTTCAAGTGTTTGGCTTCGTTGATTCGGAACCGGGAACTCGCACCAACACAAATCGGGTTACCTACCAGGCGGACCGACCCCCGTGGTCAATCCGCGTTCCCTTTGACCTTCACTTCACGATGGCCGTTGAAGTTCCGCTTGCCTTCCACCCAATTCGATTCGCACGAGTTCGGACGACCGTGCTTCGCGGCACAACGAATGGTTCCGTGTAAAGCAACCATCGACGAGACTTTTTCTTGCCGGTTTGATAAGCCACCGAAGCGCCTTTGGTTTGACAATGAATCGTCACCAGTTGCTTCCCTTCTTGCTTGGCATCTCGCCAGGAAATCGAGGAAATCTTCGTTTTGGGTTGCTTACCGTCAGGCGGCCAAAGTTTCTTGATCAGCACTTTCTCGTCGAGAAAACCAAGGTCCTTCGTCTCCTTGACCCACCCCTCACAAGCCTTTCGAAGTTCGGCCAGTTTCGTGTAATGTTTTGGATCCGAGGCAATGTTCTTGATTTGGTGGGGATCAGTCTTCGTGTCGTACAACTCCTCGATCGGCTTCTTGGTGGCCCAAAACTGCCATTGGTTCGGACCAAGCTCGTTGGCTTTCATCATTTTAAGGATGACTTGCATCATTTGAGCGCGATCACGATAAGGGATGAAACCAATGTAAGGCAGGTCGGGACGATAGTTGCGCACGTACTGATACCTTTCGTCACGAACCGCACGCACGGTTTCGGGAGCAGGGTCCATTCGATCTCGCGCCATGTAGACGTACTTTCGCGGCGGCCCCTTCTCCGGTCCCAGGAAGGCCTGCCCTTGGAGGTGATCGGGTATTGTCGCTCCAGCAAGCGACAATACCGTCGGAGCCAGATCGACAAAGCTCACAAGTCGCTCAGAGGTCGTGCCTCGTCCTTTCCCGTCTGGAAACCGGACGATCATCGGGACACGGGTACCGGAGTCATAAACCCACCGTTTAGCCCGAGGAAATCCATCCCCATGATCGCTGAAGAAGAAGATAATCGTGCTTTCGAGAAGACCATCTTCTTTGAGTTGAGCAAGCAGTTTTCCGACTTGTTGATCCATCGCCGCAATGTTGTCGTAATGACGGGCCATGTCGCGACGTACAGTCGGATGGTCCGGGTAGTAGGGCGGAACTTTGACCTTCGCAGGATCGGTAACCTTCGGGGATCGTTGCTGGAAGGTGCCGCTCTCGTGTGTCGTCGTAAAGTTGAAAACGGCGAAGAATGGCGTATCGGCACTGGGACGGTTTCGCCAATGTCCCTTTCGGCTGGAGTCGTCCCAGGCAGTCAACGGCGTGGCAAATTGATAATCCGTTTTAACCACATTAACGCAGTAGTACCCCAACGCGCGAAGATACTCAGTGAAACATCGAACATAATGGGGTGGAGTCGCTTCGTAAGTAGGGATCGCAAGCAACTCCGGATCTGTGATCTTGTCGAGCGCCGATGTCCGCCGCATCGTTCTCATGTGCATGGCACCGATCGACGTCGGATACATGCCTGTAATGATCGTCGCCCGATTGGGCGCACAGACTCCATACACCCCAAAGGCATGAACGAATCGGATGCCGTGTTCGGCAAGCCGGTCAATGTTGGGAGTCGGAACAGTCTTGTCACCATAACAACCAACACGCGGACTCATGTCTTCAACAGTGATCCAAAGGATGTTGGGGCGTTTGGGTGACCGCTTGGGATTTCGAGATTCGTCTTGAGACGCACCAAAAGAGATCGTCGGACTAAGTCCGACGACCAGAGTGAGGAGCACCGAAAAGGAATTCATCAGCTTGTGTCCTGGAGTAAGGAATCGTCGTGGGAAAACATCCCACTACGGAAACACAAACTGAGAGTAGAAGAAAGAATATTTTGCTGAAGTGATCGGAGATATAGCCACAAAGAGTTTCGGTCGTTCCGAGAACACCCCGATCAGTGCCTCACTGTGATCTCTGTGGCTATTATGTTTTCTGTTGACTCTATTTCACAAGTTGCAACTTATAGTTGTGTTTTTGATTCTGGCTCATGGTTAAGTCTTGACCATTAATGGTAGCGTTAAGGTCCCCTGACATCGTGAACTGATTCGTAATCGAGGTGATTGCTCCGGTTCGCGGATCGAAGTACCCTACGCCCTTCGAATCTGTGATCGACAACGTGCCCTTGAATGTCCCGGCATCATTTTTCATGTCGACGTCGATCGACATTTCCGTTGTCAGAGAGATTTTAGCCAGTTTTCGCTTGTCCTTCGTGACGAAACCATCGAACGCATACAGCTTCTTACCCGTCACTTTGCCTATCTGTGGAATCTTGAGCGTATAGGGAACATTCCACGTATCCCCAACACTCACTTTCTTCGATGGCAAGTCCAAGAACACATTCTCAAAGATACTAATCCCTTTGTCTTCACCGCCTCCCATCATCTGCTTGGCCAGAGGGTTTTTCTTGATAATGGGTTCGATGATCTCGGCGAAGCCTTTGACCTTGTTGATCTTTCCTTGGGGCGTCACGACTATTTTGAACATGGCACCATTCAACGCGTCGTAAAGGGGCGTCAATGCCGCGCCAAACATACTCGTTGAATCATTCTCGTCCTTCTTCGAATCGTACTGATATTTCGCCGAAAACTGCTTGCCAACGTCAACATTGAATGTGCTTTGGTATAGCTTGTTTTGTGTTTGGAGTTGGAAATTCCCTTTCTCGACAATCTTATCTAACGTCCATTCACTCACGTCCGTTGTTGCCATGTATGTTTTGACTTTCCTGTCATTGATTTCTTGAACCTGCCGCATCTCGAAACTTCTCCGATAGACGCGCTTCTCCTTTTCGTTCATTTTGTAGCGAAGCGTAACGGCCTCTTGGGCATCTACGCCTGGCAAGCCAACAAAAAATCCAAACACCACGCACAAACCTACACCGACGGCAGAACGTTTCATAGTTCTTCCCTCCAGAGTGAAATGAGGCGATCCGCTGAGAAATCGCAGAGTACAGGGGTAACTACGTGGTACTTCGTCAGCCAGCCCAGTAGATTTCTCAAAACCGCAAGAGTGTTCAGGAAATTTATCGAACGCCAGCGAAAAGAGAGAACCGTTTCATTCCGTTATAGCGGTGAACGCTTGCATTGAGTACAGGTGTTCCGTCTTCAAAGTCCTTCTCCCCCTCGGGCAGTCGGCTAAACGAGTGTCGTGTTTTCGATTCTAAGCTCCGCAGGGGCGAGAGATCCTAGCCGTGGGTATGAACCCACGGAACTCAAAGAACCAACATAGACACGACTCTTTTAGATCCAATCGCCCCTCGGGTGTAATTGGCAAGCTCTGCCGGTTTATCGTAGCTACATGCGGCTCGCGTATAACTACGAACCGGACAACCATTTCTTTTCCGCTCCAAGGCCAAATTCAACGCAGACTTCTCACGATGGCCAGGTACTTCTTTTGTCGTTACTCTTCTAACTCCGTGAGGTGGGATACTATCCAGTCGGGTAACACACGGCGAACTTGCTCTTTATGTTCGTGATGACAGTACATGTGGCGAATGTACTTCGGAACGAGGACTCGGGTCGGCTCAAAACCGGCATCAACCACGATAGGTTCGATATGGCGTCGCAGCTTGGCCACGCTTCCGGTGTTTTCTTTAGTTTCGAGTTCGAATTCCAGTTCTCGGAAGTTCCCACACAGGTCGAGCTTGACTTCCACGTCGAGCGGAATCAAAAGCCATTTGAGGTGTTGCGTCTCGGCCTCGATCACTTTCTCCAACGCGGGATACTTCTGGGTCAATCGTAACTCGCGGCGTAAGTCCGTAGCGGACTGTTCTTCAAAAAACTTGAGGGAGTCAGACTCCAGAACACTCAGACCTTCTTCGGACAGACTGGCGACCTTACAAGTCACCCAAAACGGCCGTCGTCGACCGGTGCAGTAAATCTGTCGAATGGTTTCGGCGTTCTTCAGCGCGTCTAGTTGCGGAGTGTCGTAATAAAGGTAAGTGCGTATTTCGGGGTTAGGTCGACTTTCCTTCTCGGCGATTTTAAGCGCCTCCTTTTTGCCCTTTTTTCGGTAGTGCGAAAGGAGGTTGTCACAAAACGCCTGTTGAAGCCGCATGACGACGTCGCGAAACGGAATCGAGCGAGGAATATTAAACTTCACCTCAATTTCTGGAGAGAACCCGATCTGTTTCATGGGAGAGACCTCAATCGAAGAGTGTTTTCTCACCGTGGTGTGGATGGATCGATCTGAGCAGTTTTTTTGTTTCGTCATGGTATTTTAGAGAAATTCCTGCCGATCCGATAAGGGAGAGAGTGCGATAGCAAACGCAATCCTTGAAAAAGTCGAAATATTCCAACCCTAAGACCTTTCCACTTTGATCGGCTTCTCACTACAATTCCTGGATGATTCTGGCGAAAATGCCACGCGAAAGAAGGCAGTCGTATCGGGTTAAACAATTTTCACGAAAAGTTGCCTGGCAACGCCTTGACACCCACTGGGCAAACCATTAGCTTAATACTTTCCAAAATCGACCTTGTAAGGTCGTGTGCTGTTTTCATGAGAGGATGACCCGTTGGCCAATTTTGCGAATGACCGCATTCGTATTCGAATGGAAGCCTTTGACCATGAGGTTCTAGACCGCACTGCGCACGACATTGTAGATACAGCCACGCGCACCGGAGCCAAAGTTCGTGGTCCGATTCCATTACCTACCCGGATCGAACGTTACACAGTTCTCCGGAGTCCACACATTGACAGGAAATCACGCGAGCAATTTGAAATTCGCACGCACAAACGATTGATCGACATCGTCCAACCCACTGCCAGCACAATCGAGGCACTGAACAAAGGGTTGAGCCTCCCACCGGGAGTTGATATCAAAATTAGGGTATCAGGATAACGCAGACAAAGCTACCGATCGAGAGAATCCAGCGACGAAAGTTAGCGACCCCAGGACGACGTATCCAACGAAGACTGTAATTCGAAACGCACTACGAAACGATCAAGTGAGTGGCTATCGCATGACGAATGTCAACACTTCGAAAATATTGATTGCCTAGATGCAAACCACCGGATACTCGATCAATGGTCGGGTGGATGCATCGACATCCGCCCGGCCTACTTTTTTTAATGGGGCGAGTTCTTCCTGAGGTCGACTTGGCGGCTTCGATGTTCGCTGAATATTTACCCGCGAGAAAATACGGGATCTGGTCTCAAGAAACAAAGGCAGGCTTTGGACCTGTCCTCCAACGAAATCCCAAATGAACTTGGGAAAGGGTTCCAGAAGTGGTCACGGCAACAGCGGAAAAGAATCTGGTCACAGAAGTTACCGACGAACTCAAGGTCCGTGTATTCAATAACAACGGTGACCAAACCGGCAGTGTCTACATCGATTCCGCTCAGTTCGGTGGCAAGATCAACAAGCAGTTGATGCACGACGTCGTGGTGATGTATCTGGCGAACCAACGCCGGGGAACACACTCGACGAAAAGACGCGGAGAAGTTGCTGGAAGCACCAAAAAACTGTTCCGGCAGAAGGGAACGGGTAACGCTCGCGTAGGTAATAAACGAACGAACAAGCGGCGTGGAGGTGGTACTTCGAAAGGCCCTAAGCCTCGAGATTATGGATATCATCTTCCAAAAAAGGCCGTTCGAGCGTCTCGCCAGATGGCCCTTCTAAGTAAATTTCGAGACAACGAGGCCATGATCCTGACCGAGTTCGATCTGCCCGAACTCGGAACCAGACACATGGTCGATGTCTTGGAGCAACTCGGAATTTACGGGGCCAGTATTCTCATCGGACTTGGACTCGAGGATATTGACGGAGACCGCACTATCTATCTGTCGGCCCGGAACATCCCAATCGTGGAAGTCATGCCAGTTTCGCAATTCCACACCTATGCGATCCTTCGGCCACAGGTCTTGTTACTGACGAAAGCGGCACTGGAAGAACTCTGTTCCGAACTCAAATGGACTGACGAAGTCGATCCTGTAGACGAAGACGACGAGGACTTCGAAGGAACTGGAAAGGAGCCAGAAACGGCAGCCGTCCCGACAACTGAAGAAGAACCCGAAGTCGAGGAAGACGAAGAAGAAGTCGAATCTGAAGAAGAAGAGAACGAGACCGAAGAAGAAGTCGCGGAAGAAGAAGCAGAATCTGAAGAAGAAGAGAACGAGACCGAAGAAGAAGTCGCTGCGGATGACGAAGGCGAAGAAGACGAGGAAGACGAGGAAGAAAACGGCGAAGACGAAAAAGCAGGCGACAAACAGTAACGGACGGAAAGGTTAGCGTGCGATGGCACAGGAAACAAAAGAAAAACAACATCGCGGGCCAAAGCTCGAGCCGTATCAGGTCATCATTCGGCCTTTGGTCACCGAGAAAGGCACGCATCAATCCGAGCACGACCGATACAACGCCTACACGTTTCAGGTGAACTTGTGGGCGACGAAAGACCAAATCAAGGCGGCAATCCAGGAATTGTTCGAAGTTCGCGTCTTGAAAGTGCGAACGCAAATTCGCTATGGGAAAAAACGTCGCTATCGGTTTCGCTACGGGAGACTGTCCCACTGGAAGAAGGCGATCGTCAAACTCCATCCGGAAGACCGTATCGAACTCTTCTAATTTCGATTAGAGCGACCGCTGAGAGGGTTGAACAAGCAATGGGAATTCGAAAATATAAGCCGACAAGCGCTGGTCGCCGTCACGGATCCGTCAGTGATTTTTCGGACCTCACTGACAAAAAGAAAAAACCCGAGAAGTCCCTGCTTCGTCCTCTGACGAAGAAAGGCGGACGAAACAACCAGGGAGTCACGACAGTACGATTCCGCGGTGGCGGTCACAAACGACGGTATCGACTGATCGACTTCAAGAGAACCAAGGACAATGTAGTAGCGACTGTGATCGCCATCGAATACGATCCAAATCGAACTTCTCGGATCGCACTGATCGAGTACGACGACGGCGAAAAAAGCTACATCCTCGCTCCCGAAGGCCTCAAAGCAGGTGACAAGGTGATGAGTGGGGCCGAGAACGTTGAGCCCCGCGTCGGTAACTGCATGCCTCTTAGTAAAATTCCACTCGGGATGCGAATTCACAACGTTGAACTCCAACCTGGGCGCGGAGGTCAGTTGTGTCGAAGTGCTGGCACCAGCGGCGTACTCGGTGCTCGTGAACAAGACTGGGCACAAATCACGTTGCCATCCGGAGAGATGCGACGTGTGAGCGCGAACTGCCGGGCCACTATCGGTGTCATTTCCTTTTCCGAGCACATGAACATCAAACTCGGGAAGGCTGGCCGCAAACGCTGGATGGGTCGCCGTCCACACACCCGAGGAACGGCCATGAACCCAGTGAGCCACCCGCTCGGCGGTGGAGAAGGCCGCACGACGGGCGGTCGACATCCGTGTGGTCCGACCGGCGTTTCTGCCAAGGGTGGAAAGACTCGGAAGAGGAACAAACCCTCGAATTCGGCCATCATTCGACGACGGCGGCCAGGACCGCGATATGGCTAATTGTCCAAGACGAAACGAGAGATCATGGTGGCGGAAGGCTTTCCTTTTCAACCCAGATAGATAGGTTCAAAGTATATGGGGCGATCGCTCAAAAAAGGGCCATATGTCGACGAGCGGCTCTACGAGAAAGTCGAAAAGGTTGGTGATTCCGAACCCATCAAGACTTGGGCTCGTGATTGCACCATCGTGCCGGAATTCATCGGTTGCACGTTCCTCGTCCACAATGGTAAAGACTTCATTAAAGTGTATGTGACCGAAGACCATGTCGGACATAAACTTGGGGAATTTTCACCGACACGGACCTTCAAAGGGCACAGTGGAGGCAAGAAAAGGTAAAGGACCCTCGAACTGGGTCTTTCGAAATTGCTCGAAAGATGCGGTTGATTGTTTGCGGCACTTGACTATAGTATGGAAGTAGAAAAGATTTCCAATCCCCGCCGCTTTCATGAATACAGATCCCGGGGTGGAGCAGTGGTAGCTCGCCAGGCTCATAACCTGGAGGTCGCAGGTTCAAATCCTGCCCCCGGAATTTTTATCTGTAGCCATTTCTAATAGGTCCACACCTTTTACACGCAATATCAGGTTATATCTGATAGCTCAGGCTACATTACGAAATACAATCACGAATAGTAACTTCGGATGCGTGGATACTTGCTTTGAGCAGCATTCGAGTCCACGAAATAGGTCGTTATAATCTATTCGAAACTTTCGAACTGAGTTTCCGAGATGGAATACAAAGCTAGCCACCGATATGCTGACATGACTGCTCGGAAGGTTCGCCCCTTTGCGACGCTAGTCCGAGGTAAGTACGCCGATGAGGCACTCGAAGCGCTGCGATTCTTGCCCAACAAGGCCGCCAGGCTCCTCGAAACAGTCATCCGAAGCGCCATGGGTAACGCCGAAGACCGAAACGCATCCGACGTCGCCGGATTACTCGTCGTAGAGTCAAGGGTCGATGAGGGGCCGATTCTCAAAAGGTACCAACCACGAGCCAGGGGCTCTGCGTTCCCGATTCAGAAAAAAGTATGTCACATCCACATCGCCTTGTCGGACGGAGTGGACGACGACGAAGAGTAGACTAAACGAATTCAATCGTTCTCGCGTAGCGGAGATTAAGTGTATGGGTCAGAAGGTTCGGCCAACAGGCTTTCGCACCGGCATCATGCTGGACTGGAATAGTCGCTGGTTTGCCAGCAAGAGAGACTTCGCAGAGTTGTTGGTTGAAGACAAAACGATCCGCGACTACATCCGAAATCACCCGAAGTATGGTAAGTCGGCCATCTCTCAAATCCGCATCGAGCGGACTCGCGAGAAAGTGACTGTGTTTATCTCTTCCGCCCGTGTCGGGATGATCATCGGGAAAAAAGGTGCAGAGATCGACGAACTCACCAAACGACTCGAAGACTTGACTCACCGACGAATCGAAGTCAAAACGATCGAGGTCAATCGCCCCGAAGTAGACGCCCAAATCGTCTCCCAAGACATTGCCGAGAACCTCGAAAAACGCCAAAGTTTCCGGCGAACCATGAAACGAACCATGGACCAAACGATGGAAGCGGGAGCCAAGGGAGTTCGAATCCAATTGTCCGGTCGATTAGGTGGTGCCGAGATGGCCAGGACCGAAAGCGTCATGGCAGGGAGCATCCCTTTGTCGACCCTGCGAGCCAAAATCGATTACGGTTTCACAGAAGCCAAGACCGCCCAGGGCCGGATTGGCATCAAAGTTTGGATCAATAACGGCGACTTCTTGGCCGCCGAGGAGGACGAAGATGTCGCGAATGCCCAAAAGAGTAAAGTACAGAAAAAGCCAGCGGGGAAAAATAAGAGGCGAGGCCAGGAGGGGTAATACTGTCGTCTTCGGCGAGTATGGCTTGCAAGCCCTCGAAGAAGGCTGGCTGAGTGCCCAAACCATCGAAGCCGCCCGTATTACGATTTCCCAGGCCGTGCGTGGCGTCGGTCGGCTCTACATTCGTGTGTTCCCCCACAAATCCATTACCTCCATTCCAGCGGAAACACGGATGGGTAAAGGTAAAGGGGAACCAGAATTTTGGGCCGCCGTCATTAAACCTGGGACCATCGTGTTCGAAATCACCGGCTTGCCCGAACCGGCCGCCCGAGAATGCCTCGCCCGTGTAGCCTACAAAATGCCTTTTCGTTGTCGAATGGCCACCCGTAAGCCGACCTTCAACTAGCGAAAATCAATAAGCGTACGACCCAGGAGACGCCTTCACTCGTGTGATCACCTGGGACTGGGATTCGGTCGTGTTGGGAGAGAAGAGATGAAAGATAGAGTCAAATCTGCCGAATTCCGGTTGATGACCGATGAACAACTAAACCTTCATCTGAAGGATACCATCAAAAACTTGTTTCATCTACGGTGCCAAGCCGCAACAGAAAAACTGGATGCCCCAAGTGAGATCAAGCACTCTCGCCGAGAGATTGCCCGAATTAAAACAATCATGCGTGAACGTGAGTTGGCTCAACTAGCCGCGGAAGCTGAAGAAAAAGAGTTGGACGAAGCCCACGCTCAACAAGAACAGTCGTAGGGCACCCGAACCAGGACATAGAACATGGCAGATACAGCCAACACAACACCACCAGAAACCGGCTCATCCGAACAAACAAGCACGAACGGCCAACAGTCGAAATCGCGAAAACGCCGCCTCATTGGTATCGTGACTCGCGACAAGATGGACAAGACCCGACGAGTCGAAATCTCACGTGTCGTGAAGCATCGACGTTATGGCAAGTACATCAAGAACCGAACGATCTGCTACGTTCACGACGAAAACAACGAATCCAACATGGGCGACAAAGTCGAAATCGAAGAGTGCCGCCCTCTCTCGAAGACCAAATGTTGGAACTTGATCCAAGTACTCGTCAAAGCTCCTGTCTTCAAACCTGCAGAAGCAGCCCGGCAACTCGCCGAAGAAGAAGCCGCTCATGGCTCCGAAGAAGGTTTCGAAGACACCGGGTTGGAAGACGAGGACGACGAATTCGAAGATGAGGATGAGGAATTCGAAGACGAGGATGAAGACCAGTAAAGCGGGAAGGACCTGCGGTTTCGGGCAGACACAACCGAAGTGTCTGCCCGTCGTCCGTTTTACCTGCAGCGAAATTGAGTCCGGCAAACCCTCACCAACTACACAGGTCCCTGGTCACGCTGCCACTTGGCCCGTGAGCCAAGATTGGCGCGAACCACTACACGAAAACATAAAGGAATCACAAGCATGATTCAGATGCAATCGTATTTGGATGTGGCCGACAACAGCGGGGCGAAGGAATGCATGTGTATTAAAGTGTTGGGAGGAACACGACGTCGTTACGCCGGTCTCGGAGACGTCATAATCGCCAGCGTCAAGAAAGCCATGGCAGGTTCGGACGTCAAAACCGGAGACATCGTCCGTGGCGTCATTGTTCGCGTCAAGAAAGCAACCCGTCGCCCCGATGGGAGCTATGTTCGCTTCGACCGGAACGCAATGGTCCTCCTCACGAAAGAGGATCAAAACCCGCGTGGCACCCGTATTTTCGGTGCCATCGCCCGAGAATTGCGGGAAAAGGGATTTCTGAAAATCGTCAGTTTGGCCTCGGAGGTCGTCTGAAATTCGGAAGCTCCTGTCGTAACTTCCCGAATGCCTTCGAAAAATGTCGGCGATATTTTGTTGGTTGGTTGTCCCCCTAACGTTAGCACACGAGACGTAAGAAACGAGAAAAGGTCATGGCGGAAGCAACAATCAATCACGTCCCGAGGTTGTTGACTCGGTTCAAAACCGAAATCATCCCCGAACTGAAGGAAAAATTGGGCCGGAAGAATCTCCTGAGTCTGCCCCGACTGGAGAAAATCGTCATCAACATGGGCATCGGGAAGGCTCTCCAGGAAAAGGCCAGAATCGAGAAGGCCGTCGAAGATCTCAGTGCGATTGCCGGTCAGCGAGCACAAGTGACCCGCGCCAAAAAGTCGATCTCGGCCTGGCGACTGCGTGAGGGGAATCCAATTGGTTGTCGCGTCACTCTACGCGGACACCGTATGTACGAATTCCTGGACCGACTCATTTGTTTGGCGTTGCCACGAATTCGTGACTTTCGCGGCATCAATCCAAAAAGTTTTGACGGTCAAGGCAATTACACTCTCGGGCTCCAAGAACAGCTCGTTTTTCCAGAAATCGATCCGGACAAGGTGCAATACACCCAAGGAATGGACGTTACTCTCGTAACGACTACACGCAGTGACGACGAAGCCCGTGAATTGCTGAAACAACTCGGGCTCCCCTTCCGAGAGAAATAAATGATGGAGTCGAATTCGAAGCAACCACTCTCGGGACCTCCGAACTGCGGTGGGCAGAGACAACGATTCGAACATCTAGAGACACACGAGCCGTTGACGTTGAGCATTATTGTCGGTACTTTTTACTATTTCGACGTCAAATCATGATTCTTCGATAAACTAAGGTGTAGTAGTTTATGGCAACAACAGGCAAAAGGTCCCACTTCCGGAAGCAACTCGATAAACTCGAGGAGCACCGCCGCAATCCAGACGAATCGGACATGCGTCCTCGTGATATCATCCGCATCCGGAATCGATGTCGGATTTGTGGCCGAGCGAGGGCCGTTTACCGGAAGTTCGGAATCTGTCGAATTTGTTTTCGCAACATGGCTAGCTTCGGCATGATCCCAGGCGTCCGGAAAGCGAGTTGGTAGGAGATATTGACCCATGATGACCGACCCCATCGCGGACATGTTGACTCGCATCCGCAACGCCAACCGCATCGAACGCCCGCTCGTTGATTTACCCGCATCACGTCTAAAAATAGGCGTTGCCCAAGTCCTCAAAGACGAAGGGTTTGTCTACGACTACCAGGTCGGGCACATCGTCGAGGACGACTTCGAACCCGACGAGCCAGAACCGGATCTCTCGCGGCCCAAGATGATCCTCCGCGTCTTCCTGAAGTACGGCCCCGAGGGCGAAAAGGTCATTCGGACGATCCAGCGCGCCAGCCGACCAGGCAGACGGTTGTATTGGCGTCACAAAGATTTGCGACCAATACTCGATGGTCTTGGCATTGCGATTCTTAGCACCAGCAAAGGAATCATGAGCGACCGGCAAGCTCGGGCTCAACACATCGGTGGCGAGGTTTTGGCAACTATCTGGTAAGCGTGTTCTCGGACCAATACGCAACAAACCGACTTCCTGAAGGCGAGAGTCCCATGTCGCGGATCGGAAAACAACCTGTCGTCTACCCCAAAGATGTGAAGGTGACAGTCGACGAAGGAAAACGACTAATACAAGTCGAAGGGCCAGGGAATAAAAAGCTGGACATGACGTATCACGCACGTGTCGACCTAATGCACGATGCCGAACAGCGGAGCATCGAAGTCAAACGACGAGACGACGAACGCCAAAGTCGGGCCCTCCACGGCCTAACGCGAACTCTCATCAACAACATGATCATTGGCGTGACCCAAGGCTACCAAAAGAAACTGAAAGTCGAGGGAATCGGATACCAGGCGCGAATGTCTGGAAAAAAAGTTGTGTTGGTCGTTGGATTTGCCAACCACATCGAAAAGGAACCGCCCCCAGGCGTTGAAGTCAAGCTCGAAGACGCTAACACGATTCTCGTCAGCGGCATCGACAAACAACAGGTCGGTCAATTCGCCGCCGAGATCCGGGCAGCACGAAAACCCGAGCCTTACAAAGGCAAAGGAATTCGGTACGACGACGAAGTCATCCGTCGGAAAGAAGGAAAAGCCGTCGGCGGCTAAGACAAACGGTGATCACGAGTTGGTCTCTCACAGACTCAGGCCCCCTACGAACACGAAACCATGGATAAGAACAAGGCGAAACAGAAGCAACAACTCCGACGACGACGACACGTGCGGCGAAAGTTGTTTGGCACTCCAGAACGTCCACGTTTGTCCGTCTTCCGGAGTAGCAAACACATCTATGCTCAGATCATTGATGATCTGAACGGACACACCCTGGCCTCCGCAAGCACGATATCCAAGCAAGCCCAAGGGGAAGTCAACAACGGCGGTAACGCCAAGGCAGCCGAGTGGGTCGGGATGAAACTCGCCGAAGCTGCCAAAGAAAAAGGCATCACTAAGGTCATGTTTGACCGCGGACATTACAGATTCCATGGCCGAATCAAAGCCCTCGCCGATGCCGCCCGAGAAGGTGGGTTGCATTTCTAGACGAAGAGGGCCGACTCGGCCAGTGTCGAAACAAGTTTCTAGAGGAGACATTGTCAAATGGCGAGAGGTCGTGGTGGAGACCGAGGCGATTCAGGCTCCGACGGTTTTGAAGAACGTGTTGTGAAAATTCGACGTTGTGCGGCCGTCGTCAAAGGTGGTCGTCGTTTTAGCTTCAATGCGCTTGTCGTCGTTGGAGACCGAAACGGTCGAGTCGCATGGGGATACGGAAAAGCTAACGAAGTACCGCCAGCGGTCGAAAAAGCAGCGAAGGACGCACACGAAACTATCAAACGCCAGACGCGTATCTCCCTGGCGGGAGAAACGATCCCGCACCGAATCGTAGGTCGATTCGGCGCAAGTAAGGTGATTCTTGTTCCGGCTGGTCCAGGTACGGGTGTTAAGGCCGGTCCTGGGGTCCGTGACGTCCTCGAGGCTTGCGGAATTCATAATATCCTGACGAAAGTTCACGGAAGCGCGAATTCGATGAACTTGGTGAAGGCGACGATTGTTGGGTTGCTTCAATTGCGTACTCGAGAAGAAGTCGCAGCTCTGCGAGGAGTACCTCTCTAATGGATCTTCAAGAAGTCCATCGTGGCGTACATAAACGCCGAAAACGAAAACGTGTCGGTCGCGGTCCCGGTAGTGGCAAAGGGAAAACGGCCGGACGCGGTCACAAGGGTCAATACGCCACCTCCGGTTCGAAATGGCCAGGCATCGTGACGTTGTTCGAAGGGGGTCAGACTCCCTTGTTCCGAAGAATGCCCAAGCGGGGATTTACTCGTGGACGGTTCGAACGAACGTTTCACGTTGTGAATGTTGGTGACCTCAACGAGAAATTTGACGACGGGGCGACCATCGATCCGCAAACACTTGCTCGGGTTGGCCTTGCCAAAGGTCCTGCTGATGGGGTACGAATACTTGGGGAAGGAGACGTTACCAAGAAATTCACGGTTCACGCTCATCACTTCTCCAAATCGGCTAAGGCCAAAATCGAAGCTGCTGGCGGCACGACAGTGGTCGAGCCTGGTCCGAAAAAGCCGGTGAAAAACAAAATGAAACCAAAACCGACGCCGTCGGAAGAGTGAATCGAATTGGGGGATGAGTCGTTGTCCCCCTCAGGGAACGAACAGAAAAGGGGAATGAGTCCCTTTTCTTGCAGGAGGGACACAGATGGCTGCTGCGGGCACTCTCGTAAAACAGCGCTTCCGTGGGTTGGCGCAGTCTCGGCTATTTACCATCTTTCGGATCAAAGAACTTCGTCAGAAAATCTTCATCACGTTATTGTTCTTGACCATTTATCGGATCGGTTTTCATATCCCGTTGCCGATGATCGACCAACTCAAACTTGCTCGGAATCTAGCTGGATCCGATGATGGTTTGTTGGGATTGATCTCGATGTTCAGCGGCGGAAACTTGGGCATGGCGACGATCTTCGGACTCGGGATCATGCCTTACATTTCGGCTTCGATCATTCTGGAATTATTCGCAACTGTCTATCCGCCTCTCGAAAAGCTGAAGAAGGAAGGAGAGAGCGGTCGCAAGAAGATCAACGAATACACGCGATATCTGACGGTCCTGATCTGTTTCGTCCAGGCGATCATTTACATCCAGGCTGTGTTGGGCGGACAAGCAGGCGGTCAGGGCATGCTCATCGAAAGGTATGGTACCTGGCCCTATATGTTCGTCGCGGTGCTGACGATGACGGCTGGATCGGTGTTCTTGATGTGGATCGGCGAACAAATTGATGAGTACGGAATCGGGAACGGAATCAGTTTAATCATCATGGCTGGAATCGTAGCCCGCATTCCAGAAGCAACGAGCAGTCTTCTCTGGGAAGGTGGAAGACTGAAAAGTTCGATTTTCACCCTCGGCGGCAGTGGCGTCGGTGGGGATGTGAGCCTGGAAAAATTAATCGTGTTAATGTGCCTGTTCATCGCCGTAGTGGTCGCAGTCGTGGCCATCACTAAGGGACAACGGAGAATTCCAACCCAATCCGCAAAACACGTCAAGGGTCGACGGATGTATGGAGGTGGAAGTCGCCAATACCTCCCTCTGAAAGTCAATCAAGCTGGTGTAATGCCAGTCATCTTTGCAAGTAGCTTGTTGTTGTTGCCGACCTTTGGATTCCAGATGTTATCACGAATGCCCTGGGGATCGTGGGCTGCGGGACTCGAAAGTTCGATGGCTCGAGATGGTTTCGTTTACAACATTTCCTACGTCATGTTGATCTACTTTTTCTGCTACTTTTGGACTTCGATTATTTTCAATCCCAAAGAGATGGCGAACAACCTTAAAGACTACGGGAATTTCATTCCTGGCTATCGTCCGGGAAAGCGCACGGCGGAATACCTGGAAAAAGTAATGATGCGGATTACATACGTCGGGGCGGCGTTCCTGGCGATCGTTGCGATCATCCCTACTTTAGTCTCCACGCGAATGGAAGTCAGTTACGCCGTGGCAAGTTTCTACGGTGGTACTGGACTCCTGATCGTCGTGAGTGTTGCCCTCGACTTGGTCCAAAAGATCAATAGTCACCTGGTGATGCGGAATTATCCTGCCCTGACAGAAGACTGAGAAACCGACGAATCCTATCTGCAGAGGTGGATCGAGGTTCCCGTCCACCCTCTTCTTATTTCCTCCTCTGCTCTCTCACTCCTCTGCATGAAGTTTTTAAGTATACTAAAACTTATTGGCCCCTAGGTGCTCCTTGACAACTTCAACAGCACTCAACAGCAATGAGCTAATGCGATTACTCCTGGTTGGTCCACCCGGAAGCGGCAAAGGCACCCAAGCCAGATTGCTGCACGAGCGACTGAACTTTCAACACATAGGTACAGGCGACTTGCTCCGAGAGGCGATCAAACGCAACACGCCCGCCGGACAACATGCCAAACCCTTCGTCGATCAAGGTTCTCTCGTTCCTGATACGATCGTCAATGAAATGGTCGAAGAACTCATGTCCGGAAAAGAGCATCCCGACCATTTTGTTCTCGATGGCTACCCCCGAACACTTACCCAGGCGACGTTCCTCGACGGTCTACTCCAGCGTGTCCATCTCGAACTCGATGCTGTGGTCCATCTCGATGTCGCCGACGAGATCATCATTGAAAGACTCGCAGGGGAACAGGGACCTCCGTCCGATCGAGGAGAACGCAGCGACGACAACGAAGAAACGATCCGTCGTCGGCTCAAAATATATCACGACAACCACGACAAAATTCTGGACCATTACGAAAACCAAGGGTTAGTCCGGAAAGTTCCAGCAACAGAAAGTATCGAGACGGTCTATAAAAAAATCGTCGAGGTCATTACCTCCACGGCCTCGTAATTCTTGGAGCAACTCGAGTCCCTAACACCGACTGGATTTGAACTATCGTGCGGCGCCCGTTCACCCAACCCGGTCTCGAACTCAAATCATCTCGCGACATCTCGCTGATGCGGGAAGCGGGCAAACTCGTAGCCCGTGCGCACCAACTCGTAACTGAGATGATTCGGCCTGGCATCGCAACCCTTGACCTGGATCAAGCCGTGGAAGCCTTCTACCAAGACCACGGAGCGACTCCGCTCTTCAAGGGATACAAGGGTCCCAGAGTTCCGTTCCCGGCTGTCACATGTATTTCGTTGAACGAGGAAGTCGTTCACGGCATTCCCAGCGCCAAGCGGATCATCAAAGAAGGCGATTTAGTCAAAGTCGATACCGCCTGCAAGCTCAACGGCTGGTGTGCCGACGCCGCGGTCACTCACATGATCGGGGAGGTCCGACCAGAACGCAAGCGGCTCGTCGAGGTTGGCCAACGAACTCTCCAGATTGCCATCGAGGAAATGGGCCGCAAAAAGTGGTGGTCGGAAGTCGCCCAGATCATGCAAGAATGGGTCGAGATCAACGGCTTCCATGTCGTGAAACAGTATGTGGGACATGGAATCGGCCGCAAAATGCACGAATCACCCCAAGTCCCGAATTTTGTGAGTTCTGAACTGCGTCGACATGATTTTCGACTCGAACCTGGTGTCGTCTTAGCTGTCGAACCCATGGTGAACATGGGCCGTTCCGAAACCAAAGTCTTGAGTGACCACTGGACTGTCGTGACCAAAGACAAAAGCCCAAGTGTTCACGTCGAACACACCCTCGCGATCACCAAGAACGGAGTCGAAATCATCACGGCACCTGAGGAAAAAGCAGGGGAGAATTCCCCCACCAACTCCCCACCTGACCCAGAACCAACCACACCACCTTCTTAGTCCGAGTATTCCCGAATGAAGATCGCCAAGCTCTCGGCATACCAAGTCGATCTCCCGCTTCACGAAGGCAGTTACAAGTGGTCCGGTGGGAAAGCCGTGACCGTATTTGACAGCACCATCATTGCCATCGAAACCGACGCCGGTGTGGTTGGATATGGAGAGATTTGCCCACTGGGGCCGTTTTACCTTCCAGCCTACGCCAAGGGTGCCCGTACCGGCATTCAAGAACTAGCTCCCTACCTCCTCGGCGAGAATCCGCTCGAACTCGAACGGCTAAATCATCGAATGGATGCCGCCCTCAAAGGACACCCGTATGTCAAATCGGCCATCGACATGGCCTGTTGGGACATCCTCGGAAAAGTGGCCAACCTGCCCGTTTGTGTCTTACTTGGCGGTCGATACGGAGAAGATTTCGTTCTGTACCGAGCGATCTCCCAGGAATCGCCGGACGAAATGGCAAGTCGCGTCGCCGGATACCGGGCAGAAGGATATCGTCGTTTCCAGCTCAAGGTCGGCGGAGACCCCAACGTCGACATCGACAGAATTCGAGCCGTCGCCGAAAAAATCGAACCGGGCGACAAACTCATTGCCGACGCCAACACTGGGTGGCTCCGCCACGAGGCCATGCGAGTCGTTCGCGCCGTCCAGGACATCGACGTCTATATCGAACAACCCTGTCTGACTTATGAAGAATGTCTTTCCATCCGCCGATCGACAAACCATCCTTTCGTAATGGACGAAGTCATCGATTCTCTCGACATGGTGTTGCGAGGGCAAAGTGAGCTGGCAATGGATGTCGTGAATATCAAAATCAGTAAATTCGGCGGGCTGACCCGGGCCAAACAAGCCCGAGATTTATGTGCTCGGCTCGGCATTGCGATGACCCTCGAAGACAGTTGGGGCGGGGACATCGTCACTGCGGCAATCGCCCATCTCGCCCATAGCACGCCCCCGGAACTCCTTTTCACAGCGACTGATTTCAATAGCTACGTGACCGTTAGTACTGCTGATGGAGCCCCACAACGAAAGAATGGACGAATGGCCGCTTCAACTTCCGCGGGACTTGGAATCACTCCAAAAATGGATGTTCTGGGAACCCCACTATTCACCATCGAGTAACGACAAGAAGTATTCCGGTCGACTATTTGATGACTGATCCCGCCTTTCGAGTTTCAAAACTCGAAAGGTTTGCCTATAGCGAAAAAGCAATTGGCTGCGAGTCTACCCCCTTCAAACAATCTTGTCTCGAAACCATCTCAGAACGTTCGTGCGATTTGCACATTTCCGAGATTTTCCTGTGGCATACCCCTTGATTCCTGTTACACTCCGAAGTGAAGATGATGCTTGCTCATGGAGAGCAAATTCAGCACACGCTCCCAACCCCTCCGCCTCAAGTTAACTTGTTCTTGGAGCGTTATTTGCGTCAGGAACAAGGAAGGCTCCCTTGGAATCGAATACGTGAAAACTTGCGTTCGGTAGCCACCTCAATCGGATTGAACAGTCCACTCTCCAACTATATATATTCCTCAGGAATCTGGACGAATTGGGATGGAGTCTATTCGTGTTTATGAGGATGCAGCGACAACACCCAGCTAAGTTCCACTGCGGAACGAACAGAAGTGTTCCGACCGAACATAGTCCTCGTAAAGGCTTCTTGGAAAGCCAACAATCCCGGATAGGCGCAAGTCAACGACGATCCTTTGCTCGTTGGAAGAGATAGGTAGGTCGTGATTCCAAGAACGGAATCCGAGCACACAACCTGAGACAACACGAAGAGACCTCTTCATGATCCATCAAACCCAAACTCAGTCATCCACTTCTACGCACGCCCGTTCTGGATTCGGTTCACCAGGCGGAGTCTTTCAAGGGTATCACCCAATCGCAAACGTTTACGACGAACTATTCACGGCTGAAGGAAGCCCACATTCGCATTGTGAATTCTTGGCTCAATACCTCGGAAATTTGGCGCTGGATGAATTTCAGGAGCGACGAACCAATGCCGACCTCGAATTCGTCAACCAAGGAATCACTTTTTCCGTCTATTCGGACCGTCGTGGAGTCGAAAAAATCTTTCCCTTCGACTTGATCCCGCGGGTCATTGCAGCCAAGGAATGGGAAATCCTCGAGCCTGGACTCAAACAACGTATCCAGACGCTCAACATGTTCCTCCACGACGTATACCACGATCAGAAAATCCTCAAGGAGGGAGTTGTCCCGACGGAATTGGTCCTCAACTCCACATGCTACCGTCCTGAGATGGTGGATTTCGAACCCCCCGGCAATCAATACATTCACGTCGTCGGTACGGACCTCATCCGAAACACGGACGGAGAATTTTTGGTCTTGGAAGACAACGGGCGAACGCCCTCGGGAGTCAGTTACGTTCTGGAGAACAGGGCCGTTTTGAAGAAAATTTTCCCACAACTTTTCCGCCATTGCCCAGTTCGTCGAGTCGACGACTACCCCGAACGGTTACGCGTCGCCTTGGTATCAGTCGCTCCGAAATCAGCCGGAAACACCCCCACTCTGGTGGTCTTGTCTCCGGGCCAGTACAATTCCGCTTACTTCGAACACAGTTTTCTGGCGAGGCGGATGGGAATCGAGTTGGTCATGGGGCCCGACCTGTTCGTACAGGATGAAGTCGTATACCTGAAAACCACCCACGGGCCACAACGGGTCGATGTGATTTATCGACGTGTCGACGATGACTTTTTAGACCCCACGGTCTTCCGCGAAGACAGCTTGTTGGGAGTTCCTGGCTTAATGAAGGCCTACCGCGCAGGGAATCTTACTTTGGCAAACGCGGTAGGAGCTGGGGTCGCCGACGACAAAGCCATCTACCCGTTCGTCGAAGATATGATTCGGTTCTACCTGTCCGAAGAACCAATCCTGAAGAACGTACCGACTTACATCTGTGCCAGAAAGCCCGATTGCTCTCATGTCGTGAACAACCTCGACAAACTTGTTGTCAAGGCTGTCAACGCCTCGGGTGGCTATGGGATGTTGATGGGTCCATTCGCGACCACAGAACAGCGGGCTGAGTTCAAAGAAAAAATTGTGGCCAATCCTCGAAATTACGTGGCCCAACCGGTCGTTGATTTTTCCACTTCTCCGACTTGGACGAGCGAAGGAATGGCACCTCGCCGAGTGGACTTGCGTCCTTACATCGTCAGTGGTTCGGACACTTGGGTTCTTCCTGGAGGGTTGACGAGGACTGCGTTGGTCAAAGACTCCCTCGTCGTGAACTCGAGCCAGGGCGGCGGTAGCAAAGACACATGGGTCATGGACTCGTGATAGGCGGATCAGATAGGAGTAAGCACGGATGCTCCTTGACAAAAAATCGCCCTCACCCAAAAGAAGTTTAGAGCGTTTCACGCTTGTAATGGGTTCAGTTTTTCGTTTTCAAAGTCCTGGGTCCCGCGGGCGGGGAGAAAGACCCCAACCCGAGCGAAGCGGGAATCCTGGCGAGCGAAGCGGGAAACGCAGCGGTTGGGAGGTTCTTGGGCTCAGGAGTCCGGTGACTGCAAACTGTACTCAAAACGAACCTGAACCGCTCCAAGAAGTGAAATGGGAGAGGGGACAATCCATAACCGAGTTCCACTCGGAGCCGCCATTTCACAAGTTGGAGCCATTAAACGAGAGATCGTCTTCGAACTCACAAACTCTGCCTGACCCTGACATCTTTACGGCTCCAATGAAACTCGGTTTACTCTTCCGATCATGCAAGGATGGCTAATGAAAAAACGCTAAACTTGCTGTTTCAGATACTGCTCAAACCGTGCTTCCAATTCTTCCTTCGTTAAATCTTCCTTGTGGGTAGCAAGTGTCCAGGTATGTCCAAAGGGATCTTTCAACTGCCCGGCTCGGTCCCCGTAGAATTGATCCTCGACAGGACGAGTCTCTGTACCACCCGCCTCGATTGCTTTGGCGAAACTTGCGTCGACATCTTCAACATATAAAAACAAACTTATTCCGACGCCACCAAGCGTTTCAGGACCAGGCATGCCCATCTCGGGCATTTCGTCGGACAACATAACAATCGCGTCGCCAATCTTGAGTTCCGCATGCCCGATCTTTCCATCAGGCATCGTTATCCGATCTTTTTCGACCGCCCCAAAGGCTTGCGTGTAGAATGCGATCGCTTCCTCTCCACCACGAACAAGCAAGTAGGGTGTGATGCTGTGGTAACCATCGGGAATTGGTTTGACTGCCATGTTTCCTCCAGATTGCATAAGTGATCTCGGTCCACTTCTCGACCATTTACTCCGATTTTGTCGGAAGCAACCGTGGCAAGTCGACTCGTGCGCGTGCCTCCTGGCACTGAGGACTGCCTGCAGCAAAATTCCGACAAACTTGAGGTCGAGTGGTGTATATTGTACACTTGTTCTGGTGATCAAGAAAACAGCAGTTTTCGTGAAAAGGGAGCGGGTAGAGCTGAAATTTCCATCCGGGGGCTTTGAGATGCGCCGCTAGAGTTTTTCCCTCCTCGGCAACCCGCGGTTCACGTTCGGCATCGGCCTCAGAAGCAAAAATCGGAAAAGTGCGACAACATGCTCCGCATTCATCGCACTCAAAATCCTCCAGATTCGCCTCTTTTGGGAAGGACATCCCAAGGCACCTCTCATTGGCAATGCGGACCCATTTGTTCACGACAACAATCAGAGACATGGTGTGACAAGTCGCCGAACGACTCTGGCACACCTTACGACGACACAGACCAACTTCGATACAACCCTTGCCAATCGCACTCGACAGTTGAGTTTTTCCAACAGTGCACTAATACCGGAAGACGGCGGCCACGGCGTTCTTCCCAGGCATTTCGTCGGCACCAACGACAAAAACGTCTCCACCGGTTTGGAATGTTTTCACAGCGGCCAAGTCCAGCAAATCTTCGTCTCCAGGTTGAAGTGAGTCGTGAAGCTCAGCTCCCAGTTTTTCCAGATCGAAGCGTCCCCATTGGTGCCTCGTTGCGGCAACAAAAAGGCTTTCGATTCGGCCTTCGTGGGCGGCCGGCAAAATGTCGACCAACTGGTCGGAGGTTTTTGGACCTCCGGCCAATTGTTGAAACGTCGCCAGCGCAGCTTGTTTGGGAGTTTCGAACGTCGAGCCGACAATGTTCCACGCTTTTTGGTGCAACTCGTTCGGAGCGGTTTGGTCGAAGTTGCCAGACAACACACTTTCGGAAATATGATTGAACTTGCTCACCGACCGGTAAATCGCAACGTTTTCCGTCGTCCCCGCGAGAATGAGGGGGGGCGTGTGGGAGTTGAACACGCCGTGGACAACTTTGTCGACGGCACGAAGGTATTGCGAAAGGAGTTCTTTTTCTACGTCCTTGGCACCCCCATGCCCGTGGAACATGGCCGCCCGTTGTCCTTGTCGCTCGCCCGCTCGGGTGTGATACTGAAGCTGCTTCTCGGGCGTGTCCAAGTTGAGAGCTTCTTCCATGTTGGCGGGCATACCTTCGACTTCAAGCTCGCGAATCGTGTGGCGGGTTCCCTCCAAGAACCGGACCTTGTTTTGGCTCAACGACAAGACGTAAAACGTTCCGTCCCCATTCACAAGAGGGATCAGCGGCGTCAGGTGGAACCGTTGTCCAACGACAACCAGTTCATCGAACTGGCGCGGCAAGTGATAGACCTTGAGCGATTCCGAACTCAAAAAAACGGCCAGGCCGTCATCTTGGTGTGTCCAGAACAACTCGTCTTTCAAGAGTTGGCGGGTTCCTTCGAGATACTTCTGTAAATCTCCGTTCCGCATCCCTTGTTCCGTAAGAGCCTTTTCCGCTTCGACGAGTAAGTTCTTGAACCGAAGTTTGTCCTCGCTTGATTGTTGTCTCGTTTGATGTGTCCTCAGGTAGATCGATACACAGTGATCTCCCGATGTTGCCGCCAAGGCTTGCAGTTCTTTCGATGTTAGCAAATCCATCTCGGGTACCTCGTTTCTACGCTTCCATCCGGAAGATCAGTTGCTACCGCAACAAGTCGGCTTTTCTTTGTTTCGTTTTAGAGCCTGTTAAGTCCTCACCAGAATGTTGTTTCGCAACTGTTAAAACTGACCTCTGTCAATCATACGTTATGTTTCTGGGTTTCCCTTTCGGTGTTCGTCGGGATTGTGGAGTTGGTGATCATCGGACAGGTTGGAACCCGCCTGTTCTGCTTTGTGGAAAGGTTGAAAATCTGTCCCTCGTCAGAAATCCCATAGCCAGAGGAACACCCATCTTTCTCATTCTTTATTGTCTCATAGACTATCTTCCAGTTCGACGTGAAAAACCTTCCCGTCTTTCCGGAGTATTCAGAATACCATGTCCGAACAAACGCCTCAATCGTCCCCGCCGTCGGAGAGCCCATCGAATGGTGGCTTTCTTGGTCTCAAAATCGAGCCGTTGTACTACCTGTTGATTGCGGTTCCGATAGCCGTGGTTCTCCGCATCATGGGCGGGTTTGGTGTGAGTGTGGACCTCTGGTTATTCCTCGCGTCGTGTGTGGCGGTGATTCCATTGGCCGGACTGATGGGGCGTGCGACGGAAAATCTGGCAGAGACACTGGGAGCGGGAATCGGTGGTCTACTGAACGCCACGTTCGGAAACGCGGCAGAACTGATCATCGCGTTGGTGGCTTTGTACTATGGGAAGAACGAACTCGTCAAAGCTTCCATCACAGGCTCGATAATCGGCAACGTCTTACTCGTGTTGGGGCTTTCGATTCTCGTCGGGGGCACGAAGTACAAGAAACAAACGTTCAACCGGACGGCAGCCGGAATGGGGGCGACGTTATTGGCACTGGCTTCGATCGGTCTATTGATTCCGACGGTATTCTATTACCTCCCGATCGTTTTTCCCGATGAATATGTGGGAAACGAACCTGGTGCCTTTGACTCCGGCGGCTTGAGTATAGAGATCGCGATCGTGCTCGCAGTAGTCTATGTATTGAGCCTTTGGTTCTCGCTCCGGACCCACAGTCATCTTTTCGCTGGTCCCGAAGAACACTTGCCAACGATGGGTGAAGGACACAAACCCGAGTGGAACCGACAAATTTCGATTACAGTATTGACGGCGGCCACCGTGGGCGTCGCCATCGTGAGTGAGTTCCTCGTGGGTGCCGTGGAGGGGGCGGCTCCCTTGCTCGGCATGACCCACGTTTTTGTGGGCGTCATCGTGGTGGCCGTCGTCGGAAATGCGGCCGAACATTCAACGGCGATTCTCGTTGCGGCGAAAAACAAGATGGATCTCGCCTATACGATCGCCGTCGGGAGCAGCATCCAAATCGCATTGTTCGTCGCGCCGGTGTTGCTGTTCGCCAGCCTGTTGTTCGTCGCGATCGCTCCCGACACGCATGTGATGCTCGATTTCCATTTTACCCCGATGGAGATCATCGCCGTGCTCGTAGCCATAGCGGCGGTGGCTCTGGTCGCTGTCGACGGGGAAAGCCATTGGATGGAGGGCATCATGCTCCTCGCCGTATATATCATTCTCGGCTTGGCGTTCTACAACTTGCCCGAGAAGAAATCGGACCACAATGTCGAAGGGAAAGCCCACAGTTCGTTGGTCATCCCTCAACGCTTTGAAGTTGCATCACGTTCCCATTCGCCAGCTAAGGAACTTACGGTGACAAGAGATCGTAAAAGTCGAATAGTCAGATCATACTGCCTGTTCTCAATGGACTCGTCATCAAAACCGGGGTGCGAGTGCTAGTAGACTCAACCCGATGCAGTGGAAACTGGCAGTGAAGAAATCTGTGGTCGTGTTCTGTTATAATGTGGCAGAGATGACTTCGAAGGATTTGGTTCCCCAAATATCCGAGTATAAGCATCTGCCAAGACAATCTGTTGACTTCACATTGAAACTGTACTGACCATCTTCCACTCATGACCATCCGTGTTTCGAATTTACGACTGAGCTTGGACGAACCGGAGAGAGAACTCCCCAGACACCTCGCCCGCGTGCTGGATGTCGGGCAAGACGAGATTACGAGTTGGCGAATTCTCCGGAAGAGTCTCGATTACCGCAAGACGGACCGTTTGCAGTTCGTTTACACCACAGAAGTTACGGCCCCCGCCGATCTCGAAACGCGGTTATTACGCAAGAAGCGACGAGGCACCTCCGCTCCCGTCCAGGTCGAATCCTATTCTGAACCGGCTTTCGAGCTACCCTCTTCCGGAGACCGTCCGCTCGAACATCGGCCCGTCGTGATCGGGTCTGGCCCGGGAGGATTGGTGGCAGGGTATTTTCTTGCCGAGGCAGGATATCAGCCGATCGTCCTTGAACGAGGCCGAGCCGTTCGAGACCGCATCCGTGACGTGAAAGCATTCGACGATGGTGGACCATTTCTTGAAGAGAGTAATTATTTGTTTGGCGAGGGGGGAGCCGGAACGTTTAGCGACGGCAAACTCACGTGTCGCGCTTCCGGTCCGGACGTGAAACGCATCCTCCAGCTGTTCGCCGATTGCAAAGGCAAGCCGTCGATCCTTTACGATGCGCGCCCGCACCTTGGCAGTAATCGTTTACCCGCGGTCGTGAAAGCCATTCGACAACGCATCGAGGGGTTCGGTGGCGAAGTGCGATTTACTTGTATGGCGGAAGACTTGGACATTGCAAACTCGAGAATCCGCGGGGTCTATACCTCCTCCGGCTACATCCCAACAAACGTTTTGGTTCTCGCGCCCGGCCACAGCGCCCGCGACACCTACGAGATGCTCGTGGAGCGTGGACTCCCACTCGAACGCAAACCGTTCCAGATGGGTGTTCGTATCGAGCAGCCCCAAGAAACAGTCAACCGCGTGCAATACGGCCCCGACAAACTGGAAGAAAAACTCGGCTCCGCTGACTACAGTTTGGTCGCCAAAGGGAAACACGATCTCTTTACGTTCTGCATGTGTGCGGGAGGATATGTCATTCCGAGCGTTTCGGAAGAAGGATATTTCTGCACCAACGGAATGAGTCTTTCGAAGCGAAATTCCCCCTATGCGAATAGTGGGCTCGTGGTCACGATCCCGGTCGAGCATTTCGCTGGAACCGACGTACTGGCAGGAGTTCGCTTGCAACAAATTTATGAAAAGAAGGCTTACGAAGTAGGGCAGCGCGATTCCCTGTGTCCGATTCAGTACGCTACCGATTTTCTGGACCGAAAAAAGAGCACTGGTCGTATCCCGAGTAGTTACCCACGAGGTGTACTTTCTTACGATTTGCACGAGTTGTTGCCGCAAGTCGTGATCGACACATTACACCACGGTTTGCCAATCATGAATCGGCGTTGGAAGGGTCGTTACCTTGCCGAAGCGACCCTCGTCGGTCCCGAAGCCCGAGGTAGTTCGCCTGTGCGGATCGTTCGGGACGAGATGAGCCGCGAGACTCCCGGCATCGACGGCATTTACCCAGTCGGCGAAGGAGCGGGGTATGCCGGTGGAATTGTGAGCGCTGCGGTCGATGGATTACGCAGCGCCAAAGCGGTCATCGCGAAATACGCGGGGGTTTCCTGACGGCAACATCGATGTCGCTGCCACAAACACAGATGGTCAAGTATTTCCACCGATTGCAACTCAGTTGGCCAGCGGTTCGACTCGAAATGCCTTCGTGAAAGTCGTAGGACCGAACACGGCTTCGATCTGTGCATTGCCTTTCAAAGCCGCAACTTTGGCTCGACAGTTTGTGCACGAAAAGAAGACTGTTACGTTGGCGATCTTCAGTGACACCGACTTGTCACAATCATTTCCACTCATCGGGCATTTGATCTGCTTCGCTTGTTTCGTCAAGACGAGCTGAAAATTGGCATTCGTCTCGAATTTCTTCGGAGACTTCGCGTATTGGCCTTTGCACTTTGGACAGCAAAACAAGATCGTTCCGCCGTTGTGCTTGACGCTCAAATTATTTCGGCTTTTGCGAGGACAATAGGCCGAAGGACAACAAGTCTTACTGTCACGCACCGGCCACAACACTACACACGGAATACGGTCGGCTCCTTGAGCTTTAACATCAACTCCGAAAACCATTGCGAAAGCGACTAAGGCCACGGTAGACAAGAGAGAACTCTTCACGATAAAATCTCCTCGAAAAAGGCACCAGGTTTTGCGTCACCCAACTTGAACGTAGACGCGTCCCGCGAAACTCGATTTTTTCCTTTCTGGCTCAGTTCTCATCTCCGTGCACGTCTTGAGGTACTTCTGGACCACAAAGCGATTCCTTCGTTGGTTCCATTTATTACTTGACCTCGGTGGCCCAGTTGCGGTTATCAATAGGTCACCGGTAGCGACAAATCGTATCGAGGGAACCCTGGCATGTTGAACTTCTTCTGGACGGCCTTAACGTCGACGCTTTTCATTGTCGATCCGCTCGGCGTACTTCCGGCGTTTCTTGTGTTGACGCAAGGTTACTCGGCCAGGCAGCGAAGGGCCACGGGCATCCGCGCGAGCCTCATCACGACCGTA
Source organism: uncultured Alcaligenaceae bacterium (assembly GCA_964423615.1). Lineage (GTDB taxonomy): Bacteria > Planctomycetota > Planctomycetia > Gemmatales > Gemmataceae > CAYRFQ01. Next base: position 3,199 of record CAYRFQ010000001.1, on the reverse strand, counting down.
ACTCTGGCTGTCTTCGCCGGAATCGGTAACTCCCTATTCCGTGTCCTCGGATTGACACTCCCCGCGTTCCAAATCGCTGGTGGGTTAATTCTGTTCCTGGTCGCCCTCGACATGATTCGTGCCCAACGCTCGACTCAAGAATCCGAGAGTGACATGGACGAAGCCGTGGGAAGCCAGGACGTTTCCGTGACGCCGCTGGCCATTCCGATGCTCGCCGGTCCTGCGGGGTTGTCGACAGTTACCACTTTAATGGCCAAAGCAGACGATCAGGGGTTGGGATACATAGTGGTAGTCTATCTCGCGATCGGCATAACAGGGCTGACAACGTTGCTCAGCCTGTTAGTGGCCGAGCCGCTCGTTCGTTGGCTCGGCCGAACTGGCATTCACGTCTTCAGCCGTGTCCTCGGCGTCGTGCTGGCCGGAATTTCCGTCCAGTTTGTGTTGGACGGGTTACACGGGGCTGGTCTGATTCCCGAGATAAAATAGCGGGTCGTTTCGAGCTGAGTGTTCTTATGGAATGCCGTTGAGCCCACAATTTTCCGCAACTTCATCCTGCCGTGAAGTCAGTTTGTGGAGTATTTCGCACCTCGAAAATGGGGCAAACTCGCAAGTCGAACCTTGTACAGAAACCTCGCACGGTTTTTCTGCTCCTGTCAGTTTGACATTTTTGACAGACCAAATCGTCTACTCTGCCAGTTTGGCAGCAATTTGGGCCTTGGTCCTCGGCCCCTCATTACACCTAAACTCAGTTACTTCAACAAGTTGTGGACGACCTGCCGTTCTGGCACAGGCGTTGCTTCTGAGAGTGTTTATTCACGACCAGTGGTGCGACGATCCTAGGGTCGGTACAAACAACGTTCAAGAAGTTAAAAACTGGAATTGTTGGTGAGCCATTGCTCCTGTTGAGCAATCCGGGAAATCAGGCTCGGTAATGATCCGCAAACAAAGGAGATGTGTAGATGCCAGCAAAGCAGCTGACCTACAGCGATGAAGCCAGACAAAAGTTGCTCGCCGGTGTGAGCAAGTTGGCCCGTGCCGTTCGTTCGACGTTGGGGCCGCGTGGCCGGAACGCCGTGTTGGATAAGGGTTGGGGGAGTCCGAACGTGACGAAGGACGGGGTAACCGTCGCCGAGGACATCGAACTCGAAGACCCATACGAGAACATGGGAGCACAACTCGTCAAGGAAGCCGCAAGCAAGACGAGTGACGTCGCCGGAGACGGAACAACGACAGCAACCGTCATCGCCGAAGCCCTCTTCCGCGAAGGTCTCAAGGCAATCGCTTCGGGCCACGACCCGATGGCCTTGACTCGCGGAATTCAGAAAGCCGTCGAGAAAGTCATCGAAGCCCTCACAAAGCTGAAAAAGACCGTGGACCCGAAGGACGAAAAGGCCCTCACAGAAGTCGCTACGATCGCGGCAAACAATAACCCCGAGATCGGCCAGAAACTCGCCGAGGCCATGAAACTTGTTGGTGCCGACGGCGTCATCACCGTCGACGAAGGACGCACCGCAGCAACCGAAGTCGACGTCGTCCAGGGTATGCAATTCGACCGCGGCTTCCTCTCCCCGCACTTCTCAACGAACCAGGACACCGTCACCTGCGAACTCGAAGATTGCTACATCTTCATCCACGAAGAAAAAATCACTTCGGCCAAGGCGCTCATTCCGCTCCTGGAAATGGTCTACAACAAGAAGCTCTCGTTGTTGATCATTGCCGAAGACATCGAAGGCGAAGCCCTCGCGACGCTCGTCGTCAACAAGATCAAAATGGGCTTGAAGGTGTGCGCGGTCAAGGCTCCTGGATATGGCGATCGCCGCAAGGCCATGCTCGAAGACATCGCCACGCTGACCGGCGCGAAAGTTTATTTCAAAGACCTTGGCTACAAAATCGAGAACGTCAAACTCGAAGACCTCGGGAAGGCCAAGAAAATCATCGTTGATTCGGACAACACAACAGTCACCGAAGGTGCAGGTGACAAGAAGGACATCGAAGGGCGTTGCACTCAAATTCGCCAAGAGATCGATGTCACCGACAGCGAGTACGACAAGGAAAAACTCCAAGAGCGACTGGCCAAGTTGGCTGGTGGCGTTGCCCAAATCAAAGTAGGCGCCGCAACCGAAACGGAGATGAAAGAACGAAAAGCTCTCTACGAAGACTCCTTGGCCGCAACTCGTGCTGCCATCGAAGAAGGGACCGTTCCCGGCGGTGGAGTTGCCCTGCTCCAATGTCGCAAGGCACTCGACAAATTCGAAGGCGCCAACGTTGACGAAACTTTCGGTGCTCGTGTTCTCCAAAACGTTCTGGAGATGCCTTGCCGCATGATTGCCGAGAACGCTGGCGTCGATGGCACCGTGGTTGTCAATAACATCCGTCGTGAGAAATCCAAAGACTACGGCTACAACGCTTTGACAGGCGTCTACGAGAACCTGCGTGACGCCGGCATCATCGATCCCCTTAAGGTCACACGGAGTGCCCTGCAAAACGGTGCGAGCGTGGCTAGTTTGTTGTTGACGACAGAATCCATGGTTGCCGACATTCCCGAAGAACGTGAAGACGACCACGACGACCACCACCATGGCGGCATGGGCGGCATGGGTGGCATGGGCATGGGCGGCATGGGTGGCATGGGCGGCATGGGTGGCATGGGTGGCATGGGCATGATGTAAGCCTGTCCCCATCAAAACCACCAAACTCGGTCACCAGAAAAGACCGAGTACTCAAGGAAACAATTTCTAAAACCAAGGAACTATGCTGGAGAATGAATCATGGCTAAATCCGAAATCAACATCACTCCCCTCGATGATCGTATCGTTGTCGAAGCGCTCGAAGCGGAAGAGAAAACGGAGGGAGGAATCATCCTTCCTGACACCGCCAAAGAAAAACCACAACGTGGGACTGTCCTGGCCGTCGGTCCAGGAAAACTTCTCGACAACGGCGAGCGTGCTCCGATGTGTGTGGCCATCGGCGACGAAGTCGTCTTCGGTCGGTACGCCGGAAGTGAAGTCAAGCACGAAGATCGTGATCTGAAGATCATGCGGGAAAGTGACGTCCTCGCCAAAGTCGAGCGATAAACTAAAGCCTCAAAACAGTTGAGACCAAAATAGGCACGACGTGAGGCCACTCCTGTCGTGCTTCCAACGAATACAAGGAGACCAAACGAATCATGGCGAAGCAACTGCTTTACACTGACGATGCC